>NZ_JBYOJT010000004.1:0-596607 GCF_057798875.1 Cupriavidus sp. 94F1
CCCCCACCGGATGCATATGAAACACCGCCGGACCAGGTAAATCAGGCAGTCTCGCCTTGACCTCTTCCCACCACACCAGTTTCTCGATACGCCGTTGCTCGGCTGCGTACTGGGCATTTGCACCCGTTTCCTTTTCGAGTTCCGCAGTCAGCGATTTCCATTTGGACGGGTTGGCCCATTCGCTTTCGTGCCGAATAATCAGGCGCGACGCGCGCAGCGACTGCCATCTGTCTTTCGCGGCCACGCATAGCTCGTCGATGGCACGGTCGCCGTTACTGCCGGGGCAAATTGCCTGATAGACGCTTTTCATTAGCGGACTAAGTTTGTCCAGCGCAGCGGTGGCCGGCATGTCCTTGTCGCAGGCATAGTCGACGTACGCTTCTGATTTGGCGCATAGCGTATGGGCGGAGTCATGCGCGCCCTCGATGGTCTGGAAGTCCACCCACCCCTGCGGATACTCGCGCGTGACGCGACCGCCCGCGAAATTCTGTTCTCGTACCCAGCCACTGATTTCGTTGCCAAGCATATTGGCGCTGTGCACTTTCCACCAGTTGAGCTTCAGGTTGTCCGCGCCTGGGCTTGTCTCTTTGAACTTGTGTTCCTTTCGCCGGCCCAGTTCCGCTAACGACAGCATTAGGACGACATCGGTGCGCGGAGCGTCCTTTCCCTCCTGATGGGCCGCCTTATAGAGCTTTGTTCGCCTGTCGATACGCAGCAGCGTGGCTTCGCCGGGTAACCCCAACGCCTTCCAGCGCGCGGGATACGGCGAGTGTTCCTGGATCCAGGCTCGGCTCGTCTGAAGAAAGGTCTTGATGTCTTCGCCGCAGAAGAACTCGATGTGAACCATGCGGGTGGGCGCCGAATGATTGAGCGAGTCGTACCGGCCAAGGTGGCCGAGCAACTGGCCCGCTTTGACCTTGATCGGTTTTGGAGGAACGACTATGCAGTCGAGCGCGGTGTCGGGTATGAATTCCTCGACCACCTGTCCACCATGCTCGCGCCCAAGGAATACCCAGCCGCCGACCGCAGCATCGGGCGCCACGAAGTCTCCAACGCTGGCCGGAATCGGCGGGCCGCTGCGTGCGATCTTTCCCCAGTTGCCAGTGCGCTCGCTGATACTGAACTGTGTGCCCTGCGGCAGGATGCCAAGCGCCGTGCCGCCGGCCCGTGCTGACCGCACGCGCAGCCCCTTCTGCTTGGCGGGCGCAGCGCGCAGGCCCGGCCTGGCGCGTGGCTGATCCCGGGCGAACGTCGTGACCTTGAACTCCGGTGACCAATGGGCCGGGCGGGGCAACGTCTTCCTGTCCTCGTAGCCAGCCAGGTCCTGCAGGTGCATGTACAGGCTGTAGAAGGTCAGCCAGGTCCCGCGTGGAAACTCCATCTTGTGGCGCACCAGGGCGAAACCCGTGCTGTAGCAAGCCTGGATGGCGGGCTGCTGGCCGTTGCCGGGAAGCTCGGTAACCGGACAGGTTCGATCCAGTCGCCACGCGACGACCTCGCCGTCGGCCATCGCCAGCACGCCACCGGTCAGGTCGAGGAACTGGCCAGCGCCAGCTTCGCTGATATGGATGCCGCCGTGCCACATGCCGTGGGCGCTGACGGCAAAGGCGCCGCCCGGCTCGAGTCGGAGCAGGCGGTGGAACTCGTGCTCGTCGGTGACCTCGACGCCGGGCGCGCCTTCCTTTGCAGCCTTTTTTCGCAGGGGAAAGGTGAAGCGGAGGGGTTTCAGTGGGGGCGGCGGCTTGTTGGGTACGGCGGTCGACTTCATGGCCGCCGGCTCCGCCACACACTGCGCAATACTGGACAACAGACGCAAAGGCCGATCAAAAGCCCTGCCGGGCCGGGACGCTCGGCCTCGAATTCGTTTGCTGACATGGGATCGTTGCAACGCACGTTACTGTGCGTCGCACGCTACCCGTGTTCGTCTCTTCGCAAAACAGAAAAAACCACCCCATCTGGCGTATCGCAAATGATCGCCAGTTTTCTCGAAAGATCGTGGATTACCGATGTTCGACAGGAGCGAATGGTGCGCTAAGCGCATCGCCTGGCGCACAGAGCATCTGCCTATACCCCGTTCCGCGCCGAATCGATGATGCCTAGCGCCTCGGCCTTGAGCACGAAGTCGGCCAGCGAGCGGGCGCCCATTTTCTTCATGGCCTGGGCGCGGTGGATCTTGATGGTGATTTCGCTGAGCGTCAGTTCGGCGGCAATCTGCTTGTTCAGCAGGCCGCGTACCACGTAGGCCATGACCTCTTTTTCGCGGGGGGTCAGTTCGTCGTAGCGTTGGCGCAGGCCGGCGTCGCGCGTGTCGGTCTGGCGTCGGGCGGCGTCGCGCGTCAGGGCGCTTTCGACGGCGTCCAGCATGTCCTGGTCGCGGAACGGTTTGGCCAGGAAATCCATTGCGCCGGCCTTCATGGCCTTGACCGACATGGCGATGTCGCCGTGGGCCGTCATGAAGATGATCGGGATTGGCATCTTGCTGGCGGCGAACTGTTCCTGCACCGCCAGGCCGCTCTGGCCCTTCAGCCGGACGTCGAGGATCAGGCAGCTGGGGATATCTGGCCGGGGCGCCGCGAGGAAATCGGTGGCCGAGGCGAAGGTCTCGACCTGGTAGCCGACCGAGCGCAGCAGCATCGACACCGCACGGCGCATGGACTCGTCGTCGTCCACCACGTAGACCACCGACACCCCTTCTCCGGACGGGATCGCTGTATTCATGGATTCACTTTCGTTCCGGGCGCGGTCTCGGGGCGCGGCGCAAGCGCGCCGGACGCCACATCTTCCAGGAATCGCTGGACGGCCGCGCCATCGACAGGTTTGCACAGACATGCCTGCGCGCCGGCACGCAAGGCTTCGCGGCGGATGGCATCGGTGCAGAACGCGGTGATGAATATTACCGGAACCTGGCTGCCCTGCGCGTTCAGGGTGCGCAGCATCTCCAGCCCGCTGATCTTTGGCATCTGGACATCGGACAGGATGCAATGCGCCTCGGCCGTCCCGGCAGCCTCCAGAAAGACCTGAGCCGATGCGTAAGTGCGCGCCTCCCAACCCAGCGAACGGACCAGCCGGGAAGTCGCCGCGCGAATGGATTCGTCGTCGTCAATGATGGCGACAACCAGTTTCTTGGCCAAGGCCGGTACCTCACAACAATCTTATGGCGCAATGGTAGCGGCCCGCATCGATGGCCAACACTATGCCTTCGTATAGGCGTCGGCCCGCCGCGACACGGCGCCCGGACGTTCGGCCAGCCCTGCCAGCACCCTCCGAAAGCCCGCTGCAAGCCCTTTGAAAGCCCGCGCCGGACGGTCTGCGCCGAATCCGGCGCCCGGACGTGCATATGCGAAAGCAGCGCCGATCACGCGGAACGGTCCGCCCCGCGCCGGCGGTAGCCTCAAGCCTCACTCTCTCCTCAGGAAGACCGACATGAGCTACATCACCACCCAGGACGGGACCCGCATCTTCTACAAGGACTGGGGCACCGGCCGCCCCGTGGTCTTCTCGCACGGCTGGCCGCTGCATGCCGACGCCTGGGACGCCCAGATGCTGTTCCTGGTGCAGCACGGCTTTCGCGTGATTGCCCACGACCGTCGCGGCCACGGCCGCTCGGACCAGCCCGCGCACGGCAACGACATGGACACCTATGCCGACGACCTGGCCGCCGTGCTCGACGCCCTCGACATCCAGGGCGCCACGCTGGTTGGCCATTCCACCGGCGGAGGCGAAGTGGCGCACTACATCGGCCGGCATGGCTCGAAGCGCGTGGCCGGGGCGGTGCTGATCGGCGCCGTGCCGCCGATCATGCTCAAGACCGAGGCCAATCCCGGCGGCCTGCCGATGGAAGTCTTCGACGGCATCCGCCAGGGAGTGGCCGACAACCGCTCGCAGTTCTACAAGGACCTGGCGCTGCCTTTCTTCGGCTTCAACCGTCCGGGCGCCAAGGTGGCGCAGGGCACCATCGACAACTTCTGGCAGCAGGGCATGGCCGGCGGCGTGCTGGGCCAATACCTGTGCGTGAAGGAGTTCTCGGAGGTGGACTACACCGAAGACCTGAAGAAGATCGACGTGCCCACGCTGGTCCTGCATGGCGACGACGACCAGATCGTGCCGATCGACGATGCCGGCCGCCTGTCGGCCAGCATCGTCAAGGGCGCGACCCTCAAGGTGTACGCCGGCGCTCCGCACGGCATGTGCGTCACGCGAGCCGACGAGGTCAACGCCGACCTGCTGGCCTTCCTGAACCGCTGATCCATCGCCGCACCAACCGGAGAACCGACATGCGTCCGATTCTGGTTCGAGCCATCCTTGCCGCCACCTGTCTGCTGGGCGCCGTGGCCGCCCACGCCACCGATCCGGCCACCAGCCCGTTTGCCGCCGACCGCTACGACTACAGCGTGCTGCCGGCCGCCAAGGCCGGGGCCAAGACCGCGCCCCAGACCCCGGCCAGGTGCCACGACGGCAAGGCGGCATGCCATCCGTCGCGTTAGGCGCCCTGCCGCGCGTCACGCGCGGCGGTGTGCTGCTGATGGGGCTGGCCCTGGGGTGCGCCACGGGGGTCGACTTCGTGGCCACGTCGATGCTGGCCACCGGCGCGGTGCAGATCCGCGCCGGCGTCTACGCCACGCCCGACGACTTTCTCTGGTGCTTTACGTCCTATGCCGCGGCCGCCATCGTCGCCAACCTGATGCTGCGGCGCATCGCGGACCTGGTCAGCTACCGGGGCTTCACGATGCTGGGCCTGCTGGTGGCCATCGCGGGCGCCCTGCTGTGCGCGGCATCGAACAACATCGTGCAGCTCTCGGTGGCGCTGGCCGTGCAGGGGCTTGGTGCGGGCGGCCTGTTCGCTGCCGCGCGCACGCTGATCCAGATGATCGCCGCCCCGCAGGAGCGCCCTCGCCTGCTGTGGCCGTTCGTGCTGGGCGCCATCGGCATGCTGGCCGCGGCGCCGTGGATCACCGCCACGCTGATCCTTGATGCCAGCTGGCGCCTGATCTTCGTGGTGCAGGCCATCGGCGCCGCCGCCACGCTGTTGCTGGTGTCGGTCACCTATCCGCACCGCGTCACCCCGCCCCGCTCGCCTGACATCGACACCCTTGCCGCGATGGACTGGTACACCGTGCTGCTGCTGGGTCTGGGGGCACTGGTGCTGGTGCATGGCCTGGCCGATCTGCGGCTCTACACCGCAGCCAGCACGCCCATCGTGATGGTCCGCCCGCTGGCGGGTGCCGCCCTGATGACGCTGGCCTTCCTCCGGCTGCACCGGCATCCCGACCCGTGGCTGAATACGCGCCGGCTGGGCGGGAAACGCTATCTGACCGGCCTGGGCTTCTACGCCACCTACTCGTTCGTGGCCGGGCTCTGGAACTACCTGATCCCGATCGTGCTGCAGCTCGGCCTGGGCTTCTCGTTCGAGACCACCGGCATGGTAACGACGCTGACCGCCACGGCGGGCGTGGTGGCAGCCATCGTGTTCGTGCTGTATGGCGCGCGCCTGCCGGGGTCGCGACGCTGGCTGGCGCTGGGCTATGTCTTGCTGGCCGGCGCGGCGTGGATGCTGGCCACGCGCCTGATGACGGACCTGTCGCTGGGCCGCGTGGTGCCGGCACTGCTGCTGCAGAGCGCGGCGCTGCCGTTCAGCCTGATCGTCGTGGCCAAGTTGACGTTCCTGGACACACCGCTCGACGATTTCTCGCACACCTACCAGTTCAAGAACATCGTGCGCCAGGTGGCATCGGCCGCCGGCACGGGCACCGCCGCCCAATGCCTGCAGTACGGCGAGGCGCTGGCGCGCACGCACCTGGTGGCACGCGTCGACCGGTTCGGCATCGCACCGCTGCCGCATGGCGCCGCACTGATCGGCCTGTCGCAACAGATCGACCAGCAGGCGGTGTTGCTGGCCGGCGCCAACCTGCTGGCCATCGTGGCGCCCGGCTGCCTGCTGGTGGCCGGCTTTGCGCTCTGGCAGCGGTGGCTGCGGTGAGTTCCCCATGACCGTTTGCGGCCTCCTCCCTCCCGCTTGCGGGAGCGCGGCGCAGCATCCACCGCGCGCTCAACGCTCGTTGGCCGCGATGATCTTCGCGATGTTCGCGTCGGCGTCGCGACCCACCAGTGCGTAGACGTCCGTGGACAGCGGCGTCACGGTCGGCAGCGTGTTGAGGCTGGCGCCGTCGTGCTGGTGAACATCCACGGTCACCTGCATCGACAGGCCGATGCGCAGCGGATGCGCCGCCAGCTGGGCGGGATCGAGCGTGATCCGCACCGGCAGCCGCTGCACCACCTTGATCCAGTTGCCAGTGGCGTTCTGCGCGGGAAGCACCGAGAACGCAGCGCCCGTGCCGGCCGCAAAGCCGGCCACCTTGCCGTCGTAGCGCACCTGGGCGCCGTAGAAATCGGCCACCAGCGACACCGGCTGGCCCACGCGCATGTCCTTCATCTGGTTTTCCTTGAAGTTCGCGTCCACCCAGACCTGGTCCAGCGGCACCACGCCCATCAGCGGCACACCGGGCGCCACGCGCAGGCCCACCTGCACCGCGCGGCGCGCCACGAAGCCGGTGACTGGCGCCGGCAGTGTCGAACGCGCGTGGGCCAGGTAGGCGGCGCGATAGCTTGCGGCGGCGCGCGCCACGTCGGGATGCTGCGCGATGCTGGTGTTGTGCGTCAGGGCCAGGTTCGATGCCAGCTGTTCCTGCGCGGCACGCAACGCCGCGTGCGCTTCCTTGAGCGTTGACCGGGCGTGGTCGACATCCTCTTTCGATACGGCGCCGGTCCCGTCGACCGACATGCGCCTGCGTAGATCGTCACGGGCGTTCTCCACGGTGGCCTGGCGCTGCGCGATGTTCGCCTGCAGCGTGCCGTTGCCGACATAAAGCGTGCGCACCTGGCGCACCGTTTCGGCCAGTTGCGCGGCCGCCTGCTGCAGCGCCACCTCGCTGTCGGTGGGGTCCAGCCCCACCAGCGGCTGGCCCATCGTCACGCGCTGGGTGTCGTCTGCCGCGATCGATACGACCGTGCCCGGCACCAGCGACGTCACCTGCACCACGTTGCCGGACACATAGGCGTCATCGGTGGACGCGAAGTGCCGGGCGATGGTCCACCAGTACGCGCCGGCGCCAATGCCCGCCACGGCGATCAGGGCGGCCACGGTGATCAGGCGGCGGCGCGGTACGGGGCGCATTTCGGCCGACGGTGCGGGCGCGGCGGGAGCAGCGGGCGGGGCGGGTGTGTTCATGGTGAGGTCGTGGTGGGATTGGGTGATGCGGCGGACTGGGTTGCGGCATGTTCCGGCAACTGCCCGACGTAGCCGCCGCCCAGCGTCCAGACCAGCTGAAACTGGAGATCGAGTTGCTGCCCCTGGAGCTGGGCCACCTGGCGTTGCTGCGCCAGGACGCTGTCCTGCGCCGTCAGGACGGCCAGCTGGTTGGCCAGGCCGGCCTGCCAGCGGCCGGAAGCCAGCGCATAGGCACGCTCGGCCAGCGCCTGTGCCCGCTGCCGCTGCGCAGTTTCGGCGGCCACGGCTTGCAGGCTGCCGACGGCATCGGCCGTTTCGCGCAATGCATCGGCCAGCGTCTGGTTGTAGTCGGCCACGGCTGCGTCGTAGTCGGCGTAGCGCGCGTGCAGGTTGGCGCGCAGGCGGCCCCCTTCGAACACCGGCAGCCGCAGCGACGGGCCAAAGGCAAAGGCCCGGCTAGCACCAAGCAGGAAATCGGACGGCGTGATCGTGGTCAGGCCGGCCATGGCGGACAACGTGACGTCGGGCAGGAATTCCGCACGCGCCACGTCGATGTCCTTGGAGGCAGCCTCCACGCGCCAGCGCGCGGCCACCAGGTCCGGGCGGCGCGACAGCAGCCCGATGCGCGCGTCGTCGGGCAATCCGGCCGGCGGATGACCACCCGAGCCGTTCAGCAGCACCGGCCGGGTGATCGCCAGTCCGCGGTCGGGGCCCTTGCCCAGCAGCGCGGCAATCTGGTGGCGCGTCACGGTGATGGTGTCGTCGATATGCGTCAGATCCGCCTCGGCACTGGCCAGGTCGGCGTCCTGCAGCGTGATGCCCACCTGGGTATCGAGGCCAGCCACCAGCCGGGCCTTGCCCAGCGCGGACAGTTCGCGGCGCTGGGCAATCGTTTGCGTGGTGATGTCGCGCAGCACGTAAAGCGTGGCCAGCCGCGCGTAGACGCGTGCCACGCCCGTGGTCAGCAGCAACTGCGCAGCCTGGCCTTCGGCTTCGGCTTCGCGCACGCCGGAGATCGCGGCCCGCAGCGCGCTACGGTGCCGGCCCCAGAAGTCCAGGTCATACGTCAGGCCGCTGGACAGCTGCACCTGGTTGATCCAGCGGCCCGACAGCGGCGTGGCGCCCAGCAGGTCGGTCTCGGAAATGCGCTGGCGCGACACACCGCCGCGGATATCGATGTCGGGATACAGGCCGCTGCGCGCGCCCTCGGCCACGGCGCGGGCTGCCTCCACGCGCGCCCGCGCGGCCTGCAGCGTCGGACTGCCGGCAACGGCCTCGCGGGCCAGTGCGCCAAGCTGGAGGTCGCCAAAGCGGTCGATCCAGTCCTGCGGCGGCCACTGGCCATGCTGGGCGGGCAGACTCTGCGCGATGCCGGTAACCACCGCCGGCGTCTGCGTGGGGCGGCTGTGGTCGAACGCGGCGCAGCCCGTCAGCGCCAGGGTAGTCAGCACGGCGGCAGCCACGGGCAGGTGCCGCCATCCGGTCGCGGCATGCATCACGGCCTCACTCCGATGGTTGATGCCGGGAATGATGGCCGCTGGCGCGCAAGGCCGTGGTTGCCAACGCCAAGTTATTTCGGGATGGCACTACCGGGTGGCGGGACCGCCGCTATCCGCGCGATTTCGCCCCTTTCCGGTGCATTGCGTTGGCGCGGCCTATACCTTCGTTTAACACCGCACCACCTACGCGGCAATTGTGGGCATCCGTACCCGGCTCCTAGCATTCCAGTCAACCACCGACTGCTTCCACGGGAGCCGCACCATGACACTTCAGAAGCTCTGGATGCCGATCATCGCCATCACCCTCGCCTTCGCTACGGTCGGCGTGGCTGGCGCCGTGGTTTACGGCATGTGGCAACAGGCCATCGAGCCAGTTCACGCCGCAGCGCACGCCGTGCTGTCGCACCACCACTTGTGAGCGCCGTCATGTCCGACCAGGAAAGCCTGTTGCTGATGTACGGCTGGATCGTCCTCGCCGTGCTGAACCTGATTTTGATTGCCGTCGCGTACCTCCAGTACGCCGGTTGAACGCCCGCCGCCGCACCGATACCGCATCCCGGAGCCCCACCATGAAAGATGTAGCAACCATCGTCCTCAACGCCCCTGACGCCTCTGGCGCCGCACCTGCCAGGGCAGCGCCCCAGCTTCGCGTGGCCGCCGCGCAGGCGCCCGGCTTCGTCCAGCGAGAAACCCGCTGGCGACACGCCCCCGAGGCGGTGGTCACGCCCGGCCACCGTGACGCCATCGTGGTGTCGCGCTGGACTTGCGACGGCGAGCCGCCTGACACGGTGTCGCACGCAGGCGACCCCACCCGGCACTGCATCGCCATCAACCTGCGGTCCAGCTCGATCCGCTTCCTGTGCGGCGGCATGCCGGTGTTTGACGGACGACTGGGTGCCGGTGCGGTCCACGTGACCGCGCCGGGCACCGCCACCAGCGCCGTGTACGCTTCAGCCACTGACGTGCTTCATCTGTTCGTACCCCAATCGGTGCTGGCGGCCTGCTATGCCGACCAGTTCGGCCACGACCACGACGGCGAATTGCGGCTCGAAGATCCGTTCTTCCATGCCGACCCGGCACTGGAACGCCTTGGCCAGGCCCTGGCCGTGGCGCATTCGCAGGACCCGGGCCTGGGCCGCATCTTTGCCGACAGCGTGGCCCTGGCCATCGTGGCGCGCGTGGTGGCCAATCATTTCCAGCGCATTGCGTCGAACACGCGTGCGGTGACCACGCTGCCCCAGTGGCGTCTGCGCCGCGCCATCGCGTTCATGGACGCGAACCTGTCCGCGCCCATCGGGCTGGCTGATATCGCGCGCAGCACCGGGCTCACGCGCATGTACTTTGCCGCCCAGTTCCGGCGTACCACGGGCATGCGCCCGCACGAATACCTGGTGCGCCGCCGTATCGAACACGCACAGGACCTGCTGCGCGGCGGCGACGGCAGCGTGCTGGAAGTGGCCATGCGCTGCGGATTCCGGTCGCAAGCCCATTTCACCACCGTCTTCAAGCGATTCGTCGGCGACACGCCGCACTGCTGGCGCGTCAAGGTCACCTCTACTTCCGGGAGCTCCCATGGCTGAAACCCTGTACCCCGCATCCGTCGACACCCGCGATCTGGTGGACGTGCGCGACAGCGCCTGCGACACGTGGCTGCGCACCATCGCGCTGCTGGATCCGAAGCGCCAGACGCTGGCGTCCCTGACCTACACCGCCGAGGACAACGCACTGCGCGCCCATGCCCCCATCGTCAGCATCATCGAACGGCTCAGCAGTGCCATGGCCGTCGTGAGCTGGCGCGACGCCACGCACTGCCGCTACGGGGCGCAGGTATGGACCATCGGCCCGGCCCGCGACAGCGGCGTCTGCGCGTTGTCCGGCCAGCCCATCGACAAGAGCGACCTGGTGTTTCGCCCGCAGCGTTCGCGTCCGCCCGCGCTCAACGCCGACGCGATGATCCTGGCCTCCGCCATGGACAGCGCCGGCGTGGCCCTTGCGCCCGCGCTGGACGACGCGCAACCCACCATCGCCTACCGGTCGAACGCCAGGTAACGCGCCATGCACGACGTCACCGACCTGTCTCGGCTGCAGTTCGCCTTCACCGCGATCTTTCATATCCTCTGGCCGATCCTGACCATCAGCCTGTCGGCCTTCCTGTTCATCGTCGAAGTGCTCTGGATTCGCACCAACGACGTGGCGTGGTATCGCCACGCGCGGTTCTGGAGCAAGCTGCTGCTGCTGAACTTTGCCGTCGGCGTGGTCAGCGGCATCCCGATGGAGTTCGAATTCGGCACCAACTGGAGCGCGTTCTCGCAGTTCACCGGGCAGTTCTTCGGCAACATCCTCGGCTTCGAGGGCGCCATGGCCTTCATGCTCGAAGCCGGCTTTGTCGGCATCATGATGTTCGGCTGGGAGCGTGTGCCGCGCGGCGTGCACCTGTTTGCCACTGGCATGGTGGCGCTGGGCTCGTCGCTGTCGGCCTTCTGGATCATGGTGGCCAATTCGTGGATGCAGACCCCAGCCGGCGTGGCGGTGAAGGACGGCAAGATCGTCGTCACCGATTACCTGCGCGCGATCTTCAATCCCGATGCGCTCTGGGGCATCAGCCACATGTGGACGGCCGCGCTGGAAACCGGGCTGGTGGTGGTGGCCGGCATCTCGGCCTGGTACCTGCTGAAGCGGCGCCAGCCCGCGTTCTTCGCACGCTCGTTCCGTCTGGCCATGGTGCTGCTGGTAATCGTGGCGCCGTTGCAGGTATGGCTGGGCGACGGCAGCGGCGTGGACGTCTTCGAGACGCAACCCGCCAAGGGCGCCGCCATTGAAGGCCACTGGCAGACCAATGCGCCGGGCACGGCCGCGTCGTGGTCGCTGCTGGCCTGGCCCAACCAGGCCGCCCAGCGCAATGACTGGGCCATCGAGGTGCCCGGCATGCTGAGCCTGCTGGCGACGCACAAGGTACATGGCACCGTCACGGGCCTGGTCGATATTCCGCGCGCCGACCAGCCCCCGATGCTGCCGCTGCTCTACTACGCGTTTCGGGTGATGGCCGGCATCGGCGTGCTGTTCGTGGCGCTGGCGCTGTGGACGGCACGGGTGCTGCGCCGCACGCGCCAACAGCCCGCCAGCCTGAGCCAGCATCGGGCGCTGCTGCTGGCGTGGATCGTCGCCATTCCTTTGCCGTACCTGGCCGTCGAGTGCGGCTGGATCGTGCGTGAGGTGGGTCGCCAGCCATGGCTGGTCTATGGCCTGTTGCGCACCCCGCAAGGGGTCTCGACCGCCATTTCCCCCGCCGACGTCACCGGCAGCATCGCGATGTTCGGCGCCTTCTACGCAGTGCTGCTGGTGACCTTCGCCTGGCTCGCCGCGCGCTGGCTGCGCCAGGGGCCGGACCTGTCGCTCAGCCCCCCGGCAACCGCCCCGGCGGCCCTGCCGGCGGCCGTCGAGCGCAGCACCTACTGACCACCGGAGACTCGCCATGGAAACCAACGCCCATACCCTGCTGGTATCGCTCTGGTTCTGCATCCTGGGCCTGATGCTGGCCGCCTATGTCGTCACGGACGGCTTTGATCTTGGCATCGGCATCCTGAGCCTGTTCGAGCCCGAGCGCGAACGGCGCGACGTGATGGTCGAATCGATCATCCACGTCTGGGATGCCAATGAAACCTGGCTCGTGGTGCTTGGGGGCGGACTGTTTGGCGCCTTCCCGGCCGCCTACGCCATGCTGCTGCCCCAGCTGTACCTGCCGCTGATGGCGTTGATCGCCGGGCTGATCATGCGCGGCGCGGCCATCGAGTTCCGCCACGCCACCCATCGCGGCCCGTTCTGGGACCGGGTCTTCGGCGTCGGTAGCCTGCTGGCCGCCGTGGCCCAGGGCGTGATCCTCGGACGCATCATCACCGGGCTGGATCCGGGCGCATGGAACGCCGTGTTCACGCTGGTTGCCGCCGTGGGCGTGGCCGCCGGTTACGCGCTGCTGGGCGCCACCTACCTGATCAAGAAGACGTCGTATCCGGTCGACGCTTCGGCGCGCAAGTGGACACTGGCAACGCTGCCGATCACCGTCGTCAGTGCGCTGGTGCTGCACGGCGCCACGCTGCGGCTGAGCCTGATCGGCACCCACCGCTGGCACCAGCATGGCGTGCTGGCCGTGCTGCTGGCGCTGGGTGTGATGGCCGCACTGGCGGTCTCCTGGATTGCCGGGTCGACCTGGACCGGCCGCCGCCGCGCTCCGTTCCGCGCAGCCATGCTGTTGTTCCTGGTGTCGTTCGGCGGACTGGCCGTCAGCCTGTTCCCGAACGTGGTGCCGGGGCGGCTGTCGCTGATCGATGCCGCCTCCGACGACCGGACGCTGGTATTCATGCTGATCGGCATTGGCGTGCTGCTGCCGGTCATGCTGGGCTACAACCTGTACCAGTATCACGTGTTCCGCGGCAAGGTGGCCGTCTGAGCTGCATGCGGCGCCGGCTCTCGAAAAAAAAGAGCCCTCTCCAACGGAGAGGGCTTTGGCGTTGGGCGTCGGCGACGTTACCTGACCGACTCTGCCAGGAACCACGCGCGGCGCTGCGCTTCGTCGATCCAGTTTTCGAGCAGGCTGGCCGTGGCCACGTCGGCGTGGTCGTCGCAGACCGCGTGGGCATCGAGCATGGCTTGGACCAGCGTGAGGTTGTCGGCATGCAGCTCGCGCAGCATGGCCTTGGGCGAGACGTCCTCGGCGTCGTTGTCGCGCACGCGCTGGAGTCGTGCGATGGCGCCGATCGAGCGCAGCGTCGTGCCGCCGAGCTTGCGCACGCGCTCGGCCACGTCGTCGGTCATCGCGAAGATCTGGGTGGCCTGCTCGTCCAGCATCAGGTGGTAGTCGCGGAAGTGCGGGCCGGACATGTGCCAGTGGAAGTTCTTGGTCTTCAGGTACAGCGCGAAGACGTCGGCCAGCAGCCGGTTCAGGTGATCCGAGATTTCGGTGACGGCCAGGCCGGGATCGTCAAGCTGGGTAAGGGTCATGATGGGCTCCAGTAAGGCATACCAAAGGGCTATGCGCCCCGATTCTGTGCACTCGCGGGCGCCAGCGGCGCGGGCGGGTGTCCATCTCGACTGTGCACCTGCGGCGCTGACGCGGATTGTCCCCAGATCAACCGCTTGCAAAAACGCACCCAAGGTTCCCGAAGGGCGACGAATGCATGGACATCTCCTATACCTTCATATGATTCCTCGACCAGTCATTCAGGACTAATATCAGCGTCGGGCCATGCTGCCGGCCGTGGGCATGGGCATACCGACAACCAGCAATACGGGCGACAGGATGTACAACACCACCACGAACCGGCTGTTGATGGGCGCGGCAGGCCTGCTGGGCCTGTGTGTCTTCGCGATCGACGCCCTGACGCCACTCGATTTCGCCATCGCGGTGGTCTATGTGCTTGTCATCCTGCTGGTGGCGCTGACCGGATCGATCCGCGCCACCCGGGTCACCGCTGCCACGGCGCTGGTGCTCACAGTGGCGGCCTTTGCGTTTTCGCAGAACCCCGACCCCGATCACGGCCAGCTGGCACGCTTCGTCTTTGCCCTGCTGGCCATCGGCACCACTACGCTGCTGGCGCTGCGCAACCTGGCCGACATGGCGCGGCGGCGCCGTACCGAAGCCGCCCTGGCGCGCAGCGAAGCATTCCTGGCCGAAGCCCAGCGGCTCAGCAAGACCGGCAGTATCGCGCTGCGGCTGCCGGCCAACACGATGACGTGGTCGGACGAGGCGTTCCGTATCCTCGGCTACCCGCGGGGCGAGGCACCGCATTTCGGCATGGTGCTCACCCGCGTGCATCCCGACGATCTGGTCGAAGTGCAGCGCGTGCATGCGGCCATGCTCGGCGGCGTGGAGAGCGTGGATCTGCGGCACCGGCTACTGCTGCCCGGTGGCGCGATCCGTCACGTGCATCTGGTGGCGCGCCGCAGCGCCACGGCCGGCGACCAGCACGAATACGTGGGCGCCCTGATGGATACCACCGACGCCATCGAGACGCAGCAGGCATTGCATCGGACCATGACCGAACTGGCGCATGTGTCGCGTGTGACCACGCTGGGCCAGCTGGCCGCGTCGATCGCACACGAGGTGACGCAGCCGATGGCCGCCATCGTCACCTGCGGCAGCTCGGCACTGCGCTGGCTGCAGCGCGACGAGCCCGAGATCGCGGAAGCCACCGAATCCATCGAACAAGTGATTCGCGACGCCAGCCGCGCCAACGACATCATCCGGCAGATTCGCGCCATGGCGCAGAAGTCGGAGCCCAAATACGTGGATATCGGCGTCGACCACCTGGTGACGGCTTCGCTGGAACTGGTGCGGCGCGAGTTGCAGGACCATCAGGTATCGGCCGACCTGGACCTGGATGCCGACGGCGTGCGGATTCATGGCGACTGGACGCAACTGCAGCAGGTGCTGGTGAACCTGATGGTGAACGCCGCGCAGGCCATGTCGCACGTGTCCGGCCGGCGCCGGCTCACGCTGGCCAGCCGCGTCATGCCAGACCATACGGTGCTGCTGGTGGTCAGCGATACGGGTCCGGGCATTCCCGACAAGGACATGGACCGCCTGTTCAACGCGTTCTACACGACCAAGCCGGACGGCATGGGCATGGGGCTGTCCATTTGCCGGAACATCGTGGAATCCCATGGCGGTAGCATCGCGGCGGAATCGTTGCCCGAAGGCGGTGCGAAGATGATGGTACGGCTGCCGCAACGGATGGCCGATGGCGGGCAGGCGACCGAGGAAGCGGCCTGATCGCGGCCCTGGGGCGGACCTTGGGCGAACGTTGCGTAGCGCTCTGAACCCCGATCGAGCGTAAAAAAACGGCGCTTGGGCGGCACCTCAGACGCCTGCCCAGAGCGCCGTGACCAGCGCCATGCCGCAACTGGCGGCACAGACGCCCAGCCATGCCAGCGCCAGCGTGACACCACCGACGGCCGCGCTGGCGGCCCGGCCGTCGATTTCGACATTGGCGATCATGCCGGCGCTCAGGCAGGCGTGTTGCCCGGAGGCGCCGATACGCCGGTCAGGTCCTGGCCAACCTGGATAAAGCGGCCCTGGTCGGCCGGCGACACATTGAAGCGCGCGCCCTGCGTGTAGACGTCACGCGGCTGGTCGATGTTGTACTGCGGATGCGACTGCTTGGCCGGGTGCCTGCCGGTCTCGGCGGCATTGGCCATGCCGGTGCCAAGGGCGCTGACGGCGGCCACGCCGCATGCCACGAGAACGGGAAGGATGTGCTTGCGAATCATGATGGACTCCTGGTTGACTTGCGTTGCAGACGGGGAAAACTCTCCGGTTCCCCGCCAGGGCCTGCGTCGCATGCCCGTGAATCCATCGTAGGCGGCACCGCCGTGCGGCGCATTCGTACGTGGGTTGCCTCGCGCTAGTCAATTTGTAGAGCACCATCATCCTTTGGTTTGCATGGCGCATCGCCGGGCGTGCAAAACCGAAACCCCTGCCGCCAGCGGCAACGCCCGCCACCCTGCCGCCGATACGCTCGGGCCATCCCGACGTATCGATTCCCTTCAGGCAGGAGCCCCCGCCATGGCCTTCAAGACAAAGCCACGCATCGAACCCTATCCCCATGCCGCCGCCGGATGGGGTGCGCTGAAGTACGTGGCCATCAACCTGATCAAGGAGCGCGTGCCCGGCCGCGACTACGCGATGCTGTTCCGGCAGAACAAGGCGGACGGCTTCGACTGCCCCGGCTGCGCCTGGCCAGACCGCGAACACGCCTCGACGTTCGAGTTCTGCGAAAACGGCGTGAAGGCCGTGGCCGCGGAATCCACCGGCAAGCGCGTGACAGCCGCATTTCTGGCGCAACACACGGTGACGGCCCTGATGGCGCAGACCGACTACGAACTGGAGCAGCACGGCCGCCTGACCGAGCCCGTGATCTACGACGGCCTGACGGACACGTACCGGGCGATCTCCTGGCAGGACGCATTCGCGCTGATCGGCACCCGCCTGCGCGCGCTGCCCGATCCGAACCAGGCGGCCTTCTACACCTCGGGCCGCGCCAGCAACGAGGCCGCGTTCCTGTACCAGTTGTTCGCGCGCATGGTCGGCACCAACAACTTCCCTGACTGCTCGAACATGTGCCACGAGGCCACCAGTCGCGGCATGCCCCATACGGTGGGTGTCGGCAAGGGCACCGTGACGCTGGAGGATTTCGAGACCTGCGACACCGTGCTGCTGTTCGGCCAGAACCCGGCCACCAACCACCCGCGCATGCTGGCCGAACTGCGCGACTGTGCCCGGCGAGGTGCCACGCTGGTGTCGATCAACCCGCTGCGCGAACGTGGGCTGGAACGATTCACCAGTCCGCAGAGCCCGGTGGAAATGCTGACCATGTCCGACACGAAGATCTGCTCGGTGTTCGTGCGCCCTACGCTGGGCGGCGACTACGCGCTGATCAAGGGCGTGGCCAAGCGCGTGCTGGAACTGGACGACGAGGCGCAGGCCACGGGTGCGGCCCGCGTGCTTGACACCGCGTTCATCGGCGAACACACGCACGGCTTCGACGCCTTCGCGGCGGACCTGCGTGCCGAATCGTGGACCGTCATCGAGCAGGAATCGGGCGTGCCGCGCGAGGACATCGAAGGTCTGGCCGCGATCTACGCGCGTGGCCAGCGCGTGATCTGCACCTGGGGTATGGGGCTGACCCAGCACAAGCATTCGGTGCAGACCATCCAGATGCTGACCAACCTCATGATGCTGCGCGGCAATATCGGGCGCGAAGGCGCGGGCCTGTGTCCCGTGCGGGGCCACTCGAACGTGCAGGGCAACCGGACGGTCGGCATCGAGGAACAACCGACGGGAGCTTTCCTCGACAAGCTGGGCGCGGCGTTCCGCTTCACACCGCCACGCGAGCATGGCTACGACGTGGTGGAGAGCATCGAAGCCATGCTGCGCGGCGACGTGAAGATCTTCGTGGCGCTGGGCGGCAACTTCGCGGCGGCTACGCCGGACACGGCTCGCACGTGGGACGCGCTGCGCGCGTGCAACCTGACCGTGCATATCTCGACGAAGCTCAACCGCAGCCATCTGGTCCACGGCAAGGAGGCGCTGATCCTGCCCACGCTTGGCCGCAGCGAGATCGACCTGCAGGACGGCGTGCCGCAGGGCGTAACGGTGGAAGACTCGGTCTCGAAGGTGCATATCTCGTTCGGGATGAATACGCCCGCGTCGCCAGACCTGATGTCCGAGACCGCGATCATCGCCGGCCTGGCCCATGCCACGCTGGGCAGCGCCACCGTTGACTGGCGCTGGTACGCGCAGGACTACGCGCGCATTCGCGACAAGATCGCCGAGGTCGTCGACGGATTCGAGCACTACAACGCCCGCGTGGCGGTACCGGGCGGCTTTCACCTTTATGTGCCCGCGCGCGAGCGGCAATGGCACACGCCGTCCGGCAGAGCCGAGTTCCTGGTCAACGCGCTGACCCCCGACACGCCGATCGCCCAGGCCCGCGCCCGCCACGGCGAACGCGTGATGACGCTGATGACCACGCGTTCGCACGACCAGTACAACACCACGATCTACGCGCTGGACGACCGCTACCGCGGCGTCTTCGGCCAGCGCCGCGTGGTGTTCATCCATCCGGCGGACCTGCAGATGCTGGGCCTGCGCGACGGGGAATGGGTCGACATGACCACGGTCTGGCACGACGATATCGAGCGGCGCGCCGACGGGTTCCGGCTGGTTGCCTACGACATTCCACGCGGTTGCGTGGCGGCCTATTACCCCGAGACCAACCCCCTGGTGCCGCTGGATAGCGTTGCCGACCTCTGCAATACACCGACTTCAAAATCGGTACCGGTGCTGCTGCATCGGGCCAGCGCGCCTACCGTATCTCTTTGAGCGTCAACGCATTGGGCGCCTGATATCTCGACGCCTGGCCCCGGCCACTGCCATCCGCTGGCAAGTGGCCCCTTTTCATCGCCGCCGCCGTGGCAATGTCTGCGGCTTTTGCGCAACGAAATCTGCACCAGATTGGCCCACGCGGCACGCACCCTGCAAGACCGGAAGCGCCGTCCACCGGCAGAAAACCTCCGGTTTCCGTCATGTACAGGTCATCGACCCGGCTGTATCCGGCGTCCCGTCAAGCGGTGACGATCCTCGTCACCGCAAGGCGCAATTTTTGTCACCCGGTGCGCCAGATAATGACAATTGACATCTATTTAACCGGCTCACGATAATCGCCGCGGCTACAGGGAATGGGCCGTTTCGCGGCGCATGGCAGATGTCCGTGCCAAAGCCGGGAATAAAAAAATCGAGAACGGAGCCCGGCGCGGCTCGGATAAGAACGAAGGGTCAATACAATGAGAAAAATCGCTCACCATCGTGGGCCGGCACTGCTGCTGGCCGCCGTATTCATGGCCGCTGCGTGCGGCGGAGGGGGCGGTGACGGCAGTCCGGCGCCTGCGCCGACTGTCACGCCATCGCTCTACGAACCGCTGTACGGTGCCGATACGCCGGTCATGGAACAGATCCAGTACCGGGAGCCCGACGGCACGCTGGTCACGATGATGGGCTCGCGCCCGACCGAGCGCCACGCGCGCGAGCGCGGCGAAGCCTGGGACGCCCCGGACGCGGGTCCGGGCCGCTACCTGACCTTCCCCACGTTCTACTTCCAGAACCGCACGTTCGGCCTGGAAATCCGCGACCACGTACCCGCCGGCAAGCAGCTGATCGAGGTCTATCTGCGCGTGAACCAGGGCATCTTCGATGGCACCACGTTCAGCCTGTTCCGCAATGTGCTCGATCCCACCGTGCGCGACTATGGCTGGTCGCTGAACTACGGTTTCAACAATCCGAAGGAAGGCGGCCTGCCGATCTGCCGCGAGAACCAGCCGCGCGAAGACTGCATGATGACCTTCGATTCGAACTGGCGCACCGACCCGCACAGCCCGCTGAAGATCGGCGACAAGGTCGAACTGGCCCCGGCGCCGCGGCTCAAGCGCGACCCGGTGGTGGATGGCGGCGGCAGCCGCTACTACTCGTTCGAGCAGCTCTACATCGTTGGCGTGGGCATGCGCCCGTGGTACGGCATCGCCCCGAACCTCGATTCCGAACCGCTGCCCGACGACGCCCTGCTGGGCGGCCAGGCCAGCCTGTCGTACAACTACTCGGAAGAACCGATGCGGGTCTTCCAGCAGATGGCCAACAACATCGGCATCACCAATACGCAGCGATTCGTGGAAGGACGCCGGCTGTTCCACACATCGTTCGCCGACGGCACGCACTCCGAGCACGATCGCGACAACCCCGTGTTCGCGGCCCATATCGGCCAGCTCGGCGCGCGCTACAACCAGCCGCGCTGCATCGAATGCCACACCAACAACGGCCGCAGCAAGCCGCTGGCGCTTGGCGCGAAGCTGGATACGATGTCGTTCCTGACCGCCAGCGGCGACGGCACCGGCCCCGACCCAGTCTACGGCCACAACGTGCAGCAGCACGCGCAGGATGCCAAGGCGGCCGCCTACGATGTCACCGTGCAGTCGTTCGACACCACCGTGCGCACGTTGCCCGATGGCGAGAAGGTGGAACTGGTCAAGCCGGTCTTCGCGTTCAAGGGCCCGGCTCCGGGACGCTACTCGGCGCGCCAGGCCGCGCAGGTGATCGGCATGGGGCTGCTGGAGGCCATTCCCGAGTCCACCATCCTGGGCCTGGCCGATCCCGATGACGCCAATGGCGACGGCATCCGTGGCGTGGCCAACCTCGTGGTGGATCCGCAGACGGGCAAGACCCACGTAGGCCGCTTTGGCTGGAAGGCATCGAAGGGCAGCATCCGCCAGCAGGTGGCCGACGCGCTGATCAAGGACCTCGGCGTGACGTCGCCCGTGTTCCCCGACTACGGCTGTCAGCGTGGGGCTGCGAACTGCCACACGGTCACCACGCCGACGTCCGTCAGCGAGAACGAACTGCAGCGCATGACGCACTACCTGTCGCTGATCGCCGTGCCGGCCCAGCGCAAGCTGCGCAGCGGCTTCCCCGACGGCGTCCGTGTGTCGCCCGAGCATGATGTGGATCCGGCCCAAATCGCGCGCGGCACCGACCTGTTCGCGCAGGTGCGCTGCGCGGCCTGCCATACGCCAACGTTGAAGACCGGCGCCACGCACCCATTTGCCGAGCTTCGCGAGCAGATCATCCATCCGTACACCGACCTGCTGCTGCACGACATGGGGCCCGACCTGGCCGACACGCTGTCCGAGGGCCGCGCGTATCCGAGCCAGTGGCGCACGGCGCCGCTGTGGGGCCTTGGCTCGCTGCGCTTCGTGCAGGGTGGCGACGCCAGCGTGCGCCTGCTGCATGACGGCCGCGCCCGCACCATCCCGGAAGCCGTGCTCTGGCATGGCGGCGAGGCCACCGACAGCCGCAAGCGCTACGAAGCCCTGCCGAAGGCCGACCGCGACGCGATCACGGCGTTCCTGCAATCGCTGTAGCGCGCAGACGCCAGAACATGGAAACTCACATGCTGATGCACACCCTACGCAGCCGTGCCATGGCGCCGCTGCTGATGGCTTTCGCGCTGGCCGCCTGCGGTGGCGGCGGCGACGGCGGCACCCCGGCGTCCGCGAACGGCAGCTCCGGCGGCGCCGGCGGCCACCTCTCGCCAAGCACGCCCGCCGCGCCCACCACGCCGCCGTCCGCCACGCCCGGCGTGACCAAGAGCGCCAAGCGCGGCATCGCCTACGACCTGGCCAGCAAGGCCGACCTGGCGGCGCTGGCCCCCGGGGTATCGTGGTGGTACAACTGGTCGCCCAGGCCCAGCGCATCGGCACCCGCCGACCCGCGCGCCGCCTATGGCATGGACTTCGTGCCAATGCTCTGGAACGACTACGCCTTCGATGCCGCCACGGTGGAAACCTGGCTGAAGGACCACCCGGAGGTCAAGTACCTGCTGCTGATCAACGAGCCGAACCTGACGGACCAGGCCAACCTGTCGCCTGCCGCGGCCGCCGCCGCATGGCCGCAGTTCGAGGCCATCGCCGGCCGTACCGGCGTCAAGCTGGTCGGCCCGGCCATCACGTGGGGCACCATGCCGGGCTACAGCGATCCCGTGGTCTGGCTCGACGGGTTCTACAACGCGTATCGCGCCGCCAACGGCAACCGCAATCCCCAGATCGATTACCTGGCCTTCCACTGGTACGACTATGGCCTGGGCGGGCAACTCGACCGCCTGGCCAAGTATGGCAAACCGTTCTGGGTCACCGAATTCGCCAACTGGCACAGCAATGCCGACGGCACGCAGGTCGATACGCTGGAAAAGCAGAAGACGCAGATGCGCGACATGGTGGCCACCTGCGAGCAGCGCACCGATGTCTTCCGCTACGCATGGTTCACGGGCCGCTGGAACCCCGATCCGCATTTCACCAGCCTGCTGGGCGCCGATGGCGAGCTGTCGGAACTGGGCCGCTATTACCTGGGCCTGCCGTTCTGACAACAGGCCCGGATTGGGTTGGACTGCCGCAACTAGCGGGACAGGTGGCGCTCCGATCCATGGGCCGGCGGCGTCACGGCCGGTGCCGTCAGGGTTGGCATCCCGGGCACGCGCGCCGCAGCCACCGCTTCGCGCTCCACGCGGATCTGGTCGATCTCGGCACCCACGTCGCCCGCCTCGCTGACACCCATCGCCAGGACCACGGTGCCCCGCGCCACCGGCACCGGCACCGGCGGCGACATGCCGCTGCATTGCGCCGTAATGCATGGCATGCCGTCGCCGCCCAGCGGCACCCGGGCGACGGTGGTGGCCGCCGAACCCAGTTCGGCAAACGTTGCCGCGCCTTCGCCATTGACCACGAGCTGGCGGGTCACCAGCGCGAACGACACCGCGATCTGCGCCGGTTGCCCCCCGTTGCCCGCGGCCGTCTTCGAAATCGTGTTCGCAGCCCGGATATAGAGCGGACGGAAGCGGAAGTAGTCGGTGAACTTGCCGTCCTGCAGCCGTTGTTCGATGGCCAGCACGGCCACCAGCCCGGGGCGCGACGGCGCATCGGCCAACGCATAGCGTGCGAACACCGCGCAGCGGACCCCACGGAATCCGGCCGCCGAGATGCTCACATCGACAGTGCTGGCGTCGATCGCTTCGCGCTTCAGTTGTTCAGGGCTGCCCTGGTCCTTGTCGGCGTAGAGGTCTGCCACGAGCCGCGTACCGCTGGCCACGAACGCGGTGCCGGCTGCGGTGGCGGCCCGGGCGGGTGAAGCCGATGCGTTCGAGGAAGATTTCGACGGGGGCTCGGCGCACTGCGACGACGCCAGCAGGTCCCTGATTTCGCGGTTTTCGGGCAGGGCCAGCAGGGTCCCCAGATCCTTGTCCGCCGACCAGTCCTTGCCGGCGGCCACCCAGGCCTGCGCCGCGCGCTTCGGTCTGCCACTGAGGTCGTCGGCCTTGAAGGCCGATACCGGTGGCGCTTTCGGTGTCGATGTGCAGCCGGCGGCGAGCATGCAGCCGGCAGCGAGTCCCAAGAAGGTCCTCATGCTGCCCTCCCTTGAAAGAAGCTAGAGGATATGGCCCGCCCGTGCGCGGCGGATACCATCCAGATGACTGAACAGCCAAATGGAGAGTAGTCATCGGGGCGCATCGATGCCAGTGCGTGTCAGGCAAGCGCAACAGTCCGGCGTGGCCCCGCGGTGTCAGGGGTATTTACCTGCTGCCAGGCGAAATTGCGCCAAAGCCATTACCATGGCCGTTTTCGCCCACAAAACAACAAAGCTCATCACGATGACCGTTCTGTCCGACTTTCCGATCACCGGCAAATGGCCGGCACAACATCCCGACCGCCTGCAGCTGTATTCGCTCAATACCCCTAACGGCATCAAGGTATCGCTGATGCTGGAAGAAACCGGCCTGCCCTACGAGCCGCACCTGGTGCGCTTCGACAAGCACGACCAGACCTCGCCCGAATTCCTGTCGTTGAACCCGAACAACAAGATCCCGGCGATCATCGACCCCAACGGCCCCGGCGGCCAGCCGCTGGCGCTGTGGGAATCGGGCGCGATCCTGGTGTACCTGGCCGACAAGACCGGCAAGTTCATGCCGGCCGACCCCGCGCTGCGCTACGAGACCCTGCAGTGGGTCATGTGGCAGATGGGCGGCATCGGCCCGATGTTTGGCCAGGTGGGCTTTTTCCACAAGTTCGCGGGCAAGGACTACGAGGACAAGCGTCCGCGCGACCGCTATGTGGCCGAATCGAAGCGGCTGCTGAACGTGCTGAACGAACGCCTCAAGGGCCGCCAGTGGATCATGGGCGACGACTACTCCGTTGCCGACATCGCCACGTTCCCGTGGGTGCGCAATCTGCTGGGCTTCTACCAGGCAGGCGACCTGGTCGGCATCCAGGACTTTCCGGAAGTGTCGCGGGTGCTGGCGGCCTTTGTGGCGCGGCCGGCCGTGCAGCGCGCGGTCGATATTCCGAAGCGGCCGGACTGACGCGGGCGGCATCGGGCCGCCCCCCCCCCCCGGGATCAGCCCGCGAACCCCAGCAAGACGCTGATGGCCGCGGCTTCCTCGCGCACCGCGCGGCCGATTGGTCCGTCGATCGACGGATCGAAGCCGCCGGTGGCGCCCAGCGCGGTCAGTACCGCGCAAACGCGGCCGGTGTAATCGCGCACCGGCGCCGCCACCGCGCTGATACCTTTGAGGTTGGTATCGCGCACCGCCGCGCAGCCTTGCGCCCGCACCGGGTCGCGCAACGCCCCCAGCGGGTTCTTCGCATCCAGGTCGGCGCGCTGCCCCGGCGTCAGCGCATCGAGTTCCGCGCGCGCCAGCGCCTGCACGTTCGAATCGTCGAGCATGCCCAGGAACACGCGGCCCGTGGCTGACCACAGCAGCGGCATCACCGACCCCACCCGCACGTTCACCGTCACCGGCAGGCCCGGCTCCTCGATCCGTACGATGGTGGGCCCCTTGTTGCCCATCACCGCGATAAAGCACGTCACTTCCAGCCGCTCGCGCAGCCGCACCAGCGAGGCTTCGGACAGCCGGATCGGGTCGGCCTGACGCATCGCGGCCAGTCCGATCTGTAGCGCCTCGATGCCCAGGTGGTACTGCTGGGTGTTGGCTTCCTGTGCGACGAATCCTTCCTCCATCAGGCTCACCAGATAGCGGTGCACCTTGGCCGGGCTTTCGCCGATCTGCCCCGCGATGGCCGTCAGGCTGGCGCGCCCGCCCAGGCGGGCCAGCGTCTTGAGTACGGCCATGCCGGTTTCGGCCGCCTGCACGCGCTGGCGGCGTTCGCGCGGACGGGGGCTGGGGTCCGGAGTGCGTTCGGTAGCGGAAGTCATGGCGCCCGAGGTTAACCCTCATTCATTGATTACGCAATGCGTATATGATTTACGCAAAACAGGCCCACCACTATCCGGCCAAATACCGAGGAGACGACCGATGCCCCGATTCCGCCCCATCGCGCTGCTTGCGCTGTCCTTTGCAGTGGTCACCGGCGCACATGCCGCCGACGCGTGGCCTGCCAAGCCGATCCGGTGGATCGTGCCCTACCCGGCCGGCGGCGGATCGGATTTCCTGGCGCGCACCATCGGACAGGGGCTGTCCGCCCGCGTCGGCCAGCCGGTGGTGGTGGACAACAAGCCGGGCGGCAATACCGCGATTGGCGCGTCCGAGACCGCCCGCTCGGCGCCCGACGGCTACACGGTGCTGTCGGCCGACAACGGCACGCTGGTGTTCAATCCGGCGCTGTACAAGACGCTTTCGTACAACCCCACGCGCGACCTGGCGCCCGTGACGCTGCTGGGCCGTTTTCCCATGATCCTGGTGGTCGGCCCCGGCACCCAGGCCAAGACCGCGCAGGACTTCATCGCCCAGGTCAAGGCGACGCCGGGCGGCGTGAACTACGGATCGGCCGGCGCCGGCAGCCCGCACCATCTGGCGATGGAGCTGCTCAAGACCGAAGCACACCTGACCATGACCCACGCGCCGTATCGCGGTGCGGCGCCGGCCTTGTCCGACGTGGCCGCCGGCCAGATTCCCGCGATGATGGTCGACTACGCCGCCGGTGCGGGCTTTATCAAGGGCGGAAAGGTGCGCCCGCTGGCGGTGGCCAACGCCACGCGCCTGCCCCAGTTGCCCGACGTGCCGACCTTCGCCGAACTCGGCTACAAGAACGTGGAAGCCGCCGCGCTGGTCGGCATGGTGGTGCCGGCCGCCACCCCGCCCGAGGTCATCAACACGCTGAACCGGCAAGTCGTGGCGTCCGTGAAAGACCCCGCCATCCACAAGAAGCTGGTCGACTTCGGCGTGGAGCCCGTTGGCAACACCCCGGCCCAGTTTGGCGACCTGCTGCGCAGCGAGACCGCGCGCTGGACCCGGCTGATCCAGGATCTGAAGATTTCGCTCGACTGACGCACCACCGCCCGTAGCTGGAGTTCCGCATGACGCAGTCCACCCCACCCGCGCACGGCGCGGGTTGCCCGATCGACCACACCGCACTGCGCGCCGCCGGCGCATCCCCTGTTCTGGCGCCGAACGGCTGCCCGGTCAGCCACAACGCCGCGGCGTTCGATCCGTTCGAGGACGGCTACCAGCAGGATCCGCCCGACTACGTGCGCTGGTCGCGCGAGCAGGAACCCGTGTTCTACAGCCCGAAACTGGGCTACTGGGTGGTGACCCGCTTCGACGACATCAAGGCGATCTTCCGCGACCACCTCACGTTCAGCCCGGCCATCGCGCTGGAGAAGATCACGCCCACCGGCGACGAAGCCAACGCCGTGCTGGCGTCGTATGGCTATGCGATGAACCGGACGCTGGTCAACGAGGACGAACCGGCCCACATGCCGCGCCGCCGCGCGCTGATGGAGCCGTTCACCCCGGCGGAACTGATGCACCATGAACCGCTGGTGCGCCGGCTGGCGCGCGAATACGTCGACCGCTTCATCGACGATGGCCGCGCCGATCTGGTGGACCAGATGCTCTGGGAAGTGCCGCTGACCGTCGCCCTGCACTTCCTCGGCGTGCCCGAGGAAGACATGGACCTGCTGCGCCAGTATTCGATCGCCCACACGGTGAACACCTGGGGCCGGCCAAAGCCCGAGGAACAGGTGGCCGTGGCCCATGCCGTGGGCAACTTCTGGCAGCTGGCGGGCCGCATCCTCGACAAGATGCGTGCAGACCCGTCGGGGGCGGGCTGGATGCAGTACGGCATCCGCAAGCAGAAGGAACTGCCCGAGGTCGTCACCGATTCGTACCTGCACTCGATGATGATGGCCGGCATCGTGGCCGCGCACGAGACCACGGCCAATGCATCGGCCAATGCGATCAAGCTGCTGCTGCAGCACCCCGACGTCTGGCGCGAGATCTGCGAAGACCCGGCGCTGATTCCCAACGCCGTCGAGGAATGCCTGCGGCACAACGGATCGGTGGCCGCGTGGCGCCGGGTGGTGACGCGGGACACCGAGGTGGGCGGCATCCCGCTGGCGGCCGGCAGCAAACTGCTGATCGTGACATCGTCGGCCAACCATGACGAGCGGCACTTTTCCGATGCCGACCTGTTCGACATCCACCGCGACAACGCCAGCGACCAGCTCACCTTCGGGTACGGTGCGCACCAGTGCATGGGCAAGAATCTGGCGCGCATGGAGATGCAGATCTTCCTCGAAGAGCTGACCAGCCGCCTGCCGCACCTGCGTCTGGCCGACCAGCACTTCACCTACGTGCCCAACACGTCGTTCCGCGGCCCCGAGCACCTGTGGGTGGAATGGGACCCGGCGCAAAATCCGGAACGCACCGACCCCGCCGTGCTGGCACCCCGCGACGCGGTGCGCATCGGCGAGCCCACCGGCAATATCGGCCGCACGCTGGTGGTCGAGGCTGTGGAGCCGGCTGCGCAGGACGTGCTGCGTATCCGGCTGGCGTCGCAGGACGGGCGTCCCCTGCCGCGCTGGACGCCCGGCGCGCATATCGACGTCGAATGCGGCCACACCGGCATCTCGCGCCAGTATTCGCTGTGCGGCGACCCGGCCAATGCCAATGTGTTCGAGATCGCCGTGCTGCGCGAGACGGAAAGCCGTGGCGGCTCGGCCTGGATCCACGCCAACCTGCGCGTCGGCGACAAGCTCAAGGTGCGCGGCCCGCGCAACCACTTCCGGCTCGACGAAAGCTGCCGCAAGGCCATCTTCGTGGCCGGCGGCATCGGCGTGACGCCGGTCAGCGCCATGGCGCGGCGCGCGCGCGAACTCGGCATCGACTACGTATTCCACTACTGCGGCCGGTCGCGCCAGGCCATGGCCCTGCTTGATGAACTGGCCGCGCTGCACGGCGACCGCCTGCACGTCCATGCGGCCGATGAAGGCCACCGCGCCGACTTTGCCCGGCTGCTCGGGAGCCCGGACGCCAGCACGCAGGTCTATGCCTGCGGCCCGGCGCGGATGATCGAGGCACTGGAAACCTGCTGCGCCAACTGGCCCGAGGACACGCTGCGCGTCGAACACTTCAGCTCCACACTCGGCACGCTGGACCCATCGAAAGAACAGCCTTTCACCGTCGAGCTCAAGGATTCGGGCCTCACGCTCGACGTTCCGGCCGACCAGACCCTGCTCACCGCGCTGCGCCGCGCCAATATCGACGTGCAGAGCGACTGCGAGGAAGGCCTGTGCGGATCGTGCGAGGTACGCGTGCTGGATGGCGACATCGACCACCGCGACGTCGTGCTCACCCGCACCGAGCGCGACGCGAACAACCGGATGATGTCGTGCTGCTCGCGTGCCGCGCGCGGCGGGAAGATCGTGCTTGCGCTATGACCAGCCCAGCCATCCCTTGATGGTCTGCCCCATCACAGCGGCCGAAATGCTACCTCCGCATCGGCGTGGAAGAAGGTGCCCGCGCGACGCAGAACAGGCTCATCGCCGCCTGCGGTGTGCCCGGCCTGATGCCTGACAGGCGCTGCGCCATGCGAATCTTCCACGGCGACGGGCCGATCTGCCCGTCGAATACTTCGGCCCCCACCATGTGATTGTGCGGAAGCACCCTCACCTGCCATCCGCGTGGCTCCAGCACGCCGCGCAGAAAGGTCTCGGTCACACCATCGCCGGGGCGGTGATGCAACTCGGTTGCCAACGCCCAGTACTGCTCGTTATCGGCGGCCGCGTGACCGCCGCGCTTGAGCCAGCGGTAGATCGGCACGCGCAGCCGCCACATCAGCATGGCTAGGCCGCGGAAGTTCCACGCGGTGAACTGGGGATCATGGTCGGTGATCAGCACCCCGCCCGGCTTGACCAGCCGCGCGGCTTCGACCAGCACGGCGGCCATGTCGTCGCAGTGGTGCAGCGACCCGTTGATGGCCACGATGTCGGCAATGCCCGTGGCCAGCGGCATGTCGTGCGCATCGGCTTGCAGCGGGACATAGCCAACGCCGGCTGCGCGCTGCAGGCTGCCCTCCGCGACGTCGACGCCAATGGCCACGCGCGGCGCGCCGCCCAGCGTGGCCAGCACATTGCCGGGGCCGCAACCCACGTCCACCAGTACCTTGCCGTCGAGCGGTCCCGTCACGGCATGCCAGCGTTCGCGCCATTGCGGATAGCGATGGACATTGGCTAGCCAGTCGTCCATCCATCTGGGATGGCTGAAGTAGTGTGCATTGGCGAGCATGCCGCGCGTATAGCGGATCGGCGCCCGGGGAAGCCAGCCATCCTGCACGCAAGCCCCCGCCTTCAGATAGGGCCGGAGGCGTTGCAGGTAGTCGTGGCCACGACCATCCCGCGCTTCGGGATGCCGCCGTGGCGTGGCCATCGGCGAGCGGGCCGCCGTTACAGGTTCCGGCCCGGCTGCCGCAAGCGTATCGGACTGCTCCATGTCTCCCCCACCAAGGCAAAAAAAGAACATTCCCGGCGTCGCGCGGCTGCGCGATCGTCGGCGGAAAATTCCGGGTATGGGACTGGGTCGGCAAGTGCTCTGCGGCACAGCCGTTTGACACATTTCGGTAAAGTTAAGCAGTCATGCCGCAATGCAGCACTGTCCGAAAAGCCGCCATTTGTGCGCAGTTGGTGCGGTAGCCCACATAACGCGGGTCAGCGCCGGAACCAGAGGATGGAAAGCGCACATGCCGCCACCAGCAGAAGGCCGGCGACCGCCGCGAACAGCGCGCCGACTTCGGTCTCCCTGCGCTCCAGCGCAAAACGTGCGCTGAGCTGGCGGTACACGCGGCTCAGGTCGGCCGCCGAGCCGGCCTGGAAATATTCGCCGCCGGTGATATTGGCGACGGCGCGCAAGGAGGGCTCGTCGAGCTGCATGAAGTAGGACAGCACCGGCTCGCCGGCGACGCCGCCCTGCGCCGATCCAAAGCCCACGGTGTACACGCGTACGCCCCGCTGGGCGGCCATGCGCGCAGCGTCGAGCGGGTCCGGGCCGGTGGTACGGCGGCCGTCGCTGAGCAGGATGACCGCGCCGTGCCGGTACGAGCCCGGCTGCACCGGCGCGCGCTCCTTCGCCCGCTTGCGCGCGGCGTCTGCCGCAGCGGCTTCGTCAAGTGACGGGGCGGGCCTGCCCAGCAATGGTGCGCCGTCGTTGAACAGGACGGCTTCGAGGTCGATGCTATCATTGGGAAACAATACGGCCAGGGCCTGTATCAGGCCGCTGCCGGTGGCCGTGCCGCGCTGCAGCTGAAAGCGGTCGAGCGCGTCGAGCATGTCCTGGCGGTTATCGGTCGGGGCCAGCACTTCCGCGGCGGTGGCGGCGAACGAGACAATGCCCAGCCGAACACTCGACGGCAGCCCCACCACCAGGTCACGCGCGGCCTGCTGGGCGGCGGCGATGCGCGTGGGCGCCACGTCGGTGGCCTCCATGCTGCGCGACACATCCATCGCCAGCACCAGCGTGATGGTGTCGGAAGGCAGCGTGATGGTGGCGCTGGGCCGCGCGCAGGCCAGCAAGGCGGCACCGAGTGCCAGCAGGAACAGAACGGGGGGAATGTGGCGCCTCAGGCGTTGGCCGGGCCCCAGCGCGGCGCGCGGCAATGCAAGGCTGGCATAAAGCAGGGCTGCCTTCTTGCGCCGTGCGATCAGATACACGTAGGCGGCTGCCAGCAGTGGGAGCAAAAGCAGCAGCCAGAGCATTTGCGGCCAGAGAAACTGCATGCCCTGCTCCTTGGCGCGTGAGTAAGAGGATGGTACTGTATTTTTTAAGGCGCGACGGAACCGGGGGCTGCGATGAAACGGGTGACGATCTACGGGTTGGTTTCAGTGGCCGTCGTCCTGATATTTGCCGCAGGCGCATCGGTTTCGTGGCTGGCTCAGCCGCCGCCGCGCAAGCTCACGCAGGCCGACATCGACGCCGCCGTGCTGCACACGCTGCAGACCAAGACGCTGCCATCCCAGGCCGCCCGGGCCGCCGAATCCATCCGCGAATCGGTGGTCGAGATCCGCAGCTACGCGCCCGACAAGGCACCCGACCCGCCGCCCGCCGCCAAGGCAAAGCGCGATCCGCCCGACGCCAGATCGAAAGCCGCCCAGAAGGCCGCGCCGAAGGCGGCCCCGAACGCCAGCCCGCAGCGCGATGAAGCCGCCGCGACCGATCCACCCCGGCGCAGCGAGCAGCCCGAAGCCCGGTCCGAAGCCCGCCACATCGGGTCCGGCGTGGTCGTCACCGAAACCGGCACGATCATCACGAACTACCACGTGGTGGCCGACGCCAGCCGGCTGGAGGTCACCTTCCACAACGGCCAGACATCGGAAGCCTCGCTGCTGCAGGCGATGCCCGAGAAGGACCTGGCCATCGTGCAGCCGAAATCGATCCCCGACGACCTGCCGGCCGCCACGCTCGGGTCCAGCCAGAATCTGGCGCCGGGCATGGAGGTGGTGGCGGTGGGCTTTCCGTTCGGCATCGGCCCGTCGGTGTCCGCCGGCGTGATCTCCGGGCTTGACCGGCAGTTCGTGTCGCCGGACCGCAAGCAGAAGCTCGACAAGCTGATCCAGTTCGATGCGGCGGCCAATCCCGGCAATTCGGGGGGGCCGCTGGTGAACATGAATGGCGAGGTGGTGGGCATCGTCACCGCCATCCTCAACCCCAACCCGAGCGGCACCTTTCTCGGTATCGGCTTTGCCATCACGATCGAAAGTGCCGGCATGGCCCTTGGATCATCTCCCTTCTAGACGCGGAGGCCCATGAACGACCCAGCCCGCGGCGCCATCGACAGCGCCAACCTGATGGAACGCCTGCTGTACGAGGTGAAGCGCGTGGTGGTGGGACAGGACCACTTCCTGGAACGGGTGCTGGTGGCCATGCTGGCCGGCGGGCACCTGCTGGTGGAAGGCGTGCCCGGCCTGGCCAAGACGCTGACGGTCAACACGCTGGCACGGACCATGAGCGGATCGTTCAAGCGCATCCAGTTCACGCCCGACCTGCTGCCCGCCGACCTGATCGGCACCCGCATGTACAACCAGGGCACCGGCGAGTTCTCCACGGTGCGCGGGCCGGTGTTCGCCCACCTGCTGCTGGCCGACGAAATCAACCGCGCGCCGGCCAAGGTACAGAGTGCACTGCTGGAAGTGATGCAGGAGAAACAGGTGACCATTGCCGGCGAATCGCATCCGGTGCCGGCACCGTTCCTGGTCATGGCCACGCAGAACCCGATCGAGACCGAGGGCACCTACCCGCTGCCCGAGGCCCAGGTGGACCGCTTCATGATGAAGGTGCTGGTGGGCTATCCCACCGAGGAAGAAGAGGTCGTGATCGTCAACCGCGTGACCGGCCCGCGCATCGGCGTGAACGCGATCGCCACGCCCGAGCACCTGGCCGGACTGCAGGAAGAGTGCCGCAAGGTGTACGTGGACCCGGGCCTGATCCAGTACGCGGTGCGCGTGGTGGCCGCCACGCGCAAACCCGCCAGCCATGGCCTGGACGATCTGGAGCGTTACGTGTCGTTCGGGGCCAGCCCGCGCGCCACGATCGGCCTTATCGAAGGGGCGCGCGCGCTGGCGTACCTGCGCGGCCGCGACTATGCCCTGCCCGAGGACGTGACCGACCTGGTGCCCGACGTACTGCGCCATCGCATCGTGCTGTCGTACGAGGCGATCTCCGATGCGGTGACGGCCGACCAGCTGATTGCCCGCATCCTGAAGGCGCTGCCGGTGCCGGAACGGCCCATGGAATCCCATGTTCGGGCGGCTGGGCGCTAGGCGGCGCCAAAGCGGCCCGACAGGCGTCGTCGCCGGAGACGGCGTGGCGCGCGTGGGTGCCAGCCAGACCGACGCGCTGCTGCGCCGGCTGGAATGGACCGTGGTCCGGCGGCTCGACGGCCTGCTGCAGGGCGACTACCGCACGCTGTTTCGCGGCTTCGGGCTCGATCTGGCGGACCTGCGCGAGTACCACCCCGGCGACGATGTGCGCCATATCGACTGGAACGTCACGGCCCGGCTGCAGACGCCGCATGTGCGCGAGTACCAAGAGGATCGCGAGGTGGCGGCCTGGTTTCTGCTGGACCTCAGCGCATCGGTCGATTTCGGGTCCGGCACGGTGCGCAAGCGCGACCTGCTGGCCGATTTTTCCACCGTCATGGCACTGCTGCTGACCCGCTACGGCAATCGCGTTGGCACCGTGCTGTACGGCGGCGCGGCCGATGCCTCTGCAGCGGTGGTGCCGGCGCGCGCCGGCCGCCGCCACCTGATGCATCTGCTGCACCGCATGCACGCCACGCCAGCCGCATCGCCGGGCGACACCCGCCTGCGCGACCTGCTGGAGCGTGCCCGCGCCGTCGCGAAGCGCCGCTCGGTGATGTTTGTCGTCTCGGACTTCATCAGCGCGCCCGGCTGGCAGGCATCGCTGGCGATGCTGGCGCGGCGCCACGAAGTGGTAGCCGTGCGGCTGGTCGATCCGCTGGAGCTGGCACTGCCCGACCTGGGCGTGGTGGTGATGCAGGACGCCGAAACCGGCGAGCAGATGGTGGTGGATACCCACGACAAGGGCTTTCGCAAGCGTTTCGCGGCGATCGCCGAGGCCCGGGAGGCCGAACTGCGCCTGGGCTTTGCCCGTGCCGGCGTGGACTGCCTGACCCTGTCCACCGACACCCGCCTGGACCTGGCACTGCTGCAGTTCGCGCGCCAGCGCAGCCGCCGGCCTGGCGCCGCGCGCGACGCCGTCAGGGGCATCGCATGATCGATGCGCTGAACCGGATGCCGGTGCTGAGCTTCCTGTGGCCGGCCATGCTGTGGCTGCTGGCGCTCGTGCTGCTGCTGGGCGCGGGCTACCTGTGGCTCGATGCTCGCCGGCGCCGCGCTGCCGCGCAATACCCGGCCTTGCGCGTCGCCGGCATGGCAGGCGCGGCCCACACCACCGGCAAGGCTCCGGCGAACTGGCGCCGGCATGTGGCGCCCGTATTCGCGCTGCTGGCGCTGACCGCACTGGTAGTGGCCATCGCCCGCCCTCAGGCGGTGATGGTTTTGCCATCACGGATCGAGACGGTCGTGCTGGTGATTGACCTGTCGGGCAGCATGCGCGCGCAGGACGTCAAGCCCAGCCGCCTGCGCGCCGCGCAGGGCGCGGCCAAGGTGCTGCTCGATGCGCAGCCGTCCGGCGTCAGTACGGGCGTGGTGGCGATGGCGGGCACCGCGGCCGTGGCGCAGGCGCCCAGCCGCCGCAAGGACGACGTGGCCGCCGCCATCGACAAGCTGCAGCCACAGGGCGGCACGGCGCTGGGCAACGGGCTGCTGATTGCGCTGACGACGTTGATGCCGCAACTGACGGAAGACGCGGCGCGGCTGATGAACGAGGACGGCCCCATTCCGAAATCAGGGCCGGTCGATACGGACGAGCCCGTCGCGCCGGGCTCCTACGCGGCCGGTGCGATCGTGCTGTTCTCCGACGGCGAGAGCAATGCCGGCCCGGCCGCAATGCAGGCCGCCCAGCTGGCTGCCGCCCACGGCGTGCGCATCTACACGGTGGGCGTGGGCACCGTCGAAGGCGTGGTGCTCAAGGCCGACGGCATGTCGGCCCGGGTCAAACTCGACGAACAGGTGCTGAAGCAGGTGGCCGACGCCACCGGTGCCGAGTACTTCCGGCTGGAAGACGCGTCGCGGCTCAAGACCGTGTACCGCGCCATCAACGCCCGGCTGGCCCATGGCAAGCGCGACCAGATCGAGGTCACCGCGTTCTTTGCCGCGCTGGGCGCCTTGCTGGCAACGTGCGCGGGGCTGCTGTCGCTATGGTGGTTCGGGCGCGTGCTGTAGCGTCAGACCGTCCCGGACCCGCTAGCGCGGCTGCAGCACCAGCAGTGTGGATGTGCCGTGCGCGAGCACGCGGCCCGAGGTATCGGTCACGCGGCAGTCCGCGGTGATGATCTGGCGGCCCTGCGTGATGACCCGCCCTTCGGCACGCACGCGCCCGGTATCGGGCTTGATGGCGCGCGAGAAATTGCCGCGGGTTTCCACTGTGGTGTAGCCGGTGCCCGCAGGCAGTACGGAATTGGCCGCGCACCCTGTGGCGCTGTCGATAAGCGTCAGCGCCCAGCCGCCATGCACGGTGCCCATCGGATTGAGAAGATGCACACCCGGATCGCCCTCGAACGCGGCAAACCCGTCGCCCACTTCGACCAGCCAGAAACCCAGCGCCTGGCCAATCGGCGGCTGCGGCAGCCGGCCTTCGACGATGGCCTCCAGCACGGCCTTGCCCGTCATGCCCGCGATGTCGGCGGGGTTCGCCACGCCATAGTGATAATCGGTCACGCACGTCTCCGTATTCTTGTGGGGGGGATCAGGATGTTTGCAGCGTAGCGGGCAAGCTTATCCCAATATCCCGGCAGCTGCCGGCGGAGGACGTGGAGTCGGCGTGGCGTCAGGCCGCCATCACGCCGCGGTGACGCAGTCCTGCCCGGCCGGGACGGCGGGCTCGGGGGGGTCGTCGGGCCGCATGCTGGAGGCCAGCACGAACTGGTCGCGGCCGCGCTGCTTGGCCATGTAGAGCGCACGGTCTGCTTCGGCGAACAGGCTGCGCCACAGGCCGTCGCGGCTCGACGGTCCGCCATGCAGCTGTGCCACGCCGATGCTGACGCTGGCATGGCCGCAGCCGGGGCCGTCGCCATCGGGCAACGCAATCGCCCTGACCTTGCGCAGGATACGGTTGGCCAGGGCCGTGGCCTGATGCTCGTCGGTATGCGGGCAGAGGATGCAGAATTCCTCGCCGCCGTAGCGCGCGGCAATGTCCGACGCGCGCCGCGAGTTGTCGAGCGCGGCGGCGATGTCGCGCAGCACCTGGTCGCCGGCGTGGTGGCCGTGCCGGTCGTTGACACGCTTGAAATGGTCGACGTCGATCACCAGGCACGACAGCGGGTCGCCGTCGCGCTGCCAGCGCGCCACCAAACCCATCGCGGTCATGTCCAGCGCGCCGCGATTGAGCAGGCCGGTCAGCGCATCGAGGCGCGCGCCGCTTTCGTTACGGGCGATGATCTGTTCCATCGCCATCAGGCTGAAGCCGAACAGGCCCAGCAGCACGGCCACCAGCGGCGCCAGTGGCCAGATCGACGCACTGGTCTGCAGGAAGAACGGCGTGATGGCCAGCCCCTTGAACGCGGCGCCGTAGCTGAGCGCCGCCACCTGCGATCCAAGCAGCACAAGGTGCGATGCCAGCACCAGCGGCCCGCCGATGCTGGTGCGGCCGCGGCGGCTGCGCAACATCGTGACGATGGTACTGAACGAGATCATGGCCAGCATGCCGTAGGCCACGCCGTGCAGCAGCACGCGGCCGTCCGACAGGCCGGACATCAGCACCAGCAGCACCAGCGTGATCAGGCCGACGATGCGCAACGGCAGCGCACGGTCCGCCAGTCCGTAATAGACACGCACGCCACGATAGATGGTCAGCCGGCCAATCAGATAGGCCCCGGCGCCCAGCGCCGATAGCTGCAGCGATTCGCCGGCGACGCTGGCGGCCACCACCAGACCGGCGCCCGATGCCACCACATGCCCGACCGCCCACAGGCGCCCTGCCTCGCTGGCGCGCAACGCGAGCACCAGCCCCGCGGCCATGACCAGCGTGCTGGAAAACACCACCATCATGACGACCAGAATCGTCTGCTGAGCCAGGTGCACGGGAATCCGTTTCCTCTTAAAGCTACCGGGGGCGGCTGCCGTTATGCACGTTAACCCTTGCTGGGTGACCGGACGTGAAGAACAGCGAATGGGAACGCCGCGAATGGACAGCACAAGAAGCGGCGAAAGCACGCATCATAGCCCGCTCACCGGCCGGGGCGCACCCCCGGCAAGCCGGGTACCCGTCGCATTTTTGCAATGGTTTGCACCCTGTGGATCGCGCTGGGCGGAATGCTCAGTCGTCCTGCGGCGGGGTGGTCGTCAACGATCCGGCGCTGGCCGGCCTGACCTCCGGGAACGTGCCGCCGAGTGCCAGCGTCAATGCGCGGGCGGCATCCAGCACCTGATCGCGGAAGGCCTCGCTGAAACGCGGCGTCGGGCAGGTGAGGGTCAGCGCCCCCTTGAGTTCGCCACCGGGGCCGAACACCGGCGAGGACACGCCGGCGATATCGGGGCTGCGGTCGCCCACCATGGCGATCACGCCTTCGTCGCGAATCCGCTGGTAGATCTCGCCACGCGCCCCGGCAAAGGCCCGCAGCACGCGTCCGCCCGCGCCGCGGTTACGCGGCAGCAGGTCGCCGGCGCGGATATGGTCGCGCACCGGCTGCGGCGAATCGACGCGATACAGGCACAGGCGGTGCTCGCCCTGCTCGACGTGGAACGCGGCCGATTCCCGGGTCACGCGCACCAGTTCGCGCAGGGCCGGCATCACCACCCCCTCCAGCGAGAACGACGCCGCGTAGACCGCGTTGAGCCGTGCCACTTCGGAGCCAAGCGCGTAGCGGCCGTCGGGTAGGCGCTGGATCAGCCGTGCATGTTCCAGCGAAGCCAGCAACCGCAGCAGCGTGCTCTTGTACAGGCCGCTGCGCTGCGCCAATTCGGCCAGGCCCAGCGACGTGTCGCCCTCACGGAAGACCGACAGCACGAAGAGCGCCCGATCGACGGCAATCGCACCGCCATCGGCGGCGTTCTTGTCGGCTTCGGACAGCTGGGCGGCTTTGCGTGGCATGGGCAGGCAGGACACATTGGAACGGGCGTCCACCGTATAGAACGGCCCGGCTGTTGTCAATGCAACCACACGGGCGCATCAATGGCCGGCGCGATGGCCGCAATGCCGGTATGATGGCGCCTTCCGGGTTTTCCCTAGGTCGTCGTACCAGGCGATCCGCAGCCCGGCCCACCCGCGCCTCCTGAATCACCCATGTCCGCCCCGAGTCATCCATCGATCACGCCACCGCATGGCGAATGCACCGCCGGCGATGTGACCCGCCGCATCCTTGCCGTCGTCTTTTTCAACTTCATCGCCTATCTGGCAGTTGGCCTGCCGATTGCCGTGGTGCCGGGCTTCGTCCACGGCGACCTGGGCTACAGCGCCGTCCTGGCTGGCCTGGCGGTGAGCATCCAGTACCTGGCCACGCTGATGAGCCGCCCCTGGGCCGGCACGCTGTGCGACACGCAAGGCCCGCAACGCTCCGTGCTGACCGGCCTGGCGCTGGTCACCGGCAGCGGCGTGCTGACTCTGGTGGCTTCGCTGTTCGCCGGAAGCGACTGGCTGGGGCTGGCCTGGCTGCTGGCGGGACGCCTGATGCTGGGCGCGGGCGAAAGCCTGGTCACCACGGGCACCATCGCCTGGGGCATCGGGAGCGCCGGCGCGCGGCACACCGCCAAGGTGATCTCGTGGAACGGTATCACCACGTATGGCGCGCTGGCCGTGGGCGCGCCGGCAGGCGTGGTCCTGGCCAAATGGGGCGGGCTGGGCACGATTGGCGTGGTCACCACGCTGATTGCCGGCGCGTCGCTGCTGCTGGCGCGACGCCGCCCGCCGGTGCCGGTGCTCAAGGGCGACCGTCTGCCGTTCCGCCGCGTCTTCCGCGCCATGACGCCGTTCGGCCTGTGCCTGGCGCTGGGCTCGGTTGGCTTTGGCGTGATCACGGCGTTCATCACGCTCTACTACAACAGCAAGGGCTGGGACCACGCCGCGCTGGCGCTGACGGCGCTCGGCACCTGCTTCGTGCTGACGCGCCTGGTGATGGCCGACGCCATCGCACGGTTCGGCGGCTATGCCGTGGCGCTGGTGTCGTTTGCCGTAGAAGCCGCTGGCCTGGGCATCATCTGGATGGCCCACGCGCCGTGGCAGGCGCTGGCGGGCGCGGCCGTGGTGGGCTTCGGCTTTTCGCTGGTGTTCCCCGCGCTGGGCATGGAAGCGGTCAAGCGCGTGCCGGCCACCAATCGTGGCTCGGCGCTGGGCGCCTACGCGCTGTTCCTCGATTTCGCGCTGGGCCTGACCGGCCCGGTGGCCGGCTGGATCGCCGCCCAGGGCAACTACCCGGGCGTCTACCTGTTTGCCGCGCTGAGTGCCGTGCTGGCGCTGGTGCTGAGCCAGCTGCTGGCCGCGCGGTATCGCGGCCAGCTCGCCCCTGCCACCTGATTACAGACGTTCGCAGCAATACGCTTCGGTACTGTAGGGAAACGACACCTGGTCGCGGCCCTGCAGCGCGGGATCGCCGTCGATCACCGCATGCAGGCGCGCACGCACGGCGTCCTGCTCCGGCTGCGGCAGCGACGCGATAAAGCTGACCGACATCACGCGGTCGACGATCACCTGCTCCGGCGCGCCGGTATGCGTATAGGGAAAGCGCGTCAGGCCAAGCGGCCCGAAGCCATCGGCCGGGAAGACCTTCTTCCAGTCGCCCTTGTAGAAGCGCGGCGCATCGCCCTCGTAGGGCGTCATGATTTCGGTCAGCCTGGCCACCCAGCCCACCGATTCGTCGCGCACATTCCAGACCAGCCCGAGCCGGCCGCCCGGCTTCAGCACACGGCCGATTTCGCGCATGGCGGCGGCATTGGCAAACCAGTGAAAGGCCTGCGCGCAGACCACGGCATCCACGCTGGCGTCGGGCAGCGGCATCGATTCCGCGCTGCCCTGCACGGCGCGCACCGCCGGCAACCTGCCCGAAAGCTGGGCCCGCATGGCATCGACCGGTTCCACGGCAATGACGCTGGCGCCGGTGGGCAGCAGCAGGCGCGTGAACTTGCCGGTGCCGGCGCCCAGGTCGACCACGGTCTTGCCGGGTGCCAGGCCCAGCGTGTCGCGCAGCCAGGCGGTGAGTTCGGCGGGATAATCGGGACGCCCGCGGGCGTAGGTATCGGCCTGGGACGAGAAGCCCTGGGCGGCGGCATGATGGATTGTCGTCATGACCCCGCACGATACGCCGGCGGCGTGACATCGACAAGTCGCACCGCCGCGGGCGGCGCGGCTTCTTTCAGTGCTGCAGGCCCCAGCGGCGTACCGTCAGGCGTTCCAGCGTCGTGAAAACCAGCCCTTCCACCGCTAGCCCGATCAGGATCACCGTGGCCAGCCCGGCGAAGACGCGGTCGGTGTAAAGCTCGTTGCGGTTCTGGAAGATGTACCAGCCCAGCCCGCCCTTGCCCGACGACGCGCCAAACACCAGTTCGGCCGCGATCAGCGTGCGCCAGGCAAACGCCCAGCCGATCTTGAGGCCCGACAGGATGGCCGGCAGCGCCGCCGGCACGAGGATCAGCACCACATAGCGCAGGCCGCGCAGCCCATAGTTGCGGCCCGCCATGCGCAGCGTTTCGGGCACGCCGCGAAACCCCGCGTAGGTATTCAGCGCCAGCGGCCACAGCACCGAATGGATCAGCACGAACACCAGGCTGCCCGTACCCAGCCCGAACCACAGCAGCGCCAGCGGCAGCAACGCGATGGCCGGCAGCGGATTGAACATGGCCGTCAGCGTATCGAGCAGATCGCGCCCGATGCGCGTCGACACCGCCACGGTGGTCAGCGCAAACGCCAGCACGATGCCGGCCGCGTAGCCCTGCAACAGGATCGACAGCGACACCACGGCCTTGCCCGGCAGCTCGCCGCTGGCGATGGCCGCCACGAACGCGCGCGCCGTGGCCAGGAAGGTCGGCAGCAACAGGTCGTTGTCCTGCACGCGGGCGATGGCTTCCCAGGCAACGGCCAGCACCAGCAGGATCAAGGCCTTGCGCAGCCAGCCCTGCTGCCACAGCTGCCGGTACCACGGCAGCGCACGGGACAGCGGCACGGCCGTGAAGGGTTCGAGTTCGCGCTCGTATTCGGGGCGCAGCGTGGGGAGGATCGTCGACATGATGTGGCAGTGGGAGCGTTCAGTGCGTGGCAGCGTGGCGGGGGCGGCCCGAAGCGGAATCGGCCCCGGCCGGCGTGTCGAACAGCATCGCGTGGATGCGTTGGGCAGCCTGCTGGAATTCCGCGCTGCCCTGGCTGGCCAGCGAAAACTGGTGGCTGTTCAGTTCGGCACGAACGCGGCCCGGATGCGGCGACAGCAGCAGGATGCGGCTGCCCACCACCAGCGCCTCTTCGATCGAATGGGTCACGAACAGCAGCGTAAAGGCGGCCTCGTCCCACAGCGCCAGCAGTTCTTCCTGCATGCGCCGGCGCGTCAGCGCGTCCAGCGCGGCGAACGGTTCGTCCATCAGCAGCACCTTGGGCCGCGTGGCCAGCGCACGGGCAATCGCCACGCGCTGCTTCATGCCGCCGGACAGCGTGTGCGGATAGGCATCGGCAAAGGCCGCCAGGCCAACCTTGTCCAGGAAATGCATGGCCACGTCGCTGGCCTCGGCCTTCGACAGGCCGCGCGCCTGGCGCAGCGGGAACATCACGTTCTGCCTGACGGTCTTCCACGGCGGCAGCTGGTCGAATTCCTGGAACACGACGATGCGGTCCGGGCCCGGTGCCTGCACGCGCTGCCCTTCGAGCCGGATCTCGCCCTCGGCGGGCGGCACGAAGCCGGCCACGGCCTTGAGCAGCGTCGACTTGCCGCAACCGGACGGCCCCAGCAGCACGAAGCGGTCCGACGCGTGCACGTCGAAGCTCACGCGGTGCGTGGCACGCACCACGCGCGTCGGCGTGCGGTATTCGAGCGACACGCCATCCACCTGCAGCAGCGGCTGCGGATGGGGCACCACGCGAAGGTGAGGGTTGCCGTGATTGCCGTGGCTGCCGTGATATCCGTCTGCCATGTCAGCTCCCCTGCGCGGTGGCCGGGTCCTGGAAGAAATAGTCCTGCCAGGACGCCGGACGGTTCTTGATGGCGCCCACGCGATGCATGAAATCGGCAAGCGGATAGGTGTTCTGCGGCGCCACCTTGAACTGCACCTGCGGGTTCTTGAGGATCTTCACCAGCAGCGCGCGGTCGATCTTGGCCTTGTTCACCCGGATGTAGAGGTCGGCGGCCGCCTCGGGGTTCTTCGTCGCAAACGCGGCGGCCTCGCCCAGCGCATCGACAAACGCGCGATAGGTCTTGGGGTTCTCGTTGCGGAATTTCTCGGTGGCGTACAGCACCGTGGCCGAACTGGGGCCGCCGAGCACGTCGTACGAGCTCAGCACGATGCGCGCGTTCGGGTTGCCGGCCAGTTCCTGCTCCTGGAACGGCGGATTGCCGAAGTGGCCCGTGATTTCGGTGCCGCCCGCAATGATCGCGGCGGCGGCATCGGGGTGCGGCACGGCCACGGTCCATTTGTCCAGGCGGTTGAACTCCTTGTCGCCCCACTGCTTGGCGGCGGCCAGTTGCAGCACGCGCGACTGCACCGATACGGTCACCGCCGGCAGCGCGATGCGGTCCTTGTCCGAGAAGTCCGCAATCGACTTCACCTTGGGATTGTTCGAAACCAGGTAGTACGGGAAGTTGCCCAGCGACGCCACGCCCTTGACGTTCTGGCGGCCGTGCGTGCGGTCCCACAGCGTCAGCAGCGGGCCCACGCCGGCACCGGCGATGTCGATGGCGCCCGACAGCAGCGCGTCGTTCACGGCCGATCCGCCTGACAGCTGCGTCCATTCCACCTTGACGTCGACACCCTGCTGCTTGCCGTGCTTCTCGATCAGCTGCTGGTCACGCGCCACGTTCAGCAGCAGGTAGACCACGCCGAACTGCTCGGCAATGCGGATCTTGCCCTCCGCATGCGCGGTGCCGGTCAATGCCAGCCCGGCGGTCAGGACGGCCAGCGTGGCACGGCGGGCGAAGGGGGTGGCAAACGAAAATACTGACATGCGTAAGGCTCCGGGGACGCTTGGATGGAATGTGGGTGAGGCTCAGAACGGCGTATCGCCTTCGATCGTGGTGCGGAACATCACGCGGCGCAGGTGGTCAGGCGTGCCGGCCGCCAGGTGCAGCAGCGAGCGGTTGTCCCAGAACACCAGGTCGTGCTCGCGCCACTGGTGGCGGTAGACGTACTCGGGCCGCACGCTGTGCGCGAACAGTTCGTCGAGCAGCGCGCGGCTTTCGTCGTCGGGCAGGCCGACGATCTTCGTCGTGAAATGCTCGCTGACGAACAGCGCGCGGCGGCCGGTCTCCGGATGGGTGCGCACCACCGGATGCACCACGGGCTTGACCTGCGCGATCTGCTCGGGCGTCAGGTTCGGCCGCCAGGGGCTGCGCTTCTGCAGCTCGGCGTAGCGCGCCAGGTAGGTGTGTTCGGCGGTCAGCCCGTCGATCTTCTGCTTCAGCGCCGCCGGCAGGCCATCATATGCGGCGTGCATGTTGGCGAAGAGCGTGTCGCCGCCCTCGGCCGGCAGTTCGATGGCATGGAGCAGCGAGCCCAGGCTGGGCGTTTCCTTGTACGACAGGTCCGAATGCCAGAAATGGCCTGCGTCGCCCAGCCCGATCGGCTTGCCGTCCTTCAGCACGTTGGACACGATCAGGATCTCGGGATGATCGGCCAGCTGGAACTGGTGCAGCACATGGATCTGCAGCGGGCCAAAGCGGCGGCTGAACGCGATCTGCTGGGCCGGCGTGATGCGCTGGTCGCGGAACACCACCACGTGGTGGTCCAGGTGGGCGCGATGGATGCGCCGGAAATCTTCGGCGGAAAGCGGCCGATCGAGGTCGAGCCCGATCACTTCCGCACCGAGGGCGGCATTCAGCGGGCGGATCTCGAAATCCTGCACGGTATCTACATCGGCAATGGTCATGGCAATTCTTGGCCTTGGGGGAAGCACAAGCCTTGCACTCTAGGGAGCCACGACGCCGCACACAACGAATCAAATCGCGCGCCGTTATGCGGCCAGCGCATATGGCGCGTCGATGTGCGGCCGGCGCATAAGCAAACGCACTTTCCTTCGTTCCCGTGCCGCACCGCGCTCCGTACGCTCACCGGTTGGTTCTTTCGAAGGATTGCCGCAATGTCATCCCCCAACCCCACCCGCCGGCGCGTCGTGCTGGCCGGCATGGCCGGCCTGGGCGCCGTCGTCGCGCCCGCCATCTGGTCCACGGCGGCGCTGGCCGCCGACGCGCCCGAGACGCTGCGTATCGGCTACCAGAAGTCGTCGACGCTGATGATCTGGCTGAAGTCGCGGCAGGCTCTGGAACAGGCGCTGGCGCCGCGCAAGGTCAGCGTGCAGTGGCACGAGTTCACCTCGGGGCTGCCGCTGCTGGAATCGCTCAACGTGGGCAACCTCGACCTGACCGCCGACGTGGCCGATGCCGTGCCGCCGTTCGCACTGGCCGCTGGCGCCAGCATGACGTACTACGCCATCGAATCGCCGTCACCCACGGCGCAGGCTATCGTGGTGCGCAGCGACTCGCCGATCCGGTCGGTGGCCCAGCTCAAGGGGCAGCGCGTCGCGTTCTCCAAGGGTGCCGGCGCGCACTACCTGCTGCTGGAGGCTTTGAACGAAGCAGGCCTGTCGATGCGCGACATCGAACCCGCATACCTGACGCCGGCCGATGCCCGCGCGGCGTTCGAGCGCGGCAGCGTGGCCGCCTGGGTGATCTGGGACCCGTTCCTGGCGGCGGTGCAGCGCCAGGCCAACGCGCGCATCCTGCGTGACGGCGTGAAGCTGTCGAGCTACCGGCGCTTTTACCTGGCCGCCACGCCGTATGCAAAGCGCCGGCCCGACGTGCTGGCCACGGTCTATGGCGAACTGCGGCGCGCCGGCGAATGGATCAAGGCCAACCCCGCCGAGGCCGCCGCATGGCACGCACCGCTGATCGGGCTGGACGCCGCCACCGTCGAAGCCGCCAACGCGCGGCGCACCTACCAGGTACAGCCCGTGGACGGCGCCGCGCTCGACGAGCAGCAGCGCATCGCCGACGCCTTCGCCGCCCAGGCCATCCTGCCGCGCAAGGTCACCGTGGCCGCTTCGCCGGTGTGGAAGCCCGCGTGAACATGCCCGATACCTGAGCGCGCCCGCCACGGGAGCGGTTGAACGCCCGGTACGTCTTGCCGTGCGCCACCGCACGCCCCGTCCCCTGTTCCGTGCCCTATAGTCGAAGGCAGCAGCGTCCACAAGATGCTGCGCCGCACAGGACACAGCGAACCACAAGGGGACCACCACATGGGCACTGTTGCGCGCTTTGACATCGGCTTTACCCGCTATCTTTTGCCCGAGGGCGCGCCCGCCCCGGACCTTCCCGCCTTCGCCCGCGACCCCGCCGCCCTGCTGCCGCTGTATCGCGCCATGGTGCTCACCCGGCAGTTCGACCTCAAGGCCATCGCCATGCAGCGCACGGGCCAGATCGGTACGTTCGCGTCGGCGCTGGGCCAGGAGGCCATCGGCGTGGGCGTGGCCACGGCCATGCGGGCGGACGACGTACTGATCCCCTCCTACCGTGACCATGCCGCGCAATTTGTGCGGGGCGTCACCATGACGGAGAGCCTGCTGTATTGGGGCGGCGACGAACGGGGCAGCGGATTTGCGGCAGTGCCGCACGACTTTGGCAATTGCGTACCGATCGGCACCCAGGTCGGCCATGCGGCCGGCGTGGCCTACGCGTTCCGGTTGCGCCGCCAGCCGCGCGTGGCGGTCTGCATCATCGGCGACGGCGGCACGTCCAACGGGGCGTTCTACGAAGGCATGAACATGGCCGGCGCGTGGCAGGTGCCGCTGGTCATCGTCATCAACAACAACCAGTGGGCCATCTCGATGCCGCGGGCCAAACAGACAGCGGCGGCCACGCTGGCGCAGAAGGCCATTGCGGCAGGCATCCCGGGCGAGCAGGTGGATGGCAATGACGTCATTGCCGTGCGCGAACGCGTGGGCGACGCCATCGAACGGGCGCGCGACGGGGCGGGCCCGGCGCTGATCGAGGCCGTCACGTACCGGCTGGGCGACCACACCACGGCCGACGATGCCTCGCGTTATCGCGACGACGCCACGGTCAAGGACGCCTGGCTGCACGAGCCCATCAAGCGCATGCGTGACTACCTGGCCAGCGTGGGTGCCTGGGATGCCGGGCAGGAAGAGGCGCTGGTCCGCGAATGCCAGCAGGCCGTGGCCGCCGCCGTGGAAGCCTATCTGCAACTGCCCCACCCCGATGTCTCGGCGATGTTCGATTGCCTCTACGAGACGCTGCCGGCCGCGATGGCCGACCAGCTCGACACCGCGCAACGCTACGCCGCGCAGGACCAGGAGACCCATCATGGCTGAACTGCATATGGTGGAAGCGGTCAACCTGGCGCTGGCCCACGCGCTGGAACACGACCCCGACGTGGTACTGCTGGGCGAGGACATCGGCGTCAACGGCGGCGTGTTCCGCTCGACGGTCGGCCTGCAGCAGCGTTTTGGCGATGCGCGCGTCATCGACACGCCGCTGGCGGAAGGCGGCATCGTCGGCGCGGCCATCGGCATGGCGGCGATGGGCCTCAAGCCCGTAGCGGAGATCCAGTTCGCGGGCTTCATCTATCCGGCCATCGACAACATCCTGAACCACGCCGGTCACCTGCGGCACCGCACGCGCGGCCGGCTCAGCTGTCCGCTGGTGGTGCGCGCGCCCAGCGGGGCCGGCATCCACGCGCCAGAGCACCACTCCGAAAGCCCGGAGGCGCTGTTCGCACATATCCCGGGCCTGCGCGTGGTCATGCCGTCGTCGCCGGCCCGCGCCTACGGCCTGCTGCTGGCCGCGATCCGCGACCCCGACCCGGTGATCTTCTTCGAGCCGACCCGGCTCTATCGCCTGTTCCGGCAGGAGGTGGAGGACACCGGCGAGGCGCTGCCGCTCGATGCCTGCTTCACGCTTCGCGACGGCACCGACATTACGCTGGTCAGCTGGGGCGCAATGGTCCAGGAAACGCTGGCCGCCGCCGACCTGCTGGCCGACGAGGGCATCGCTGCCGCCGTGATCGACGTGGCCACGATCAAGCCGCTGGACATGGAGACGATCCTGGAATCGGTGGCGCAAAGCGGCCGCTGCGTGATCGTGCACGAGGCGCCGCGCACGGCCGGCGTCGGCGCCGAGATCGCGGCGAACCTGGCCGATGCCGGGCTTTATTCGCTCAGCGCGCCGGTGCAGCGCGTAACCGGCTACGACACCGTGGTGCCGCTGGCGCGGCTGGAGCATAGCTACCTGCCGTCGGTGGCGCAGATCGTGGACGCGGCACGGCGCGCACTGGACGCCGGCTAGGCACCGCCCATCAGGAGACAACGATGCGGATCTTCAAGCTGCCCGACCTGGGCGAAGGCCTGCAGGAAGCCGAGATCGTGACGTGGCACGTCAAGCCCGGCGACACCGTACAGGCCGACCAGCCGCTGCTGGCGGTGGAAACCGCCAAGGCGATCGTCGAGATTCCGTCGCCGTTCGCCGGCCAGGTGGCCAGGCTGTACGCGCAGCCCGGCGACATCGTCCACCTGGGCGCCCCGCTGGTGGGCTTCGAAGGCGCGGGCGCGGCCGACGATGCAGGTACCGTGGTGGGCAACGTCAAGGTGGGCACGCACGTGGTGCGCGAAGGCGAAACACGCGTGGGCGCCGCCGGCATCCAGGGCGGCCACGGCCTCAAGGCCACGCCTGCGGTGCGCGCGCTGGCGCGCAAGCTGTCGGTGGACCTGGCCATGGTGACGCCCTCGGGCCGCGACGGGGTGATCACCGCCACCGACGTGCAGCGGGTGGCCACCACGCTGGCCGAAGTCGGCCCGGCGGAGGTGGTGCGCGGTGTGCGGCGCGCCATGGCCCAGAACATGGCGCGCGCGCAAAGCGAGGTGGCCGCCGCCACCGTCATGGACGATGCCGACCTGCACGCGTGGCAGACCGTGGGCAGCACGGCCGCCGGGCATGACGTCACGATCCGCCTGGTGCGGGCGCTGGTGGCCGGGGTACGCGCCGAGCCCGCGCTCAACGCCTGGTACGAGGGCCACACAGGCCGCCGCCATCTGCTTGAACGCATCGATGTGGGCATTGCGGCGGACCTGCCCGAGGGGCTGTTCGTGCCGGTCCTGCGCAATGTGGGCAAGCGCGATGCGGCCGACCTGCGCCACGGGCTCGACCGGATGCGGGCCGACATCAAGGCCCGTACTATCGCCCCGGAGGAAATGCGCGGCAATACCATCACGCTGTCGAACTTCGGCATGATCGCGGGCCGCTATGCGGCGCCGATCGTGGTGCCGCCCACGGTGGCGATCCTCGGTGCCGGGCGCATCCGGGACGAAGTGGTGGCCGCCGGCGGGCAGCCGGCCGTGCATCGCGTGATGCCGCTGTCGCTGACGTTCGACCACCGCGTGGTCACCGGTGGCGAGGCGGCGCGCTTCCTGCGCGCGGTAATCACCGACCTGGAACGCCCGGACTAGGGCCGTGTGACGCCCGCGTTACCGGGAAAATTCCGCCATCGGAACGAGGGCATTCGCACGCCGGCTTCCTATACTGGATAGCCCCGGCCATGGCGACTGCCGCGCGTGCCGGACATCGCATCCGACAACTGCATACCACCTGAAGGAGCCAGACCATGGCCATCCGCATTGGCGAGACCGCCCCGGACTTCACCGCAGAGACCACCGAGGGCAAGATCAATTTCCACGAATGGATCGGCGACAGCTGGGCCATCCTGTTCTCGCACCCCAAGGACTTCACGCCGGTCTGCACCACCGAACTGGGCTACATGGCCAAGCTGAAGCCCGAATTCGACAAGCGCAATACAAAGATCATCGGCCTGTCGATCGACCCCGTGGGCGACCATTCGCGCTGGGCCAAGGACATCGAGGAAACGCAGGGCACCGCCGTGAACTTCCCGATGATCGGCGACCCCGACCTGACCGTGGCCAAGCTCTACGACATGATCCATCCGGAGGCCAGCGGCGGCGGCCCGCGCACCGCCGTCGACAACGCCACGATCCGCTCGGTGTTCTGGATCGGCCCGGACAAGAAGATCAAGGCCATGCTGGTCTATCCGATGAGCGCCGGCCGCAATTTCGACGAAGTGCTACGCCTGCTGGATTCGCTGCAGCTCAACGCCAAGCACACGGTGGCCACGCCCGTGAACTGGAAACCGGGCGACGACGTGATTATCCCGACTTCAGTTTCCGACGAGGACGCAAAGAAGAAATATCCGGACGGATTCAAGACGCTGAAGCCGTATCTGCGTACGGTGGCCCAACCAAAGTAACCCGCGGCCGGGGTCACTCGATGGGATGAGCCAATGGTCCGGTATACCTGTTTGAGTTAGTCCATCTGGCCTGTGGAACTATCCACAGGTTGCGTGGATAATCGCCCTCTTGACAGCCCGCAAACCCGCGCCAGCCTTGAGATGAGCTGGACTGCCTTTTTTTTGGGCAAACGCCGTTGCGGGGGTTTTATTGCCTTCGACGGCGATTTATGCAGGGCGCCCCCGAACCCCAAAACGACGCGCCCCTCGCCCGCATGACGGGAGAGGGGCGCAAGTTTCCGGTATTTCCGGCTGCGGTATTTCCGGCTGCGGTATTTCCGGCTCGGTATTTCCGGCTTGTTTTCGATTATTCGCTTACGGATGCCGCGCCAGCACGCCGCGGATCGTATCGGCCAGGTCCTTGGCCAGGAACTTCGACACGTAGGCGTCGGCGCCCACCTTGCGCACGTGCTCTTCGCTGGCCTCGCCCGACAGCGACGAATGGATGATGACGGGCAGCGACTTCAGCCGTGCATCGGCCTTGATCTTGCGGGTCAGCGTGAAGCCGTCCATCTCCGGCATTTCCAGATCGGTCAGTACCAGCGCCACTTCGTCGCGGATCGGACGGCCCTGGGTGGCGGTCAGTTCGGCGATCTGGCCCAGCATCTCCCAGGCTTCCTGACCGGTCTTGGTCATCACCACCTGCACGCCCATGGCCTTGAGGCCGTTCTCGATCAGCCCGCGCGCCAGCGCCGAGTCGTCGGCGCACAGGATCTTGCTGCCCGGGCGCAGGTTCAGTTGCGGGCCCACCGTGGCGGGGTCCACGTCAGGCTGGCGGGTCGGCAGTACGTCGCGCAGGATCTGCTCGACGTCCAGCACCTGCACAAGGCGGGGGTTGTCGCCGCCGACATCGAGCTTGGCGATGCTGGTCACCAGCCCGCCCTTGACGCTGTTCTCGGCCGAAATCACCTGGCTCCAGTCCAGTCGTACGATCTCTTCGACAGCCTCGACCGCAAAGCCTTGCGTCGAACGTGCGTACTCGGTCACCAGCATGATGTTCAGGCCCGACTTCGGCTTGCATTCCAGCAGGCGGGGCAGGTCGATGACCGGAATCACCTGGCCGCGGATATCGGCCATGCCCAGGATCGAAGGCTCGGCGCCCACCACCGTGGTGACCGGCGGCATGACCAGGATTTCCCTGACCTTGAAAACGTTGATGCCGAACAGTTCGGACTGTCCGCTATGCGTCGCATCGCCAAGTCGGAACAACAGCAACTCGAACTGGTTGTTGTTGGTCAGGTTGGTGCGCTCGTCGATGTCTCTCATCGCGCTGGTCATGCTGTGGCTCCGCTTCGGCTCGGTATGTGTGGATATGGGTGTTGCCAAGGGGCTATCGGCGCCCCTGCCGTGACCTTTAGCCCGACATGCGCCACGGCGACCGGGTGTGACGCATCGGTGGCCCCTTTCCCGGCACTTCCAGGCCTCGGCACCGCGGACGGCGGCGATTGCGGGAAATCCCTGAGCCGTCCCAGGCACCGCCCGGCCGTGGTTATTCAGGCGACGGCATGTTCCGCATGCGGCGCCAATGATGAACCTGGCGGATGGCTCGCCTACCTTTGAGCCTCGCCGGATCCCGCCCGCCAGAGGCATCGGACCGGCACCCGGCCCAAGTGGTCGGACACCGAGGAACGAGACGCCCGCACCCCTTGCCCGATGCCAGCGGCAACTCCGCCCTCGCACCCCCGGAACCACGTGAGACGAGGCTGACGCCCGATCCGTACGCGGACGCGCGCAGCGCCCCAGCAAGGAGACAGACCATGATCGAACAGCCGTATCCGTCCGTGACGGACGTGGACGCTGCACCGCCGCAGGCCGGCGGCAAGCTCGACCAGTATTTCGAGATCAGTTCACGCGGCAGCACCCAGCGGCGCGAAGTGCTGGCCGGCGTGACCACTTTCATGGCGATGGTGTATGCCGTGTTCGTCGTGCCCGGCATGCTGGGCAAGGCCGGCTTCGACACCAGCGCCGTATTCGTGGCCGTCTGCCTGACCACGGCGTTCGGCTCGCTGCTGATGGGACTGTGGGCCAGGCTGCCGATTGCCATCGGCTGCGCCATTTCGCTGACCGCGTTCATGGCCTTTGGCCTGGTGCTGGGCCAGAAGCTGTCGCCTGCCGTGGCGCTGGGCGCGGTATTCCTGATGGGCGTGGTGTTCACGGCCATCTCGGTCACGGGCGTGCGCTCGTGGATTCTGCGCAACCTGCCCGCGGGCGTGGCGCACGGCGCGGGCATCGGCATCGGGCTGTTCCTGCTGCTGATCGCCTCCAACGACGTGGGCCTGGTGGTCAAGAACCCCGGCCCCGGACTGCCGGTGGCGCTGGGCCACATCACGGCGTTCCCCGTGATGATGTCGGTGCTGGGCCTGGCCGCGATCTTCGGCCTGGAACGCCGCCGCGTGCCGGGCGGCATCCTGCTGGTGATCGTCGCGATCTCCGCGCTGGGGCTGATGTTCGACCCGGCCGTGAAGTACACCGGCGTGTTTGCGCTGCCGTCGCTGTCCGCACCGGGCCACGCGTCGCTGATCGGCGCGATGGACATTCGCGGTGCCCTGTCGGCGGCCGTGCTGCCCAGCGTGCTGGCGCTGGTGATGACGGCGGTCTTCGACGCCACCGGCACGATCCGCGCCGTGGCCGGCCAGGCCAACCAGCTCGACGCCACGGGCCGCATCCACAATGGCGGCCGGGCACTGACCGCCGACTCCGTCAGCTCGATCTTCTCGGCGTTCTTCGGTGGCGCACCGGCCGCGGCCTATATCGAATCGACCGTAGGCGTGGCCGCCGGCGCGCGCACCGGCCTGGCCGCCGTCACCGTCGGCCTGCTGTTCCTGGCCGTGATGTTCTTCTCGCCGCTGGCCGGCCTGGTGCCGTCGTACGCCACGGCGCCCGCGCTGATGTACGTGGGCCTGCTGATGCTGTCCAGCGTATCGCGCCTGCATATGGACGATATGGTCGATTCACTGGCCGGCCTGGTCTGCGCCGTATTTATCGTGCTGACCTGCAATATCGTCACCGGCATCATGCTCGGCTTCTGCACGCTGGTCATTGGCCGCATCGTTGCCGGCGAATGGCGCAAGCTCAATGTCGGCACGGTGGCCATTGCGGTGGCGCTTGCCGCGTTTTACGCCGGCGGCTGGGCCATCTGACAAGCGCCTTCCCGGAACATCAGAAGAATTCCGCCGTGGCGATCGATGGCCATCGATTGGCCACGGTGCAGGCAACGGCGTCTCCTCCACCTGGGATGACCGGTGGATTTCCAGGCCCTCGGGACTTTCCCCCGGGGCCTTTTTTTATATCCACATCCGGCCATTCGCCCGCCTGACAAAAATACCAATACTGACAATCATTGCAGGCGGCTGCCCGCCCCGCGAATGAAAGGCCAACGAAAGCAACGGCCTTCGCTGGATAAAAATCGACATCGATTTGCCGGGATCGCAGCCGGCGCCTACATGAATATCCCGCGCTTGCGGTTGCCTCGCATTACCAATTCTGGTTAGGATGCAGACCGGCGCCATTGACCGCCAAATAGATTCCGGAACATTCCGATAAAAGCCAGGGCAATCCGATTTGACGCCCGGACTGTGACGAATGTTTTCACGATTCACGTTGGAATTCGCGTTTGAATCGTGCTTTTCCGGATAATTCTTGTAATATTTTTGTTATGCGGATCGTTTTGCAGCCCTACGCAATGCACCGCCAATCTGAACGGGGATCCAAAAATGCCAACTTACAAGCAACTGCTGGCTGAAAAAGAAGCACTGGAAGCAAAGCTCAGCGAAGTGCGCGCCAATGAAGTGGCCAGCGTGATCGAACAGATTCGCCAGTTGATGGCCGATTATGATCTGACCGTCGAAGACATCGCCCCGAAACGCCGTCGCGGACGTCCGGCCGGCAGCGGCGCGGCACACAAGGCCGCCGCGGCACTGCCGCCCAAGTATCGCGATCCGAAGACCGGCAAGACGTGGTCCGGTCGTGGCCGCGCACCGGCATGGCTTGGCAAGCGTCCCGAGCGATTCCTGATCGAACAGGCCTGATCTTCCACCGATTCGCGGGACGTGCCATCTAGCGCGTCCCCGCCCCCGCCTTCACGTCCGCCCCGGCCTCGCACAGGTATTCCGGCCGCAGCGCCCTGAACCCTTGCTGCGTGGGCTCCTGGACCACCGTTGCACCGCCCTGTGCATCGGGCTGCAGCCGCAGCACGCGCGCCGTGCAGTGCGTCGCGGCCTCGTCCCGCATATACCGGATTTCATATTGGCCACTGACCTGGGGGACGAACGACACCCCGGCGGCGCAGCGCGCCTCGTCGGCCGGCGGCGCGGCGTACGACGTCACGGCGACATAGATCCGCTTGCCCGGCAGCACCTTGCGCTCGCGCGTGCGCGACGGTGGCTCGGGCGGCATGCCCGCCATGTCCAGCGTCGAATCGCGTCCCATCGAGGCCAGTTGGCGCCCCATTCCGGCCAGCACCTGCGGACGCGGCGACGGACACCGGGCGGGGTCCAGGACGTTGAATGTCGTCCGGTCGTCGGTACTGGTCAGCAGGCGTACGCTGGCGTAGGGCACGTCCGACGGAACGCGGTAATATGACACGCAGCCCCCGAGTGGCAAGGCCAGGGCGACGACAACAGACACGGCGGCAATCGGAATCCTGCACATAGCGGGCGCGAAGCTGACAGTTGACCGAGGTTGGTGCCAGAGCATAGCTTTTCAGCGGTATTGCCGACGTGGGCCGGACCACGTTGAGGATATCCACAGTTTCTGTGGATATCCTGCCATGTCGCCCCGGCGGGGCCCAGTCTGTGCGGTATCGCACCGGACTGCTCAAGAAATAGGCAACCGGGGCGCTCGACGACGGTCTGCCGCCCCCCCCCCAAACGGCCCGCAACGAATGAATGTAGGTCAGGTTCGGCCCGAACCCAAGTCGGGCATGCCCGGCGGCGCCACGCTCCAATGTTCGGCCAGGAAGTCCACGAACGCGCGCACGCGCGGCGGCACCAGCCGGCGCTGCGGCATGACCGCGTAGATGCCGGTGACCGCGATGGGATGGTCGGGCAGCACCTGCACCAGCCGGCCTGCCCGCAGGTCGTCGCAGACATGCCAGGTGGAATGCATGGCGATGCCGAACCCCGCCAGCGCCGCGTCGGCCAGCAGCTCGCCCGTATTGGCTTCGACCCTGCCGCGCACTCGCACCGCGATCTCGCCGCCCTTGCCGTCGTCGAACCGCCAGACATCCGCGCGTCCCTGCGCCCCCACCAGCACCAGGCACTGGTGCCGGGCCAGATCCTGTGGCGTCTGGGGCCAGCCGTGGTCGCGCAGGTAATCGGGCGACGCGCATAGCAGCCGCTGATTGTCCGCCAGCTTGCGTGCCACCAGCGTGGAATCCTCCAGCGACCCGATCCGGATCGCCAGGTCGAAGCCGCTGCTGACCAGATCCAGCACATGGTCGGTCAGGTGGACGCTGACGTTGACCCCGGGATATCGCCGCAGGAACGCGGTCAGCAGCGGCGAAACGTATTGGCGCCCGAACGAGGCCGAGGTGGTCACGCGCAGCGTGCCCGTGATGCCGGACCCCGACTGCCGCAGCGAACCGGACAACGCCTCCAGGTCTTCCACCAGCGCCCGCCCCTGGTCCGCCAGGACCGCCCCCTCTGGCGTGGCATGCAAGCGCCGCGTGGTGCGATGCAGCAGGCGCACCCCGAGATCGCGCTCCAGCCGCTGCAGGCGCTGGCTGGCCACGGCCACCGAGATGTCCAGGCTGCGCGCCGCCGCACTGATCGATCCCTGATCCAGAACCCGCAGAAAAAGCCCGATGTCCGCAATGCGATCCATGATTCTCAATGAAATCTTGAAAGTGATTATCGATATTGCCTGTTTTTAAGAAGATGGGAAAGGCCGACACTGCTGCCTTCCCCGCCATCCCACCGTCGGCCCCCCGCCGGCTTCCAATGGAGATTTCCATGGCTGCGTCCCCCTCTTCCCCCTCCGCCGGCCCGCGCACGCGGATGCCCGCCGCCCTGTATGCGCTGACGGCCGGATCGTTCGGCATCGGCTGCGCGGAGTTCGTCATCATGGGCCTGCTGCTGCAGGTGTCGGCCGACCTGGGCGTGACCATCGCCGCGGCCGGCATGCTGGTGTCGGGCTACGCGCTGGGCGTATTTGCCGGCGCGCCTGTCCTGACGCTGCTCACCCGCCGCATGCCGCGCAAGGCCGTGCTGATGGCGCTGATGATGATCTACACCGTCGGCAACGCGGCCTGCGCGCTGGCGCCCGACTACACCACGCTGATGATTGCCCGCGTGGTCACATCGCTGACGCACGGCACGTTCTTCGGCGTGGGCGCGGTGGTGGCCACGGGCCTGGTGCCGGCCAACCGTCGCGCTTCGGCCATTTCCGTGATGTTCTCCGGCCTGACGCTCGCCACGCTGCTCGGCATGCCGGCCGGTGCGTGGCTGGGCCTGCAGTTCGGCTGGCGCTCGACGTTCTGGGCCATGACGGCGATCGGCCTCGTGTCGTTGACGGTGATCGCGCTGCTGGTGCAATCCAGCCGCGACGACACCGCGCCCGTACGGCTCGTCGACGAACTGAAAACCATCGGCCGCCCGCAGGTGCTGCTGGGTCTGCTGATGACGGTGCTGCAGGCGCTCGGCACGTTTGCCGTGATCACCTACATCCAGCCGATGTTGACGCGCGTCACCGGCTTCGCCGAGAGCGCGGTGTCGCCGATCCTGCTGCTGTTTGGCGGCGGCATGATCATCGGCAATATCCTGGGCGGGCGCATGGCCGACCGGCGACCCACCGGCGCCCTGCTTGGCGCGCTGCTGGCGCTGACGGTGGTGCTGGCCAGCATGACGCTGTCGCTGCACCATGCCGTGGCCATGGTGGTCTTTGTCGGCGTGCTGGGCATCGCGGCGTTCTCCACGGTGTCGCCGCTCCAGTTGCGCGTCCTGCGCCACGCCCAGGGCGCCGGCCAGAACCTGGCATCGAGCTTCAACATCGCCGCCTTCAACCTTGGCAACGGACTCGGCGCCTGGCTGGGCGGCACGGTGGTGGATCACGGGCCGGGACTGCAGGCCCTGCCGTGGATCGCGGCCCTCGCGCCGCTGGCGGCACTGGGCATTGCCCTGGTGGCCGTGCGCATGGCGCGCAACGCTTCAGGCAAACCCGGGGCGTACCATCTCGATCCTGCTTGATAACCGTCAACAAGGCCGCGACCGAACTTCACGATCATGCCCGCATGCTGCGGGCGTGCTCCGGTTCGTCGCAATACATGGCGCCTGCGCATCGACCCCGTGCGTTCCCCTCGCACCGATCCGACAGCACAACCCGCTCCCCGCGTACGACGCCATGTTCGACGAAAACGATCTCTACAACCGCATCCAGGACGACTTTCCGCTGCACGCGCGGCCCTACCAGGCCGCCGGCGCAGCCTTCGACCTTTCGGAACACACCTTGCTCAGCCTGCTGGCGCGCGACGTCGGCAACGGACGCGTCAGCCGCATCGGCGCGGTCTTCGCGCCCAACACCATCGGCGCCAGCACCGTCGCCGCGCTGTCGATCCCGCCGGCACGCATCGATCGCGTGGTCGAGCGCATCAACAGCGATCCCGATATCAGCCAGAGCCATGCCCGCGAAGGCCATCGCTACAACCTCTGGTTCGTGGCCGGTGCGCGCGACCGCACCATGCTCGATGGCGTGCTGTCCCGCCTTGCCATGGATATCGGCCAGCGGCCTATCGACCTGCCCCTGGAACGCGAATACCGCACCGACCTGGGCCTGCCGCTGGGCGTGACGCGCAGCCCGCGCCGTGCGCCGCTGCAGCCATCGCAGGTGTTGAATACGCCGGTACGGCCCGACCTGGACGAGGCGGACTGGCGGCTGGCCGCCGCGCTGGAATCGGGCCTGGCGCTGACGCCGCAGCCGTATCACGCGCTGGCGCGGCGTACGGGACTGGCCCTGTCGGAAACGCTGGCACGGCTGGCCAGGTGGCGAAAGTCGGGCGTGATCCGGCGCTTTGGCGCCATCCTGCGACACCGCCCCTTCGGCTACACCCACAACGTGATGTGTGTCTGGAACGTGCCCGATGCCCGGGTGGACGCGGTCGGCCTGCGGCTTGCCCATGTGCCGCACGTGACGATGTGTTTCCGGCGCACGCGGCGGCTGCCGGCGTGGCAGTACAACCTGTTCGCGATGATTCACGCCCGCAGCGCCAATGAACTACATACCACGCTGGCGCGCTTTGACGCCGTTGGCGGCCTGGCCGACGCGCCGTGCGCGGTGCTGCGGGCCAGCCAGTGCTACAAGCAGCGCGGCACCCGCTTCGGTGGCGCCATGCCCGAGTTCTGATTCAGGCGCCGCGCGGCTCGGGGAACAGCAGCGACAGTCGCTGGGCCAGCGCGCCCAGCCATTCGGGCCGGGGCGCCGCATCGAGCCAGTATTTGACTTCGAGGCCGAGCGCCGTATCGCCGCGGATCGACAGGCGGCGCTGGAAGAACAGCGTATCGGTGTCGGCATCGCCGCTGATCAGCCGCAGGTAGCTCAGCGCCGCCGCGTGCAGCGTCAGGTCGGTTTCCCGGCCGTCGAACGGACCGGGCAGGAACCGTCCATTGACGCACTGGAAGCGCACTTCCAGCCCCATGTCATCCACCGTCAGCGAAAACGTGCGGCCATCCAGCGCCGCGGGCGGTTCCAGCCACCCCGCGCGGCGCATGGCCTCCAGGGCCACGACAAGCGGCGCCGCACGCATCGGCGCGGGCATATGGCGATGCACGCGCGTCATCATCGATTGCAGAATCGTCATGCCTCAGCCCCTTCCTCCGACAGCCAGCGAATGCCCGGCTTGCCGCTCCAGTAGCCATTGCTCGGGGCCGCGCCGGCCGGCAGCACGGCGCTTGGCGATGCGGCGCGTTCCCCGCGCCGGATGGCATCGAGATGGGCAATCACTTCGCGCGTGCCCGTGGCGTGCGGGCTGACCCGCACGTCATCGATGCCGGCCGCCGCCATCTGCGAAACCTGCGCGCAAAGATCGAGGCAGGTCGCCGATTGGGTCTGGATGCCGTTGAGCGTGAAAAAGTCCTGGCCGTCTCCGGTTTTGGCCACCAGGCCATCGGGATACGCCATGCAGCGAAAATCGCAAGCGTCCTTGCGCAGCCGGTGATGCCGCGCGGTAAAGCACCGCGCCGAGAACGCCAGCGGCATGCGCCCCCAGACCATGGCTTCCAGCGCCAGCCCCGCCGGGCGGCCCGCCGCCAGCGCCGTCATCGTCGTGCCATCCATCTCCACCGGCACCACGCAGCCCTGCGCGCCCAGCCCGGCCAGCCACGCCAGCGTGTCGGCGTGATAGACATTCAGATGCGGGCCGCCGATAAAGGGCCGTCCGCGCATGCCATGCACGGCGCCCAGGTCGTTGGCCTCCACCAGGAAGTCCTCCTGCGCGCAGACCCGCCGCATCACCGCGATATCGCTGTCCGACTCGACCAGCACCGGGGTGGAGAGCACCACCTGCTTGCCGGCATCGCGCAACATCTGCCCGATGTCGATCCAGTCTGCCAGGCGCATCTCGTGCCGGCGCGTGCAGACCGCCTCGCCCAGATAAACGCGGTCGACCGCCGTGTCGGCGACCGATGCATAAAATTCCAGCACCGTCGTGCGTGGCCAGTAGTACAACAGCGGGCCGAGCGCGATGCGGAACGGCTCGGGATTCAGTAGGGTCATGGTTGCCATGTGAGGCGGGAAATGGGCAGGTCTGGAAGCGGAGCGGGCCGGCGGCGCCGGGGCCGCTCCGGGAGGATGGCATTACCGCCAGGGCCGGTCGTACGCGCCCTGCGTCACCTGGTCGCCCTCGGCATGACGGCCAAGCGTGGCCTGCCAGTCCTGGCGCGGGACAAACCGCTTCGGGTCGCGGCACGCGTCGTCGATGGCCGCGCGCAGCACGCCCACCACATCGGCCACATAGCGCGGGCTGCGCTGGCGGCCTTCGATCTTGATGGCCGCGATGCCGATATCGATCAGCGACGGCAACAACGACACCGCATTGAGGCTGGTCGGTTCCTCCAGCACGTAGCCGCGCTCGTCTTCCACGGTGAAGCGGCCCTTGCATAGCGTGGGGTAGCCTGCCGGCTCGCCCGGCGCATAGCTGTCGATCAGGATGCCCGACAGCCGCGCATGCATGGTGCCGTCCTGCTCGTCCCACCGCACCGCATGGGCCGGCGAACAGACGCCCTTGTTATTGGGGGAATCGCCCGTGGCATACGAGGACAGCAGGCAGCGGCCCTCGGCCATCACGCACAGGCTGCCAAAGCCAAAGACTTCCAGTTCGACATCGGTCTGCCGGGCCAGCCGGGCAATCTGGGGCACGGACAGCACCCGGGGCAGCACTACCCGACGAATGCCGAACTGCTCGCGCATCAATTCGATGGCGTCGGCATGCGTGGCCGAGCCCTGTACCGAAAGATGGATGCGCAGCGACGGGTGCCGCGTCGCGGCGTAGGCGATCAGCCCGGCGTCGGCCATGATCACGGCATCGGCCCCCAGCGCGGCAGCGGCGTCCACGGCATGGTGCCAACGCTCCACATGGCCCATCTGGGCAAACGTGTTGATGGCGAACAGCACCTCGGCGCCACGCGCACGCGCTTCGGCAACGCCGGTGCGGATATCGTCCTCGCTGAAGTTCAGGCCGCCGAAGTTGCGGGCATTGGTGGCATCGCGCAGGCCCAGGTAGACCGCGTCGGCGCCATGCTGCAGGGCCATGCGCAGCGCCGCGAGCGATCCGGCCGGCGCTACCAGTTGAGGGCGGCGAACGGGGGTCGCCGAAGATTGTGTCATCGCGTGATGATCCGGGAAGGGGAACCCCCGGATGCTAGCGATTCAGCGAGATTGGGCCTTTGACCCTACGCAAACGTTGAGAACGATCAACGCGCCGCCACGGTGTGCGTCGCCGATGCCGGCGCGCCCAGCCTGGCCGAAAGCCGGTCGGCCAGCGCGCGCACCTGCTGGCCGATGCGCTCGCCCGTGACCGTATCGATCTCGCTGGTCAGATAGCTGACGGCAATGGCGCCGGCGGCGCGGGCGGCCTGGGCGTCGAACACGGGCGCGCCGAAACAGGTCATGCCCTCGCGCATCTGGCCGTTGTCGACCGAATAGCCGATCGCCCGCACCTGCTGCAGTTCGGCGGCCAGCGCGTCCGTCGAGGCCACGCTAGCCCGGGTGAGCGGCGGCGGCAGGCCGTCGGCGAACAGCCGCTGCACATCCGCGGCAGGCAGCGTGCTGAGCATGGCCTTGCCCGTGGCCGTGTATGGCGCCGGCAGGCGCATGCCGATGCGGAACGTCACGCCCAGCGGGCGGTCGCCGTTCTGGCAGGCCAGGTAGACCACTTCGTCCCCTTCCAGCATCGACAGCGTGACCGTGGCGTCGTGGAAGGCGTCGGTCTGATCCCACAGCGCGCGGAATTCCTCGGTGATCTGCGTCTGCGCCAGGAACGCGTTGGCCCAGGTCATCACGTGCGGACCCAGCGCCATCGCCCCGCCGGGCAGCCGCTTGACCAGTTGCAGTTGCACAAGCGTGTCGCACATGCCATGCAGCGAACTCTTGGGCGCCCGGGTCAGCCGGGTCAGATCGGCCAGCGTCAACGGATCGGACGACGCGGCGATGGCATCGAGCACCTGCACGGCCCGTACCACGGCAGGCGACGTGGGCCGGTTCGCAGTGCTGCCGGGGGCATCGGGATCGGCGGCGGTGGCGTAGGCGGATTTGGGCATGGATGAAAAACTCGCTGACAGGGCGCGCAGACGGCACGCGCCTGCACCATACGGAACGCGGGCGCCCTACTGGCGGTCTGCCCGGCATGGGCGTATGATCGGGGCATCGTTCGACATACGGAATATAGTTCAATCTATTGAACGCAGGCAAGCGATTTGATCGGCAGGCCTGTATTCGCGACTTCGGGGAAATTCGCCATGCAACTCAAGGATCCTTCGCTGTTTCGCCAGCAGGCCTATGTGGACGGCCAATGGCTGTCTGCCGATTCGGGCGCCACGTTCGATGTGACCGATCCGGCCACGGGCGAGGTCATCGCCAAGGTGGCCGACCTGGGCACCGCCGAAACGCAGCGCGCGGTCGCGGCCGCCGAAGTGGCCCAGAAAAGCTGGGCCGCGCTGACCGGCAAGGCACGCGCCAGCATTCTGCGCCGCTGGTTCGACCTGATGGTGGCCAATACCGACGATCTGGCCTACCTGATGACCCGCGAGCAAGGCAAGCCGCTGGCCGAAGCCAAGGGCGAGATCGCCTACGCCGCCAGCTTTATCGAATGGTTCGCCGAGCAAGCCAAGCGCGTGGACGGCGAGGTGCTGGCCAGCCCCGCCGCCGACAAGCGGCTGGTCACGCTACGCCAGCCGGTGGGCGTCTGCGCCGCCATCACGCCCTGGAACTTCCCCGCCGCCATGATCACGCGCAAGGCGGCGCCGGCCCTGGCTGCAGGCTGCGCCATCGTCATCAAGCCCGCCGAACTGACGCCGCTGTCGGCGTTTGCGCTGGCCGAACTGGCCCATCGCGCAGGCGTGCCGGCCGGCGTGCTGCAGGTGGTGACCGGCGACGCCAAAACCATCGGTGCCGTGCTGACGGCCAGCCCCATCGTGCGCAAGCTGTCGTTCACGGGCTCGACCGAAGTGGGCCGCATCCTGATGGCGCAGTCCGCGCCCACGGTCAAGCGCCTGTCGCTGGAACTGGGCGGCAACGCGCCGTTCATCGTGTTTGACGACGCCGATGTCGATGCCGCCGTCGAAGGCGCCATCGCGGCCAAGTATCGCAATGGCGGCCAGACCTGCGTCTGCGCCAACCGCTTCTATATCCAGGACGGCATCTACGATGCCTTCGCCGCCAAGTTCGCCGAGCGCACCAGCCAGCTGCGCGTGGGCAATGGCCTGGAAGACGGCGTGGTCATCGGCCCGCTGATCGAGGACGCCGCCATCGACAAGGTGGTGTCGCTGATGGACGACGCCACGTCCAAGGGCGCCCGCGTGCTGACCGGCGGCGGCAAGCACAAGCTGGGCGGCACGTTCTACACGCCCACCGTGATCACGGGCGCCACGGCAGACATGCGCGTGGCGCGCGAGGAAATCTTCGGGCCGGTGGCGCCGCTGTTCCGTTTCAAGACCGACGCCGAGGCGGTGGCCGCCGCCAATGACACCGAGTTCGGCCTGGCGGCCTACCTGTACACGCGCGACATCGCCCGCGCGTGGCGTACCGGCGAGGCGCTGGAGTACGGCATGGTGGGTCTCAACACCGGCCTGATCTCGAACGAGGTGGCGCCGTTCGGCGGCATCAAGCAGTCGGGCGTCGGCCGCGAAGGCTCGCGCCACGGCATCGAGGAATACCTCGAGATCAAGTATCTTTGCCTGCAGGTGTAAGGTTGCCACGTGTGGCTCGCCTCACCCGCTGGCGGGAGAGGGAGGCACCCCAAAAGACTCATACCCCCGGAGACATCATGAACCCGTTCCGCTTCCAGACCGTCCCGACGGTCGTCGTCGAATCCGGCGCGGCGCGCCGCCTGGGCGCGCTGCTGCGCGAGGCGTTTCCGCAGGCGCGGCGCCTGTGCGTGATCACCGATGGCTTCCTGGCCAGGAGCGGGCTGCTGACGCCGGCACTGGAAGACCTGGGCAAGCATGACTGGCAAGTGACCGTGATCGACGACGTTGTCGCCGATCCGCCCGAGCATGTCGTGCTGGAAGCCACCGAACGGGCCCGGCAGGCCGATGCCGAAGTGGTACTTGGCCTGGGCGGCGGCTCCTCGATGGACGTAGCCAAGCTGATTGCGGTGCTGCTGCCGGCCACCCAGTCCATCAAGGACATGTATGGCGTGAAGAAGGTCACCGGCACGCGGCTGCCGCTGGTGCAGATGCCCACCACGGCGGGCACGGGGTCCGAAGTCACGGCCGTGTCGATCGTCACCACGGGCGAGACCACCAAGATGGGGGTGGTGGCGCCGCAGCTGTTTGCCGACCTGGCCATTCTCGATGCGGAACTGACGCTGGGCCTGCCGCGCGGCGCCACGGCGGCAACCGGCATCGACGCGATGGTCCATGCCATCGAGGCCTACACCAGTGCGCATCTGAAGAACCCGGTCTCCGACATGCTGGCCGTGCGGGCGCTGGAACTGCTGTCGCAGAACCTGATGCGCGCCTGCGACAACGGCCACGACCTGGCTGCCCGCGAGGCCATGCTGCTGGGCGCGATGTTTGCAGGCCAGTCGTTCGCCAATGCTCCGGTCGCGGCCGTGCATGCGCTGGCCTATCCGATTGGCGGCATCTTCCACGTGGCGCACGGCCTGTCCAACGCGCTGGTGCTGCCGCACGTGATGAAGTTCAACGCGCCTGCGGCATGCAAACGGTATGGCGAACTGTGCGACGTCGTGCTGCCCGGCACCACCGGCAGCGACGAGACCAAGACGGCCGCCCTGATTGCCCACATCGAGAGCCTGGTCGAGGCCACCGGCATTCCACGGACGCTGCGCGAGGTGGGCGTCAAGGAGCCGGACCTGAACCGGCTGGCCAGCGATGCCATGCTGCAAACGCGCCTGCTCGTCAACAATCCGCGCGAAGTCACCGAGACCGACGCGTTCGCCATCTACCGCGCGGCGTTCTGAGCCAGCGGCCGCGCCGGCCGGCCAGATGGCGCCTCGCAGGCATGGGCCGCAGGCGTCGTCTTATTCCTACACCCATATCAGCCCCTGCCCGCCTCTGGCGCGAGTGGTGCTGTCCTAACCTGCAAATAACAGGGACAGCCGCGCGGCGGCCCCAAAGCCGCAGCGTCGGTAGCACCACAACAAAGGAGCGCACTATGGGTATCGGCACCATTCTTCTGATCGTCCTCGTCCTGCTATTGATTGGCGCATTGCCAACGTGGCCGTACAGTTCCGGCTGGGGCTACGGGCCAAGCGGCGGCCTGGGGCTGATCGTCATCATTGTCGTGCTCCTGGTTGTGTTGGGCCGGATCTAGCCGATCCGGGGGCATTCACCGCGAACCGAAGGAGATCGACATGCCAGCCAAATCCAAGGCACAGCAGATGGCGGCCGGAGCCGCCTTGTCAGCAAAGCGCGGCGAGCGCAAGGCCAGTTCGCTCAAGGGGGCATCGAAGTCGATGGCCAAGTCGATGAGCGAAGGGGAACTGAAGAAGATGGCAAGTACCAAGCAAAAGGGCAAGCCCACGCACAAGACCAAGAGCTAGGCCTGGCCGGCCTCCGGCACACGCCGCGGGCGGGCGCCTCCTTCCGCAGGACAAGGGGGCGTTCCCCTCGCGGCGTTTTCACGTCTTCCGTCTGCCCTCACCCCGTCCGCTGGCACTTGCCCACAAAGCCCGGCAGGCGCCTGGCCTTGCTGCTTCGCGCGAGCTGGATGGCCTGGATCATCGCGCGTGCGAAGCCTGGAATGCTTTCCATGTCTTCTGCCACGTGCCGGCGAAAAAACCCCGCCCACTGAAAATCGCCATAAGCGTTGCCCGGCTTGCGGTAGGCGCCCGCATTACGCGTAAACGCCGCCAGGCTGCGATACGGGTCGTCGCGCATGCCCATGACCGTGGGCGGCAGGTCCTTGGACGACAGGTGTTCGCCGTGTTCGTCGTAAGGATGCAGATGGCCCAGTTCGCGCATCCGCTTCCAGAACTTGCCCGGCGCCAGGTGGCTCAGATCGTCGATGATGGCCACGGGTGCCTCGCGCCAGCCAAGTTCGAGCCACGCGCGGGCCCAATGATGGTGGTCGGCGATATATAGCGCGCCGCCCGGACCGGCGATGGTCTGGATGCGGTGCGCTTCCAGGAAACGCTTCTGCGCCGCGTTGCTGCGCGGCCGGGCCGAAACGTCCATCTTCTCGTGCACCTGATAGATTCCCAGCGTGATCTGGGTGGGCCGGAGCGTGTCGAGCTCGGCCGTGGCATGCGTCACCATCGGCGCGTCTTTCAGGGTCAGTTATGACTGGCGACCTGGCGGTCGACGTAGTGTTCGAGTTCGCTGCCCGGGTCCTCGTTGCCCGTGCTGTCCTCGGCCACGGCTTCCTGCGCCACCGGCGCGGCGTGCGCGGTCCGCGCATCGCCATCGGCCCCCTTGGCTGCGCCCTGACCCGGGATCGGCCAGCATTCGCCCTCGGCCGCGTCCAGCAGTGCGGGCGCGCGTGCGGGATCGAAATCGGCCCACTGGCCGCCTTCCCACTTGCCCTTGGCCTCCTCGCAGTCGCAGGCCCCGGCTTCACGCAGCACGTCCAGCGCCTCGTCACGGCGCTCGCCCTTGGCGCGGGCCGCCAGCAAGACGCCCGGCGGGCGGGCGCCGCCCGGGTCCACGGACATGATCGACACGTCCCACACGGAAAAGCCGCGCGCATACAGCTTCTGCGCTGCCTGCTCGGCATCGGGGATGGACGCGAAGCGCCCGGCAACAATCGAAGACATGAAGTTTCTCCCTGTGTTCAGGCGTTGACGACTTCGCCGCCGTTGATATGGAGGATCTGTCCGGTGATATAGCTTGCCGCATCGGACGCCAGGAATACGTAGCCCGCCGCCACTTCGAATGGCTGCCCCGGACGACCCATTGGCGTTTTCTTGCCAAACTCGGCCACTTCCTCGGCGGTAAAGGTCGATGGAATCAGTGGCGTCCAGATCGGGCCCGGCGCCACGCCGTTGACGCGGATGCCGCGCTCCACCACCTGCAGCGCCAGCGAGCGCGTAAAGGCCACGATGGCGCCCTTGGTAGCAGAGTAGTCCAGCAGATGCGCACTGCCGCGATACGCGGTGACCGATGTCGTGTTGAGGATCACGCTGCCCTGCCCCAGGTGCGGCAGCGCCGCACGCGTCACATGAAACATCGCGAACACGTTGGTCCGGAACGTGCGCTCCAGTTGGGCGGCGCTGACGTCTTCCAGCGATTCCTGGGGATGCTGCTCTGCCGCATTGTTGACCAGTACATCGAGCCGGCCGAACGTCTTTAGCGTGTCTGCCACCACCTTGTCTGCGTGTTCCACCTCGCCGATATCGCCGGCGATGGCCAGTGCGCGCTGCCCGGCCTCGGTGACCAGCCTCTCGGTCTCCCGCGCATCGTCCTGCTCGTCAAGGTAGGCGAAGGCAACATCGGCGCCCTCGCGGGCAAATGCCACGGCGATGGCACGGCCGATGCCGCTGTCGCCGCCGGTTACCAGCGCCACCTTGCCCTTCAGGCGCCCACTGCCGACATAGTCGTCGGCGCCGCTGTCGGGCTTGGGCACCATTTCGTTTTCCAGGCCGGGCTGGCGGTCCTGATGCTGTGGCGGGAGTTTGCTTGGGGTGGACATGGGCGCTTCCGGTGGGATGATCAATGCAAACATGTGGCGCAAATTCCGTGCCGCGTCGCCGGACCTTGGCGGCCCATTCGCAGCCCGCGTCGGGCGGACCTCCGGCGAACGCGTCGGCGCGCCTGGCGCCCCCGGAGATGCGTAACGGTTACAAGGCGTGGCAACGATTGCCGAAGGGACGCACGGTCGAGCCTGAGGGGCACGGCACAAACCTTGCTGCTTCCCGGCCAGTTCCTGCTCCGGAGGCCCGATACCCATGGCAAAACGCAAGAGGCGGCTTGGCAAGGATGCGGCACTGATGGTGCCCATCGCTTATCTGCGTCCCACGCAGATCACCGTGGGCGCGTACCACGTCGCGCAGAAGATGCATGTCACCCGCCGGCTGGACCATGCCGACTTGCCGGCCTTTCTGGACCAGCATCGCGTGCATGTCGTGATCGGCCCCGAGCAAACGCTGTATATCGTCGATCATCACCACTGGGTGCGCGCATGGCAGGACATGGGCATCGACATGGTGCCGGCCCTTGTGCGCAACGACTTGAGCCACCTGTCGATCCGCAAGTTCTGGAAGCGGATGACCGACGACCACATGGTCCACCCTTACGATGAACGCGGGCGGCGCCGGCCGATCAGTGAATTGCCGGTCGACGTCCACAGCATGCGCGACGACCCATACCGCAGCCTGGAAGCATTCGTCCAGCTGGCCGGCGGCTATCGCAAGGTCAAGACCGCCTATTCCGACTTTCGCTGGGCCGACTTCTTCCGCAATCACATCAAGGGCCCGCTGGATACCCACCACACCTTTGCGGCCGCCCTTGCCAAGGGTCTGCAGCTCGCGACGAGCCCGAAGGCGCGCGACCTTCCCGGCTATCTCGGCCCCTGCAAGAAGACGCGTGGCAAGGCGTGATGCCGATCGGTCCGCGGTCGCCGGAAGGCGGTCGGCAGACGCCAGACGTCATTCGGCCGCCCTGCGCCCCGCGCCGACCCGTGCCTGCGCCCGCGCATTGTCGCGTGCCAGCGTGAGCACGCAGCACAGCAGCAGGTAGGCGCGCTTGAACTCGCCTGCCGCCTCGCGCGGGTTGCCCCGGCGAGCGTGGCGAAAGCCTGCGTCCAGGCGCGCCTCGATGCTGCGTTCCACATCGGGCTGCGTGTACAGCGATCGCGTACGGTTCTGCCACAGCGCCATGGTCGCGGTATGCCGGCCGTCGAGCGCGGCGGGCGAAAGCGCCTCGCCGTCCTTGCCCAGCACCAGTCGCATCTCGCACAACGCCTGCATCAGCACGCGTGCCTGGCGCAGGTCTTTGCCGCGCGGCGCGCGCGCCGAGGCGCCTTTGCCATGCTGCGCCTTCGCGGCGAGCCGGGCTGGCGAGATCCGCCGCGCCATACGGCCGGAGCCGGCTGCGCTGTGGTCGCCGGCAACGTTGGCGACATTGGCGACATCGGATGTGAGGGAATTTCCAGCAGTGGAAAGCGACTGACGCGTTTCCGTGAGAAAGGTTGCCGGGCTGCTGCTGTCAGCCCCGAGGTAACCGATGACTGCGTGTTCCACCTTGCGCCTCGATTGCTATGCGTGTTCTGCTTGTTGTCGGTACAAGGAATCAATGCAATTGCCGTGCCGGTTGAAGCCGTGCGGCCGCGCGCCCCCTTGCCCCCGGGCTACGCCGCCCTGCGCGCCGTTCCCGCGAGCGTGGCGGTACTTTCCAGCAACGCCAGCAACCGCGCCTCGTCGGTACGGAGGCGCGCCGCTGTACGCGGTGCCGGTAAAGCCTGCAATGCATCGGCCATGAATGCAGCCAGCACGTCCGGATGCACATAGCATTTGCGGCAGACCGCCACCGTGTTGCGCAGCCGCTGCGCCACGCTGCGAATCACCTCCACCATCGCCTTCTTGCGTGCCGCCTCGGTATCGGCGCGGGTCTTGCGCAGCAGCGCCAGCGCATGCACGCTGCCCCCCCAGGTGCGGAAGTCCTTGGCCGTGAACTCGCCGCCCGTCACCTCGTGCAGATAGGCATTGACATCGGACGAGCCGATCTCGCGTACCTCGCCATCGCTGTCCTTGTACTTGAACAACTGCTGGCCCGGCAGGTCCGCGCAATTGCGCACCACCCGCGCCAGCCGCGCGTCGTTGACCGACACGTCATGCGTGACGCCGCTCTTGCCGGTGAACTGAAAGCGCAGGCGGCTGCCTTGCACGGCCACGTGCTTCCGCTTGAGCGTGGTCAGCCCGTAGGTGCGGTTCTGGGCTGCGTAGCGCGGCGTTCCCACGCGCACCAGCGTGGCGTCCAGCAGCGTCACCACGGCGGCCAGCACCTTCTCGCGCGGCATGCCATTGCGCGCGAGGTCGCGGGCCACGCGGCGGCGCAGATGGGGCAGCGCCTGCCCGAAGGCCATCAGCCGGGCGTACTTGTCGGCGTCGCGCAGCGCGGCCCAGTCGGGGTGATACAGATACTGCTTGCGGCCGCGCGCGTCGCGGCCCGTGGCCTGCAGGTGGCCGTCTGGGTCCAGGCAGATCCAGACCGATTCGTAGGCGGGCGGGATCGCCAGCGCATCGATGCGCGCCTGCGTGACGGCGTCCACGCGTTTGCCGTCAGGCAGGACATACGTGAAGCCCTTGCCCGTACGCCGCCGGGAGATGCCCGGCTGGCTGTCGTCGACATGATGCAGCCCCGCCTTGCGCAAGGCTGCGTCGAGCGAAGGGGTCTGTGTGTCGGGCTTGGCGACGGTGGTCGGGCTCATGTGCATGCGCCTACGCATGAGGCATGCCATCGCACGATGGGCTGCCGAACGAGGTGACGCCCCACACGCTTGCATTTTTTACCGATCGAAAATGGCGCAGCCAGCCTGCTTTGCAAATTTCATCGCCGAACGGGAATGCTTCTTGCGCGACTGGATCGCGTACATGCCGCCCATCCATCTCGCCGAAAGGCAAATGAAGGAGCCCCGTCATGCCCGAACATCGCAGACCAGAACACACACCCCGGCGATGGCCACGCCATGTGGCTGCCGCCGTCATCGCCGTGTGCGGCGCCGCAGCAATGTCGCCGGCGCTCGCCGCACCCCCCGCCGCACAGTCCGCCCCCGGTACACCGCTGGCGCCGACCCCGCCCACACCGGCCAAGCCGCCCGCCGTGTCGCTGTCCACCGACGACCTGCGCTTTGTGGATGAAGCGCAGATGACCAGCCACATGGAGATCGCGGCCAGTGAAATGGCGCTCGAAGTGTCGAAGGATCCGAAGGTCCACGCATTCGCGCAGCAGATGTTGAAAGCGCACAAGGAGGCCCTGGGCACATTGCGCCGCATCGCCGCCGACAAGGGCATTACGCCGCAGGATCGCGTGCCGGAGGCGCCGGAGTTGACCCGGCTGAAATCGCTCAAGGATGATGAATTCGACCAGGCCTATATCCGGACCATTGGCATCGACGCGCACGAGCAGGCCGTGCTGCTGTTCCAGAACCAGGCCACGCGCGGCAAGGACCCCGCCCTGCGCGCCTTTGCCGCCCGCCTGCTGCCGGCGCTGCGCGACCACCTGAACCAGGCGCGCGCGATGGACCGGCGCGTGACCGCCCGCCGCTGATCCGCGGTCAGGCGCCGCGCCCTGCCGGCGGCTGCGCGGCGATGACCTGGGGGTCGTTCTCGTCGTCGTCCCCGCCGGCCAGCATTGCCTCGCGCGCCTTGTCCTCGCCGCCGTCATCGTTGCGCGCGGGCTCCAGCCCGTCGTCGTGATGCGGGGTCTTCGGCGCGGTCGATGCCTTGGACGGCCGCGCAGCCACAGCGGGCCCGGTGCGTGCCTCGGTCACCATCTCGCGCAGCCAGCCCAGCAGCAGCTTGGTATAGGCACGCTGGCTATCCTCGCTGGTCAGTCCGTGGTCGGCGCCCTTGAGCACGCGGTAGGTGATCGAACTGGCCTGGATACAGGCATCCACGTAGCTCAGCACCGCCGTGTGCGGCACGATATTGTCGTGCTGCGAGGCCACCACCAGCACATCGCCCTTGAAGTTCGTGCAGGCGCGCAGCGCGCGATTGGTGTCGGCGGCCACCACCTTGCGACGGTAGGCCACCAGGTCCTGGTCGCGGTGCAGTTGCCGTTTGGGCGACTCCCAGCCTTCGTCCATGTACAGCGCCGGGGCACGAAACGCGAGCCAGCGCACGGGCCTGAGTTCGCACAGCACCGCGGCCAGGTAGCCGCCGTAGCTGCTGCCCACCACCGCAATGGCGTTGCGGTCCACCTCGGGATGCCGCACCAGCATGTCGTAGGCGGCCAGCACATCGGCCAGGTTGCGCATGCGGCTGACCGTCTCGTATTGCGAAGACGTGCCGGCGTGTCCGGTCAGGTCGAAGGTCATGCAGACCGCGCCCAGGCCGGCCACCTCGCGGGCGCGGGCCAGGTACTGCTGCTGGCTGCCACCCCAGCCATGCACGAACAGCACGCCGGGCAGCTTGGTGGCGGGCGAGATCACGGTGCCCGCGATCATCCCCCCTTCGGTATGGATCTGTATCGATTCTTCATGCGTGGCCATCGGATGTGGACTCCAGTCTTGCGTATTTGGTCAGTGCCCCGACACTGCGGTCTTCTCCCTGAAAATAGACGTCTGCATCGTCGGGCACGGTGGCGTCCTTGCCGTAGATCTCGCGTGTACACGCCGTCGCGCGCACGCATTGCGGATCGTCACGGAACGCGGCCAGCGCCGCCAGTTCCGCGCCCGTGGCGCCGCCCACGCGCCACGACTGTTCCAGCACGCCCAGCCGGGGCCTGCCGTTGTCGGTGCCGAACGCCACATCGTAGTTGCAGCGCGACATCACCGAACCGGGAAAGCACTCGATGGCCGCCGCGTGATAGGCCAACGCGGCCTGCACGGCGTCGCGCTGGTGGACTTCGAGCGGATGCGTCAGCAGATCTTCGAGCGTGCCACGGACCACGCGCAGCGTGGACCCGCCATAGACCTTCCGGCCGGTATTGTCGGGCGTCAGGTCCTGCGTGCCGCAGTAGCTGGCGCACAGGTCGCCGATCTGTATCTGCCCCACGCTGAACGTGATCACGTCGTCCAGATTGCGCTCCAGCACCAGCCCTTCGCGCTTCACGCGCTCCGCGTCCAGCGCCTGCAGCGCCTGGTCCAGCTCCGCCTCGGTCGCCACCACCTGCTGGCCAAGGCCGCCAATCCCGCACGGTTCCTTGATGCGGACCTTGCCATCGCGAAGCATCGCCCGTGCGCCACGGCTGGCGTCGTCGATCGAGAATGCCGTGAAGCCGGGCAGCACGTGCGCGTGTATGCGCGCGGCGAACGTGTCGCTCCACCCGGCGGGGACGGCAGCGTCGGGCGCAACCCGCCCGTGCGAGATCGCCTTGGTCGCGATGAACGCATGCGGCACCACACCGCCCAGCAGGTCGTCCGCCCCGGCGATGCCAAGCTGGCGCGCGCTGTCGACGCCGGTCAGCGTATCGGCTGGCACGAAATAGAGCCGGCCATCCGCGGGTCGGTGCGTGGCCGCGTCGTAGCTGCCGGCGAACGTGAAGCCGGCAAGCCTGGCCACCCGCTGGGCAATGCCCTTGAGCGTGGCGCCCTGGTGGCTGCCCGGGTCATCGCAATCGGCGCGGCCGTACACCACCACGCGTACGTCGCGTGGCTGCGGATCGGGGGCCGGCGCGGCCTCCATGGCCACCGAAGTCGCTGCTGCATCGGGAGTCGGGGTTGCCAAGTCGGGCTCCTCTGCGGCCAGGCCGCGTGTTGAACGTTTCAGCGTTTCAGATGCGGGTGTAGCCGGTTGCCTGTGGCTACGCCGCGGCAGACGCCTGGGCGTCATCAACCGGTTTGCGGCGGGCGTGCCGCACGCGGGACTTTTCGGCGTGATTCACGTTGGCTTCGTCGATGGAATGGCTGCACTTGACGCCGCCCTCCTCGTCGGCCAGTTCGGCCAGATGGCGATAGAACGTCACCAGCTGGCGCAGTTCTTCCTCGTCAAGGTCCTCGATGGACACCAGGTGGTTGCTGGCCTCGCGATGCGACGCCAGCAGTTCGTTGAGCTTCAGGTGAACCGCCATGGCGTCCTTGTTCTGGCTCTGCTGGATCAGGAACACCATCAGAAAGGTGACGATGGTGGTACCCGTGTTGATCACGAGCTGCCAGGTTTCGGAATAGCCGAAGAGCGGACCGGTGACGGCCCAGGCCAGGACGACGAAGACGGCGAGCGCGAAGGCCACCGGCGAGCCGGCCTGGCGGGTGGCGGCACCGGCAAAGCGGTCGAACAAGTGAAACAGACGGCGACGCGTGGGCTGATGTGGCATGAAACGCTCCCGTGGCAAGGCAGGACTGTCTACATTGTAGGGAGCACCCCAACGCAGTTTCAGTCGGTGGCGTCCTACAAGGATGTCATCCGGCACCGTGACATGTCGTTTTTACAAGCAACGATCCGGATACCCGGGTGCCCCGGTGGGCATGGCGATTGCGTCTCACCGGCATGCCGGACGCGGCCTTACCGCCGCGCGCCATCACTTACCAGACGAGGACCGCCATCATGCAAACGGAAAGCGAAGCACCCCGCCGAACCAGCCCCGACGACGAAGACGAACTGCTGCGCGAGCGTGTCGGTACCTGTATCGCGGAATTTTGCGGCGGTGACATGCCGGACGGCGTGGCGGTACATGTAGTGGAACGCCGCGTGACCATCACGGGCCAGGTCGAGGACATCGACATCGCCCAGCGCATCGAAAAGGCTGCATCGACGCCGCCGGGCATCCTAGGCGTATCGAACCGGTTGACGACGCGGGTGCCGCCGCCGCGCGAAGCCCCCGGGCAGCCGGCGCAGGCCACGGGCATGCGCGCCGACCCGGCAGAGAAGCCGCCTGGGCAGATCAATCACAAGGTCTAGCAACGGATGCGGCCCCGCCCCCCGGAAAGGGGAACGGGGCCGCACGAGCCAGCCAGGCGCCGGCTGAACGCCGCGCCTGCCGGCACTCCGGCTAGCCCAGGCCGCTCAGGCCCACGGGTCGTACCGGTCCTTTTCCCAGTACGGCGAAATGCCGTAGTACTCGTGGATGCTGGTGGCCCACTGCGAATTCGCCATGGTGGGCCAGTGCTCCTTGTCGAAGCCCGGCGCGGCCTTGATGCGCTCCTTTTCAATGCCGAGCACAAAGCACTTGCGACGCGTGTCCAGCGTCAGCGCCGACCATGGCAGCGCGTGGAGCTTTTCGCCGATACCCAGAAAGCCGCCCATCGCCAGCACCGCATAGGCGATACGGCCGCCGAGCACGTCGAGCATGATGTGGTCGATGGTGCCGATTTCCTCGCCGGACGGATCGACCACCTTGTTGCCCTCGAGCGTGTCGGACGCCATCACGAACGGCCCGCATCCGGCCGTGGTCTGGTCAACGTCGCCAATGATAGACGCGCCGCGCGGCGGCGCACCGGCGGGCGGGGTCTGCGGGTCCATGGGCTTCATGAGCGGTTCCTCCAGGTGTGGACAGTTGAACGGCAAAGCACTGCAAAGTCAAAAGACGTCGGGCGGTGCCCAGTCCGTCCGGTTAGCGGCTCGCCGGCACCGGCGGGGCCAGCGGGTCGAAGTCCTCCCAGCGGCCGTCGCGCCACTGGCCTTCCGCACGCTCGACATCGCGCGCGCCGCCACGGCGCAGTTCGCTGGCCACCAGAGCCGTGTTGGCATCACTGACATGGGCAGCCAGCAGCACGCCGGCGTGCCGTACCGGGCCCGTTCCGCGCTCGGTGCCGGCCAGCGCTCCCATCAGCGACCCGGCATAGGCACCCACGCCCGTGGCAAACGCCATGACCAGCACCAGCACCCACGGCTGCACTGACGCGGCGCCGAACCAGGCGCGGGCGGCGGCCACCAGACAGATCCCGACCGCAAAGCCCAGCACGGCACCGATCGCGATGCCTCGCCCGGCACCGGGGCCAGCCTTGCGCGCACCGGGGTCCACGGCCTCGTCTCCCCCTATGGGGAAGGTGCCGTGCTGACCTGGCGGATTCACATAGAACATGGTCAGATCGTCCTGCCTGACGCCCTTGGCCATCAAACGTGATGCAGCAGTCTCGGCCCGGGCAAACGTTTCGAATCGTCCTGCGATGATCGTAGACATCCTGAGGCTCCGTTCAAAGGCATGTTGCAGTGCGAGGGTGGGGCAGCGATCACATCACGACCGCACGGGCGAGGAAATCGCCCTTGGCAGTTCCTGGCCCCATCCCCACTCAACGCTTCTTGTCGCCGCGATCGCTGACGCCGGTGCGATGCGCCGCGGCCTTTTCGCCGGCGGGCTGGTGTTCGCTGCCCTTCTTGAGCTTCCAGTCCACGTCGTCGCGGCGCGTCGCGGTCTGGCGCTCGGCGTGTTCGGCAGCCCCGGGCGAAATCGGGTCACTGGCCGGGAAGGTCATGTCGAGCGATTCATCCACGGCAGCCTGGTAGGTCTTGCCGGACTTGTCAGACTTGCCGGCCCCGGCCTTGTCCGCCGACTGGGTAGACGGCTTGTTCGACGGCTTGGCCGAAGGCTTGTGCGAACCCTTCGAAGCATGGGCATGTGACATGGCATCTCTCCTGTTCGGAATCGAATTCGGGTCCCTTGTATGCGGGGCTCCGTCTCTGAGCGATGCAAACGCCGGGCCAGCGCCGCACACCGCGCGCGCCGCCGTGGCGGGGTGCGCGCAGCGGCGCGTCATGTCCGGAACCGGCCGGAAAAAGTGAAAGGAGGGGCTCGCGGTGGCGCTGCAGATTGTGCGCCATGCGGTAAAAAGTGCTCAGGCCGGACTGGCCGTCTTCACGCGGGGAAAGCGCACGGCAATGCAGACCGTGACGTTTTCGGTGTCGCCGCAGTTCTCGGCCGTCAGCGCGGCACCTTGCAGCTCCACCATGCGGCGGGTCAGCAGCAGCGCGGTACTCTGACGCGGGGAATGCCCGCCGCCGGCCTGCGAGCGCCTGCCGAAGAAATCGCTCAACGCGGCAAGCCTGCCCTCGCCCCGCGAGCGTTCCACGGGCGGGCTTTCGGTAATGCGGAACTTGACGAAGTCGGGTTCGGCGCTCAGGTACACCCGTACCGATCCGCCTGCCGCAGCGCGCCAGATGCAATGGACCAGCAGATGCCGGAGCAGCGGCCCGATGCGCAGGGCGTCGCCCGGCACCGTAAAGCCGGCGCCCGTGTTGTCCTGGGCGTCCAGGGCCGCCAGGATGACCCCGCGCGCCTCGGCGGCGGCCCGTTTGTCCTCGATGGCCAGCCCCGCCAGCACGCGCAGATCGGTTTCTTCCCACGACGGGCCACGATCGTCGGCCAGCAGCCGCACCCCTTCTTCCATTTCCTCGATCAGCGCCAGCTGCTGCTGCATGCCAGAGCGCATGCCATCCAGCGCACGCTGCGCCGGGGCCGCCAGCGAATCGATCGAGCGGTCCAGCACATAGCTCCAGCTCTGGATCGCATTGAGCGACGACCGCAGGTCGTGCGCGGCCTGCTCGATCAGCGCGCTCACCTCGCCGATGCTGCGCACGGCGGCCGGGGCGTCGTCTGGGGCACCGCCACCGGCCGAAGGCGGCACGGCAGCGGGGGGAATGCGCGGAGCGTCAGTCATGTTCAACCATCGGATCGGCAATCAATTCGGAAACCCTCATGGGTTTCACACCACGCAAGAACCATGCACTGACACCGTCAGCCTGTCTTGCGCGCCACGCCGCATGCGTTCGCAGCAGCCCTGTCCGACACCGCTCATGAGGCGGCAGGCGGGCTGGCGTCGCCGCCACGTGCTGCCCGCAGCCATTCCGGCAGTTCGCCCTTGGCCGCATAGTCCTCCAGCCGGTTGTACAAAGTCTTCAAACTGATGCCCAGAATTTCCGCTGCATGCTTCTTCACGCCGGCACATTGCTCCAGCGTGGCGAAGATCAGCTGGCGGTCGGCCTCGGCCAGCGACATGCCCACCGGCACCGACACCACGGCCGTGCCGGTGCTGGGCGCAGCCGCCACCTGCAGCGGAATCTGGACCTCGGTGATGACGTCCTGGTCGGCCATGATGTATGCGCGCTGCACGAAATTGCGCAGCTCGCGCACGTTGCCGGGCCACGAATGCATGCGCAGGCTTTCCAGCACGGCGGACGAGAACCGGCGCTGCGTGCCCTGCTCCGCGTTCAGTTGCTCCAGCATCGTGTTGGCGATCTGCACCACGTCGTCGCCCCGGGCGCGCAGCGGTGGCAGTTCGATCGGGAACACATTGAGCCGGTGATACAGGTCGGCGCGCAGCTTGCCTTCGGCCACGGCTTCCTCGGGGTTGCGGTTGGTGGCGGCCAGCACGCGGACGTCGGCGTGGGTCTCGCGGTTGGTCCCCACGCGCATGAACGAGCCGGTTTCCAGCACGCGCAGCAGTTTCACCTGCAGCTCCAGCGGCATCTCGGTGATTTCGTCGAGGAACAGCGTGCCACCGTCGGCGCGTTCGAAATAGCCCTTGTGCTGGCGGTCCGCCCCCGTGAAGCTGCCGCGTTCGTGGCCGAACATCTCGGTCTCGATCAGCGTGGGCGAGATCGCCCCGCAGTTGACGGCCAGGAACGGCTGGCGGCGGCGCGCCGACAGTTCGTGCACGGTCTGGGCGGCCAGTTCCTTGCCCGTGCCGCTTTCGCCGATCAGCAGCACGGTCGCCTCGGTGGGCCCCACCTTGCTGAGCTGGTCGTAGACGGTCTGCATGGCCTCCGAGCTGCCCAGCAGGCGCCCAAAGCGCCCGTAGCGGCGCAGTTCGCCACGCAGCGAATGCACTTCGGCACGGAGTTCGCTGGTGGTGGCAATGCGCTTGAGCACGGTCTGCAGCCGCGTGACATTGATCGGCTTGACCAGGTAGTCGGTGGCACCCAGGCGCAACGCCTCGACGGCCGATTCCACGCTGGCATAGCCGGTGGTCAGGATCACTTCCACCCCGGCGGAGCCGACTTCGTCGAACAATTCCATGCCGTTGCCGTCCGGCAACCGAAGATCGGCCAGGATGGCATCGGGCATGCGCCAGCCGATCTGCAGTCGCGCTTCGCGCAGGCTGTTGGCACTGGCCGAGGAAAAGCCTTCGATCGCGACGATCTCTGCCAGCGCCGCACAGGCGTTTTCGTCGTCGTCAACGATCAGGATATGTGGCATAGGAAGGTCGGGTGGCGTCGTATGACCGGCGTCTGTTTGTCATGGGCCTGCAGGTGGCGGCTGGTTGGCCAGGGCGAATGCGGACAGCACACGCCTGAGGATAGGCTGAAGTGTAACGACAGTCCCCTGGCCACGATGCCGGTGTCCGTCTGACACGCCTGTGGGACCTTGCCGCAACAGCGTTTCAGGCTGTAGCCACCCGGCGCGTGAACAGATAGCATGATAGACATCTTCCACCATTGCGACGCGCCTGCGCGCACCGGCCGCCCCAACGTTTTTCCGCGCCGGACCGCAGGCTCCCTCTACGCCCGTGTCAACCACCGCCACGCTTCCTTCCGGCCGTCCCGCCGCGCCGCCGCGCCCGGCGGGACGCCGCGCCGCACCCGCGCAGGTTTCGCTGCTGTGGGAAAGTACTTCGCCAGCCATGCAGCGGCTGATCGGCCAGCTGAACCGGGTGGCGGCCACCGACGTCACGATGCTTGCAGTAGGGGAAAGCGGCAGCGGCAAGGAGGTGGTGGCGCGCGCCGTGCATGAACGCAGCAGCCGCAGGTCGGGCCCGTTCGTGGCCGTCAATTGCGGCGCCATCGCGCCCACGCTGATCGAATCGGAGTTGTTCGGCCACGAGAAAGGCGGGTTCACCGGCGCGCTGGAACAGAAGGCGGGCTACTTCGAGCAGGCCCAGGGCGGCACGCTGTTCCTGGACGAAGTTACCGAAATGCCGCTGGAGATGCAGATCAAGCTGCTGCGCGTGCTGGAAAGCCGCTCGTTTCACCGCGTGGGCGGCGATGCGCCGATGATCAGCGACGTGCGCATCCTGGCCGCCACCAACCGCGACCCCATGGACGCGGTGCGCGGGGGCCAGCTGCGCGAGGATCTGCTGTACCGGCTGGCCGTGTTCCCGCTGCATATTCCGCCGTTGCGCGAGCGTCCCGAGGACATCATTCCGCTGGCGCGCCATTTCCTGGACGAGTTCAACGCGATGGAGCAGACGGAAAAGTCTTTCTCTCCCGGCTCGCTGGAACGGCTGGTGCGCTACGACTGGCCCGGCAATGTGCGTGAGCTGAAGAACTCCATCTACCGCGCCTACATCCTTGCCGACCGTCAGGTCGAGATCGGCAACCCGGGCCTGGCCAGCCAGCCGCCCCGCCCCACCACCGTGGACGGCGTGGTCAGCGTGCGCGTGGGAACCACGCTGGCGGATACCCAGCGCGAGATCATCCTGGCCACCCTGGCCAAGTACGACGGCGACAAGCGCCAGGCCGCCAAGGCACTGGGCATCAGCCTCAAGACGCTGTACAACCGTCTCGACGTGTATCGCGCGAGCTGATCGCCGGGCTTCCGCGTCCGACCTGTCCACCTTCTCCCCGACTGGCCGCCTGGCGTCCGGCAAATCCGCGCACACGCTTCAGCCCCCGTTCGGGTGTCCTGAATGCATGCATTCCTATCAGGGCATTCCTGCGTCCCCGCCATTTCGACCCTGTACTTCTTACATTGCCGACAGGGCAGCGGCGTTGGCGTCATCCGTTCCAACCCTTGCTGCGCCGCACTTCCCGCGCGATACCGGCGCCGGGCGTCTGGCTGGCACGTCCTCTGCATGTCCTTATGGAATTGACATGACGCGCGCCCGCTTGTCCTATGGGGCGCCCACGGCCAGAGGACGTGTGACGTGCGCATTTGCCAACTCAACCTGACGGAATCGCGAGCCCTGGACAACGACACCCTGGTGCGCACCGCCAGGCTCGGATTCGACCATATCCTGCTGGCCGGCTGGTCAGCTTCCCATTCCCGCCCCGACGTCTTGAAAGCGGCGTTCGACGCGTGCCGCCAGCACGGCCTGGCGCCACTGCTCGACCTTGCGCTGGACCGCCTTCCCAGCGACACGGCGGCCATGCATGACGGCTGGATCGATCATGCCCGCCCCGCCGGCAGCCCGGATGCCACCGACAACCACCTGCCTGGCGTTCGCGTGCGCTGGTTCGACGAAGCCACGGCGGGACAGTTGCTGGCCTGGTGGACCGCCCAGCTCGGCGATGCCCTGGCCGCAGGCGCCGCCGGCTTCTGCTGCAGGGCACCATCGCGTGTGTCGGGTCGGCACTGGGCCCAACTGATAGAGGCGCTGCAACGCGACACCCCAACCGGCAATGGCCTCAAGCCCCTTTTCCTGGCCTGGACCCCCGGCTGCACACCCCAGCAACTCGATGACCTGGCCGCCGCGCCGTTCGACGGCGCGTTTTCGTCACTGCCATGGTGGGACTATCGCAGCGCGTGGCTGACCGAGGAAATCGCGCGCCTGCGCCGCTTTGGACGTGTGCTGGCCGCGCCCGCGCTGGCCCCTGACGGCGTAGACGTCCTGGCTGCCCGGCGGGCGTTGTGGACGGCCGCCGCCATCGGCGACGGATGGTTGGTGCCAGCTGGTTACGAGACCGGCGCCGCTGCCGCGCATGGAGCGCCGGGCGCGGCGCTCGACGCGTCACCCGGCGCGCAGGCCGACGGCCATCCCGACGATATCGTCGACGCGCCTTACGACCTGACCCATGAACTGATGCAGGCCAACGCCTGGCTCGCCGCCCGCGATGACGAACCCGCCGTGGCGGTGCGACAGGTCAGCGGGCCCGATGCCCCGCTGACCGTGCTGGCCCGTGTGCCGCGCCACCTTGCCAACGGCGCAGCCGGCAAACCGGCGCTGACCGTGGTGCTGAACCCCTGCCCCGTGCAGCCGGCGTCGTTTGGCGTCGATCGGGTGCTGAGCGGCCTGCCGCAGCCGGCGGCTACCCTGACACCGGTGAACGGCGGCCCCGGGGGCACGCTGGAAGACGGTCTGGACAACCTCAGCCCGTGCAGCACGATCACGCTGCCGCCGGCCGATATCCGCCTGTTCGAGGCCGTGCCCGCGCCCGTGATCGTGACGAACGGGCGCAAGGATACGCGCAACGGCACGCGTAAATCAGCGGGCCGGTCGGCCGACCGCGCGCTGGCCGCCGCCATGGAAGCGCCACGCGTGGCCATCGAGAACCTGTCGCCGGCCACCGACAACGGCCGCTTTGCCGTGCGCCGCACCGTGGGCGAGCGCGTGGAAGTCAGCGCCGATATCTGGATGGACGGTCACGACAAGCTGGCCGCCGTGGTGCTGTGGCGCGGCCCCGGCGAACAGGCGTGGCACAGGGCGCCGATGGTCCACATCGTCAACGACCGCTGGCGCGGCAGTTTCCCGGTGGTGGCCATGGGTCGCCATGAATTCACGGTCGAAGCCTGGCGCGATACCTTCGCCAGCTGGCTCGACGAAGTCGGCAAGAAGCGCAAGGCCGGCGTCAATATCAAGCTGGAAATCGAGGAAGGCGCGCGCCTGGTGGCCGCCACGCTCGGCACGCCGGAAGCCGGCGCCATCGCCGATGCCGGCGCGATCCTGGCCGACCTGTCGGCGGCGGCCGACGACGCCCTGCGCCTGGAGATCCTGCTCTCGCCGCGGACCGAGGCCGCCATGCGCGCGGCGATGGAAACCCCGGCGGGCCGTCCGTTCGCCAGCCGCTATCCAACCACCATGCCGGTCGAGGCAGACCGCCTGGCCGGCCGCTTTGCCAGCTGGTACGAACTGTTCCCGCGCTCCGAGAGCGGCGACGTGAATCGGCACGGCACGTTCGACGACGTGATCCGCCGCCTGCCCGCCATTCGCGCGATGGGCTTCGACGTGCTGTACTTTCCGCCGATCCACCCCATCGGGCAGGCGCACCGCAAGGGTAAGAACAACAGCCTGAAGGCCGAGCCCGGCGACGTGGGCAGCCCGTACGCCATTGGCAGCGCCGAGGGCGGCCACGACGCCATCCATCCGCAGCTTGGCACGCTGGAGGACTTCCAGCGCCTGCGCCGGGCCGCCAGCGACATGGGCATCGAACTGGCGCTCGACTTCGCCATCCAGTGTTCGCCTGACCATCCCTGGCTGCGCGAGCACCCCGAGTGGTTTTCCCATCGGCCTGACGGCACGCTGCGCTATGCCGAGAATCCGCCCAAGAAGTACGAGGACATCGTCAACGTCGATTTCTATGCGGCGCCACCGGCCGGCGAGCAGCTCTGGCAGGCACTGCGCGACGTGGTGATGTTCTGGGCCGATCAGGGCGTGCGCATTTTCCGCGTGGACAATCCGCACACCAAGCCGCTGCCGTTCTGGGAATGGATGATCGCGGACGTGCGGGCAAAGCACCCCGACACGCTGTTCCTGGCCGAGGCCTTCACGCGGCCGAAGATGATGGCGCGGCTGGCCAAGCTGGGCTTTTCACAGTCGTACACGTACTTCACCTGGCGCAACACCAAGGCCGAGCTGATCGAGTACATGACCGAGCTGACGCAAAGCCCGCTGCGCGAGTTCTACCGCCCGCACTTCTTTGTCAACACGCCCGATATCAACCCGTTCTTCCTGCATGGCGGCGAGCGCCCGGCGTTCCTGATCCGCGCCGCGCTGGCCACGCTGCTGTCGGGCCTCTGGGGCATGTACAACGGCTTCGAGGTCTGCGAGAGCGCGCCGCTGATCCTGAACGGCGTGGAGCGCGAGGAATACCTCGACTCCGAGAAGTACGAACTGCGCGTGCGCGACTGGCGGGCGCCGGGCAACATCGTGGCCGAAATCTCGCGGCTGAACCAGATCCGCGCGAGCCACCCGGCACTGCAGAACCACCTGGGCCTGCGCTTCTATCACGCCAGCGATGACGCCGTGCTGTACTTTGCACGCTTCGTGCCCACCGGGGCGGAACATGCCGGCGCCTTCGGCGACGACGTGCTGCTGGCCGCCATCAGCCTGGACCCGCACGCCGCGCGCGAGACCGACATCGAACTGCCGCTATGGGAATGGGGCCTGCCGGACAACGCCGCGCTCGACGCCGAGGACCAGATGTTCGGCACGCGCTTCACGTGGCACGGCAAGCGCCAGCACATCCGCCTGAATCCGCACGAACTGCCGTTCGCGCTCTGGCACGTCAGGCCTCAACAACAACCGGGAGACACGGCATGAAGCGACTCTCCGAGGGCGCCAACGCCGCAATGCTCAATGCCGACCCGCTCTGGTACAAGGACGCGGTGATCTATCAGTTGCACATCAAGTCGTTCTACGACGCCAATGGCGACGGCGTGGGCGACTTTGCCGGGCTGCATGCCAAGCTGGACTACCTGGTCAGCCTGGGCGTCGACACGATCTGGCTGCTACCGTTCTACCCGTCGCCACGCCGCGACGACGGCTACGACATTGCCGACTACCGCAACGTCCACCCCGACTACGGCACGCTGGCCGAGGCCAGGCGGTTCGTGTCCGCGGCGCATGCACGCGGCCTGCGCGTGGTCACGGAACTGGTCATCAACCACACGTCCGACCAGCACCCGTGGTTCCAGCGCGCGCGCCGGGCCAAGCCCGGGTCCGCCGCCCGCAACTATTACGTGTGGTCCGACAACGACCAGAAATACGCCGGCACTCGCATCATCTTCTGCGATACCGAGAAGTCCAACTGGAGCTGGGACGCCGAGGCCGGCGCGTATTTCTGGCACCGCTTCTACTCGCATCAGCCGGACCTGAACTTCGACAATCCGCAGGTGCTCAACGAAGTGCTGTCGGTCATGCGGTTCTGGCTCGACATCGGCATCGACGGCCTGCGCCTTGACGCGGTGCCTTACCTGGTGGAACGCGAGGGCACCAGCAACGAGAACCTGCCCGAGACGCACGCGGTGATCCGCAAGATCCGCCGCCATCTCGATGAGCGGTATCCGGGCCGCATGCTGCTGGCCGAGGCCAACATGTGGCCCGAGGACGCCCAGCAGTATTTTGGCGGGGCGAGCGGCGGCGGCACCGCCGACACCACCGGCGCCGCCAGTCCGGACGGCGGCATCCAGGGGGACGAATGCCACATGTCGTTCCACTTCCCGCTGATGCCGCGCATGTACATGGCCATTGCGCGCGAGGACCGCTTCCCGATCACCGACATCATGCGGCAGACCCCCGAGGTGCCGCCGAACTGCCAGTGGGCGATCTTCCTGCGCAACCACGACGAACTGACGCTGGAAATGGTAACCAGCAGCGAGCGCGACTACCTGTGGGAGGTCTACGCTTCGGATCGCCGCGCCCGCATCAACCTTGGCATCCGCCGGCGGCTGGCGCCGCTGATGGAACGCGACCGCCGCCGCATCGAACTGATGAACAGCCTGCTGTTCTCGATGCCGGGCACGCCCGTGATCTACTACGGCGACGAAATCGGCATGGGGGACAACATCCACCTGGGCGACCGCGACGGCGTACGCACGCCGATGCAGTGGTCGCCGGACCGCAACGGCGGCTTCTCGCACGCCGACCCCGAGCGCCTGGTGTTGCCGCCGTTGCAGGGCCCGCTGTACGGCTACGAGGCCGTCAATGTCGAAGCGCAAACGCGCGACCCGCATTCGCTGCTGAACTGGATGCGCCGCATGCTGGCGCTGCGCCGTCAGCACCGCGCCTTCGGCCGGGGCACGTTGCGCTTTCTGTTTCCGGGCAATCGCAAGATCCTGGCGTACCTGCGCGAATACGATGGCGAGCACATCCTGTGCGTGGCCAACCTGTCGCGCGCGCCGCAGGCCGTGGAACTCGACCTGTCGCAGTTCAATGGCCGCGTGCCCGTCGAAATGCTCGGCGCCACGCCCTTCCCCGCCATCGGCCAGCTGACTTACCTGCTGACGCTGCCGCCGTATGGCTTCTACTGGTTCGTGCTGAGCGAGGACGCGCAGCCGCCGGCGTGGCACGTCAACGCACCGGAGCAGATGATGGATCAGGTCACGCTGGTGCTGCAAAATCTTGGCGGACGTTCCGAACTGACCGACGCGGCGCGCCGCGTGCTGACCACCGAGGTCCTGCCGAACTACCTGGCGCGGCGCCGCTGGTTCGCATCCAAGGGCGAACGCATCGAGCGCGTGAACGTGGCCTATGCGTGGCCCGTGGCCCGCGTGGGCAACAGCGAGGAGGTCTGGCACTGCGAGGTCGAGGTATCGCTGCCGGGCCGCACCGAGTGCTATCAGTTGCCGGTGGCCCTGCTGTGGGACCGCGAAAATACCGATGGCATGTCGCAACTGATGACGGGCCTGTCGATGGCCCGCATCCGGCGCGGCGCCCGCGTGGGCGTGGCCACCGACGGCTTCGTGGTGGAATCCTACGCCCGCGCCGTGGTGCAGTCGCTGCGGGACAACGTCAGCGCCGAAACCCCGCACGGCACCATCCGCTATCTGGCCGAACCGGGTCTGTCCGAGGCCCCGCTCGAAGACGAGCCAGTGCAGTGGATGTCGGCCGAACAATCGAACAGTTCACTGGCGTTCGGCAACACGGGCGTACTGAAGCTGGTGCGGCGCGTGGCCGGGGGCATCCACCCCGAAGCCGAGATGACGCGCTACCTGACCAGCCACGGCTACACCCATTCGGCACCGCTGCTGGGCGAAGTCGTGCGCACCGGCGCCGATGGCACGCCGCACACGCTGATGCTGCTGCAGGGCTACATCCTCAACCAGGGCGATGGTTGGGACTGGACGCTGGACTATCTGGGCCGGTCGATCGACGATGCCCTGCCGGCGGCCGAAACCGGCAACGAGGACGAGTTCGGCGAAGCCATGGCCGGCTACGCCACCATGGTCGGCACGCTGGGCAGGCGCCTGGCCGAACTGCATGCGGTACTGGCGCAGCCGACCGATGAAGACGCATTCGCGCCGGTACCCGCCACCGAGGCGCAGGCTACCGAATGGGCAGAGGAAGCGCTGCGCTCGCTGGAAGAGGCACTAAGCCTGTTGGAAGCGCGCCGCGCCAATGCCACAGGCGCGTTCGCCGGGGACATCGACACCCTGCTGTCCGCGCGCGGCAAGCTGCCGCATCTGGTGTCGCGCCTGGCCGCCGCCGCGCCCGACAGCCTGCAGACCCGCATTCACGGCGACTTCCACCTGGGCCAGGTGCTGATCGCCCAGAACGACACCTACCTGGTGGACTTCGAAGGCGAGCCGCGCCAGCCGCTGGCGTTCCGCCGGCGCAAGACATCGCCGCTGCGCGACGTGGCCGGGCTGCTGCGGTCCATCGACTACGCCGCCGCCACGGTCGGCACCGACCGCCAGGAGCGCACGCACGCCGCGCTGCCGCCGGCACAGGCCGATCGCCGTGCCGCGCTGCTGGACCGCTTCCGCCACACCGCCGGCGACGCGTTCCTGAACTGCTACCAGCAGGCCATGTCTGCAGCGCCCCAGCCCTGGGCCGCCGCCGGCCAGCTGCAACCGCTGCTGCACCTGTTCCTGCTGGAGCGCGCTGCCTATGAAGTGGGTTACGAGGCGGCCAACCGCGTGGCCTGGATCGACCTGCCGACCAGTGGCCTGGCACGCCTGGTCCGCAAGCTGCTGGGAGACGACCATGACCAGGAATGATGCCGCCGCGCTGGAATTGCCGGCGCCGACGCTGCCCGGGCCGGTCATCGATGCGTTGCGCGAGGCGCGCCTGGCCGATCCGTTCGGCGTACTGGGCCCCCACCGCGACGAACACGGCGTGGTGGTGCGCACCATCGTGCCCGGCGCGGCAGCCGTCCAGCTGACCCGCGCCGATGGCGAATTCCTGGCCGACATGGTCCGGCTGCACGCCGACGGCGTGTTTGCCGGTCGCCTGCCCGGCTTCGAAGGTCGGCAACCGGCCGCCCCCGACTACCGGTTGCGCATCCGCTGGCCGGACGGCAGCGAGCAGTTCGGCGCGGACCCGTATGCCTTCGGGCTGCTGCTGGGTGAACTCGACCTGCACCTGTTCAACGAGGGCCGTCACCTGGAACTTGGCAAGTGCCTGGGCGCGCAATGCCTGACGATCGACGGTGAGCCGGGGGTGCGGTTTGCCGTGTGGGCGCCGAATGCGCGGCGCGTGTCCGTGATTGGCGACTTCAATGGCTGGAACGCGGCGCGGCATCCCATGCGCCTGCGCCACGGCGCGGGCATCTGGGAACTGTTCGTCCCGCAGGGCATGGGCGTCGGGCCGGGCAGCCGGTACAAGTACGACATGACCGGCCCGCATGGCGAAGTGCTGCCCGACAAGGCCGATCCGGTGGCGCAAGCCACCGAACTGCCGCCGGCCACCGCGTCGGTGGTGGCGTGCGCCGGGCATGCCGCGCCGCCGTTCCGCTGGAACGATGCGGCGTGGATGGAGCAGCGCGCCCGCACCGACCCCCACGCCGCGCCGATGTCGGTCTACGAACTGCACGTGATGTCCTGGCAGCGCGCCGCCAACGACAGCGGCCGGGGCTGGGAAATCCTGGCCGAGCGGCTGGTCCCGTATGTGCGCGACCTCGGCTTCACGCATATCGAGCTGCTACCCATCACGGAGCACCCGTTCGGGGGCTCGTGGGGCTACCAGCCGCTGTCGCTGTTCGCGCCCACGGCGCGGCTGGGATCGCCCGAACAGTTCGCGTCGTTCATCGACCGCTGCCACCAGGCCGGCATCGGCGTGATCCTGGACTGGGTGCCGGCGCACTTTCCGACCGACCCGCACGGGCTGGCGATGTTCGACGGCACGGCACTGTATGAACACCAGGACCCCCGCGAAGGCTATCACCAGGACTGGAACACGCTGATCTACAACCTGGGCCGCAACGAAGTGCGCGGCTTCCTGCTGGCCAATGCCGTCCACTGGCTCGAACATTTCCATGCCGACGCGCTGCGCGTGGACGCGGTGGCGTCGATGCTCTATCGCGACTACAGCCGCAAGTCGGGCCAGTGGGTACCAAACCGTTTTGGCGGCCGCGAGAACCTGGAATCGGTGGCCTTCCTGCGCGAGATGAACACCGTGGTGCACGAACGCTGCCCCGGCGCGCTGACCATCGCCGAGGAATCCACCGCCTGGCCCGGTGTCACGGCCAGTGTGGAATCGGGCGGACTGGGCTTCAATTTCAAGTGGAACATGGGCTGGATGCACGACACGCTGCGCTACCTTGGCCACGAGCCCATCCATCGCCCCTGGCACCACGGCGACATGACGTTCGGCATGGTCTACGCGTGGTCGGAGGCGTTCGTGCTGCCGCTGTCCCACGACGAGGTGGTGCATGGCAAGGGATCGATGATCGGCAAGGCGCCCGGGGACGACTGGCAGCGCTTTGCCAACCTGCGCGCGTACTACGGCTTCATGTGGACGCACCCCGGCAAGAAGCTGCTGTTCATGGGCGGCGAGTTCGCGCAGTGGCGCGAATGGAACCATGACGAAGAGCTGGACTGGGCGCTGCTCGACCAGCCCGCGCATCGCGGCGTGCATTCGCTGGTGCGCGACCTGAACCGCCTGTACCGCGACCTGCCGGCGCTGCACGCGATGGACCATCGGCCTGAAGGCTTCCAGTGGATCGTGGGCGACGACCACCAGAACAGCGTGTTCGCGTATCTGCGGCGCGCCGCGCCCGACAGCCAGGACGTGGTGCTGGCCGTCGTCAACATGACGCCGGTGCCCCGCCACGGCTACCGCCTGGGTGTGCCGTTCGCCGGGACATGGGAGGAATGCCTGAACACCGACGCCGAAATCTACGGCGGCAGCAACCTGGGCAATGGCGGGCGCGTGCAGGCCGACGCAACACCATCGCACGGCCAGCCCGCGTCGTTCTCGCTGACCCTGCCGCCACTGGCCACGCTGATCCTGCGGTATGCGCCGGAGCATGCCGGGTGACACCGGAGCGCACGCTGCCCGCGCGGCGGGCCATGACGACAACCGACAACCAAAACCAGAACCAGAACAACGAGGAGCTTTACGCATGGCGAGCCTTACCGTTGATCGCCTGCTGCCCGGCAAGCCGTATCCGCTTGGCGCCCACTGGGACGGACTCGGCGTCAATTTCGCGGTGTTCTCCGCGAACGCCAGCCGCATCGACCTGTGCCTGTTCTCGGCAAACGGGCGCAAGGAAGTGCAGCGCCTGGCGCTGCCCGAATGTACCGACGAAATCTGGCATGGCTACCTGCCGCACGCGCAGCCGGGCCTGCAATACGGCTTCCGCGCCTTCGGGCCCTACGAACCCACGCGCGGCCACCGCTTCAACCCGCACAAGCTGCTGCTTGACCCCTACGCCCGTGCGCTGAGCGGGCCGGTGCGATGGTCCGATGCGCTGTTTGGCTACCGCCTCAACAGCCCGCGCGCCGACCTCACGCCCGACCGCCGCGACAGCGCGCCGACGATGCCCAAGGCCGTCGTCATCGACGAGAGCTTCAACTGGGGCGATGACCGGCCGCCCCAACAGCCGTGGGCCACGACCTCGATCTACGAGGTGCATGTGCGCGGCGTGTCGATGCTGCGCGAGGACGTGCTGCCGCAATACCGCGGCACCTTTGCCGCGCTGGCCGATCCGCGCTTCATCGAGCACCTGCTCAAGCTGGGCGTCACGGCGATCGAACTGCTGCCCGTCCACGCGTTCCTGCAGGATCGCTTCCTGATCGAGCGCGGCCTGCGCAACTACTGGGGCTACAACACGCTGGCATTCTTTGCTCCCGAGCCGCTCTACCTGTCCGGGCGCCAGCACCATGAAGTGAAGATCGCGATCCGGCGCCTGCACGCGGCCGGCATCGAAGTGATTCTGGACGTGGTCTACAACCACACATGCGAGGGCAACGAACTGGGGCCCACGATGTCGTGGCGCGGGCTGGACAATGCCAGCTACTACCGGCTGATTCCCGGCGACGAGCGCCATTACATCAACGACACCGGCTGCGGCAACACGCTGAACCTGTCGCATCCGCGCGTGCTGCAGATGGTCATGGACTCGCTGCGCTACTGGACGGAAGTGTTCCACGTGGACGGCTTCCGCTTCGACCTGGGCAGCACGCTGGGCCGCGAAAGCAACGGCTTCGACCCGGGGTCGGGCTTCTTCGATGCCATCCTGCAAGACCCGGTGCTGTCGCGCGTGAAGCTGATCTCCGAACCCTGGGACCTGGGCCCCGGCGGCTACCAGGTGGGCAACCACCCACCCGGCTTTGCCGAATGGAACGACAAGTTCCGCGACAACGTGCGCCGCTTCTGGCGCGGCGACGCGGGCCAGCGCGGCGAACTGGCGGCGCGGCTGACCGGCTCGGCCGACCTGTTCGACCGCCGCCACCGCAAGCCGTGGGCCAGCGTCAACTTCATCACCGCGCACGACGGCTTCACGCTGGCCGACGTGGTCAGCTATGCGCACAAGCACAACGAGGCCAACCACGAGGACAACCGCGACGGCAACGACGACAACGCCAGCGCCAACTGGAGCCCGGACGGCAGCATCGAAGGCCCCACCGACGACGAGGCCGTGCTGGAAACGCGCGCCCGGGTGGCACGCGCCATCATGGCCACGCTGCTCCTGTCGCAAGGCACGCCGATGATCACGGCCGGCGACGAATGGGGACGCAGCCAGCAGGGCAACAACAACGCCTACTGCCAGGACAACGAGCTGTCGTGGCTGAACTGGGACGATGCCGCCCATCCTTCGAATGCGCCGATGCGCCAGCTGGTCAGCCGCCTGCTGGCGCTGCGCCGCCGGTTGCCGGTACTGACCGAGAACCGCTTCGTCCATGGCCGCTCGCAGCCAGCGCCGGGCCTGGCCGATATTGCCTGGTTCGGACCGGACGGCAACGAACTGACCAGCGAGCAATGGGCCAATCCCGAAGACCGTACGCTGGCGCTGCGCCGCGCCACGCACTGCCCAGAGGAAGAGGTGGAGGTCATCGTGCTGTGCCTGAATGCCAGCCACGAGGACGTGGTCTTTCGCATGCCGGCGCCGGGCGAGGACTGGCATCTGCTGTTCGACAGCACAGCGCCGGACCTGGAAGACGAACCCGTGGCGCTCGACGACGAAGGCCGTCCCGCGTACAAGGTGCCGGCGCGCGGCCTGGCGCTGCTGTCCGCCGCGGTGCCCAAGGACGAGGATCCCTCGCGATGAGTCACGACGACGCGCTGCAACGGCTGGCTGAACGCGCGGGGCTGCAGGTGCGTTGGCGCGACGCGTGGAACCAGCCGCAGACGCTGTCGCCGGAAGCCCTGCGCACGGTGCTGACCGCGCTGGACCTGCCCTGCGGCACGGCCGGCGAGTGCGAGGCATCGCGCGCCCGGCTGGCTGCCGACGACGCGGCGCACGCGCTGCCGCCGCTGATCACCGCGGACCAGGGCAGGCCCGTGGTCGTGCCATGGGCACACCCGTCGCCGGAGCGGCCTTATCGCCTGGAATGCGAGGACGGCACGACGATCGAGGGCATCGCCCGGCGCACCGGCGACGGCACGCTGCAAATCGCGCCGGTCTCGCAATGGGGCTACCACCACCTACTGCTGGGCGATGTGTCGACCACGCTGGCGGTGGCGCCGCCGCGCTGCTTCAGCGTGGCCGATGCGCTCGCGGCGTCGCCGCGCCCGGTGCTGGCAAGCAAACCCTGGGGGCTGTCGGTCCAGCTGTACGGGCTACGGCGTGGCGCCGATGGCGGCATTGGCGACCTGACCACGCTGTCGCTGACTGCGGAAGCGGCGGCAGGCGCCGGTGCCGACGCCATCGCCATCAATCCGTTGCATGCGGGATTTCCGGCACTGCCCGAGCGTTTCAGCCCGTACTCGCCGTCCAGCCGCATCTTTTTCAATCCGCTCTACGCCGACCCCGCGCGCATCTTTGGCCAGGCCGCCGTGGACCACGCGGTGGCAACCCTCGGCATCGGCGCGGCACTGGCCGAAGCCGAGCGGCGCACCGAGATCGACTGGCCGGCCGTTGCCCAGGTGCGGCTGCGCTTGCTGCACTGGCTCTGGCAGCATCACGACACCTTGCTTTCCGCTGTGCAGAAGCAGGCATTAGCCGCTTTTCGCGCGCGCGGCGGCAAGGCATTGCTGGCGCACGCGACGTTCGAAACCATCCAGGCCGAGCGGCTGGCCGCCGCAGCCGACGGTGACGCCGCCCGCGACGCCGCCGACTGGCGACGCTGGCCGGCGTCGCTACGCCACCCCGATGGCGCGGCAGCCGCTGCCATCGCGACAAGCGCCGCCGACGCCATCGGCTATCACGCCTTCCTGCAATGGCTGGCCGCCGATGGCCTGAACGACGCGCAGCAGCGTGCGCGCGCGGCCGGCATGGCGATTGGCGTGATTGCAGACCTTGCCGTCGGCACCGACCCCGGCGGCAGCCACGCGTGGACGCGGCAGGCCGAGATCCTCAACGGCTTCCACGCCGGCGCCCCGCCGGACCTGTACAACCCGCTGGGGCAGGACTGGGGCGTGGCCGTATTCTCGCCGCGCGGCCTGCGCCGCAACGGCTATGCCGCCTTCATCGAGATGCTGCGGGCCAATCTGGCCCACGCGGGCGGCCTGCGCATCGACCATGTGCTGGGTCTGGCGCGCATGTGGCTGGTGCCCGAAGGGGCGCCCGCCAGCGCTGGCGCGTATCTGACCTATCCGCTCGACGACCTGCTGCGCCTGGTGGCCATCGAGTCCTGGCGGCACCGCGCGATCATCATCGGCGAGAACCTTGGCACGGTGCCGGAGACGCTTGATACCGCACTGGCCGCGCGTGGCGTGCTGGGCATCGACGTGCTGTGGTTCGTCCGAGAGGCGGACGAGGCGGACGAGGCCGATGCGGCAGACGACGAGGGCGCCGCTGATGCCCGGCCTGAAACGCCCCACTCGCCACCCGGCGAACCCCCTGCCGCAGCCTGGCCGGCCTGCCCCGCATTCCTGCCGCCCGATCGCTGGCCCGTGCTGGCAGTCGCCACCACAACCACGCACGACCTGCCGACCATCGCGGGCTGGTGGGCGGGCCGCGACATTGCCTGGCGCGCCCGGCTGGACCAGCTGGCCGCCGACGAGACCGAAGCCGGCCTGATGGCGCTGCGCGCTGCCGAGCGCAGCGCCCTGTGGCAAGCCATGCGCGACGCAGGCGTGGCACACGGGGCCGAGCCGCCCGCCGACACCGCGCCCGTGGAAACCGTGCTGCGCTGGCTGCATCGCACTGCTACCCCGCTGCGGCTGGTGCCGGTGGAAGACCTGCTGGCGCTGCGTGAACAGCCGAACCTGCCGGGGACGGTCTCCGGCCATCCAAACTGGCAACGGCGACTGGACGCCGATCCGCGCGACCTATTCACGCGCCCCGCGGTGGAGCGGCGGGTGGCGGCACTGCGCGACGGCGACGCGCCAGCAGGCAGCGGGGGCGAAGACAGCGGAGACAGCGATGCGTGACGCGTCAGGGCGCGTGCGGGTCCGTCAGCGCCCGACAGAGCGCCTCCACGGTCAGCGGCTTGACCAGGTGCGCGTCGAAGCCGGCCGCTTCGGTGCGGCGCCGGTCGTCGGGCGAACTGCGCCCGGTCAAGGCAAACACGCGCGGCCCCAAACCGCTCTGGCGCAGCGCATCCAGCACCTCGTAGCCGCTCATGTCGGGCATCTCCAGATCCAGCAGCACCACGTCGGGCGCGAAGCTGCGCGCCGCTTCCACCGCGCGCATGCCCGTGTAGACCGGCTGGGCGTGATGGCCGAGCACGGTCAGCAGTTCGGCCATGCTGTCGGCGGAATCGGCGCTGTCATCGACGATCAGGATGCGCTGGCCCGCACACTGAGCCGTTCCCGGACGCGGCACGCTGGCACCGTCCATCTGCACCTCGGGCAGCATGACGGTGAACGTGCTGCCATGGCCCTCGCCCGCGCTGCTGGCCTGGATGGCGCCGCCATGCGCCTCGATCACGGCCCGTGCCAGGGCCAGGCCGATACCCAGCCCGGAGCGCGCGGTCTCGTCGCCTTCCTGGGCGAACAGGTTGAAGATGCGGTCCAGCGCCTCCGGCGCGATGCCGCGCCCGGTATCGCTGATCGTGGTCACCACGTTGCCGCCGTCCGCGCGCACCCGCACCGTCACCGTGCCGCCGCGCGCCGTGTACTTGGTGGCGTTGCTGAGCAGGTTCGACAGCACCTGCTCCAGCCGCGCCGCATCGCCGTTCACGAAGACCGGATCGGCGGGCAGCAACACGTCGAACTTCTGGCTGGCACCCTCCAGCGCGGGGCGCATCGCCTCGATGGCGGTGGAAACCACCTCGTTGTACAGCAGGGGCACTGGCTGCACCTTGAGCTTGCCCGACGTCACGCGTCCCACATCCATCAGGTCGCTGACCAGCCGCGTCAGCAACTGCAGTTGCCGGCCGATGATTTCCGCGCAATGGCGGATGCGGGAGTCGGCCACCGGCGTCAGCCGGATCACATCGACCGCGTTGCGGATCGGGGCCAGTGGGTTGCGCAGTTCGTGGGCCAGGATGGCAAGGAACGCCTGTACACGGCGTCCCGCGTTATCGAGATCGGCCAGGCGGGCCGCGTCGGTCACATCGCGCGCGATCCACAGTACGCCCGACACGCCCTGCGCGGCATCGCGCAGCAATACCTGGCGGACATGGCACTGCACCAGCGTGCCGTCATGCCGCTGCAGGCGCTGATCGCCAGACCATGCGCCGCTGCCCCGCACGACATCGAGCAAGCCCGGGGTGCTGGCGGCCGGCCGGGGGCCGGATGGCACATCGGAAACCGTGTCCGGCGCCATGTCGGCCCGGGGGTGCACCAGCGACAGCGGCTGCCCCACGGCCTCCTGCGCGGTGTACCCGAACAGCGCCTGGGCGCCGGCGTTCCAGCTTCGGATCTGCCCTTCGGGGTCAAGCTCGCAGATGGCACAGTCGTCCATCGTATCGAGCAGTTGGTGCCAGCGCGCCTCGACCGCACGCGCGTGCTCCTCGGCCGCGTACTGGACCGTGATGTCGCGGTAGACCACGCCAAAGGCCTCGGGTCCGCCATTGCGTCCTCCGTCGGGCCCCGGCAGGGCCACGATCACCGTGCTGGCATAGAACACGCTGCCGTCGCGGCGCAGGCGCCAGCCCTTGGATTCGGCGCGTCCGGTCGTCCGGGCTGTCGCCAGCAGCTGGTCGGCGCTGGCCCCGTCGTCCGGATCGTCCTGCGTGGCGGGATGAAAACGCGACAGCGGCGCACCGGCTGCCTCGTCGGCGGTGTACAGCAGCACGCGCCGCGCGGCCTCGGTCCACGCACTGACACGACCGTCCGCCGCCAGCGCGAAGATCGCGGTGTCGTCGACCGCATCGAGCGCATTGAGCAATGCGCAACCCGGCAGGGTCATGGGTACGCTCCCTCTTCTCTTGTTGCCGCTGCCCTTCTTGGAGGCAGTCACCGCATCCAGCGCGCCGGCCCGGCGGGCCGGCATGTCTGCGTTGCTTGTAAAAACTACAAGCGGATGCCAAAAACGCTAGCCGTGTTCGCGCGCCGACCTGCTCACCGACGGCGGCGGCGGATGCTTGTCCGGCAGGTTGCGCGCGGGCTGATCCCCTTTTTCCTTGTTGTGATCGGGGCTCTGGTCGGGCCGGCGGTCCGGCCGACGCACGGGGTCATGCGGGATGTGGGTAGCCATGGCGCGTCTCGCAGTGGTTCGCAGGATGGGAAGGCTCATTGCGCTGCAGTTTCCATACCAGCACCGGCACTAATGATTCCCCGGTGCCCCCTCATTTCTTTTGTAGCCTGAAACCAGCACCAAGTCTCGATCCACGTTGATCTGTTCAGGAGTCAAGTGATGACCGATGCATCCCGGCTGCGGCCGGCCCCCGCCGATGCAACCCGCGGCACCCAGAGCACGACTGCGCAAGAGAACCCGGACGACACGCGCACCGCGATGTCCAGCGCCACCATCCGGCGCGCCTTTCTGGACCATGTGTTCTATACCCAGGGCAAGCTGCCCGGCCATGCCAGCGGCAACGATCTCTACCAGGCGCTGGCGCACACCGTGCGCGACCGGCTCGTGCAACGCTGGATCAGCACCGCCGAGACTTACCAGACGCAGCCGTCGCGCACGGTGGCCTACCTGTCGGCCGAATTCCTGATGGGCCCGCATCTGGGCAACAACCTCGTCAACCTGGGCATCGTCGACGAGGTGCGCGCGGCCATGACCACGCTGGACCTCGATCTGGACGACATCCTGTCGCACGAGGAAGAACCGGGGCTGGGCAACGGCGGCCTCGGCCGGCTGGCCGCCTGCTTCATGGATTCGTTGGCCACGCTGGAAATTCCCGCGCTTGGCTACGGCATCCGCTACGAATACGGCATCTTCCACCAGAACATCATCGACGGACAACAGGTGGAAACCACCGACACCTGGCTACGCCACGGCAATCCGTGGGAGATCCAGCGATCCGAATGGGCGGTGCAGGTGCGGCTGGGCGGTCACACCGAGCACTACACCGACGACCGGGGCCGCTACCGCGTGCGCTGGGTGCCCGAAAAGACCGTGGTGGGCGTGCCATTCGATTCGCCCATCCTGGGCTACCGGGTCAACACCGTGAACACCCTGCGCCTGTGGCGCGCCGAAGCCACCGAGTCGTTCGACTTCCATACTTTCAATCGGGGCGACTACCTGGGCGCCGTCAGCAAGAAGGTGACGTCGGAAAACCTGACCAAGGTGCTGTACCCGAACGACGAAACCCAGCAGGGCAAGGAACTGCGGCTGGAGCAGCAGTACTTCTTCGTGGCGTGCTCGCTGCAGGACATGCTGCGCCTGCTGGCCTCGCACGGCATTCCGGTGTCCCGCTTCCACGAGAAGTTCGCCGTGCAGCTCAACGACACCCACCCCGCCGTGGGCATCGCCGAGCTGATGCGCCTGCTGGTGGACGATCACGGCCTGACCTGGGACGATGCCTGGTACATCACCCGCAACGCATTTGCCTACACCAACCACACGTTGCTGCCCGAGGCACTGGAACAGTGGCCGCTGGAACTGTTCCGGCGCGTGCTGCCGCGCCACCTGGAAATCATCTACGAGATCAACGCGCGCTTCCTGGACGAAGTGCGCATCCGCTTCTATGGCGACGAATCGCGGCTTGCGCGGCTGTCTCTGGTGAACGAGCAGGGCGGCCGCTACGTGCGCATGGCCGGGCTGGCCTGCGTGGGCAGCCACGCCATCAACGGCGTGGCCGACCTGCACTCGCGCCTGATGCGCGAGGACGTGCTGCAGGACTTTTACGCGATGTGGCCGGAGAAATTCACGAGCATCACCAACGGCGTCACACCCCGGCGCTGGTTGGCGCTGTCCAACCCGCGGCTGACCCGGCTGGTCAGCGATGCCATCGGCGACGGCTGGATCAAGGATCTGGACCAGTTGCAGGCGCTGGAGCCGTACGCCGGCGACGCCGGCTTCCGGGCCCAGTGGCAGGCCGTGCGCCGCGACAACAAGCGCGACCTGGCGCAGCTGATCCGCGACACCACGGGCGTGACGGTAGACCCGGCGTCGATGTTCGATGTGATGGTCAAGCGCATCCACGAATACAAGCGCCAGCACCTGGCCGTGCTGCACATCATCGCGCTGTATCACCAGATCAAGTCCGATCCCCATGCCGAGATCCCGCCGCGCACCTTCCTGTTTGCGGGCAAGGCCGCGCCGGGCTATCACTATGCCAAGCTGATGATCCGCTTTGTCACGTCGGTGGCGGAGGTGGTCAACCGCGACCCGCAGGTGCGCGACCGGCTCAAGGTGGTTTTCCTGCCAAACTTCAACGTGACCTACGGCCAGAAGATCTACCCCGCGGCGGACCTGTCCGAACAGATCTCGCTGGCCGGCAAGGAGGCGTCGGGCACCGGCAACATGAAGTTCGCCATGAACGGGGCCATCACCATCGGCACCATGGACGGGGCCAATATCGAACTGCGCGACGCCATTGGCGCGGACAACTTCTTCCCGTTCGGGCTCAACGCGTCCGAAGTCTATGCGCTGCGGGCGGCCGGCTACCATCCGTCCACGTATTACGAATCGAGCCCCGAACTGCGTGCCGTGGTGGACCTGATTCAGCACGGGTTCTTTTCCAAGGGCGACGCGGCCGTGTTCCGCCCGCTGTTCGACGGGCTGCTGCAGCACGACCCGTACATGCTGATGGCCGACTTCGCGTCGTACCTGCAGTGCCAGCGCGATGTTTCCGCCGCCTATGCGGACCCGGCGCGCTGGCAGCGCATGTCGGTACTGTCCACGGCGCGCTCCGGCCGGTTCTCGTCGGACAGGGCCATCCGCGAGTATTGCGAGCGGGTCTGGCATGTCGATCCGGTGCCCGTGTGCCTGCTGCGGCGGTCAAGCGGCCAGGTGCAGGGGCAGCGCCGCGCCGGCGATGCCATCGCCGGCTTCAGCGAACGCTGCCAATAGTCGCGCGGCGTCACAGGGGGCAGCCTACGCGGTAGCGCTGCCGCCCCATTCCACTCGGGCCGATCCACCGATTGCAGATTGGTGGACGTCTGGCCCGCTTGCTGCACTTTCTACAAAAGTGGCGGCACCTTATACATCGGCATTGCGCCGCGCCCGTCCCGCCAGTCCAGCCGCCTCAGGCGTCACGCGGCACGCCAGCCTGCGCCGGGGCTGGCACAAAGTTCGCATTGCTGTTCCCCTGCGTCCTGCGGCCCCTGTGTGCGGCGCCGCACGGAGCATCCACCCATCCCAGCAGAACGGCAAACCAGCGGGAGTCTTTCCTTGAACGCGAACACCCTGTTTGTGGCGGCAGAAGCCCAGCCCCTGGCCAAGACTGGCGGGCTGGCCGACGTGGTAGGCGGACTTGCCCGTGCGCTGCTGCAGCGCGGCACCGATGTCACGATCCTGATGCCCGGTTACCCGCGCGCCATTGCGGCGGCGCGCGACGTGCGCAGCCTTGGCGCGATCCACCTGCCGATGGCCCTGCCGCCGGGACACAGCCCTGCGCGCCTGCTGCAGGGCCAGATGCCGGATAGCGGCGTGCGCGTGGTGTTCCTCGACTGCCAGTCGCTCTACGACCGGCCGGGATCGCTGTACGTTGACGCCACCGGCCGCGACTTCTGCGACAACGCCCAGCGATTTGCCGCGCTGGCGCATGCCGCCACGGCCATCGCGGCGGGCGAGACGCCGCTGCCGGTGCCGAGCCTGGTCCATGCGCACGACTGGCACGCGGCGCTGACGCCGCTGCTGATGCGTGCGCGCGGCCTGCACACGCCCACCGTCTGCACGATTCACAACCTGGCCTTCCAGGGCGTGTTTCCCATGGCCGCGGCGGGGCCGCTGGGCCTGCCGCCGGAATCGCTGACACCCGATGGCATCGAGTTCTGGGGCAAGATCAACTTCCTGAAAGCCGGCATCCGCTATGCCGACCGCATCACCACGGTCAGTCATACCTATGCGCGCGAAATCCTGACGCCCCACTTCGGCCATGGGCTGGACGGCCTGCTGGCGCATCGCGCGGCCGTGCTGGGCGCCATTCCGAACGGTGTCGATACCGACACCTGGTCACCCCGTACCGACCGCCTGCTGCCGCAGTGCTACGACGCGCGCAACCTGGCGGGCAAGCGCGCCTGCAAGGCCGCCCTGCAGTTGCGCCACGGGCTGCCGGTGGATGCCGACCGCCCGTTGATCGCCATGGGCAGCCGCCTGACGCACCAGAAGATGGCCGATGTGGCGCTCGACGCGATCGCCCTGGCACTGGCCACACACACCGACGCGCAGTTCGTGATCCTGGGCTGCGGCGATCCCAGGCTCGAAGCCGCATTTTGCGCACTGGCCCAGCGCCATCCGCAGCGCGTGGGCGTGGCCATCGGCTATCGCGAGGAAGATGCGCACCTGCTGCACGCGGGCGCCGACATGCTGTTGCACGGCAGCCGCTTCGAGCCCTTCGGCCTGACGCCGGTCTATGCCATGCGCTATGGCACCGTGCCGATCGTGTCGCGCGTGGGTGGCCTGGCCGACACCGTGCGCGACGTGGGCGACGGCACCGCACCGGCCGCCCGCGCGAACGGCATTGTTTTCGACGGCGAATCCGTTGAGGCGATGTGCGCAGCCATGACCCGTGGACTAGGATGGTATGGTCGCCAGCGCCACTGGCGCACCCTGCAGCGTACCGGCATGCAAACCGACTTCGGCTGGGAAGGCCCCGCGCGCCAGTACCTCGCCATGTATGGCGCGCTGGCACCGGCGCTGGCTCACGTGCCGGTGGTCGTGGACGTGGAAGCCGTGGCAGCGGCGCCGACGGTACAGCCGGCGCGCGGTGGCCGCCGTCCGGTGGCAGTTTCTGACGCACCGGCGCTTTCGCCGTCCGACGCCGGGGCGGCCGCGACGCCCGCCTGAGCCGCGTCCGGCGTGCCACCACCTAACTGGACGTGCGATGTGCCTGCACGAAGGTAGCCTCAGATGATGACTGCTACGCCATCCCCGCCGCCCCGTGACGGCGCGCCGGTCCGCCGGAACTGGCAAACCCTGGGCGCCGATGCCAGGCTGCTGCCCTGCGGCGACGAAGCCGCCGAGGGCTACTGGTTCGGCCCGGTGCGCCTGGCAGACGGCCGCGTGCGCTTCCGGCTGTGGGCGCCAGACGCCGCCGCGCAGGGCCATGCGATACGGCTCGAAGTCGCTGGCATGGCCCCCGTGGTGATGACGGAAGGCAAACGCGGCTGGTTCGAGGCGGTGGTGCCCTGCTGCCACGGCGTGCGTTACTGGTTCCGGCTCGACGATGGCACCATCGTGCCCGACCCGGCTTCGCGCCTGCAGGCCGATGACGTGCATGGCGCCAGCGTGCTGTGCCTGCCGGAGGCCGGCGCGGCCTACGCCTGGCAGCATACGGAATGGCGCGGGCGGCCGTGGCATGAAGCGGTGATCTACGAGCTTCACGTGGGCCTGTGCGGCGGCTACACCGGCGTGATGTCCGAATTGCACCGCCTGGCGGCGCTGGGCTTCACCGCCATCGAACTGATGCCGCTGTCGGAGTTTCCCGGCGCCCGCAACTGGGGCTACGACGGCGTGCTGCCGTTTGCTCCCGAGCACAGCTATGGTTCGCCCGACGAACTGCGCGCGCTGATCGACGCCGCCCATGGGCTCGGCATGATGGTACTGCTCGACGTGGTGTACAACCACTTCGGGCCCGAGGGCAACTACCTGCACCAGTACGCCAGCCCCTTTTTCCGCACGGACCGGCAAACCCCGTGGGGGCCGGCCATCGACTTCCGTCGCGCGGAGGTCCGCCGCTTCTTTGGCGAGAACGCGCGCTACTGGCTGGAATCGTTCCGCTTCGACGGGCTGCGGCTCGACGCCGTGCATGCCATCGAGGATGAGGGCTGGCTACCCCAGCTGGCGCAGGAACTGCGCGCATGCCTGCCGGACCGGCACGTGCATCTGGTGCTGGAGAACGATCACAACGACGTGGCGCTGATACAGGCCGGTTACGACGCGCAGTGGAACGACGACGCCCATCACGCGCTGCACGTGCTGCTGACGGGCGAGCATGACGGGTACTACCGCGAGTATCAGTCGGCACTGCCCGGCGCCACGGCCGCAAAAGACATCGGCACGCCCGCGCTGCATCACCTGGCACGGGTGCTGGGCGAAGGTTTCGCGTGGCAGGGCGAAGTGTCGCCGCACCGCAGCGGCGACGAGAATGGCCCGCTGCAGGGCCGCGAGGTCCGGCGCGGGCAGCCCAGCGCCGGGCTGCCTCCCACCGCCTTCGTGATGTTCCTGCAGAACCACGACCAGACCGGCAATCGTGCGTTCGGCGAACGCCTGACCACGCTGGCGGACCCCGACGCCCTGCGCGCGGCGGTGGCGCTGCAACTGCTCTGCCCGCAGATTCCGCTGGTGTTCATGGGCGAGGAGCATGGCGCGCGCACGCCCTTCCTCTACTTCACCGATCATCCGCCGGAACTGGCCCAGGCGGTGCGCGACGGCAGGCGGCGGGAATTCGCCGCGTCGTCTGCCTTCCGCGACGACGCCCATGCCGCGCGCATCCCCGACCCGAACGCGCCGGAGACGTTCGATGCCTCGCGTCCGGTCTGCGACGATACCGACGGCGATTGCCGCGCGTGGAACCACTACTACGGCGAACTGCTGTCGATCCGCCGCAACGAGATCGTGCCGAGGTTGCGCCATTGCCAGCCGATTGGCGTCACGCCACTGGCCGACCGCGCGCTGGTGGCGCGCTGGCGCCTGGGCGACGGCAGCCAGCTGTCGATCTGGCTCAACCTTGGCGCCGAGCCCGTGGAAGCCGACTGCGCCGGCGGCCGGATGCTGCATGCCAGCCAGGCAGGCGCCATTGCATCGCTCAACGCCGGCATCCTGACCGAACGCTGCTGCGTCACCTGCCTGCATCCCGCCTGACACCGCCATGACCACACCCGCCGACGTGCATCACGCCGACCTCGATCATGCCGGCGTGCCCCGCGCCACGGCGCGGCTGCAACTGCATGCCGGCTTCACCTTTGCCGATGCCGCTACGCTGGTCCCCTACTACGCCGGGCTCGGCATCAGCCACCTGTATCTGTCCCCGATCACCGAAGCGCGGCCGGGGTCCACGCACGGCTACGACGTCACCGACTGCACGCGCATCAGCACGGCGCTCGGTGGCGAAGACGGCTTTGTGGCGCTGGCCGGCCAGGCGCGCGATGCCGGCCTGGGCATCGTGCTGGACATCGTGCCCAACCACATGGCCGCCGACGCCACGCACAACGCATGGTGGCGCGATGTGCTGGCGCAGGGCGAACGCAGCCCGTTTGCCCACTACTTCGATATCGACTGGCAATCGCCCGACCCAGCGCTGCGTGGCAAGGTGCTGCTGCCGGTTCTGGGCGACCCGTACTGGCAGGCGCTGGAGTCGGGCGCGCTGATCGTGGAACGCGGCAGCGATGGCCAGCCGACGCTGCGCTACGGTGACCACGATCTGCCGCTGTCGATGCCGGATGGGTCAACCTTGCCCACCGACGCGCACACACTGCACGCGCTGCTGGAGCGCCAGCCCTACCGGCTGGCGTGGTGGCGCACCGGGGCCGCCATGCTGAACTGGCGCCGCTTCTTCGAGATCACGGAACTGGTAGGCGTGCGCCAGGAGTGCGAGGACGTGTTCGAGGCCACGCACGCGCTGCCGTTCCGGCTGTACCGCGAGGGCTGGATCGACGGGCTGCGCATCGATCATGTGGATGGCCTGGCCGACCCGGCCGGCTACTGCCGCCGCGTACGCGCGCGCCTGGACGCCCTGCGGCCCGGCCGGCCTGCCGCGCTGGCGCGCGCGCATCCCTGGCTGGTCGTCGAGAAGATCCTGGGCGAGCGCGAACCGTTGCCGCGCGACTGGCAGGTGGATGGCACCACCGGCTACGACTTCATGGACGAGGTGGGCGCGGTGCTCCACGACCTGCACGGCGTGGCCCCGCTGAACATGCTCTGGCTGCAGATCAGCGGCGACGACCGCTCGTTTGCCGAACAGGTCCATGCCGGACGGCATCGCGTACTGGCCCGCCACCTGGTCACGGAGGTCGCGTCGCTCTGCGCGCGGCTGCTTGCGCGGGCACGCAGCGACGTCGCCACGCGCGACCTGTCGCCGCACGCGCTGCAGCATGCGCTGTCGGCGTTCATGACGGCCATCCCGGTGTACCGCAGCTACTACGTGCCCGGCGACGATGACCGGGACCGCTCGTTCGACGACGACATGGTGTCGGCAGCCGCCGAAGCCGCGCGCCGCCACCTGGCGCCGGACGAATCGGCCGCCCTGGACTTCATCGTGGCCGCCTTGCGCGCCGACGCCCCGCTCGACACCGCCGCCGGGCAGCTTCGCACCAAACTCCAGCAACTGATGCCGGCGCTGGCTGCCAAATCCACCGAGGACACCGCGTTCTACCGCTATGGGCGGCTGTTGTCCCGCAACGAGGTGGGCAGCGATCCGGGCACGCTGGCCATTGCAGCCGAACGCTTTCACCAGCGGATGCAGGTGCGCGCCGAAACATGGCCGCACGCCATGCTGGCCGTATCCACCCATGACCATAAGCGCGGCGAGGATGCGCGGATGCGGCTGGCGGTGCTGAGCGAGTTGCCCGAGGCATGGGCCGAAGCCGTGGCCGGCTGGGAGACGCATCTGGCGCCGCTGCTGGCGGCATCGCCCCGGGGCCCCGACGGTATCGACCGCCTGATGCTGTACCAGACGCTGGTGGGCGCGTGGCCGGCCGATCCCCGCGCGCTGGCGTCCGAGGAAAGCCAGCGCGCCTTCGTCGACCGCATCCTGGCCTGGCAACGCAAGGCGATTCGCGAGGCCAAGCGTCACGGCAGCTGGACCCATCCCGACAGCGAGTACGAGAACGCATGCGAGGCGTTTCTGCCCGCCATGGCCATCGGCGGGCCGGACAGTGTGCTGGAGAGCATCGGCGCCTTCGCGGCGCGCATCGGCACGGCTGCGGCGCTGAACAGCCTGGCGCAGACGCTATTGCAGCTGACCGCGCCCGGGGTGCCGGACCGCTACCAGGGCAATGAAACCTGGGACTTCAGCCTGGTCGATCCCGACAACCGGCGCGCACCCGATTACGCGCGGCTGCAAGCGCAACTGGAATGCCGCGCGGGCTGGTCGCACTGGCTTGCGCACTGGCGCGACGGCCGCATCAAGCAGCAACTGATCCGCAGCGTGCTGGCTTTTCGACGCGATAACCCGGCGCTGTTCGACCGGGGCTGCTACCGTGCGGTGTCCGTGAGCGGCGATCTGGCCGGGTCCGTGCTGGCGTTCGCACGACAGTGCGGCAACGTGGAAGCCGTGGTGGCCGTGACCCGGCTCGCCGCGCGCCATGTGGACCCGGCCCTGCCGCGTATCCCACCGCATTGCTGGCACGATACGGGCCTGCATACGGGTGATGGCGGCGGCGCGAGCGGTAGCGGCGTCGGTAGCGGCATCAGTAACGGCGACGGCTGGACCGACATCCTGACCGGTCATGCCGTGACATCGCACGCGGGATGGCTGCGCGCCAGGGACGTATTCGCCACGCTGCCCGTGGCGCTGCTGGTGCGACGCTGACGCCAGGTGCTAACCGAGGGCGGCGGCCAGTTGCGTGGCCAGTTGCGCGGCCGCTTCGTCGTCGGTGCGCTCGAAGCGCAGCGGCGTGACCGACACCGCGCCCCGCCCCACCACCATCGCTTCGGCATCGTCCACATCGGGCCGGGGGCCACGCGAGAACTGGAGCCAGTGGTACGGAATGCCGCGCGGGTCCACATGCGCGCGCACGTCGATGGCCTTGACGAGCCCCATGCCCTGGCGCGACACCACCAGCGGGCCGGCCTGCTCCGCTTCCACATCGGGAAAATTCACGTTCAGGCACGCCCCGTCCGACCAGCCTGTCGCCAGCAGGCGGCGGATCACATCCGGCGCCAGCGCGCGCGACGTCTGCCATTTCACCGCATCGCGATCGGTGAACACCTGGCTCAGCGCGATGGAACGGATGCCGAGCAGCATGCCAGTCATGGCGGCGCCCACCGTGCCGGAGAACACGGTTTCCAGCCCGAGGTTGCCGCCCCGGTTGATGCCGGACAGCACCAGATCGGGCGGCGCGTCGCGCATGAGATGGCGCGCCGCCATCACCACGCAGTCACCCGGCGTGCCGCTGACGCCGAAGCGGCGCGGCCCATGTCCGGTCACGCGCAGCGGCGCGTGCAGGCTGATCGAGTGCGACGTGCCGCTCTGGTCGTGATCCGGGGCGACGATCCACACCTCACGGGCCAGCGTGGCCGCCACCTGCTCCAGCACGGCAAGGCCGGGCGCCTCGATGCCATCGTCATTGGTCAGCAGCACACGGTCGACTACGAAATCGGACATGGGGACGCTCTTTGGAGGACGAATGAACGGCCCCTACTGTATCGCAACCATGCCCGCTCCCGTGGCTGCGATGGCCAGGGATGCCTCGTTGCACGCAAAAAAGCCCGCATCGCCGGATGCGGGCATGGCCGTCGCAGTCTTAGTGCAGGCGGTGCGCGTCGCTGTCGAGTGCCCGCTCTGCCGCGTCGCCGGTCGCGCCGCGATAGTAGAGATGGACGCCGATGGCCAGCGAATCGTGACGGATTTCATGCAGTGCACGCCACGCCTGCACGGGGTCCTTGAAGACCAGATAGTGCGCCTCGCGTTCCACCAGCGTGGCCACCTCGTGCAGCCCGTGGTTGTGCAGCGCGCCGACCAGATGATCGAGACTGCGATGCGTGCGGGCGTCCGTACGCGGATAGAGCATGTGCAGCACGGCAACCGGCGAAGCCGCCGGCTGGGCGGTGAACGCGGCAACAATGTCCTGATGATGGATGGCCGTGACGGCATCGTCATTGGCCTGCGTGCGGAAGGACTGAAGTCCTGCGTCGAGGGTCGTGTTGTTCATCTCAGCACCTCCTGGTCAAAATCTGAACGACAGTGGTGCAAAGATAGGGGATATTTGACGCGCCGCAATACGCGTTTCTCGCAACAGTGAATTCCAGCTATTCCGCCGAACGGAATGCCGGGCAGGTTGTCCATGGATCGCATTTCTTTCCGGCAGCTTTCCATGGGCTTTCAGTTGGCTTTCGTCGCTGCCCCGCACACGGCACGGCACGGCGGCAGCGACTGACCCGTTATTCGAACGGACGCGGCTTCGGCGTCTTGTCGTTCGAAGGCGGCAGGATGGGCAGCGTCAGGCGCGGCTGATCGCCCGTTAGCGTATGCAGGAAGGCCACAATATCGGCGTTTTCCTCGGCCGTGAACTTGCGGCCGAGTTGCAGACGCCCCATCACGTCCACCGCCTCGGTCAGCGTCGCCGCCTCGCCGTCGTGGAAGTACGGATAGGTCAATGCCACGTTGCGCAGCGTGGGCACCTTGAAGCTGAAGCGGTCGGCGTCCTTCCCCGTCACGCCGGCCCGGCCTTCGGACGGGTTTTTCGTCTTGTACGGCTCGATCAGGCCCATCTTCTGGAACGACCCGCCGCCAAGGTTCGGACCGTTGTGGCAGGCCACGCAGCCGGACGACTTGAACAGCTGGTAGCCGCGCAGTTCCTGCGCGTCGATGGCCGTCTTGTTGCCTTTCAGCCATTTGTCGAAGCGGGCATTCGGCGTGACCAGCGTCTCTTCGAACGCGGCGATGGCCAGCGTGATCTCGTTCATCGTCAGCTTGCCGGATGGGAACACCTTGCGAAACTCGGCCCGGTATTCGGGAATGGACTTCACGGTGTCGACGGCCAGGTCATGCGTAAAAGCCATCTCGATCGGATTGGCAATCGGCCCGTGCGCCTGCTCCTGCAGGTCCTTGGCGCGGCCGTCCCAGAACTGTACGAAGTTCAGGCTCGAATTGAGGACGGTGGGCGAATTGAGCAGCCCCTTGTTCCATTTGTCGCCAATCGACGTCTTCAGGTTGTCCGAGCCCCCCATGCTGAGGTTGTGGCACGAATTGCACGAGATGAAGCCCGAGCGCGACAGGCGCGGATCGAACCAGAGCTTTGCGCCCAGGGCCACGCGGGCCGGGTCCTTGATCTTCGCGGGTTCGATGGGCTGTACGGGTTCGGCCGGCTGCGACGTGGCGGACGCCACGCCGGCGGCAATCGATGCCGTGATCCACAGCAGTGTTGGTAGGAATTGTCTGAGCTTCATGGGAGGACTCCGAATTTCTTTGAACCGCTCCGGCATCAACGATGCATTGGAACGGGCTCTCGGATTAGGCTCCCATGGCCTGTGGCTTACCCTGACGGGCGTCAATGCCGCCCTGAAAGCCGACGGAAAGGTGCCCTCGCATATCCATACACGATCTTCTTCGTTGGCGCAGTGTTGCGCGCGCCCTACGATCTCGTCTTTGCCCTTTGGGAATTCGCGGCAGCGGCCAGCATCAGGCGCTGGCCAGGCCGCGCTGCAAGGCCGTTTTGAGCATCGAGAAGACATGTCGCGCCACAGGATTGACCGCATTGGGACGCGCCCACAGGTAGTACGTGACATCGGGCAGCCGTGGCAGGCCATCGCTTTCGCCAAGGATGCGCATGTCGGCCTGCAGCAGGTCGATGCTGCGCGCCGTGATACCCAGGCCGGCGCGCAACGCCGCCTTGATGCCGATCAGGCTCGGGGCCAGATAGGCGATGCGCCACGGCACGCCGGCCTGCGTCAGCGATTCCAGCGACAGCTTGCGGAACAGGCTTGGCTCGTCGGCGAGGATCAGCGGCACCGCCGTGCCACGCTCATAGACAAAATCGGCCGCACAGACCCAGATGGTGGGCGTGGTACGCAGCACGATACCTTCGAGCGCGCTGTCCTCGCGCGTGGAAACGGTCAGGTCGATTTCACCGCGCCGCAGCGACTCCATCAGAAAGGGGCTGCGGCCGACATGGATCTCCAGCCGCAAGGCCGGCGACGACCGCGCAATATGCGACAGCAGCACCGGCAGGATGGTGTCGGCCACATCGTGCGGCGCACCAATGCGCAGCGAACCCGTAAGGTCCCCCTCGCGCAACACCCGCAGCGCCTCGTCGTTGGTGCTGAGGAGCTGCCGCGCATACTCGAGCAGCTTCTTGCCATGCCGCGTGAACTGCTTGCTGCGGCCCTGCCGCTCGAACAGCGGCAGATCGAGTTGCTCTTCCAGCCGCTGCATCTGCTGGGTCACCGCCGACTGGGTACGCTGCACGGCCTCGGCGGCAGCCCCGAACGTATCGTGATCGGCAATGGCTACCAGCGTGCGCAGCAGGTCGAGGTCAAGGTTTCGCATTCATTAGCGGCGCTAATGGATTTTCGTCGCGCATTAAGTGGTTTTCAGAACGGGTGTTCATTACAGTGAAACACGAAGCACCGTTCTACCCCCGAAAAACAGAGATTGCAAGGATTGATCGCACCATGTCCCTCGCAGCACAGCGCCAGTCCGCCGTTGGCGACACCATCGAATCCATTAGAAACATTGTAGACAAGGGCGGCGTGACCCGCGCCAGCCTGGCTGAAGTGCTGCCCCTGGTGGAAGACCTGGCCGCCCGCACCGAACTGTGGAATGAAGCCGACTATCCGCCGCCCGAGGCCAACGAGCGTCAGGCCCGCTACCTGATTGCCGAAGACCCGGACCAGACCTACGCGCTGTACCTGAACGTCATGCGGCCCGGCAAGCGTATTCCACCGCACAACCACACCACCTGGGCCTGCGTGGCCGGCGTGAGCGGCATAGAGGTCAACGACGTCTACGTGCGCACCGACGACGGCAGCCAGGCCGGCGTGGGCACGCTGGAACATTCGCACACCGTGGAAGTGGGCCCGCGCCACGGCATCGCCCTGCTGCCCGACGACATCCATTCGGTGGAAATCCGTGGCGATGCCGTCATCCGTCACCTGCACATGTACGGGCGCGCGCTCGAAACGCTGACCGACCGGCTGACGTTCGACCTCGAGACCGGACGCTGCCAGATCATGAACATGGGCGTCCAGACCCGCCGCTAAGCCACACCTGACCGGGGCCGCCGAGCGCGCCCCGACAACTCCTGAATCGAAGCCGACTCCTCGCTCCTGCGGCGAGGACGGCCCCCTTTTTGCCCAACATTCATGACACAGCCCACCTACACCGCCGTCGATGCCGTCACCCTGAAGGGCTGGCTGCACGATGCCGACGAAATCGCGCTGTTCGACGTCCGCGAGCACGGCCAGTATGGCGAGGGCCATCCGTTCTATGCCGTGCCGATGCCCTACAGCCGGCTGGAACTCGATGTCGGCCGGCTGGCCCCGCGTACCGATGCCCGCATCGTGCTGGCCGATGACGGCGATGGCGTGGCGCAGGCTGCCGCGGCGGCGCTGGCATCGCTCGATTATACGAACCTTTTCGTGCTCGACGGCGGCATGCCGGCCTGGCGCGCCGCCGGCTATACGCTGTTTGCGGGCGTCAATGTTCCGTCCAAGACCTTCGGCGAACTGGCCGAGCACCACTACCACACGCCGCGCGTGACCGCACAGGAACTGGCCGCGATGCAGGCAGGCCCCCAGGCGCCGGTCGTGCTCGACGGACGCCCGGCCAGCGAATTCCGCAAGATGAACATTCCGGGCGCGATCTGCTGCCCCAACGGCGAGCTGGCCTATCGCCTGCGCGACCTGGTGCCCGACAGCACCACCCCGATCGTCATCAACTGCGCGGGCCGCACGCGCAGCATCATCGGCGCCCAGTCCTTGATCAACTTTGGCGTCGCCAATCCTGTCTACGCGCTCGAAAACGGCACGCAGGGCTGGTACCTGAATGATTTCCCGCTCGAACACGGCGGCACCGCGCGTTATCCGGACAATGGCCTGCCGCAGGACATCGACGCGGCCCGCCGCGCCGCCCAGGCGCTGACGCAACGCTTCGACGTCCCCCACATCGACGCCGCCCAGGCCCAGGCATGGCTGGCTGACACGACGCGCACCACATTCCTGTGCGACGTGCGCACCGCCGAGGAATTCGCCGCCCAGACGCTGCCCGGCGCACAGCACACGCCCGGCGGCCAGTTGATCCAGGCCACCGACCAGTACGTCGGCATCCGCCGCGCCCGGCTGGTGCTGTTCGATGCCGAAGGTGTGCGCGCCCCGGTGGTGGCCAGCTGGCTGCGCCAGATGGGCCATGACGCCGTGGTGCTCGAAGGCGGCCTGCAGGCCGGCCAGGCCGCCGGCGTACGCGCCGCCCAGGGTCCGACCCATGAAGTGACCGCACTGCCGGGCACATCCGCCGCGCAGCTGGCAGCGGGCCTGGCCGACCAGTCGATGCTGGCGCTGGACCTGCGCGGCAGCATGGCCTACCGCGCCGGGCATGTCGCCGGGGCGCGCTGGTCCATCCGGTCCCGCCTGGCGCAGGACCTGCGCGGCGTGCCGCACGACACCACGCTGGTGCTGATCGGCGATGCCGATGGCGACGATCCCGCCGAGCTGGCCGTGGCCGATCTGCGCGCGCTGGGCTTCCGCGATCTGCGCCGGCTGCAGGGCGGCTTTGCCGCCTGGCGCGATGCCGGCCATGCGGTGCGCCAGGGCGCCGACACGCTGCCCGACGCGCGCTGCATCGACTACCTGTTTTTCGTCCATGACCGCCACGACGGCAACAAGGCCGCCGCGCGCCAGTACCTGGCCTGGGAAACGGGCCTGATCGCCCAGCTCGACGCGCAGGAACTGGCCACGTTCCGCTTCCCGCCTGCCGGCTGATTGCCACCCGCGCCATTCACTTTCCACCTGCCATAGAAGAACGAGGTCGCCCCCATGTCCCGTCCGATGTCATCCCGCCTGTCGTCACGTCTTGCGCAGTACCTGGTTGCCGTATGCACCGTCACGCTGTCCGCCGCCGCCACGGCGCAGCAGCCCATGGCACCCGTCAACGGATTTCCGTCGCAGCCGCTGCGGATCGTCTCGCCGTTCCCGGCCGGCGGCGGCAACGATGCCGTGACCCGCGTGGTGGCCACGCGGCTGTCGCAGGTACTGGGCCAGAGCGCCGTGACCGACAACCGGGGCGGCGCGGGCGGCAACATCGGCACGCGCTACGTGGCCGAGGCCAAGCCCGACGGCTATACGGTGCTGACCTCGCAGGTGTCGATCATGGCCGTCAACCCAACGCTGTACCGCGCGCCTGGCTTCGATCCGGTCAAGCAGTTCATCCCGGTCACGCAGATCAACGCGGCGCCGCTGGCCATCGTGGTATCGGCCAACGCCCCGTGGAAGACCTTCGAGGAACTGGCCGCGCAGGCCAAGGCGCAGCCGAACCGGATCACGTTCGCCACGCCCGGCAACGGCACGCTGTCGCACCTGGTGGGCGTGGTGCTTGACAAGGACAGCCAGGTTTCGCTCCAGCATGTGCCCTACAAGGGCGCGGGTCCGGCCATCAACGACCTGCTTGGCGGGCAGGTGGACGTGCTGATCACGTCCACGTCGTCGGTGTCCAGTTTCATCCAGACCGGCCGCATGCGTGCGCTGGCCGTCACCAGCCCGCGCCGTCTCGGGGTATTCACCAAGGTGCCGACTCTTGAAGAGCTGGGCTATCGCAATGCACGCTTCGAGGACTGGTACGGCTTCTTCGTACCGGCTGGCACGTCGCCGGAACGCGTTGCGCTGCTGAACCGCGCCATCGTGCAGGTGCTGCAGATGCCCGAGGTGGTGAAGACCATCAACGAAGGCGGCAGCGACGTGGTGGCCAACAGCTCCGAGGCATTTGCCGCGCAGATGAAGCAGGACATTGCCCGCTGGTCGCAGATCGTCAAGCTGTCCGGCGCGCACGTGGACTGATCGACCGGTGCAGGCACGCGCCTTGCGACCCCCTCACACAACATGCGCCAACCCACAGGCCAGCCAATGACGAAAGCGATCCCCACCCGCCTTGCCCATGCCGGACGCACCGCGGCCGTGCCCGGCGGACAGCCGGTCAATCCGCCCGTGGTGCGCGCCAGCACCGTGCTGTTCGAGTCAGTCGCGCAGCAGCGCGAGATGCGCGCCCGGCGCGACACCGAGCGGCTGTTCACATACGGCGCGCGCGGCAACCCCACCAACTTCGCGCTCGAAGACATGGTGACCACGCTGGAAGGTGGCTATCGCACGCGACTGTTTCCGTCGGGCCTGGCCGCCGCGGCGATGACGATCCTGGCCTACGTGCGCCCCGGCCAGCACGTGCTGCTGCCCGATTGCGTCTACGAGCCGGTGCGCAACCTGGCCAACGGCTTCCTGCGCCAGCACGGCATTGCGGCCGACTTCTATGCCGCCAACGGCGCCGACCTGGACGCGAAGCTGCGCCCGGAGACGCGGCTGGTCTATGTCGAGGCGCCCGGTTCGCTGGTCTATGAGATGTGCGACCTGCCCGCGCTGGCGGCCCGCGCCCACGCGCATGGTGCGCTGGTGGCGGCGGACAATACCTGGGGCTCGGGCCTGCTGTACCGCCCCCTGACGCTCGGCGCCGACATCTCGCTGATGGCGGCCACCAAGTACCTGGGCGGCCATTCCGACGTGATGATGGGGACAGTGTGCACCACCGAGGCCGCGTGGCAGCCGCTGGCCACCATGGCCGATGCCTTCGGCATGACCGTCAGCCCCGACGACGCCTACCTGGTGCAGCGCGGCATCCGTTCGCTCGGTGCACGCCTGGCCCAGCACCAGACCAGCGCGCTGGCCGTGGCGCAGTGGCTGCTCGACCGCCCCGAGGTGGCCGATGTCTTCTGCCCCGCGCTGCCGCACGATCCCAATCACGCGCTGTGGCAGCGCGACTGCCACGGCACCAACGGCCTGCTGTCGTTCACGTTGCGCTCGCAGGCGCCGGTGGCGCCCGAACGCTTCGTCGACAGCCTGCAGCTGTTCGGCATCGGCGCCTCGTGGGGCGGCTTCGAAAGCCTGGCCGTGCTGGCCGACATGCGCCGCGCGCGCAGCGTCACGGACTGGTCGCAGCACGGCACCGTGATCCGCCTGCATATCGGCCTGGAAGCCGTCACCGACCTGCTGGCGGACCTGGATCAGGCATTCGCCGCCATCGCTCATCTCGACTCGACAGAAAAGGACACTTCCCATGCCCATCATCGGTGACTGGCTGCGCCAGCAATCCGGCCCCGCCCGCACCAGCGGGCAGCTACCCGTTGGCTCGATGGCCTCGGGCATGTCAGTCACGCTGCCCTACGTGGCCGTACGTGGCGCACGGCCGGGGCGCACGCTCTGGCTGCATGGACAGGTGCATGGCGACGAGATCAACGGCATGGTGGCGGCCCTGCGTTTCGCACGCAGCCTGGACCCCGCGGCCATGCGCGGCAACGTGGTGGTCACGCCCACCGGCAATCCGCAGGCGCTGGACGCGCGGCGCAAGCGCAATCCCTATGACGAGCTGGACCTGGACCAGACCTATCCGGGCAGCGCCGGCGGCCTGGTATCCGAGCGGCTGGCCCATGCGCTGATGAGCGAGGTGCGCGGCGTGGCCGACGTGCTCATCAACCTGCATACGATGAATCCGCTGTTCGACGCCCGCCCCTACACGGTCTACAAGGTCCACCCGGGCAGCAGCGTGACCGAGGCCGAAGTGCTGGCCGCCATGGCGCCGTTTCATCCCCACGTGGCCTGCCAGCAGGACGTGGGCGGCAAGGGCGAGCTGCCCGGCAACATCGCGGGCGCGCTCGACTACCAGTGCCTGGCCGCCGGGGTCTGCGCGTTCATGCTCGAACTGGGCAGCGGCAGCCGTTTCGAGGCCGACAACATCGCCGTGGCCGAGACCGGCTTCCACACGCTGGCCGTGCAGATGGGCATTCTCGACGGCCCGCCGGCCAGGCCCGCCGCCACCACGCTGCGGCGCGTGACACGGCGCGGCTGGATCACCGCCGATGACGGCGGCCTGTTCATTCCGGCGGCACGGGCCGGAGACAAGCTCGGCGAAGGCGCATCGATTGGCGACACGCTCAAGCTCGACGCCTCGCTCACGCCCGTCAAGCCACTCACGCGCGACGGCGTGCTGATCGGCCTGCGCAGCGACCCCGTGGTCCACACCGGCGAGCGCCTGGCGTTCGTGGCGTGGGAATGGGACACGGTGTCGATCCAGCCTTTACTTACGGCATGACAACGGCCCGCGCCACAACGCCTTACCAAGCCTTGAAGCAAGACCATCGGAGCCTCACCATGTTTGCCCGCCGCGCCCTCGTTCTCTGCCTTGCCCTCATGACACCCCTGGCCCATGCGGCCTGGCCCGATCCGTCGAAGCCGATCCGCGTGGTGGTTGGCTTTCCGCCCGGCGGCGGTGCCGACGCGCTGGCGCGTGCCATTGCCCCGGCGCTGTCGGACCAGCTCAAGGCCAACGTCATCATCGACAACCGGCCCGGCGCGGGCGGCCTGATTGCCACCGACATGGTGGCCAAGGCCGCGCCCGACGGCTACACGCTCTACATCGCCACGCCGGGATCGTTCACGATCTGGCCGAACCTGCGCAAGCTGGCCTACGACCCGCAGAAAGACTTCGCGCCGGTCAGCGTGCTGGTGACCATGCCCAACGTGCTGGTGACGGGCGCCGACACGCCATACAAGGACGTGCAGGGCCTGCTGGCGGCCGTGAAGCGCGCGGACGGCAAGTTCTCGTACGCATCGGGCGGCAACGGCACGATCGGCCAGATCGCTGCCGAGCAGTTCAAGATGCTGGCCGGCGTGCAGATGCAGCATGTACCGTACAAGGGCACCACCCCCGCGCTGACCGACGTGATGGGCGGCGTGGTGCCGATCACGTTCTCCGATCCGTCGGCCAAGCCGCTGATCGCGTCAGGCAAGCTGCGCGTGCTGGCGGTGACCACTGCCAGACGCTCGCCGCAGTTCCCCGGCGTGCCAACCGTGGCCGAAGCCGGCGTGCCCGGCTACGAGGTCACCAACTGGTACGGGCTGGTGGCGCCGGCCGGCACCCCGCCCGATGTCATCACGCAGCTGAACAAGGCGCTGGTCAAGGTCATGGCCGACCCCGAGATCCGCCACCGGCTGGCCATATCGGGCATGGATGCCACCTCGGACACGCCGCAGCAGTTCGCGAAGCTGCTCGACAGCGAGCGCGCCAAGTGGGGCGACCTGATCCGCAAGGCCGGCATCCAGGGCGATTGAACCCGTGACCGTCCGCCGCTACCCGCAACTGGCGCATTGGGGGGCCTTCACGGCCGTCGTCGACGATGGCAGGCTGGTCCGCTGCGAACCGTTCGCCGCCGATCCCAACCCGTCGCCCCTGCTCGATGCCATCGTGCCGATGGTCTACTCGCCCACGCGCATCCGTACGCCGATGGTGCGGCGCGGCTGGCTGGCGCAGCGCGAGGCCAGCGACGGCCATGCACGCGGACGCGACGATTTCGTCGAGGTGCCGTGGGACGTCGCGCTCGACCTGGTGGCGGGCGAGATCCGGCGCGTCCGCGAGCAACATGGCCCGGCCGGCGTATTCGGCGGGTCCTACGGCTGGTCGTCGGCCGGGCGGCTGCACCACGCGCGCTCGCTGATCCGCCGTTTTCATTTCACGGGCGGCGGCTGCGTGGACCAGGTGGGCAACTACAGCTGGGGCACCGCGCAATTCCTGCTGCCCCACGTCATCGGCACCGACCGGCCCCTGACGGGCCGCGTCACGGCCTGGCCCAGCCTGATCGCCCATACCGAGGTCTTCGTGGCCTTCGGCGGACTGGCGCTGAAGAACGGCCAGGTGTCGTCGGGCGGCGCCGCCGAGCATACGCAGGAGTCCTGGCTGCGCAAGCTGGCAGCCAGCGGCGCCACGGTCATCAATATCAGCCCCACGCGCGACGATTGCCCCGATTTCCTGGGCGCCGAATGGATTCCGATCCGGCCGAACACCGATGTCGCGCTGATGCTGGCGCTGGCTTACGAACTGCGGCGCACGGGCGCGCACGACGCGGCATTCCTGCAGTCGCATTGCAGCGGCTGGGCCGAACTCGAATCCTATTTGCTGGGCCACGCCGACGGCGAGCCGAAGACGCCGGCGTGGGCGGCCGCCATTACCGGCATTCCGGCTGCGCGTATCGCCCAACTGGCCGCCCAGCTGGCCGGCAAGCGCAGCTACCTCACCTGCAGCTTCGCCGTCCAGCGCCAGCATCGCGGCGAGCAGCCATACTGGATGGCCATTGCGCTGGCGGCCATGCTGGGCCAGATCGGCCTGCCCGGCGGCGGTTTCGGCTTCGGGCATGGATCGATGAATGGCGTGGGCAACCCGCGCGTGGCCACGCCGGGCCCGGAAATGCCGGTCGGGCGCAACCCGGCCAAAGTCGACATCCCCTGCGCACGGCTGTCGGACATGCTGCTGAATCCGGGCACCGCCTACCGCTTCAAGGGCGAGACGCGCCACTATCCCGATGTGAAGCTGGTGCACTGGGCCGGCGGGAACCCGTTCCATCACCACCAGCAGCTGGGGCGGCTGCGCCAGGCATGGGCGCGCCCGCAGACCGTGATCGTGCAGGACATCTGCTGGACGGCCACCGCGCGTCATGCCGATATCGTGCTGCCGGTGACCACCGCGCTGGAACGCAACGATATCGGCGGCTCTTCGCGCGACCGCTATGTGCTGGCCATGCACCAGGCCATCGCCCCATTGCATCAGGCGCGCAGCGATCTCGACATCTTTACCGATCTGTCCGACCGCCTCGGCTATCGCGCGGCCTTTACCGAGGACCGCGACGAACGCGGCTGGATCGCGTCGATCTACGCCCGCTGCCGCGACGCCCAGGCAAGCGCCGGCATCGAACTGCCGCCGTTCGATCAGTTCTGGCGCAGCGGGCACGTGGCCCTGCCCGCACCCACCGACGACTTCGTGCTGTTCGACGATTTCCGGCAAGACCCGCTGGCGCATCCGCTGCGCACGCCAAGCGGCCGCATCGAGCTTGCCAGCCCGACACTGGGCGCCATGTCCGAAGACTGCGGCACCCATCCGAACTGGCAGCCCCCCGTCGAATGGCTGGGCGCGGCCGAAGCGCGGCGCCACCCGCTGCACCTCGTTTCCGTGCAGCCGGCCGACCGGCTCCATAGCCAGCTCGATGCCGCCCCACTGGCCCAGGCCGGCAAGGTGGCCGGCGCCGAACGGATCACGCTGCATCCGGCAGATGCCGCCGCGCGCGGCCTGCACCCCGGCATGCGGGTGCGCGTGCACAACGCCCGCGGCGCCATTGCCGCCGGCCTGGCGGTGAGCGACGGCGTGGCCCCGGGCGTGGCAATGATCGCCACTGGCGCCTGGTACGACCCCGATGCCGAAGGCGTGGACCGCGCCGGCGCCGCCAATACGCTGACGCTCGACATCGGCACATCGGACCTGACCCAGGGGCCAAACGCGATGAGTTGCCTGGTGGAGGTGTCGCGGGAGGGGTAGACGCCGAAACCATGCCCGTCACTCGCGCCACCTCGCCGTCATTGGCGACACGTTGCCGTCGATTCAGCCCCTGCCCCTGGCAAGTGCCTTCGCCGTGGCTTATACCTGTCACATCGCAACGACATTCACGACGAGGAACGAGCCATGCGCCATATGCATCCCCCCTTTCCGAACGCCAGCGCCGATGACGACCAGGCCTGGGCCTACTGGCGTGCCCGCCGCATGGTGCGGGTGCTGCGCGGCTGGTATATCCATCTGCTGGTCTACGTGGTGGTGAACAGCTGGCTGTGGCTGCGCTTTTTCTACTTTCCGACACCGTCCTGGTCGCACTACGCCACCTCGGGCTGGCCGTGGCCGCTGACGACCACGCTGGCCTGGGGGCTGGGGCTGGGCGTGCATGGCATCCTGGTCTGGACGCGCCTGTCGCGCTGGGGCCGCGACTGGGAAACCCGCAAGATCCAGGAATTCATGAACCGGCACCAGTGACCAGCCGGCCCGGGGGCTACATCTGCCGGAATTTGTGCACGTAGGCGCGCGATACCGGCAGTTCCGTGTCGGCGCCGCGCATCCGCACGAACAGGCGCCCCGAATCGTCGCGCCGCGTGCCGGCCACGTGCTCCATGTTGACGATGGTCGAGCGGTGCACCTGCCAGAAGACTTCGGGGTCCAGTCCGTCGATCAGTTCCTGCAGCGGCGTGCGGATCAGGTGTTCACCGTCCTGCGTGTGGACCACCAGGTATTTGTCGTCGCTCTGGAAATACAGCACGTCCTGGATCGGCACGTGGCTGGTGGTGTTGCCCCGGCTCGCGCGCACCCACCGCAGCGGCCCGGCACCTTCCGCGCGCGCCTGTCCACGCGCCAGCTGACCCAGCAGCTGCGCCAGTTCGGGCAGCGGCGCGGACTCCTGAAACGCCTTGCGCAGCCGTTCGATGGTGCGGCCCAGCCGCTCGTCGGTGACTGGCTTCACCAGATAGTCGACGGCGGCGCGTTCGAACGCGTCGAGCGCGAACTCGTCGTAGGCGGTGACGAACACCAGGCGCGTGTCGGTCTCGATGCCCTGCGCCACTTCCAGCCCCGACAGGCCCGGCATCTTGATGTCGAGAAAGGCCACGGCGGGCGCCAGCCGGGCGATGGCCTCGGCCGCTTCCAGGCCGTTGGCGGCTTCGGCCACGATGTCCAGCTCCGGCCAGAGCCGGGCCAGCTTGCCGCGCAGGTGCGCGCGCAGGTGTTCCTCGTCATCGGCGATCAACGCGGTGGGCTTCATGCGGGGTCTCCGTTCCGGTGCGCGCGTGGCAGCGGGATGTCGATCAGCACGGCGGTGCCAGGCGCGCGGTCCTCGATGCGGACGTGGGCATCGCCGTCATAGAGCACGGTCAGCCGCTCGCGCAGGTTGGACAAGCCCACCCCGGCATTGCCGCCCGGCCTGAAGCCCATGCCGTCGTCCTCGATCGTGGCCAGCATGCGTGCCCCGCGCCGTTCCAGCCTCACGAGCAGGCGGCCGCCTTCCACCTTGGGCTCCAGCCCGTGCTTGACGGCGTTTTCCACCACGGGCTGCAGCAGCATCGGCGCCAGCGGCACGGTGTCCAGCGATCCATCGACGTCCACCGTGTACTGCAGCCGCTCGCCCATGCGAATCTTGATCAGCGCCAGGTAGTCGCGCAGCAGCGTGGCTTCCTGCGCCACGGTGCCCTGCGTGGCCCGGCTGGCCGCCAGCGATGCCCGCAGGTACGCGATGAAGTGTTCGAGCATCAGCGTGGCCTTCTGCGGCGCGGGCTCGATCAGGCTCACCACGTTGGCCAGCGTGTTGAACAGGAAATGCGGCTCGATCTGCGCCTGCAGCAGCCGCATCTGCGCTTCCACCAGCTGTTTCTCGGTGGACAGCGTGCGCACCTGGTCGCGCGCCATGAATTCGGCAATCTTGCGTTCTTCCCAGCTCCTGCCCAGCAGGCCGACACGGCTCCAGGTCATGATGCCGTGCACGGCCAGGCCGATGCCCCAGCCCATCAGCGGCGCACGCACCCACGGCCGCTCGGGCGACGTCACCAGGTTGACGACGATCAGCAGCGCGTTGACCCCCACATAGACCAGCGCATGCATGTAGAAGAAGCGCAGCGCCCGCACGCGGCGGCGCGCGTCCTGATAGGCGCGCTGGTCGGCGGCGGTACGCCAGAGTTCTGGATCGACGGAACGCAAGGTGGAATCCCGGGGGCGGGGGTGGAGTTGCCGCGAGATTACCACCGGCCCGGCACGGCGGACATGGGAAAAGTGCGGATCGACAGGAATCCGGCGCCGCCCGTCGCTATGCGGCGCCAGCGACGGATCTACGCAGATCTCCGCCGGACTACCTCGGATGCGGCCGGTGCAGCGGCAGTTCCGGGTTCAGCCGTACGCCAAACCCTGGCGCATCGAGCGCGGACGCCTTCATCCGGCCGTTGACGGGCACCGGCTCGTCCAGCAGTTGCGGATCGAACATCGGCACGATCTGACATGCCCACCATCGGGCGCGTCCGTGCCTTCACGCTGCGCGGCGCGGGCGCCGACTATCACGACCAGGGCGCTGGCCACTGGATCGACGACCACATCGCCGCGCCGATGGCGAAGTCCCCCGAATACCGCCGCAGCCGGCAGAGCTTCGGTATCAGGGACCAGATGACTTCGCTCAGTAGGTGGCGCGTCCGCCCGACAGGTCGAACACCGCGCCCGTGCTGAAGGCGCAGTCCTCGGTCGTCAGCCAGGCGATCATCGACGCGGCCTCTTCCACTTCCAGGAAGCGGCCCATCGGGATCTTCGACAGCATGAACGCGATGTGCTGCTCGGTCATCGAGTCGAAGATCGGCGTGCGCGCCGCCGCGGGCGTCACGGCATTCACCAGCACGCCACTCTGCGCCAGTTCCTTGCCGAGCGACTTGGTCAGGCCGATCACGCCCGCCTTCGACGCGCTGTAGTGGGATGCGTTCGGGTTGCCCTCTTTGCCGGCCACCGACGCGATATTGACGATGCGCCCGAACTTGCGGGCCATCATGTGCGGCACCACAGACCGGCAGGTCAGGTAGCTGCCGATCAGGTTCACCTCGATCACGCGCCGCCAGACGGCGGGGTCCAGTTCCCAGGTGGGGGCATTGCCGCCCGTGATGCCGGCGCTGTTGACCAGCGCGTCGATGTGCCCCAGCTTCTGGATCGTGGCTTGCGTGGCCTGGTCGACGGCATGCTCGTCGGTCAGTTCCACGACCTCGCCGGTGACCTGGCCCAGCTTCGACAGCGCGTCGCAAGCCCTGACCAGCTGCGCCTCGTTGACGTCCCACAGCGACACCACGGCACCCGAACGCAGCATCCGTTCGGCCACGGCGTAGCCAATGCCCTGCGCACCGCCGGTAATCACGGCCACGCGGCCCTTCAGGTCGAGCTGGTTCATTGCGGGTCTCCCACGTTGGCCGCCACGGTGCGCTGCTGCTGGCGCAGGCGTCCCTGGGCATCGATCAGGCCGGGCCGTTCCTGGCCGGCCGCACCGTAGCGAATCAGCTTCATCTTGTCTCCTGTCTTTTTGGTGGGGTGAGAAGCGTCCGTTGCACTGTAAGCCGCCAGCCTATATCGTTCCAATCAATTTATAAGAGCAAGCCATTCCATTCTGGAATAGCCAGGGAGACACCGCAAGAACGAGGCGCTGTCGGACGTGGCCACGGCGTTCGTCGGCCACCTGCAGGCGCGCGCGCAGTCGAAGGCCGCGGCGGCTTCGGCAGCTTAACGGCCGAAGCGGCGCGGATCGTACGGCGTGGGGTCCACGTACGGCGTTTCGCGGTCGAACAATTCGGCCAGCAGGCGCGCCGTGGCGGGCCCAAGCGTCAGGCCCTGGTGGCCATGTCCGAAGTGGAACCACAGGTTGGCATGACGCGGCGCGCGCCCCACCACCGGGCGCATGTCGGCAATGCACGGTCGCGCGCCCATCCACGGCTGTGCTTCCACGGGCTGGCCCAGCCGCACCAGATCGCCGGCCAGCATTTCCGCCCGCACCGACTGCACCGGCGTGGGCGGCGATTCATGATGCGCGAACTCGGCGCCCGTGGTCAGCCGCAGGCCCTGGCGCATCGGTGCCAGCAGGATGCCGTTCTCGGCGTCGAGCAGCGGCCTGTCCGGCATGGCGTCCACATGGTAGTGGCGGTGGTAGCCGCGCTTGACGAACAGCGGCAGCCGGTAGTCGAGCCGGCGCGTCAGCCCCGCCGCCCATGGCCCCAGCGCGATCACGGCATGTTCGGCCTGCACCGCGCCATCGCGCGTGCGCACCGTCCAGCCGCTGCCCGACTGGCGCAGCGTATCGGCGTCGCCCTGCAGCAGCACGCCCCCCTCGCGCTCGAACAGCGCCGCGTAGCGCGCCACCAGTTCGCCGGGATCGCTGACCGTCCACGGGTCCTGCCAGTGCACCGCGCCGGCCATCGGCCGCTGCAGCACCGGCTCGGCGGCGGCCAGTGCCGCGCTGTCCAGCACCGCGTGGCGCAGATCGTGCGCGGCCGCGACGGTGCCGGCCGCCTTGGCCGCCGCGTCGAACGCGGCCGGCGTCCGGTAGGCCTCCAGCCAGCCCGATTTGCGGACCAGGTCCTGGGCACCGGCGCGTTCGATCAGCGGCGCATGTTCGTCGATGCAGTGGCGGATCAGCGCCGCGTAGGCACTGACCGTGGCCATATAGCGTTCCGGCGCCGACGCGTGCCAGTAGCGCGCCAGCGACGGCACCAGCGACGGCAGCGCCCGCAGGTGGTAATGCACGTCATTGCCACGCCGCGCCGCCACCCGCAGGATCGCCTGCCAGGCGCGCGGAAACGCATACGGCTGCACCGCCTCGCGCTGGATGATGCCGGCATTGCCGTACGAGGTCTCGCGGCCCGGCGGGTTGCGGTCGATCAGGCACACGGCATGGCCGCGCTGTTGCAGCGCCAGCGCCGTGGCAACGCCAACGATGCCGGCACCCAGCACAACGACTTCGGTCTGGCGGGACGTTCTGGAAGTTTCTGTCATGAGGTCTTGCTTGCGGGTTTAGCGGTCTTGCGCGTCCGGGCGCCCTTGCCGGGGCTGCCGGGGCTGCCGGGGCTGCTGTTTGCCATGTCGATGTCCCGCGCCGTCTCGCGCAGGCAATCGGCCAGTTCGGCCACGCTCGGCGGCAGCCGGCGGTCGCGCAGCGTGATGAGACCTACGGGCGGCAGTTCCACTTCCACGGGCATCGCCAGCACGTGGAAGCGCCCTTCGGCCTGCCATTGTCGGCCCACGGAGCCTGCCACGAAACCCACCACCTGCCGCTGCGCCACGAAGGTGGTAACGGCCAGGTACGACGACGACTCGATCACGTCGGCCGGCGGCGGCTGCCCGTGGCGGAAGAACGCCTGCTCGATCTTGACGCGCAGCGATGCCCACGGCGGCGGCAACACCAGCGGATGCCGCGCCAGGTCGGTCCAGTCGGGGCTGGCCTGCCGCGCCAGTGGGTGGCCGGCGGCCACGATGGCCACCATCGGATCCTCGTAGAGCGCGTCGGTGATCAGGTCCGGCGCGGCGTAGCTGGGTTCCAGGCGGCCAACGATCACGTCGAGTTCCGACAGCCGCAGGCGGGGCAGCAGATGCGTGAGGTCGCCCTCCTCGACCAGCACCGTCGCACGCGGCGAGCGGTCCTTGAGGCGCGCCACGGCCCGGGCCAGCAGCACAGGCAGCGTGGCGCCCATCGATCCCACGCGCACACGGCCTGCCGCGCCGCTGGCCACGGCCTCGATCTCGTCGCGCGTCACGTCGTACTGGGCCAGCACGGCGCGCGCAAAGCGCACCAGCGATTCGCCAGCCGGCGTGGGCTCCGTGCCGCGCGTGGAGCGCGTGAACAGCGTCAGCCCGAGCATTTTCTCCACTTCGGCCAGCACCTTGGACACGGCCGGCTGGCTGACCGACAGGAATTCGGCGGTGCGGCCCAGATGCCGGAACTCGTCCAGCGCCACCAGCAGTTGCAGGTGGCGAAGCTTGATATTGGAGCGGAAGGCCCGGTCGATATGCGCCATGGCAGCGAGTCTACCTAACCGGAAGGTTATGAAGCAATGCCAATTTTCTATTGGATGGTTATGTTCGGGACGCCCACAATCCGTCCCAGAGCGGGTTGGCATCGACGCCGGTCCGCGACCTAAAACAAGATTGGAGACATCCCCCATGACGCAAGGTCTTCCCGCCAGCCTTTCGCGCCGCCGGCTACTGCTGGGCAGCGCCGCCACCGCCGCCGTTGCCGCCACCGGCACGGCCAGCCTGCTTGTGCCGCGCATGGCACGCGCCGCGGCAGAATATCCCGACCGGCCCATCACGTTCATCTGCCCCTGGCCGGTGGGCGGCACGGCCGACCAGTCGATGCGGGCCCTGTGCCAGGTGGCGTCGGGGATTCTCAAGCAGTCGATCGTGGTGGAAAACCGCGCCGGCGCATCGGGCATGATCGGGACCAAGGCGCTGGCCCGCGCCACCCCCGATGGCTACACCATTGGCCAGATCCCGATTTCGGTCACGCGCTTCTCGCAGCTGGGCATGCTGCAGCTGGACCCGCGCACCGAACTGACCTACCTGGCACGCACCTCTGGCCAGACCTTCGGCATCGCCGTGCCGGCCGGCTCGCGCTTCAAGACGCTGGCCGATGTGGTGGCCGAGGCCAAGGCGCACCCGGGAAAGCTCACCTACGCACATGCCGGCATCGGCGGCGCCACGCACGTCGGCATGGAGCAGTTCGCACTGGCCGCGGGCGTGAAATTCAACGCCATCGCCTACAAGGGCGGCTCGCAGGCCCTGCAGGACGTCCTGGCCAACCAGGTGGACCTGCTGGCCGATTCCAGTTCGTGGGCGCCGCATGTGGAAGCCGGCAAGCTGCGCCTGCTGGCCACCTGGGGCGAGCAGCGCACGCCGCGTTTCAAGGACACGCCCACGCTCAAGGAACTGGGCTACAACGTCGTCGTGGAAGCCCCCAACGGCATCGGCGCGCCCAAGGGCCTGCCGCCCGACATCGAAAAGAAGCTGCGCGATGCGTTCCGCGCCGCCGTGGCCAGCGCCGAATTCAAGACCGTGGCCGCCCGCATCGACGCGCCGATCATGTATCTGGACGGCCCCGACTACAAGAAGTACGTGGCCGAGGTCTACGGCCAGGAAACGCAGCTGATCCAGCGCCTGAAACTCAAGGAAATGCTCGCCCAGAGCTAACCCGCCCCAATCCTGTCAATCGTGACCCTGAACCCCGTCATCCGCCTGCACGCCAACGACAACGTCCTGATCGCCCGCGCCGACCTGACGCTGGGCCAGCACCTGGAGGATCTGGACGTGCGCGTGCGCGCCCAGGTGCCCGCCGGCCACAAGATCGCCGCCCGTGCGATTGCACGCGGCGAGCAGGTCAAGAAGTACGATACCGTGATCGGCGTGGCCGACCGCGACATTGCCGCCGGCGAGCACGTGCACAGCCATAACCTGCGGCTCGTGGACGACTACCGCGATCCCGCGTTCTGTGCCGATGTGCGCCCCGTGGCCTACGTGCCGGAACGCGAACGCGCGACGTTCATGGGCTATGTGCGGCCGGACGGGCGCGTGGGCACGCGCAATTTCGTCGGCATCCTGTCGTCGGTGAACTGCTCGGCCACGGTCATCAAGCACATCGCCGCGCATTTCACCAAGGAGCGGCTGGCCGCCTATCCCAATGTCGATGGGGTGGTGGCATTCGCGCAGAGCAGTGGCTGCGGCATGTCATCGCCAAGCGAGCACTTCGACCTCCTGCGCCGCACCATCGCCGGCTATGCGCGGCATCCGAACCTGGCCGGCGTGCTGATCGTCGGCCTGGGCTGCGAGCGCAACCAGGTGGCTTCGCTGGTGGAATCGCAAGGGCTGGTCCGCGGCGAGAACCTGCACACGCTGGTGATGCAGGACACGGGCGGCACGCGCGCCACGATCGAGGCGGGTATCCGCGCCATCGAGGCCATGCTGCCGGCCGCCAATGCCTTCCGGCGCCAGCCAGTGAGCGCCAGCCATATCAAGATCGGCCTCGAATGCGGCGGCTCGGACGGCTTCTCGGGCATCACGGCCAACCCGGCGCTGGGTGCGGCCATGGATATCCTGGTGCGCCACGGCGGCACCGCAATCCTGTCGGAAACCCCGGAAATCCACGGCGTGGAGTTCATGCTCACGCGCCGGGCGGTGACGCCCGAGGTAGGCAAGAAGCTGCTCGATCGCCTGGCCTGGTGGGAACGCTACACCGCCGGACACAACGCCCAGTTCAACGGCGTGGTGGGGCACGGCAACCAGCAGGGTGGCCTGGCCAACATCTTCGAGAAATCGCTGGGCTCGGCCATGAAGGGCGGCACCACGCCGCTGCAGGCCGTGTACGAGTACGCCGAGCCGATCGACCGCGCCGGATTGGTCTTCATGGATTCCCCCGGCTACGACCCGGTGGCCGCCACCGGCCAGATCGCCAGCGGCGCCAACCTGATCTGCTTCACCACCGGCCGCGGCTCGATGTTCGGCTCGAAGCCCGCCCCGACCATCAAGCTGGCCTCGAATTCGCCGATGTTCCGCCGCCTGGAGGAAGACATGGACATCAACTGCGGCCTGGTGCTCGATGGCGAACTCAGCGTGGCGCAGATGGGCGAACGGATCTTCGAACACATCCTGCGCGCCGCATCCGGCGAACCCACCAAGAGCGAGCTGCTTGGGCTGGGCGATCACGAATTCGTGCCCTGGCACGTGGGGATCGTGAGCTAGGCCCCTCGCATATCAGACGCTTCCAACATCCGACCCCGCCATCGCATGCTGACCACCCTCACCGACCCCACCCTGCTTCGTAGCCAGAACTTTATCGACCAGCAATGGTGCGACAGCCGCGCCCGCCTGGAAGTGACCGACCCGGCCACGGGCGCAGTGATCGCCGACGTGCCCGACAGCGATGCCGCCGACGCCCGGCGCGCCGCCGACGCCGCCGCGGCGGCCTTCCCGGCCTGGAGCCGCCGCACCGCCCGCGACCGTGCCCAGATCATCAAACGCTGGCACGCGCTGATCCTGGCCAACGAGCAGGACCTGGCCCGCATCATCTCCGCCGAGCAGGGCAAGCCCATGCACGAGAGCGTGGGCGAAGTGCGCTACGGGGCGTCGTACGTGGAATGGTTCGCCGAGGAAGCCACGCGCATCTGCGGCGACGTGGTGGCCGAGGCCGTGCCGGGCCGCAAGATGATCGTGCTCAAGGAGCCGGTGGGCGTGGTAGCCGCCATCACGCCATGGAACTTCCCGCTGGCGATGATCGCCCGCAAGATCGCGCCCGCGCTGGCCGCCGGCTGCACCGTGGTGGCCAAACCCGCCGAAGACACCCCGCTGACCGCGCTGGCGCTGGTCCGCCTGGCGGAACGCGCGGGCCTGCCGCAAGGCGTGTTGAACATCGTCACCGCATCGCGCGGCAACACCCCCGCCGTGGTCGATGCCTGGCTGGCCGATGCGCGCGTGCGCAAGATCACGTTCACGGGCTCCACGCCGGTGGGCAAGCACCTGGCCCGCGAGTCGGCCGGCACGCTCAAGAAGCTGTCGCTGGAGCTCGGCGGCAACGCCCCGTTCATCGTATTCGACGATGCCGACCTCGATGCGGCCGTGGAGGGCCTGATGGCCGCCAAGTTCCGCAACGGCGGCCAGACCTGCGTGTGCCCGAACCGCGTGTACGTGCAGGCCGGCGTCCACGACGCCTTCGTCAGCAAGCTGGCCGCCCGCGTGGGTGCGCTGCACGTGGGCCCGGCTACCGACCCCGCCGCGCAGATCGGTCCGATGATCAACGCCCGCGCCGTCGACAAGATCGACCGCCATGTGCGCGATGCCGTGGACCAGGGCGCCCGCGTGGTGGTGGGCGGCGAGCGCGTGCGCACCGCCGACGGCCCGCATTACTACGCCCCCACCGTGCTGGCCGGCGCCACGCCCGCGATGGCGCTGGCGCACGAGGAAACCTTCGGGCCCGTGGCGCCTGTGTTCCGCTTTACCAGCGAGGATGAAGTGATCCGCGACGCCAACGACACGCCGTTCGGGCTGGCCGCCTACTTCTATTCCAACGACGTGCGGCGCATCTGGCGCGTGGCGCAGGCGCTCGAAACCGGCATCGTGGGCATCAACGAAGGCGCGCTGGCGTCCGAGGCGGCGCCGTTCGGCGGCGTGAAGGAATCGGGCTACGGCCGCGAAGGATCGCGCCACGGGCTTGACGATTACATGCATACCAAGTATCTGTGCCAGGGCCAGTTGCACTGACAACGCCCATCGAACCCCGTTCGACACCCGCACCGACAGGAGACACCCCATGCCCGCCCATAACCCGTTCAAGGCCGCGCTGGCCGCCCGCCAGGCCCAGATCGGCCTCTGGATGTCCGCCGCCACCCCCTACGTCGCCGAAATCAGCGCCACGGCCGGCTTCGACTGGCTGCTGGTGGACGGCGAACACGCGCCCAACGACGTGCGCACCATCCTGCAGACGCTGCAGGCACTGGCCCCGTACCGCTCGCAGCCCGTGGTGCGCGCCGTGTCGGGTGAGACCGCACTGATCAAGCAGCTGCTGGACATCGGCGCCCGTACGCTGCTGATTCCGATGGTGGACACCGCCGAACAGGCCGCCGCACTGGTGCGCGCCACGCGCTACCCGCCGTTCGGCGTGCGTGGCGTGGGCAGCGCCGTGGCGCGCGTGTCGCAATGGAGCGCCCGCAAGGACTACCTGGCCGTGGCCGATGATGAGGTCTGCCTGCTGGTGCAGGCCGAGACCGTGACCGCCATGCAGAATCTGGAAGCGATCTGCGCGGTCGATGGCGTGGATGGTGTCTTCATCGGCCCGGCCGACCTGGCCGCGTCGATGGGTCATCGCGGCAACCCGGGCCACCCCGAGGTGCAGGCCCAGATCGAGACGGCCATGCGCACGATCATCGCCAGCGGCAAGGCCGCCGGCACGCTGACGTCAGACAATGCGCTGGCGCGTCGTTACCTGGAACTGGGCTGCACCTTCGTGGCCACCGGCGTCGACGTGCTGGTCTACGCCAACGCGGCGCGCAGGCTCGCCGCCGAATTCCTGCCGGAGCGCGCCCAACAGGTGTCCGCGCCCGGCGCCGCCTACTGAGTATCCAGGATGTCCCCGCTGCCTTCCCAAGCCCTGCCCTCTCAAGCCCTGCAAGCCGACCTGCTGCAGGCCATGCTGGCCATCGTCGGCCCCAACGGCTGCCTGACCGCCGACGCCGACACCGAGCCGTACGTGACCGACTACCGCCGCATCTATCGCGGCAAGTCACCGCTGGTGGTCATGCCCGCCACCACCGAACAGGTCAGCCGCGTGATGGCCTGGTGCCATGAGCACGACGTGCCCGTCGTCCCGCAGGGCGGCAACACGTCACTGATGGGCGGCGCCGTGCCCGACGACAGCGGCACGGCCGTGGTCATCAGCCTGAAGAAGATGAACCGCGTGCTGGCCATCGACACCGTCAACGACACGATGACCGTGGAAGCCGGCGTGACGCTGTCCGGCGCACGCGCCGCGGCCGACGATGCCCGCCGCCTGTTTCCGCTGCGCATCGGCTCGGAGGGCTCGTGCCAGATCGGCGGCAACCTGTCGACCAACGCAGGCGGCACGGCCGTGCTGCGCTACGGCAACATGCGCGATCTGGTGCTGGGCATCGAGGTGGTGCTGCCCGACGGGCGCATCTTTTCGTCGCTCAAGGGCCTGCGCAAGGACAACACCGGCTACGACCTCAAGCACCTGTTCATCGGCGCCGAAGGCACGCTCGGCATCATCACCGGCGCGGTGCTGAAGCTGATGCCGCAGCCGCGCTCCACCGCCGTGGCGTTCGTGGCCGTGGACGGCCCGGAGGCTGCCGTCAAGCTGCTGGGCGAGGCCCGCGCGCTGTCGGGCGGCGCGGTCACGGCCTTCGAACTGATCTCGGCCCCGGCGCTGGACCTGGTGCTCGAATACCTGGGCGACGTGCCGTCGCCGCTGCCGGGGCGTCATGACTGGATGGTGCTGATCGAACTGACATCGGGCACCGACGAGGAAACCCTCGGCGGCACGCTGATGGAAATCCTGGAATCGGGCCTCGGCAATGGCTGGGTCGTGGATGCCGCCGTGGCGTCGAGCCTGGCCGACGTGCAGCAGTTCTGGCGCATCCGCGAGGAAATCTCGGACGCCCAGACGCGCACCGGCGGCAGCATCAAGTGCGATATCTCGGTGCCGGTGTCGCGCATCGCGCAGTTCATCGACAAGGCGTCGGCCGAGGTGCTGGCGCTCGAGCCGGCCACCCGCATGGTGATCTACGGCCATATGGGCGACGGCAACGTCCACTTCAACCCGCTGCGCCCGAAAGACCGCGATGCCAGGGACTTCCTGGCGCAGTGGTACAAGCCCGTGTCGGATCTGGTCGATGGTCTGGCCCACGCCGAGAACGGCTCGATCTCGGCCGAGCACGGCATCGGCGTGGCCAAGCGCGACGACCTGGGCCGCTACAAGTCGCAGGTGGAGCTGGAGCTGATGTGGCAGGTCAAGCGCGCGCTCGATCCGAAGAACCTGTTGAACCCGGGGCGGGTGCTGCCACCGATCGCTGGGCCCGCTGACTGAGCCAGACCCCGCCGAGCACCAGCACCATGCCCGCGATCTGCGCCGTGCTCAGCGTCTGGCCCAGCACGATCCAGCCGATCAGCACCGCCGTGAGCGGGCTCAGGAACCCCAGCGTTGCCACGGCGCCGGGGCCCAGCCGCGCGATGCCCCGGAACCACAGCACGTAGGTCAGCGCCGCGCCGATCACCGTCAGCCACGCCATGCCCAGCGCGTTGGCCAGCGTGGGCGTGGGCAGCGGCGGCTCCAGCCATAGCGCGAACGGCACCAGCAGGATGCCGCCCGCCGTCAGTTGCCAGGCCGTAAATGTCAGCGCCGGCACCGGCGGCTGCCAGCGGCGCGTGAGCACGGTGCCTAGCGCCATCGACACTGCGCCAGCCAGTCCGGCCGCCACGCCCACCGCATCGAGCGTGGCCTTCGGGGTCAGCACCAGCAACGCCACGCCCGCCAGCCCGGCCAGCGCCGCGGCAATCGCGCCCACCCGGATCGCCGATCCCAGCAACACACGCGACAGCGCGATCACGATCAGTGGCTGGATGGCACCGAGCGTGGCCGCCACGCCGCCGGGCAGCCGGTAGGCCGAGACGAATAGCATGGCCCAGAAGAACGAGAAATTGAGCGCGCCCAGCACCAGCAGCCTGGCCCACCAGCTGCGCGCCGGAAACTGCCGCCCCAGCAACCAGAGCAAAATACCCGCCGGCAGCGCACGCAGCGTGGCAACCGTCAGCGGATAGCCGGCCGGCAGCCAGTTGGTGGTCACCAGGTACGTGGTGCCCCAGATGGCGGGCGCCAGCGCGGTCAGCAACAGGTCTGTCGAACGGCGTGTGGCCATGGAGATTCCCTTTGGGACCAGTGCAGGTGGAGGAACACGATGAATGTGCGCACATTACAGCACTGCACCGTCCGACGGAAGCCGACGGATATGGAACACAGCATTTACCGCCCGTCATGAATCGGGGCCACCATGCAAAAAGCGGGGCCGCAGCCCCGCTTTACGGTGATCGGGCGCCGCCAGTGGCTGGCGGCCCCTGCCTCGCGCCGGATCAGGCCCTAGCGCGGGTTCTTCTTCATGTCTTCCTTGGTATCGCCATAGCTGGCCTGCGTGCGGCCGGCCACCTGCTGGGCCTTGCCCTTCATTTCGGTGGAAGTCTTGCCGGTTACCTTGCCGGCCAGTTCCTTTGCCTTGCCCTTGGCCTCGTTCATGCGGCCCTTCACCTGGTCCTTGTTCATGATCGCACTCTCCTGATGGGTCGGTTCGTAGGGCGTCCGGCGTCCGCGCGCTGGCCCGGCTGGCGGGCGCTGCGGCAGGCAACGGCGCTACTGGACAGTGTAGAAAGGGCACGGGAGCTGTCGTGTAGGACATAGCCGCAACAGGATGTCGGACGGTGCCAATGCGGTTCTCCCGGCGCCGGTGCGGCTCGCCCTTGCACACGCCGCGTCGGCGCCGACAATTGGAGCCGGGCCTGCGCATGCATCGCACCTGATGCCGCCTGACGTCATGCCATATGCCTCACTCTCACTTAATCCGCCATTCATCGAATGACGATACGCTTGCAGCACTCCGCCTTCCACCCGCCTTGCCCCCGCCCCGCCCTATGGACGGCCACCTGCATATCCAAGACCTGACCGGCCACGGCCGCGGCCCTTATACGTTCGATGTGACGGGCGGCAAATGCACGGTGCTGTCGGGCCCGTCGGGCAGCGGCAAGAGCCTGCTGCTGCGCATGATTGCCGACCTCGATCCCAGCAACGGCAGCGTACGCATCGGCACCACGCCGCGCGAGGCGCTGAGCGGGCCGGCCTGGCGACGCGAGGTGATCTATGTGGCGGCGGAATCGGGCTGGTGGGCCGACGACGTGCGTAGCCATTTCGACGACCTCGGCCCGGCCGACATCGCCGATACGACCCGTGGCTCCGGAACACCCGGCACCGCCGATACCCGGCTCGCGCGCCTGGCGCGCCGGCTCTGCCTGCGCGACGACATCCTGGCCGCGCGCGTCAGCCATCTGTCCACCGGAGAGCGGCAGCGGCTGGCGCTGCTGCGGGCCATCGTCCGCCGCCCCCGCTTCCTGCTGCTCGACGAGCCCACCTCGGCGCTGGATCACGACACCACACTGGCCGTGGAAGCCGTGCTGCGCGAAGTCATGGCCGAGGGCGTCGGATTGCTGGTCGTTTCCCACAACACCGAACAGGCAGCGCGCCTGCAGCACGCGCACTGGCGTCTGTGCCCGTCCGGACTGGAGCCCCTGCACCCATGAACCCGATCCTGCTGACAACGGGCGATCTGACGCTGGCCAGCCTGCTGATCGTGGCCGGCGCGGCGCTGTCGCTGGCCATGTCGCTGGGCATCCATCGCGCCCTGCTCTGGGCCGCGGCCCGCATGGTGGTGCAACTGATGCTGGTAGGCCTGGTACTGCGCGCGGTCTTTGCGCTGTCGTCGCCATGGCTCACGCTGCTGGTGGTGACGGCGATGATCTTCGCCGCGGCGCGTGAATCCGGCAGCCGGCTGGAGCGCCGCTTCGCGCCGCGCTGGCAGATGTCGATCGGGCTGGCGTCGGTCAGCGCCCCCACGCTGGTCATCACGGTGCTGGCACTGCTCACCGCCCTGCGCCCCACACCGTGGTACGACGCACGCCACGCGATTCCGCTGGCCGGCATCATCCTGGGTAACGCCATGAACGCGGCCAGCCTGACGCTGCACGCCACGCTCAACGCCGCCTGGCACCAGCGCCAGGCCATCGAGGCCAGGCTGGCTCTGGGAGACGACCGCCATGCCGCCTTGCGTCCGATCCTGCGGCAGGCGGTGCGCGGCGGACTGCTGCCGACGATCAATACGATGGCGGCAGCGGGCATCATCACGCTGCCGGGCATCATGACCGGCCAGATCCTGGCCGGCATGGACGCAATGGACGCCGCACGCTATCAGATCCTGCTGATGTTCCTGCTGGCCGGCGGCAGCCTGCTGGCCGTGGTGGTAGCTGGCTGGCTGGCCGTATGGCGCCTGACCGACGAGCGCCACCGCCTGCGCCTGGACCGTCTGCACGCGGCCTGAACCGCCACCCCAACTGCAACAGCCCTGACACCATTGACATGGCACTTCGTAGAACTGCCATGTAGTGACGCATTTCCGTGCAACAGTCTCATCTCGAATGAGAAAAATCTCATTCAGAGTGACGAAGAAGCGAGCCAAATCAAAGCCGAAAAATTCATGCCTTCCGATCATTGCGGATTCCTTCCCAACCTGGAGAACAAGGCATGAAACTGAAACTGGCAGCGGCTGCTGCAATCACGATGTTTGCCGCCGGCGCTCAGGCGCAGTCGAGCGTCACCCTGTATGGCGTGGCCGACGTCGGCGTGGAATACCTGAACCGCACCGCCGGCGACCACAGCAACGTGCGCATGCAGTCCGGCAACGGCATCACCACCGGCTCCTGGTGGGGCATGCGCGGCACGGAAGACCTGGGCGGCGGTCTCAAGGGCGTGTTTGTGCTGGAGAGCGGCTTCAACCTGGACACCGGCACATCGGCCAGTAGCCGTCTCTTCAACCGGCAGGCATTCGTGGGCCTGCAGGGCCGGTTCGGGGCCCTGATGCTGGGCCGCCAGCAGACGCCGATCTACGACTTCACGCTGGCGTTCGACCCGATGGCCGCCACCTCGCAATACTCGATCGTCAATCTGGACCCGTTCATGGCCAGCCGGGCCGACAACGCCATCCAGTACAAGGGCACGTTCGGCGGCCTGACGGCGGCGGCGCTCTACAGCTTCGGCTATGACAACAGCGCCCCGTTGGGCTTCGGCAGCGGCGAGGTGCCGGGCAACTACAAGAAGGGCCGCGAGTACGCCGCCAGCCTGCGCTACACGAGGGGCCCGCTCGACGTCGGCCTGGTGTACGACCTGCGCCAGCCCGACACCGATATCAAGGACCAGCGCGCGTCCGTGGCCGGCAGCTATGCCTTCGGCCCGGCCAAGGTCTTTGCTGGCTATCGGTGGGAAAACCTGAGCGGCGCGGGCGCGGCCTTCAAGCACAGCAACATCTACTGGATGGGACTGGGCTACCAGGCCACACCGGCACTGATGCTGAAGGGCGCGGTGTACTACAACGACTATGCCGAGACCAGCGCCGACCCGGTCGTCTTCGTCGCCACGGCCGACTACGCGTTCTCCAAGCGCACCAGCGCCTACCTGGACCTGGGCTACGCGTGGAACCGCACCAGCAAGGGCGTTGCGTCGCGCGCCAGCCTGAGCGCGGACAACATCCGGGCAGGCGACAGCCAGTTCGGCGCGATGGTGGGGGTACGCCACCGCTTCTGACCCCGCCGCAAGACACTTTCCGATTTGCCCGGCCGCGCGCCGGGCTTTTTTATGTCGGCTTGATCGAAAAACCGCCCGCGGACGTGCCGGCAACTCAGCGCCGGCCACCTGCCAGCTTCCGCGCATCGGGATGCCCGCGCAGTCGCCACATCGCCACGCAGCCAAGTGCCGGACCGATGGCCAGCATGCCGAAGCCGGCTCGCCAGCCCAGCCATTCGACCACATCGGGCACGAGGTGGATGCTGGCCAGCGTCAGCAGGAAGCCGGCGCATGTCTGCGCCGTCAGCAGCGTGCCGATCGATGACGGTTCGGCCAGTTCGGTCACGCTGGCCGAGAACTGGGCGGAATCGGCGATGACCGACACGCCCCAGACCAGCGCCACCGTCACCAGCACCGCCATCGGAGCCGTATCGAGCCAGCCCATCAGCGCCGCGCAGCTTGCGCTGATGGCCATGGCCCCGATGGTGACGGCCGTGCGGCCCACGCGGTCGGCCAGCCATCCGCCCGCCCAGGCACCCAGCGCGCCAACGGCAATCGCAGCGAAGGTCAGCAGTTCCGCCCGCCCCCGCGCATCGGCCATGCCGCGTGCGGCAAACGTCTGCTGCAGGAACAGCGCCAGCCACGCCCACATCGCGTAAAGCTCCCACATATGGCCCAGATAGCCCAGGTTGGCCAGGCGCACTGCGGGCTGGCGCCAGGCCTGCGCGATCTTGGTCGGGTCGATGCGTGCGGCCTTCCGGAGATTGGGGCCGATCGCCGCCATGCCAATCAGCAGCGCCGCGCCGGCCGCGCAGGCCGCCGCCACGGCGTAGATCGTGCGCCAGTCGGGGCCGCCGCCCGCAGCGGGCGTCAGCCACGCGGCCACCAGATGCGGGCTGGCCGACCCGAGCGTCAGCGCCCCCACCAGCAACCCGATCAGCAGGCCCAGGTCAGCGCGCGCCCAGGTTGCCGCCAGCCGCATGCCCACCGGATAGACCCCGGCCATGCACATGCCGGTGATAAAACGCAACGCCACCACCGCGCCGCCCGTGGGCGCGATGAACGCGAGCATGCCCGTGGCCAGCGCCGCCACCAGGGCCGAGCCGGCGAACAGCCGGCGCAGGTCGTAGCGGTCCGGCAAGGACAGCAGCGCCGACATCAGCGTACCGGCGACAAAGCCGAACTGCACGGCACTGGTCAGCAGCGCCTCGTCGAACGCCGAAATGGCCTCGGTGCGCTGGATCAGCGCCACGGCGGTGCTGGCAGAGAACCACACGCCCATCGCCGCCACTTCGGCCAGCAGCAGGATGGCGATCGAGAACAGCTTGCCGCGCTGGCGCTGCCGCACCGGCGCGGCCGCCGAAGTGGGTGCTGTCATCTCAGACGGCCGCCGGGTGTGCGACGGTGCCCACGGGATGGAAGTCGCGCCCGAAGTAGATCAGGCCCGCCTGGCCGCTGGCGCTTTGCGCGGCCTTGACGGCGCAGAAGAACACCGTATGCGTGCCCACTTCGGTTACCGACGTGATCTCGCAATCGAGCGCGCTGATGGCGCCATGCAGCACCGGCGCGCCCGTGGCCAGTTGCCGCCACTCGGCGCAGGCAAACCGCTCGTCCAGCGACAGGTCCCTGTCGGCGAAGCGCATGGCCACGTCGCGCTGCCCGGCGGCCAGCACATTCACGCAGAGCCGGCCGTTCTGGCGGATGGCGGCGTTGTTGCGGCTGGAGCGGTTGATGCAGACCAGCACGGTGGGCGGATCATCGGTAACCGGACAGACGGCGGACGCCGTGCAGCCGGCCAGGCCGGCCACGCCGTCCGTGGTGATCACGTTGACGGCGGCACCCAGGCCCGCCATCGCGTCGCGAAACGTTGTCTTGTCTACCATGATGCGTCTGTCTATACCGGATTGGCGCCGGTTCCGCGATATTGCGCCGCCGCGTGGGTGGCTGGCAAGCGGGCCGTGCCGAACAGCTTGTCGCGATAGGTGCCCGGCTGGTACGCGGTCTTGTAGGCGCCGCGCTCCTGCAGCAGCGGCACCACCAGGTCGATCACGTCCTCGAAGCACTCCGGCACCACCGTGCGCGACAGGTTGAAGCCGTCCACGCCGGTCTCCTCGCTCCAGGCCATCAGCAGGTCTGCCACATGGTCGGCCGCGCCCACCCACGGCGGCTGGCGGCTGCCCAGCACCATCTGTTCCAGCAGCTTGCGGCGCGTCCATTGCGGGCCCGCACTGCGCGTCATGGCTTCCACGTTCGACACGATGGCCTGGCTCTTGCCCGTATCGATCGGCTCGTCCAGGTCGTAGCGCGAGAAGTCGATACCCAGCGACGCCGCCGCGTGCACCAGCGCGGCCTCGGAACTGACGTAGCGACGGTATTCCTCGAACTTGTCGCGCGCCTCGGCGTCGGTGCGCCCGACCACCAGCGTGGCACCCAGAAACACCTTCACGTCGTCGGCCTGCCGGCCCAGCTGCACGGCCTGCGCGCGGATGTCGTCGACGATTTCCTTCACGCCCTCCTTCTTCTGCCCGTTCACGAACACGCACTCGGCGTGCGTGGCGGCAAAGCGGCGGCCCCGCGTCGACGACCCGGCCTGGTACAGCACCGGCGTGCGCTGCGGCGACGGCGCGCACAGGTGCATCGCATCCACCTTGTACTGCGGGCCGCGATGATGGATCACGCGCACTTTTTCGGGATCGGCATAGACCCCGGCCGTGCGGTCGGCCACCACGGCGCCGTCGTCCCAACTGCCTTCCCAGAGCTTGTAGACCAGCGCCATGTACTCGTCAGCCAGGTCGTAGCGGTCGTCGTGGGCCACCTGGCCATCGATGCCGATGGCCCGCGCCGCGCTGTCCAGATAGCCCGTGACGATGTTCCAGCCGATGCGCCCGCCGGTCAGGTGATCCAGCGTGGACATGCGGCGCGCAAACAGGAACGGCTGCTCGTAGGTCAGGTTGGCGGTCACGCCAAAGCCCAGGTGCCGGGTCACGGCCGCCATGGCCGGTATCACCAGCGTCGGGTCGTTGACCGGCACCTGCACCGCGCCGCGCAATGCGGCGTCGGGGCTGGCGCCATAGACGTCGTAGACGCCCACCACGTCGGCAAAGAAGATGCCGTCGAACAGGCCGCGCTCCAGCGTCTTCGCGTAGTCGATCCAGTACTGAAGTTCGGCGTATCGGTGCGACTGGTCGCGCGGGTGGGTCCACAGGCCCTGCTGGATGTGGCCCACACAGTGCATGTCGAAAGCGTTCAGGCGGATTTCACGGGGCATGGGGCGGCTCAGAAGGGGAAAGGGGCAGGTCTGGTCTTCATCCACTATAGTGGACAAATGAGCATCATCGTGAGGATTTCAGCCAGAGGGTTAACCCGCGCCATGCAACGCCGCTTCTATAATCGGACCACCTTCCCAGCGCCTTCGCCACCATGAGCCGCCTGCCCGACGACCCCACCACCGCCATTTCCGCCCGCGTGCGCATCGAGCGCGAGTCGCGCGGCTGGTCGCTGGCGGAGCTGGCGGACCGCTCCGGGGTGTCCAAGGCGATGATCAGCAAGATCGAACGTGGTGAGGCCAGCCCCACGGCTACCGTGCTGGGACGCCTGTCAGGCGCGTTCGGGCTGCAACTGTCGATGCTGCTGGCGCTGGCCGAGCAGGCTGGCGAACGCCTCAGCCGCGCCGCCGAACAGCCGGTGTGGCAGGACCCGGAAACGGGCTACACGCGCCGTGCGGTATCGCCGCGCAATGGCGGCATGCTTGAACTGGTGGAGGTGACGCTGCCCGGCCACGCGCGGGTATCGTACCCATCGTCGGCCTTCACGTTCCAGCATCAGCAGATCTGGGTGCTCGATGGCACGCTGGTCTTCGAGGAAGGCGAGCTGGCGCACACGCTCGGCGCCGGCGACTGCCTGCAGCTGGGGCCGCCCGCGCCCTGCACGTTCATCAATCCCGGCCCGGACGCCTGCGTCTACGTGGTGGCGCTGGTGCGCCGCTGATCAGGGCTGGTCGGCGTCGATCCACACGCGCGTCGACGCCCCCGCGCGCGTCAGCCGCATCTGGTAGGTATAGCGTTCGGGGTGGTAGAGCCCGACCAGGAACTGCACCGGGCGGCCGTTCGCGTCGGATGCCACGCGCGACACGCGCAGCAACGGCACGCCGGGCGCGATGCGGAAGATGCGGGCCACGTCCAGGTCGGCCACGGCGGCACCCAGCGTCTGCTCGGCCGAGACCACTTCGACGCCGTGCTGCGCCAGCGCCACCAGCATCGGCGTGTCCTGCAGCGTATGGCGGTCCAGCGCCGCCGCCAGATCGTCGGGCACGAACACTTCGGTATAGGAAATGGGCTGCGCCTTGAACTTGCGCACCCGCACCACCTTGAGCACGGGTGCGCCAGGCGGCAAGTCCAGTGCGGCGCTGACGGCGACGGGCGCCGCCATGCGCTTCCATTCCAGCACCTGCACGCGCGTACGCATGCTGACGCTGACGATGTTGTCGAGCAGGCCGCCTCGCACGGTCTGCACGGCGGTCCCGGCCTGCGGCACGTTGCGCGCGGTCGGCACCGTGCCCTTGCCGCGCAACCGTATCACCAGGCCTTCTTCTTGCAATCGCGCCAGGGCCGACCGCACGGTCACGCGCGCCACGCCGAACTCCTCGGCCAGCTGGCGTTCGCCGGGCAGCGGCAGGCCGGCTGCGTAGTGGCCGCCGCGAATGCGCTCGCGCAGGATCAGGCGAACCTGCTGGAAACGCGGCAGCGAGGTCAGCGGGGCGTGGGCATCGAGCATCGGGCGGGAGGCGGCAATCAGGCAGGTGGGCCGGGAACTGCGGGCGATGCCGCCACGGTACGCGTGCCGCCCCGGTCAGGCAAGCACGCGTCGCATCGGGTTATTCGTACTGCTTGCCCAGCGCCAGCATTTCCGGCGTGCCGATGACGTCATTGAGCGCCTGGAACGACAGCATCCTGTCCAGGTACGGCGTGGTGGTGCCGTTGGCGTGGAGGCTGGCCAGGTAGTCGCGCAACGCAAAACTCAGCGCGCGCACGGTGCCGCCCGGGAAGATCACGATGCGGAAGCCGATGGCCTCCAGTTCGGCGGCCGGCAGCACGGGCGTCTTGCCGCCTTCCACCATGTTGGCCAGCAGCGGCGCGCGCCCGCCCAGGCGGGCGATCGCTGCCGTCATGTCCTCGCGGCTGCGCAGGGCCTCCACGAAAAGCACATCGGCGCCGGCTTCGGCGTACTGCTCGGCGCGCGCCAGTGCGGCGTCCATGCCCTCCACGGCAACCGCGTCGGTGCGCGCGATGATCAGCGTATTGCCGTCGCGCCGCGCATCGCAGGCGGCGCGGATCTTGCCGGCCATTTCCGCGGCGCTGACCACGGTCTTGCCATCCAGATGACCGCAACGCTTGGGCATCGACTGGTCTTCGAACTGGATGGCGGTGGCGCCAGCACGTTCCAGCACGCGCACCGTCTGCATCACGTTCAGCGCATTGCCGAAACCGGTGTCGGCGTCCACGATCAGCGGCAGCGTGGGGCAACGTTCGCGGATATTGCGCGTGACCGATGCCACGTCATCCAGCGACAGGAAGCCGATATCGGGCCGCCCCAGCCGCGTGTAGGCGATGCTGGCGCCGGACAGGTAGGCGGCCTGGAAGCCGGCCTGTTCGACCAGCAGGGCCGAAAACGGGTCGTAGACGCCCGGTGCGGTCACGATGCCGGTGCCCTGCAGGCGTTGCTTCAGCGTCATTGCAGTCATTGCACTCCCTCTTTGACCGAAAGTTGGCCCGACGCGATCCGGCGCGCCAGGTGCGGGACCAGTCCGCCATCGCGGATCATGGCCACCAGATGCGGGGGCACCGGCTCGCACTGCAGCGCCGGCGCGTCGTCAATATAGACCTGGGCCGTGTCGATCTCGCATCCCGCGCGCTGGCCGGGCGTCACCGGCGGCAGCGCCGGGCAGGTCAACAACGGCAGCCCGAGGTTGAATCCATTGCGGTAGAACAGGCCGGCGAACGAGGGGGCCACCACCGCCACCACGCCCAGGTGGCGCAATACCTCGACCGCCTGCTCGCGCGACGATCCCGCGCCAAAGTTGCGCCCGCCAAAGACGATGTCGCCGGGGCGCACCTGTGCCGCGAACGACGGGTCCACGGCTTCCAGGCAATGGCGCGCAATCTCTTCGATGCCAAACTTCATGTAGGCGCCCGGCGCCAGGAAATCGGTATTGATATCGTCACCGAACACCCAGGCCCGGCCGGAAAATCGACTCATGCCAGCACCTCCCGTGGATCGGCAATGCGGCCGGCAATGGCCGAAGCGGCCACCGTGTACGGCGAGCCGAGGTAGACCTGCGATGATGCCGCGCCCATGCGGCCCTTGAAATTGCGGGCCGTGGCGCTGATCACCACGCTGTCTTCGCCAAACCGGTGCTCGCCATAGCCCGCGCAGGCGCCACAGGCGTTGGGCAGCAGCTCGGCGCCGGCATCGGTCAGCACGGCCAGCGTGCCTTCCTGCGCGGCGCGCTGCTGGTCGGCGGCACTGGCGGGCGCCACCAGCAGCCGCGTGCCCCGTGCCACGCGCCTGCCGCGCAGCACCTGTGCCGCCATGCGCAGGTCGTCCAGCTTGGCGCCGGTGCAGGCACCGATATAGGCGATGTCGATGCCCACGCTGCCGAACGTGCCCACGTCGTCGGCGTTGGCCGGCGTGTGCGGCCGCGACACCTGCGGCGCCAGCGTCGCGGCATCGAAGTCATGCACCGCCAGGCAGGCCGCGTCGGCGTCCGACTGCCAGCCGTCGATATCGATGGCATCGGCCGGCGCACCGGCGGCCAGCAGCCAGTCGCGCGTGGTTGCGTCGGGGGCGATGAGCCCCACCTGCCCGCCCAGTTCGGCGGTCATGTTCGACAGCGTCATGCGATCCTGCATCGACAGCGCCGACACGGCGTCGCCGGTGTACTCCACGGCCTGGTACTGGCCGCCGTCCATGCCGAAGCGCGTGCACATGCGCAGCATCATGTCCTTGGCCGAGACCCCGGCGCCCAGGCGGCCATGCCAGCGCATGCGGATGGTCTGCGGCACGCGCACCCAGATCTCGCCGGTCACCAGCACGCCCAGCATCTCGGTGGCGCCGATGCCGAACATGTAGGCACCGAACGCGCCGCCGGTGGACGAATGGCTGTCGCCGCCCACCGCGAACATGCCCGGGCGCAGATAGCCCTTCTGCGGCACCACCACGTGGCAGATGCCCTCCATGTCATGGAAGCGCGCCACGCCTTCGTCGCGCGCCCAGTCGCGCGCGATCTGCACGATCCTGCGGCTGTCGGCGTCATGCGCGGGCACGTAGTGGTCGGTGACCAGCACCACCTTGTCCGGATCCCACACCTTCGCGCCGAGCTTTTCGAGCATCGGCTTCACGCGGCGCGGGCCGCTGGAGTCATGCATCATCGCCAGATCCACGCGACACGTGACAATCTCGCCGGGCGCCACGTCGGCCCGGCCCGCGGCCCTGGCCAACAGCTTCTGCGCCAATGTCTGGCCCGTCATTGCTATTCCTTACTCGACTTTGGTACCGGACGCCTGGATCACCTTGGCCCAGTGCTGGATGTCGCTGCGCACGAACGCGCCGAACGCCTGCGGCGTCATGCTGACGGCCGTGGCGGCTTCGGTCTCCATGCGTTGCTTGTAGGCCGGGTCTTCGACGGCCACCTTCACCGCGCGATAGAGCTGGTCCGTGACGGCCGGCGGCAGCTGGGCCGGGCCGAACAGGCCAAACCACGCCGACGACTCGAAGCCCTTCACGGTCTGGCCGATGGGCGGCACACCCGGGAACTGCGGCAGTGCATCCCGGCTGCTGACGCCCAGGAACTTCAGCGTGCCCGACTTCAGGTGCGGCAGCACGTTCACGGTGCTGGCGAACATCAGGTCCACGGTGTTGTTGCCCAGTACATCGGTCAGCGCCGGGTTGGTCCCCTTGTACGGGATGTTCACGATGTCGGTGCCGGTGGCCAGCTTGAACTGCGCGCTGGCCAGATGCAGCGACGAGCCCTGCGCGCCAATCGCAAACGTGAGCTTGCCGGGGTGCTTCTTCGCGTAGGCGATCAGCCCTGCCGTGTTGTCGAACGGCACGCCCTTGCGGGCCACCAGCACGCTGGGCACGCGCGCCACCATCGTGATCGGCGTGAAGTCCTTGACCGGATCGAACGGCAGGTTCTTGTAGAGCGACGCGTTGATGGTATGGCCGGTAAAGCTCATCAGCAGCGTGCTGCCGTCCGGTGTGGCGCGCGCCACATATTGCGCGGCGATATTGCCGCCAGCGCCGGGCCGGTTGTCCACCACCACCGTCCGGTGCAGCGTGTCGCCCAGCGAGCGGGCAATCAGGCGCGCCAGTGCGTCGGTGGTGCCGCCTGCCGGGCTGCCCACCACGATCGTGATGGGCTTGTCCTGTGCCGCCGCGCGCTGGACCGGGGCCAATATCGCAAACAAGGCCAGCGTCGCGCCGGCCAACAGCTTTCTTCGACTGATCAACATCCGTGTCTCCGCCTCTGTGTACTTCCTGTGGGGTTCAGGCGGACTCTATGCCCCATGGCCCGGTCACTCAATGGAACCAGCTGGTCCTATCCACGGGACCAGTCAGCGCAATGGATGTACAGACATTGTCGGCCCCGCATGGCAGGCATCCATGTGCACGCCGCGCCGCGCCGTCCGAAAGCGCGCCATGGTACACAGACATGGCGCAAGTCAATACAACGCAATGCAATGCAAAGGGGGAATGTCGGGGGCGACGCGAAAGCGCCATTTACCGGCTGAAACCGGTGCCCGATGCAAAAACGCCGCGCTTCCCGACTGGCGGGGCGCGCGGCGTTGCGCGATCGAGCGGGCCACGCGGGCCCGGCAGATCAGTCGTCGAGCAGCGACAGGTCGCGCACGGCGCCCTTGTCGGCCGACATCACCAGCTTGGCATAGGCCTTGAGCGCGGCCGACACCTTGCGCGGACGCGCCTTGGCCGGCTTCCAGCCACGGGCGTCCTGCTCGGCACGGCGGGTGGCCAGTTCCTCGTCCGACACCAGCACGTTGATCGTGCGGTTGGGAATGTCGATGCGGATCTTGTCGCCATCGCGTACCAGGCCGATGGCGCCCCCGGCCGCCGCCTCGGGCGAGCAGTGGCCGATCGACAGGCCCGACGTGCCGCCGGAGAAGCGGCCGTCCGTCAGCAGCGCGCACGCCTTGCCCAGTCCCTTGGACTTGATGTAGCTGGTCGGGTACAGCATTTCCTGCATGCCCGGGCCGCCCTTCGGGCCTTCGTAGCGCACGATCACCACGTCGCCGGCCTTGACCTTGTCGTTCAGGATGTTCTCGACCGCCTCGTCCTGCGATTCGGTCACGTGGGCCGTGCCCTCGAACACCAGGATGCTCTCGTCCACGCCGGCGGTCTTCACCACGCAGCCGTCCAGCGCGATATTGCCGGTCAGCACGGCCAGGCCGCCTTCCTTCGAGAACGCGTGCTCGTACGAGCGGATGCAGCCCTCGGCGCGGTCCAGGTCCAGGCTCGGCCAGCGCGTGTTCTGGCTGAACGCCACCTGCGTGGGGATGCCGGCCGGGCCAGCCATGTAGAACGTGCGCACGGCTTCGTCCTGCGTGCGGACGATGTCCCACTGGTCCAGCGCGTCCTTGAGCGTGGGCGTATGCACGGTCGGCACGTCGGTGTGCAGCTTGCCGGCGCGGTCCAGCTCGCCCAGGATGGCCATGATGCCGCCGGCGCGATGCACGTCCTCGATGTGGTACTTGTTGGTGTTCGGCGCCACCTTGCAGAGCTGCGGCACCGAGCGCGACATGCGGTCGATGTCGGCCATCGTGAAGTCGATCTCGGCTTCACGGGCAATCGCCAGCAGGTGCAGGATGGTGTTGGTGGACCCGCCCATGGCGATGTCCAGCGTCATGGCGTTCTCGAACGCCTTGAAACCCACCGAACGCGGCAGCACGCGCTCGTCGTTCTGCTCGTAGTACATGCGGGCCAGATCGACGATGCGCTGGCCGGCGCGCTTGAACAGCTGTTCGCGGTCGGCGTGCGTGGCCACCACGGTGCCGTTGCCGGGCAGCGACAGGCCCAGCGCCTCGGTCAGGCAGTTCATCGAGTTGGCCGTGAACATGCCCGAGCACGAGCCACACGTGGGGCAGGCCGAACGCTCGACCTGCGCCACATCCTCGTCCGAATACGACGGATCGGCGGCCATCACCATGGCGTCCACCAGGTCGAGCTTCTTCAGTTCGATGGTCTTGGTCACCGGGTTGGCCAGGCGCGTCTTGCCGGCTTCCATCGGGCCGCCCGACACGAAGATCACGGGGATGTTCAGGCGCATGGCGGCCATCAGCATGCCCGGGGTGATCTTGTCGCAGTTCGAGATGCACACCATGGCGTCGGCGCAGTGGGCATTGACCATGTATTCCACCGAATCCGCGATGATGTCGCGGCTGGGCAGCGAATACAGCATGCCGTCGTGGCCCATGGCGATGCCGTCGTCCACGGCGATGGTGTTGAATTCCTTCGCCACGCCGCCGGCGGCTTCGATCTCGCGCGCGACGAGCTGGCCCAGATCCTTCAGGTGGACGTGGCCCGGCACGAACTGGGTGAACGAATTGACCACCGCGATGATCGGCTTCTGGAAGTCTTCGTCTTTCATGCCGGTGGCGCGCCACAGCGAGCGCGCACCTGCCATGTTGCGGCCGGCGGTGGAAGTCTTGGAACGGTATGTGGGCATTGTGGGTGCTTGGAAATAACGCAAACGCAGCGGCCCACAGCGGATCGACAGGGCCAGGACAAACCCGTGCGGGCGGCCTTGTGAGCCGGGCGCCGGGCAAAGCTGGGGATTATCCCACAGCCCTTGCCCGGGTTGGGTGCCGGTCTGAGGCTACAGCGGCGGGAGTCTTCGCTTGACCGGCTGCGACTTGACGATGGACGAACTGGTCTCGGCCATCTCGGTGATCTGCTCCAGGATATGGTCCAGGTGCTCGATAGATCGCAAATACAGCCGACCGATGAAACAGTCGTCGCCGGTCACCTTGTCGCATTCGGCGAATTCGGGGATGGCCTCGATCAGCTTCTGCACCGCCTGCAGCTTGCCGGGCAGCGGCCTGATGCGGACGATGGCCTGCATCGGAAAGCCGAGCGTGCGCGGTTCCACATCGACCGTGAAGCCGCGGATCACGCCACGGTCCTCCAGCCGGCGCAGCCGTTCCGACGCGCCGGGGGACGACAGGCCCACCTGCTCGGCCAGGGCTTTTACCGGCATGCGGGCGTCCTGCTGCAGCAGGACCAGGATGCGACGGTCGATATCGTCAAGCGACATAAGGTATTTTCCTGAAAACGCCTTACAAAATACAAAAGAAAGCGAGATATGCCTGCATTTTCGACTGTGGATTGTAGGCCACAGGCCTTAAACTGCAACCCTCATTTTGCAACGATGCACGCACAGGGACAGGAGATAGCCGTGGACGACAGAACGCGGGGCATGCTGGAAATGGTGGCGGCGATGGTGATCTCGGGCACCATCGGCTGGCTGGTGGTGGTATCGGGGCGGCCGGTCACCCAGGTGGTGTTCTGGCGGTGCGCCTTCGGCGCGGTGGTGCTGGTGCCGGTCTGCCTGGCGCGTGGTTACCTGCGGCCGGGCGGCATCTCGCTGCGCCAGGCGCTGCTGGCGGTGGCCGGCGGGGTGGCCATCGTCGCCAACTGGCTGCTTCTTTTTTCAGCCTACGAAGGCGCATCGATCTCGATTGCCACGGCGGTGTACAACACCCAGCCGTTCATGCTGGTGGCGCTGGGCGCGCTGTTCCTGGGCGAGCGCCTGACCGTGGCCAAGGTGGCGTGGCTGCTGCTGGCGTTCGGCGGCATGCTGCTGATCGTGCAGGGCAAGCCCGGCGCTGGCGCGGCGCACGGCAACTACCTGCTGGGCATCGGGCTGGCACTGGGCGCGGCCTTCTTCTACGCGCTGGCGGCGCTGATCGCCAAGCAGCTCAAGGGCGTGCCGCCGCACCTGATCGCGCTGATCCACGTGCTGGTGGGCACCGTCATGCTGCTGCCGATGGCGCTGCGCGCCGACCTGCCGACCGGCGCCCTGCCCTGGGCCACGCTGGCGACCATGGGCTTTGTCCATACCGGGCTGATGTACATCCTGCTGTATGGCGCGATCCAGAAGCTGCCCACGCACCTGACAGGCGCCCTGTCGTTCATTTATCCTATCGTGGCCATTCTGGTGGACCGGCTGGCCTTCGGACATCATCTGCTCCTGTCGCAAATCGGCGGCGCGGCGTTGATCCTGCTGGCCGCCGCGGGCATGACGCTGGGATGGCCCTGGCGCGGAATGCTGCCGTGGGGGGCGCGCAAGCCCTCTGCCTGACGGCGGCCCGCGCCCCGACTTCAAATCTGACAGGGAGGCGCGCAGATGCAGCAGACGCACGGGATGTCGCGGGATCGGCTGGACCGGATCGGACGCTTTATCGACGAGACCTACGTCGCCACCGGCAAGCTGTCGGGCGCGCTGGTGCAGGTCTGGCGGCGCGGCGAACTGGCCTTGAATGCTGTGCTGGGCCAGGCCGACCGCGAGCGGCAGGTGCCGCTGGCCGAAGACGCCATTTTCCGCATCTATTCGATGACCAAGCCGATCACGTCGGTGGCCATCATGATGCTGGTGGAGGAATGCAGGATCGCCCTCGACGACCCGGTCAGCAAGTACATCCCGGCCTGGGAAAAACTGGGCGTGTTCGCGGGTGGCTTCATGGAGAGCTTCCAGACCCGCCCGCCCGCACGGCCGATGCTGGTGGTGGACCTGCTGCGCCATACCGCCGGCCTGACCTACGGCTTCCAGCAGAACAGCAACGTCGACGCGGCCTACCGCAAGCTGAAGATCGGCGAACTGGCCACCGACGGCACGCTCGACGACATGATCGAGAAGCTGGCCACACTGCCGCTGGAATTCTCGCCCGGCGAGGCCTGGAACTACTCGGTGGCCACCGACGTGCTGGGCTACCTGGTCGGCAAGATCAGCGGCATGCCGTTCGACACCTTCCTGAGAAAGCGGATTTTCGATCCGCTGGGCATGGTCGATACCGGCTTCCACGTGCCCGCGCACAAGGCCGCCCGGTTCTGCGCGTGCTACGCGGTCGGTGCGCTCGGTTCCAAGGTGATCTCGCCGCGCGGCCCGATGCTGCAGGACGATCCGCAGACCAGCCCCTACCTGCAGCCGCCCGGGTTCCTGTCGGGCGGCGGCGGCCTGGTATCGACGGCCGCCGACTACATGCGCTTTGCCCGCATGCTGCTGAACGGCGGCGAACTCGACGGCGTACGCCTGCTCGGTCCCAAGACGCTGGCGCTGATGACGGCCAACCACCTGCCCGGCGGGGTGGACCTGCCGCGCCTGTCGCGCTCGATGTTCAGTGAAGCCACCTACGAAGGCGTGGGCTTCGGCCTGGGCTTCGCCACCACCATCGCGCCGGCCAGCACGCTGATTCCGGGCAGCGCCGGCGACATGTTCTGGGGCGGCGCCGCCAGCACGTTCTTCTGGGTCGATCCCAAAGAAGACCTGATCGGCCTGTTCCTGACCCAACTGCTGCCGTCGTCGGCCTACCCGGTGCGCCGCCAGTTGCGCACGCTGGTCTACAGCGCGATCACGGAATCGGGGCCCGCACCGCGCTAGCCCGGCGGCCCGCGCTAGAGCCAGAGCGGCCCGGCGCGGGCGCGAGTAAAATGCGGCCACGTGAAACCCGCTACGGACCCGACCGAAACATGAAGCTCCGCACGACGATCGTCACGATGTCGCTGGCCGCCATGGGCGCCCTGAGCCCCCTGGCGCACGCCAGTGTGTCTTCCGATGCACACGCCTTCAAGGAAGGCGTCAAGGAAGCCGGCAAGAAAACCGGCCACGCGGTGGCCGATGTGGCCCGCACGATTGGCCACGGCGCCAAGGAAGCCGGCATCACCATCGGCCATGGCGCACGGGACGCCGGCCACGCGGTGGCCGACACCACGAAACGCGGCTATCAGGCGACCAAGCAGGCCATCAAGGGCGACGGGAAGAGCGAAGGCCGAGGCGAGGATTAATCCCGGATTGCGCGGACGATCAGGCCCGATGTCGCGCCGCCCCGCCGCACATGCGTACAATGCGCGGCTTAACCAATTGGAAAGCTGTCCGTGAAGAAAACCGACCTGGAAAAAAACAAGGGCCTGAAGATCAACAACAATCTGAAGCAGGCCGGCGCCAACCGGGCAGGTGGGCTCCCGAAGTCGCAGCGCCAGCAGGGCACCGGCAAGAATGGCCTGCTCGGCAAGCTGCTCGGCAAGGCCGTGCCGCAGGAAAAAACCGAGGACTGAATCAAATCGCCGGGGCCGCCGGCATCGCGCGCGCCACCGGGCAGGTCGGGTCGATGGCCCGGCACAGCGCATAGAGATCGCGCACGATCACATGCGGCGCCGGGCTGCTGCGGGCCCAGCGCGCCGCAGCGGCATCGTCCGAGCGCACCACCCACGCGGCCTGAAAGCCAGCCGCGATCGCACCCACCACATCCAGATCCGCATCGTCGCCGACGTGCAGCATCCGTTCGGGCCGGCACCCGGCCAGTTCGGCCGCCGCATGGAAGATCGCGGCATCGGGCTTGGCGCACCCCGCGGTCTCCGGATTCAACGCCGCATGGAAGAAGTGATGGCCGCCCGTCACCTGCAGGCTGGCGTTGCCGTTGGACACGGCCACCAGCGGAAAGCGGGCGCTCAGCCATTCCAGCGCCGGGAATGCATCGTCGAAGAAATCCACGCGCTGGCGCGCGGCAAAGAATACGTCATAGGCCGCCTCGGCCAGTTGCGGGTCTTCGTCCGACAGTTGCAGGAGCATGCGGATCGATCCCAGCCGCAGTTCGCGCAGGCTGTGCGATAGGTCGGGGCGCTCGGCCTGGAACCGCGCGCGTAGCTCCCCCAGCACTTGCGGCGACGTCAGCAGGCCCGATGTGCGCGGCGCCTGCGCCAGCAGCCAGTCGTGCAGGGTCTGCTCGGCCCGGATGACGGCGGGCGTGAAGGGCCACAGGGTATCGTCGAGATCGAGCGAAATGGCCGCGAGGTTGGCCAGTGGTTGTTGCATGGGGACAGGGGCACGGAATGGGGAATCGGTCCGAATTGTGCCAGGGTTCGCCGCGCCCCGTACGGCAATCGCCCGCATTCGGTACGCTGGCCGCCTTACAGTTCCGATATCCCGAAACGCCGCAGCGCCTCCAGGTCCGTGACCCGGATGGTCTGGTACGACAACCCGACCATGCCTTCGGCCTCCAGCCGCCGCAGCGCCTGGTTCACGCGCTGGCGCGACAGCCCGGTGAGCAGGCCGATTTCCTCCTGCGACAACTCCAGCACCGCCGTCGTCTTCGGATAGAGCGCCCGGTGGAACAGCTGGGCGATGGCCTGCGCCACGCGGGCATCGGCGCCCAGCAGGCGGTCGTTCTGCACCATGGCGATGAACTGGCCCATGCGCTCGTTGAGCTGGCGCACCACGTAGCCCGCAAAGGGCAGGCTGTCCGCCAGCAGCGTGTTGAAGACCGTTTCCGCCACCAGCAGCACGCGCGATTCGCGAATGGCGATCACATCGTAGCGCCGGTCTTCGCGCTTGATGACGCTGCCCTCCCCGCACCAGCCACCGGCCGGCACGCCACAGAAGGTGCAGCCGCGCCCGTCCGGCGTGTAGACCGCCAGCTTGATCAGGCCAGCATCCACGCCGATCCAGTGGCGGGAATATTCGCCCCGCCGCGCGATATAGCTGTCGGGCGCGAACGTCCGCACCCCGGTGCCCGACGCCGCCAGCGCCTGGTGTTCCGGCGCCAGCGCGCGATACCAGTCGTGTTGTTCAAGCAATTCGTGGACGTTCATGAGCCTGCGGCAACGGTTACGCAATGAAATCTGACGCGAAACTTACGCCAACGGGGCACAAGATGCATCAATGTCGCGGTTGGGGCAGATCTGTCGCCTGCATGACAGAGTCGGCCCGCGCGAGAATGATAGCGTGGCCCCCGAGCACACAACACGAATCCAACAGGATCCAGACAGGAGACACGCATCATGCCGACCGACTTCGATACCGGGCTGGCCCGCAACGCCGCCAATTTCGTGCCGCTGACCCCGCTCGACTTCATCGCCCGCGCGGCCGAAGTCTACGGCCAGCGGCTGGCCATCGTGCATGGTCCGCTACGGCAGAACTGGCGCGATACCTATACACGCTGCCGCCGGCTGGCCAGTGCTCTTGCGCGCGCCGGCGTCGGCAAGGGTGACACGGTCGCCGCGTTGCTGCCCAACACGCCGGCCATGATCGAGGCGCATTTCGGCGTGCCGATGTCCGGCGCCGTGCTCAACGCGCTGAACATCCGCCTCGATGCCGCCAACCTGGTCTTCATGCTGCGCCACGGCGAGGCGCGCGTGCTGCTGGCTGATACCGAGTTCGCCGATGTGGCGCGCCAGCTTGCGCGCGAGGTGCAGGGGCTCAAGGTCATCGCGGTCCATGATGTGCTCGGCCCCGAGCCCGACGCGCCGTTTGGCGACACCGACTACGAGAGCTTCCTGGCCGGCGGCGACCCCGACTACGACTGGCAGATGCCGGCTGACGAATGGGATGCCATCGCGCTCAACTACACGTCCGGCACGACGGGCGACCCCAAGGGCGTGGTCTACCACCACCGTGGCGCGGCCATGAACGCGGTGTCCAACATCCTGGAATGGGACATGGCCAAGCATCCGGTCTACTTGTGGACGCTGCCGCTGTTCCACTGCAATGGCTGGTGCTTTGCGTGGACCGTGGCCGCCCGCGCCGGCGTCAACGTCTGCCTGCGCAAGTTCGATCCGAAGCTGGTGTTCGATCTGATGCGCGACGAGGGCGTGACCCACTACTGCGCGGCGCCCATCGTCCATACCGCGCTGGTCAGTGCACCGGCCACGTGGCGCGAAGGCCTGCGCGGGCCGGTGCGCGGCATGGTGGCGGGCGCACCGCCGCCGGCTGCGGTGCTGGCGCAGATGGAACAGATGGGCTTCGAACTGTCGCACGTCTATGGCCTGACCGAGGTGTACGGCCCGGCCGCGGCCTGTGCGGAGCAGGACGACTGGCGCCACGTGTCGATGGAAGAACGGGCCGTCCTGAAGGCTCGCCAGGGCGTGCGCTACCACCTGCAGGCAGGCGTGGCCGTACTGGACCCAGACACCATGCAGCCGGTGCCGCGCGACGGCGAAACCATCGGCGAGATCATGTTCCGCGGCAATATCTGCATGAAGGGCTACCTGAAAAACGACCGCGCCACGCGCGAGGCGTTTGCCGGCGGCTGGTTCCATACGGGCGACCTGGGCGTGTGCATGCCCGACGGCTATATCAAGATCAAGGACCGCAGCAAGGACATCATCATCTCGGGCGGCGAGAACATCTCCAGCGTCGAGGTCGAGGACGCGATCTACCGCCACCCGGCCGTCATGGCCGCCGCCGTGGTGGCCCAGCCCGACGCCAGGTGGGGCGAAACCCCGTGCGCGTTCGTCGAACTCAAGGACGGCGCGAGCGCCACCGCCGAGGAAATCATCGCCCACTGCCGCACGCTGCTGGCCGGCTTCAAGGTGCCCAAGGCCGTGTACTTCGGCCCGCTGCCCAAGACATCGACGGGCAAGATCCAGAAGTTCGAACTCCGGCGCCAGCTGCAGTCTGCCGCCGCGATCGACGTCTGACGCCCCCCCGCCGTGCAACACCGCCGCGCCGCCGCGCTTCAGGGCTTGGGCGCCGGGGCGTCCGCCTTGCGCCCTGCCATGTGGTGCAGGTAGGCCAGCAGATCCTTGAGCTCGGCGTCGGACAGCGTTTTCTGGTCGATCGACGACATCTTCGAGCCCGGCCACCAGCGCAGCGCCTGCGGGTCGCGGATCAGCTTCGACAGCTTGTCGTCGCCCAGGTATTCCACCGGGTTGTAGGGCACGTTCAGGTCCGGCCCCAGGTTGGCGTCGCCGGCGCGGTTCATCGAATGGCACGAGAAGCAGACGCGCTGGAACGCCGCAAAGCCGCGCATGACCGGGCCGTCGGCGGGCTCGCCTTCGGCCGGGCGGATCGCCGCAAAACGCTCGGCGGCGGCGCCGCCCAGATCAATGCGTGCAATCGCCCAGGTCCACAGGCTTTCGGTGATCCGCACCGGCGCCTCGGGCTGCCTGGCCGACTTCGGCACGGTCCAGATCAGCCGGAACGGGCCGATGTCCTGCCCTTTCAGCTTCGGCCACGGCTTTGCCGGGTTTTCCACCGCCAGCCACGCACGCGGGCCGTCGGGGCGGTCGGCCAGCAGCAGGCCCAGCGGCAAATGCGAGACATAGCCATCGGTGGCGGCCGTGGTGGCGCTGCCGTCCGGCGTTGCCGGCAGGCCTGCCAGCAGCGCCGCCATCGGGATGGCCTTGAACGTCATGCGGCGCTTGTAGTTGTCGTCATCGACGGTGACGCTGGCCAGGCGCCGGTCTTTCAGCAGCGCATCGCGGGTCAGGATCTTCTGCTGGTCGCCAGCGGTGATGGTCAGCTTGGCGGCGTCCTCGGCGTGCGCGGGGGCGGCGCCGATCAGGGCCAGCGTGCAGCCGATGGCTGCGGCGGCGCGGGTGAGCCAGGGGGTCATGTTCTCTCCTCGTGCGGGCGCTGGGGTGTTATCGAGGCGGGCGCCCTGGCCGTAACCCTAAACGATGCCCATGACAGGCTGCAATCTTCCCTGTCCCCCAACACACCTGTCCGCCCGCATGACGCATGCTTCGGGGGATGCTGGCTGGCGGTCGGCATGTGGCGCGCCGCCCCCCAGCAAAGGTTTTGCAAAAGAAATGCTTGCGCTTTGCCAAAGTCGTCTATAGAATTCGCGCCTTCGCTAGGCTCGTAGCTCAGCTGGTTAGAGCACCACCTTGACATGGTGGGGGTCGTTGGTTCGAGTCCAATCGAGCCTACCAACGCACAAACAGGAACGGACGGTCGCCCCTCGGCACCGTCCGTTTTTGCATTCCAGACCGAACGGAACCCTTTCATGATCCAGCCAAGCCCGGTATTCAAGGACAACCTCGCCCAATTGCCCGCCATCGACGGCATCGCCCGCATCGACCTGGTCGACACCGGGGGCACCGTGGTGGCCAGCATCGAGAACGTACCGGGCAAGCAAGGCTCGCTGGCCGTGTACCACTACCTCCAGCAGGTCTTCGGCAAGCTCGATGCCCAGGCCGCCGAGCATGGCCTGGCCGTCTTTGCCGAACACACCGCCGATGCGCGCAACCGGCCGGGCGCACACCCGAACGTGGACCGCCTGCTGGCCGTCGCCAGCGGCGGCGAAGCCCTGCGGATCGAAGTCGTCGCCCGCGCCTAAAGCGGCCTGCCGTCCGCCGCGCGACGCAGAAAAAGACGAACGGCCCCTTGCGAGGGGCCGTTCTACTACTACGGAGTGGCGAGATCCTAGTGCGCGGTCGCTTCGCCCGCGCCGATGCCCGTCTCGGAGCGCAGTTCCTGCGCCTCGAAACCAGCCTTGTCCAGCAGGGCGCGCCGTGACTTGTCGGTCACCGAGAACAGCCAGATGCCGACGAAACCGATCGTCATCGAGAACAGCGCCGGCGACGTGTAGGGGAACGGCGCGTTCTTGAAGTGGAACACATCGACCCAGACCGCCTGGGACAGCACGGTCAGCACCACCGCCGACACCAGCCCCAGGAAGCCGCCAACCATCGCGCCCCGCGTGGTGCAACCCTTCCACAGCACCGACAGGAACAGCACCGGGAAGTTGGCCGATGCCGCCACCGCGAACGCCAGCGACACCATGAACGCGATGTTCTGCTTCTCGAACACGATGCCCAGCACCACGGCGATGAAGCCCAGCACGATGGTCGTGAGCTTCGACACACGCAGTTCCTCGGCACTGGTGGCCTTGCCGTGCCTGAACACCGTCTGGTACAGGTCGTGCGACACCGCCGACGCACCGGCCAGTGTCAGGCCCGCCACCACGGCCAGGATCGTCGCGAAGGCTACCGCCGAGATAAAGCCCAGGAACACATTGCCGCCCACTGCGCTGGCCAGGTGAACGGCAGCCATGTTCACGCCACCCAGCAGCTTGCCGCTACCGTCCTGGAAGCTGGCGTTGGTGCCGACCAGCACGATCGCGCCAAAGCCGATAATGAACGTCAGGATGTAGAAGTAGCCGATCCAGGTGGTGGCCCAGAACACCGACTTGCGGGCTTCCTTGGCGTTCGGCACGGTGAAGAAGCGCATCAGGATGTGCGGCAGCCCGGCGGTACCGAACATCAGCGCGATGCCGAACGAGATGGCCGAGATCGGGTCCTTGATGAAGTTGCCGGGGCTCATGATCGAGTCCTTCTTCGCATGCACTTCCACGGCCTTGGCGAACAGCTGCTCCGGGCTGAAGTGATACTGCGCCAGCACCATGAAGGCCATGAACGACGCACCGCCCAGCAGCAGGCAGGCCTTGATGATCTGCACCCACGTGGTGGCGGTCATGCCGCCGAACAGCACGTAGATCATCATCAGCGCGCCCACGATGACCACGGCCACCCAGTATTCCAGACCGAACAGCAGCTTGATCAGTTGCCCCGCGCCCACCATCTGCGCGATCAGGTAGAACGCCACCACCACCAGCGTGCCCGACGCCGCGAAGGCACGGATGGGCGCCTGCTTGAAGCGGTACGCCGCCACATCGGCAAAGGTGAAGCGGCCGAGATTGCGCAGCCGTTCGGCCAGCAGGAATGTGATGATCGGCCAGCCGACCAGGAAGCCGATCGAATAGATCAGCCCGTCGTAGCCATTGGTGTACACCGCTGCGGAAATGCCCAGGAACGACGCGGCCGACATGAAGTCGCCGGCAATCGCCAGGCCATTCTGGAAGCCCGTGATGCCGCCGCCCGTGTAGAACGTGGCGGCGGACTTGGTTTTCTTGGCCGCCCACTTGGTAATGAACAGCGTGCCGATGACAAACACCACGAACATGCCGATGGCCGTCCAGTTGGTGGCCTGCTTCACGGCCTGGCCCAGATCGCCACCGGCGGCGAAGGCGTTGGCGGACAGCAGCAGTGCCGCGCCGAGCGCGGCGGCGCCAAATGCGTGACGGGTCATCATGCCACCTCCTGCTTGATGCGATCGGTCAGGTCGTCATAGACGCGGTTGGCATGGCGCACGTACAGGCCGGTAATCACGACGGTAAAGAGAATCACGAACAGCCCGATCGGCATGCCCCAGGTCATGACGCCCTGTCCCACGCGCGTTGCCAACAGCTCCTTGTCGAAGGCAATCAGCAGCACGTAGCCGTAGTACACCACCAGCATCACGGCCGTCAGCAGCCAGCCAAGCCGGCCGCGCCGACGCACCAGTTCCTGATACTGCCGGCTGGCCTTCAGTTTCTCGATCACATCCTCTTGCATGCTTGTCTCCTGCGCATCGCTGCTGCACGTGCTTGCCACATAGTTTTGCGTTTGCCGTGCGGGTTTCCTCCGCATGGCGTGGTGACAAGGTAATGCGCGCCCCTTACCCGGTTCTTACACGGTGCGCCTGGCGATGCGGGGGTAAACGCCTAGCCTGTGCGTAAGTCCGTCGAGGTCCAGGGAGGTCGCGTCATCCGGATGGCCGCAGGGAATCTGCGCCGGGGGGCGCCGCGCGCGTCGACCCGTTCGCGGGTGCGACGCGCGCGGCGTGGCAAGCGCCGTTCAGCGCATCTTGCCGAGGATCGCCTTCATCTCGTCTTCGGTGAAGGCGCGCAGTGTCTGCGTGTGAACATTCCCCTGCGAGCCGATCGACAGACCAAAGGCCGTCACGGAGGCGTCGTCCTGCGCTTCCAGCGTCAGGATCACGTCATATTTTCCGAGCGTCCAGAACACGTCGGTCACCTTCACGCCGAACTGCGGCGCCATTTCGCGCACGGCCGCGGCGCGTTTGGTGGTGTCCTTGACAGTGCGTATGCCCTGGTCTGTAAAGCTTGCGAGCACGATGTATCGGGTCATGGCAAATCTCCGACAGGATGGGACAGCGTCGTCAGCGCGCTGACAACGGCTCATGGCTTCGGAGCGTGACCCGACAGGTGCGCGCAACGCACCGTCCTGGCAAAACCGGATCGTGGACGCGTACACCTTGCAGGCGACACGCCGGGGAGTGTGAGCAACTTCGCATCGATGCAAGGAGCGAGCCACTGGCCGCACCATGCAGGCTGGCGGGCAGCGGCCATCCATTACGCGGATGATTCGCGCCCAGGCCGTTGCAAGCCTGAAACAGTCAGCGTGACGGCGTGCGCACCGGACCCGGACACGCCTTGAGCCCTAGCCATATCACGCCAATCACGATATTGACCGGGACGCTGAGCGCGCCCGGCACATAGAAGCACGCCGACAGCACCGGCGCGCGCATCAGCACCTCTACGGCACCGCCCAGCCCGTACAGCAGCACGCCACACCACAGCCACCGCCGCATATAGGTCAGCAGCCAGTGCGCGCGGGCCTGGTTGAAGCGCCAGGCCGCCGTGCGCGCGATCAGGTCCCCCCGGCTGGCGTCCGCGAACATCCAGTCGAAAAAGAAGTACCGATACAGCAGGGTGCGAAAGGCAAGCTCTTGCATGATGAGGGTGGGCCAACTCTGGCCGTATCGCGCAAAGACCGTGCCCACGCCGCTTCCGGCGCCGGGACTTTCACTACTTTAGGCGCTTCAGGCGCACCAGGCGGATTTTTCACGCCCGCCCTCGCATCGGACAGACACCTGCACCGGGGCGATGCACCGCGCATCGATGCCGGTCGCCGTGCCGCCATGCGTCGCGTGCATCACTGCGCGCCGTAGTGCTCCGCCATGAAATCGATGAAGGCGCGCGCACGGGGCGTCAGGTGCCGGGTCTGCGGATAGAGCGCGTAGTAGTGGCTGGCCCCCGCGTGGTACTGCGGCAGCACACGCACCAGACCGCCACGCGCCAGTTCGCTGCGCGCCGTGCGCTCGGTGAAGGCCGCGATGCCGGCGCCGGCCAGCGCCGCCGCATACAGCGCGGTGATCGCATCTGCAGCCAGCGCGCCGCGCACGGCCACCCGTTCGGTCTGGCCTTTGGCATCGGTCAGTTGCCAGGTGTCGGGCGCTGCGGCGAATGCCAGCAACCGGTGGCGGGCCAGATCGCTGGCGTTCACCGGCAGGCCCGCTGTGGCCAGGTAGGCCGGTGACGCCACCAGGACCGTATCGGACCTGGCCAGACGCCTGGCCATCAGACTGCTGTCGGCGAGCGGTGCGCTGCAGATGCGCAGCGCCATGTCGAAACGCTCGGCCACCAGGTCGACAAACTGGTCACTGCACGACAGTTCCAGCCGGATCTCCGGATAGCGCGCACGAAACGCAGGCAGCCAGTCCTGCAGTTCGAGCGTGCCGATGGCCAGCGGCACCGTCACGCGCAGCGGCCCGCACAGTTGCGCGCCTTCACCCGTCATCGCCATGTTCATGGCGTCGATGCGCGTGAGGATATCGGCGCAGTGGCGGTGGTAGCGTTCGCCGGCGTCCGTCAACGCGAAGCGCCGCGTGTTGCGGTTCAGCAGCTGCACGCCCATGCTGGCTTCCAGTTGCTTGAGCTGCCGGGACACGGTGGAGTGGGACAGGTCGAGCCGCTCCGCCGCCGCCGAGAATCCCCTGGCCTCGACGATGGCGCGAAAGACACGCATGGCAAGCAGCTGGTCCATGAAAATGCCGTCCCCCAAAAGCAGAAACGCCCCACGGGGCGTTCCAGGATAGTGTCAGCGCAGCGGCAGATGCGTGATGGCTGCAGTGGTCATTACATCGCCGAAGGTGTCTTCGATCTCCGCAAGCGCGGCATCATGCAGCGCATCCTTGCCGATCGTACGGCCATCGGCGCGCGTGATGGCGCGCGTGGCCGAGGCGTCGGATGCTACCACAACGTGAAACCCGAGCGGCACCGCGTCGCGCGCAGCGCCTGCCACGCAGGCATGGGTCATCAGGCCCGCCAGCACGATGGTTTTGATGCCCATTGCCTTGAGGCGGCGCTCCAGGTCCGTGCTGGCAAACACGCTCACGGTTTCCTTGCGCAGCACGACGTCCTGCTGGCGCGGCGCCATGCCGGGCTGGAAGTCCACCGTCTGGCCATCCTCGGCAAAGACGGCGGCGCCGGCCGGCGCGATGTGCTGGATCTGGAAGACGGGAATACGGTGGCGATCGGCAAACGCAAGCAGGCGCTGCGCGTTTTCCATCGCGCGCTGGCCATCGGGAATCGGCATCCGGCCGGAGAAGTACTCCTTCTGGAAGTCGATGACGACCAGCGCCGTGCTGCGCGGATCGAGATGCTCGACAGGCTTGGCACCCAGCATCGCACGGATGCCCGGGTGGGCGTTGTCGGGCGCCGCGTGGACGGCACCGCCGGCAGATGCCGCAAGCGACAGGCTCACGGTGGCCAGGCGGAAGCAACGCAACAGGGTCAGGGTCATGACAGGCTCCTCAATGAATCGAGGCGCCAGTCTAGGTTTGCACGGGTGGCCTGTTCAACGCCATGCGCCGCACAGCATTTGTGCGGCGCATGCACAGGTGCGCGGTGCCACGCCGGTGGCACCGGCGTCGATCAGGTCAGGCGCCGTCGAGGTAGACGTTGCGTCGGCCCAGGCGACTGCCGAGGGCGTCCGGCGGCAGGCTCATGCTGGCGGGGTCGACGGCGCCCGGCGCAGGTGCCATGGTCGCGACACCCGGCGCCGGCGGCACGCCCATCTGCACGGTTTCCATCGAACCCTGGGCGTAGGGATTGGCGGCGGGCTGCTGCTGCGCGACGCCAACGGGTGCGGCCGGTGCGGCCGGCGCTGCGTAGCCCGTGGACGCGGCAGGGGCAACAGGCGCGCCCGGCGCTGCCTGGGTGGCGGGCATCGGCTGGGCCTGCTGGGCTGGGGCCAACTGCTGCGCGAGCAGTGGGTACGACGCGATCAGTGCGCCAGCCATCAACAGGGATTTCGCCAGATGTTGCTTCATTCGTGTACCTCCAGAAAAAGCCTACAGACTTGGGAACGCCCACTGTAGCGTCGAGGCACCTGACAAAGTGTTCCGTTTTGCAACTGTCATTAACGAGGCTTGCGGCCGACATTCATGCGCGGTATTTGCGCGCGCGTGCATCGGCCGCCACCTGGCGTGGGTCGCGTGCGGCGGCACGATCAGGGCGGCGTCATGACCGTCACGCGCAGGTAGGTCGCCGGAATCTCGGTGACGTCGGGCTTGCCACTCCGGTTTTGCGCGTTGAACAGCGCCTCGAGTTCGCGCTGTAGATCGTCGCGCTTGCCGTTCGCCTCTGCGGCGGCAAACGCGTTCATGGTCGGGCCGTAGAAATCACGGAACGTCGCCAGGAAGTCAGAGGGCTTGCCGGCGTACCAGAAGACATAGGTGTCGCGGTCAAAGCCGATGTTCTCCGGCGGCACGCCTGCGGCGCCGAATCGCTCGGTCACGATGATCTCGTGGCCCCACAGCATCGGGCTGATAAACCCTTCCGGCGGTGGCGGCGAATAGGCCATGCTGATCTTCAGCACCTGCGCGACCAGCGTGGGATCGTTCGGAATCCAGTTGCCCATCACGATGCGCCCGCCGGGCTTGGCCACGCGCACCATCTCGCTGGCCACCTCCGCCGGCTTGGGCGCGAACATGGCGCCGAACATGCTGACGACCAGGTCGAAGGTGTGATCCGGCAGGTCCGTCAGCGCGCAGGCATCGCCCTCCTGGAAGCGCAGGTTCCCGAGCCCCGCTTCCTGCGCGCGCCGGTTGCCGGCGGCCACCAGGTTGCTGGCGATATCGACGCCCAGGACGTCGGCCCCGCGCTTCGCTTCGGGCAGTGCGGTGGTGCCGTCCCCGCAAGCCAGGTCCAGCACCTTCATGCCGGGCGCGACGCCCAGCCGCGCCACCAGTTCGTCGCCACTCTCGCGCATGGTCGCCGCCAGCCGCGTGAAGTCGCCCTTTTCCCACAGCGCCTTGTTCGGATTCATCGGGTGCCCCCTTGTTGCCATGTCGTTGGATCGTTGCCCGTGCCGATACCGTCGGCACACGGCACCCGCGTTGCGGGTTCTGGTTTTGTAGTGCATGGGACAGTGGCGGGCAATGGGACCGAAGCCCCGCGCGACGGACAAGACACCCGGGGGACCGGGCGGTCACCGCACAGCCAGATGCGCGCGGGCGTACACGTCGCTCAGTGCGGCGCGACTGGCGCGGTAGGTCTGCAACACCCAGTCCGCGTACAACGCGGCCACCAGGCTGCTCCGCTGCGGCCAGCGCACCACATCGGCGGCCAGCGCGCCGGCACGGGCACCCGATTCCAGCGCAAAGCGCAGGCCGTCGCCGGTAGCCGGATCGAGATAGCCGGCGGCATCGCCGCAAACGAAGTACCCCGCGCCTGCGGCCTGCCGCAGATGCCGCCAACGGCGGCACTCGCGCCAGATCCGGCCAACGGGCCGCATGCCGGGAGGCCATGCCACGCTGGCGTCGCGCGTGCCGCACAGCGCCGTCCAGATGCAGCCCTGCGGGGTGGCGTGCCGCCACAGCCATCCGCCGGGGCCAATCACGAATTGCGTACCCGGTGCGCTGGCCTGCTCCGCAACCAGCACACCAAAGCCGCGCTGCAGCCACCAGGCCCGCGAGTCGATGCCTTCCGGCAGGCCCAGGCAGCGGCGCAGCCAGCCGTTCACGCCGGACGCGTCGATCACGACGTATGCGCCGGCAGCAAGGCCTCGGCCGGACATGCCTTCCACACCCCTCACGCGATGGCCGGCCACAACCGGCCGCAACATGGCCGCGGGCATGACCTGGTAGTCAGTTCCGGCACGCACCGCCGCCTCGCGCAGACCGCGATCGAGCTGCGCACGATCGACGGCACGGCCTCGCTGTGCAGGAACGGTAGTTTCGTGCCCTGCATGGTCGAGCCAGATGTCGGACCGGGCAGCCAATGCAGGTGAGATCGCATCCAGGAGCCGCAACGCCCCTTCGGACGCGCATTCCGGCACCGCCCGCGTACGGCCGGCGCCCACCATCGTCGCCGGGTAGCCGGCTCGGGCCGCCGCAATGGCCGCCGCGCATCCCGCGGGACCGTCGCCGATCACCAGCACGCCACCATTGCGCATGATTGGTCAGTACAGCGCCAGTGCTTGCGGGCCCGGCGGCCGGCGCCGCACCGCGCCGATCAGGCCCGCCGGGGTGGCATCGCATTGCAGCGCCTCGGCATACGGCACGCGCAGCCGCCCGGGTTCATGCTGGCGGGGCACGGCGCTGGCATCGGCGGGAAGCACGAACACGAAGCGATAGACGATATCGGCGGCGCCATCGTGGGCAAGTGCGGGAGCGGCGTCCAGCCTGCGCGCCGACACCAGCCACAACCGCGTGTGCGACGGCACCTGCCCGTTGTCGCACGCCGCCACCGCGTGGCGCAGCGCACTGATCCGGCGAATCAGCTCGGCCGAGTCGACATGCTCGAACGCACCGAACAGCATCTGGCCACGCAACGCATTGGCCACGTAATCCGAACGATGGATGTCGGCGTAGTCCACCTCGCCCGCCGGGGTCAGGTACGGGCCGTACTCCCCGTCCCAGCCCGGCCGTGCCGCCCCGCCATGCGCCAGCGGATGCGACGGGTGATAGCCCAGTTCGTCATCGAGCATCGGCAGCGCCGTGGGGGCATCGGCGCGACGGAACGTGCGCGACGCATCCGGGCTTAGCGCCGGCCAGAAGCTGTTCGACGCCGCGCACAGCTTGATGTCCTCCGCAAACGGGCTGCCCAGCCCGAACGTGGCCAGATAGATGCCACCCCATCCGCCGGCATAGGTCACATCCCAGCCCGGCGCGAACACGCTGGACGATGCATCGGACAGGAACGACACCATGCGCGGCACATGCATGCCGTCTGCCTGCGGTGCCTGCCCGCGTGGCGCCAGGCTGAACGACACCGGCATGGTGGTCTCGCCGGGCGCAAACGCCCGCGCCCCGCTGAACGGGTCCCGGTGCATGGGATTGGCGGGCAGCCGTTCCGCACTGAGCGACAGCGGCGATCCGCTGCGAAATTGCGACTTCGGGTCGATGTTCTGCTCGCGGAACCACCGTTGCAACTCCGCCTGGTCGGCGTAGGGATAGAAATCGGGCGCGGCCACCACGGAATAGGCCGGAAACACATGGCGGCGCGGCCATTGCGCCACGCGCACGCTGACCGCCCCTTCCGCGCAGTGGTCCAGGAACAGCTGTGCGTGATAGCCGCCCTGCTTGACTTCGGCCAGGAACTGGTCGCGGTCCGACGGCTCCGCGCACATGTCGCGATAGGTGGCCCCGTCGTCTTGCCAGCGGTGTCGGATATTGATGTACTCGGGGGCGTTGCGAGGCTCCGGATAGCGCAGGAACGCCGGGGCGAAATGCGGGATATATCGCTCGCGCAACGCGTTGATGCCCTCCAGGAACAGCTTGAACAGGTCCGAGAAAATGCGCTGGGTGGTGAAGCGCCGGTTGACCACCGGCACCACGCGCCATTGCGCCGGCACGCGGAAGCCCCGAATCCTGAAATGCTCAGGCGTCAGGGGCTCGATCAACGGCAACGCCCCCGGCATCAACCACACGGAATCGCCCTTGCGCACCAGCGCGATCGGCGGTGCCGTGGAGCCCGGCTCCGGCGCGGCGCTCTGCGCGGCATCCGGGAAGCGCCACGACTGCGAATACGGCGGATCGGCCAGCACGGCTTTGGGCTCCGGCTTCACGCCCCAGCGCGCCTGCACGGCGCGGCGCAGCTTGTCGCCAACGTGATGGTGGCCAAATTCCAGCGTCAGGTCCTGCCCCGGCACGCAACCGCTGGCAAACAGCTTGCGCACGGGCACCAGGAACTCGCGCGCTGCGTCGCCCTCGCGTTCGCCTTCGACCAGGCTCAGCGCGCCGGCACCGCGCGTCCTGCGCACCAGGAATGCCGCGTAGTGGGCGGGCAGCACGCGTACGTGGTCCGGGTGCCCCGCCACGGTCGGCACGTGGCTGCGCGTGCGGGGGTCGTAGCTCGATTCGGTGTCGCCGTTGCGCGCGATGCCGAGCCGCGAGAAGACCAGGTCTGCGTGCTGCTGGTGCCCGGTGCGGCGTGCCGGCCGATATTGGCAGGCCAGCACCGCGATATCGAGCGATGCCCAGTCGCCGGGCAACGGCGCGCGCGAATAGATGTAGTTTTCCAGCAGGTCCAGGTCGGCCAGCTCGACTCCCATATCCAGCGTCGGGCACTCCGCCAGCGCCAGCATGTGATAGAGCAGGCTGCGCGCGGGGTCCCCCGGCTCCACGGCACGCTGCGTGGCACGGCTAAGTTCGGCCACGCGCGGGTCCGACCAGTCGATCCGCAGCGGACGTTCGAGGATGTCGGCGGTGTCGTCGGCCGATCGGACCATGGACAGGTCCAGGCCATGCCGCAGCAGCGCCTGTTTCCACGGCGCCGACAATCGCAGCACCCAGGCATGCATCGCTTCGACGGGCATCGCGCACCTCCCCCCGACAGCTGGCGGCGTGCCCGCATGCGCGGGGCGCGCGCTTTCATCGGATTTCCATCCGTATTCCATCGCATTGATGTCTGGCGGGTACGCGTTGGCCTTTAGGCCTAGACGTACCGTTGCCGCCTCGCGATGGCGGGCGACATTGACTAATATAGGTGATCGCAGCAGCAAGAGAATCGGGCTTGCGCTTGCGTTTGCGACCAGGGGCCATGTCATGCTGACGCGCAGAACCTTTCTACTCGGCGGTGCGGCGGCGGGCGCGCTGGTGGTGGGATGGACGTTGCTGCGGCCCGAGGACCGTCTCGACGCCGACCTGCCGCCGCCCGCCACCACCGGCGATGCGCGCCTGAACGGCTGGGTCGTGATCGGCGCCGACAACCACGTGACCATCGTCATGAGCAAGGCCGAAATGGGCCAGGGCGTGCATACCGGCGCCGCCATGCTGCTGGCCGAGGAACTCGATGCCGACTGGTCGCAGGTGCGCGTGGAGCAGTCCGCCATCGCACCGCTCTACGTCAATCACGAAAACCTGCCGCGCAGCCTGCCGTTCCGTCCCGACGACGACGGCGCGCTGGCCCATATCAGCGAATACCTGGCCCGGCGCGGCGCGCGCCTGCTGGGGTCGATGGTGACCGGCGGATCGACCAGCATCGTGGACCTGTGGCAGCCGATGCGCGAAGCAGGCGCCTCCGCGCGCGCCATGTTGTGCGGCGCGGCCGCGCGCCGCTGGGATGTGCCCGCGGAACAGTGCCAGGCCCGCTCCGGACGCGTGTTCCACGCGGCATCGGGGCGTTCGGCCAGCTTTGGCGAACTGGCCACGGACGCGCGCGACGTGCCCCATCCCGCCCATCTCACGCTTAAGGACCCGAAGACGTTCACGCTGATCGGCAAGCGCCTGGGCCGTATCGAGGCAAAGGCCAGGCTCGATGGCACCGCGCGCTTCGGCATCGACGCGTTGCCCGACCACCTGCTCTATGCGAGCGTGCTGATGTGCCCGACCCTCGGCGGCACCGTGCGCAAGTTCGACGTGAACAGGGTGATGCACAAGATCGGCGTAAAGGGGTTCTATCCGATCGATGCCTACCACGGCGGCACGGGGGGCGTGGCAGCGATCGCCGAGAATCCGTTCCTCGCCATGCGCGCGCTGTGCGAATTGCCGGTCGAATGGGATCACGGGCCGGCCGCGGGTCTGAACACCGAAGACGTGCGCGCGGCGCTGACCCGTGCGCTGGAATCCGGCAGCGGCGGCCACACGTTCTATCGTACCGGCGACGCCGAAGCGGCGCTCAAGCGCGGCAAGGTGCTGGAAATGCGCTACGAGGTGCCCTACCTCGCGCATGGCGCGCTGGAGCCGGTCAACTGCACGGTGCAGGTGGACGGCGGCAAGGCCCAGGTGTGGGTGTCCACACAGGTGCCGATGGCCGCGCGCAAGGCGGTGGCAAACATGCTGGGCCTGAGCGTCGATGACGTGCAGCTCCACCAGCTACTGCTGGGCGGCGCGTTCGGGCGACGGCTCGAAATCGACTTCATCGTGCAGGCCGCCGCCATCGCACGGCACGCTTCGCCCAACCCGGTGCAGACCATCTGGTCGCGCCCGCAGGATATGACGCATGATTTCTACCGGCCCGCCTGCATGGCGGTCTGCCGCGGCACGCTGGACGCCGATGGGCGGCTTGTGGGGTGGGAAAGCGTCACGGCCAGCCAGTCGATCGCCGAACAGGCGCTGCCGCGCGCGTTCGGCAAGCCGCGCTTCCTGACCCGGTTGCTGCCCGATGCCACCATGGCCGAGGGCGCGTTCGACCAGCCCTACGCGTGCCCCAACATGCGGGTGCACCACCATCGCGTCGAACTGCCCGTGCCCGTCGGCTACTGGCGCTCCGTCGGCCATTCGCACCAGGCGTTCTTCGTCGAGTGCTTTCTCGACGAGATGGCGGCGGCGGCTGGCAAGGACCCGATCGCATTCCGGCTGGCACTGCTCACGCAGCCGGCGCACCGGCGCCACGTACGCGTGCTGGAGACGCTGCGCGAGCGCGCCGCATGGCGCGGACCCGCGCAATGGACGGACCGCGATGGCGTGACCTTCGCACGCGGCATGGCGATGCACGAATCGTTCGGCAGCGTGGTAGCCCAGGTGGCCGAGGTGGCGGAGGTCGAGCGACAGGGCGCGCCGGCCGAGCGTGATTTCCGCGTGACGCGGGTGGTCTGCGTGATCGACTGCGGCCGCCCCATCAATCCGAACCTGGTGGAGCAACAGATGGAAAGCGGCATCGTGTTCGGGCTGTCGGCCGCGCTGCAACAGGCCATCACGTTGCGCAACGGGCAGGTGCAACAGCACTACTTTCCCGACTTCCCGATCATCGACATGGAGACCTGTCCCGTCATCGAGACCTATGTGCTGGACAGCGACGCGGCGCCAGAAGGCGTGGGGGAATCCGCCACCCCGCCCATCGCGCCCGCCGTGGCCAACGCCTTGTTCGCGCTGACCGGGCAGCGCCACCGCAGGCTGCCGCTACAGGCGACACCTGCCGTACCGGAGGGCAACGACCCATGGTGTCAGTCCGTCTCAACGGCAAGACCGTAGACCTGAAATCCGCCACCGACACGCCGCTGCTCTGGGCGCTGCGCTGCGAGCAGCGCCTGACCGGCACCAAGTTCGGGTGCGGCATCGGCGTGTGCGGCGCGTGCACGGTCTTGCTCGACAACCGTGCCACGCCGGCATGCCAGCTGCTGCTGAAGGATCTGCGCGGTGCGCGCATCACCACGGTCGAAGGCCTGCAAGGCCCGGTCGCGCAGGCCCTGCGCGCGGCGTGGATCGAATTCGATGTGGTGCAGTGCGGCTACTGCCAGAGCGGTCAGCTGGTGGCGGCCGCGGCGCTGCTGGCCCGCTGCCCGGTGCCGACAGACCTGCAGATCGATATGGCGATGCGAGGCATCGTCTGCCGCTGTGGCACGTTTCCGCGCATCCGCAAGGCCATCCACAAGGCAGCCGCCATGTGCCGGCGCGGCTGAGCGGCTGGCGCCGGAAGCGTCAGCGGCCGCGCCGCGCGTTGGCCACGCGGGCTGCCGGCTCGGCGGATTCGGCCAGCGTCAGTTCCACCACACGCAGCACTTCCCGGGCCGTGTTTTCCGAATGCTCGCGCAGGATGCCCGCCAGGCGCGGACGCCCCGGTTCGTGCAGCGCGGTCATGATGGCCTCGTGTTCCTCGTGCGATTCCTGCCAGCGCATCAGGTCGGCATTCGCCGCGCCGCGCGCACGATGCACCTTGCTCATCAGCGTGGCATAGATGCCCGACAGCACGGCGTTGTCGGCGCTGTCGACAATCATCTGGTGGATTTCCTGGTTGATGCGGAAGTAGTCGGTGCGGCGCCCGGCATCGTGGGCGTCGACCATGGCTCGATGCTTGCGTTCGATCTTCGCCAGCGCCGCATCGTCGAGCCGTTGCGCGGCCAGATCGCCCGCGTGGGCCTCAAGCCCGTGCAGCGTCTCGAAGGTGGCGCGCAGTTCGTCAAGGTCGAGCGGTGCCACGCGATAGCCGATGTACTGGCGATGGAGCACCAGCCCTTCGGACACCAGCACCTTGAGCGCCTCGCGCAACGGCGTCTTCGATACGTCGAACGCGTCGCAGAAGGCCTTCTCGTCGATGCGCACGCCGGGCGGCAACTCGCCCTCCTGGATCATCGTGCGCAGCCGCGCCGCGATTTCGGCCGACATGCCCAGTGTGCGCAGGCGGGCGGTTTTAGGAAGCACTTGTGTCACGAACGTCACCAGAATAGGGAATCTGCACCAGTCCGAAGATTAGCACACCCAGATTGGTGCTTACCCTATGTCTATATAAATCAACAACTTATCAGCGTTGTAATTACAGATTACGTATCCTATACTCCGTTCCAGTTGCGCGACACCCAAACAGAAACGCCTCGAAAACGCAGCACCCCAGGAGCAAGGAGACCCCCGTCATGTCAACCACAAGCCAGGCCGCCACGATGACGGCCCCGCGCAGCAGCGTCCGCTGGAAGATCTTCCTGATGATGCTGTTCCTCATCGCCATCAACTACATCGACCGTGCGTCGCTGTCGGTGGCGATGCCGCTGATCGCCAAGGAATTCGACCTGAGCCCCACCATGCAGGGTATGGTCCTGAGCGCGTTCTTCTGGACCTATGCGCTGATGCAGGTGCCGGGCGGCATGCTGGCCGACAAGTACAAGCCGCGCATCGTGATTGCCTGCGCCACCGTGTTCTGGGGCGCTTTCCAGGCACTGGCCGCCGTTTGCACCAACACCACCGCCCTGCTGCTGACCCGCCTGGGCCTGGGCGCCGCCGAAGCGCCGATCTACCCGGCGGGCGGCAAGCTCAACGCGATCTGGATGACGCAGAACGAACGCGGCCGCGGCGCCACGCTGCTCGATGGCGGCGCGCCGCTGGGCGCGGCGCTCGGCGCGATCATCATCACCTGGCTGATTTCCTCGCTCGGCTCGTGGCGCCTGGCCTTCGTGGTCGCCGGTGTCGGTACCGTCATCGCCGGTGTCGTGGCCTGGTGGTACATCCGCAATTCGCCGCGCGAACACGCTGGCGTCAATGAACTGGAAGCGAGCTATCTCGAAGAAGCCCACGCCACCGAACACCGCGCCGAGCCGGCCAACCTGTCGGGCCGCTCGCTCGATTTCTTCAAGTACCGCTCGGTCTGGTGCATGGCCATTGGCTGGATGTGCTTCAACACCGTCTTCTACGGCCTGCTGACCTGGATGCCGAACTACCTGAACAAGGTGCATGGCTTCGACATCAAGGCCATGGGCGGCGCCAGCTTCATCATTTTCTTCAGCGGCTTCATCGGCGAACTGATCGGCGGCTGGATTGCCGACAAGTGGAAGGAAGCCGGCGGCCGGCCCAACGTGGTCATGCGCACGCTGTTCGGCATTGCCGCCGTGGTGGCCACGGTGTCGATCTTCTCGGTGGCCTATGTGACCAACCCCGTGGTGGTCGTGGCCCTGCTCTCGTCCACGCTGTTCTTCCTGCGCTGGTGCGGCCTGTTCTGGTGCATCCCGTCGATCCTGGGCACCCGCAACAAGATCGGCTTCCTGGGCGGCGTGATGAACCTTGGCGGCAATATCGGCGGCATCAGCGTGCCGATCATCGTCGGCATGATCGTGCAGTACACCGGCTCGTACTTCCTGGCGCTGATGTTCTTCGCGGCTGCCGGCGTGGGCCTGCTGCTGGCGTCCACGGCCATCGACTACGAAAAGAAGATCCCGGTCTGACGACCCGCTTCGCACCGCCGATCCACAATCCGGCTGGAGGAGACACCCATGACACAACTCAACCCGATCCTGGCTGCGGCGCTGCTGGCCTTCGGCGCACCGCTCGCGCAGGCTGCCCCGGCCACGGCCGGTGGCATCCCCACGGCGCAGCCCGAAGCGGTCGGCGTCGATTCCGCGCGGCTGGTGGCGCTGTCCGAATGGATTCGCCGCGACAAGCTCGACGTGCGCAGCCTGCTTGTCATCAAGGACGGCAAGCTCGTGTTCGAACGCTACAGCGAAGGCCTCGGACGCGACTACAACCACGAGCTGTATTCGGTGACCAAGTTCATCAGCGCGCTGCTGGTAGGCACGCTGGTCGGTGACGGCAGGCTCGCCGCCACCGACACCCCGGCGCCGCGCCTGGCGGCGGCACGCCCGGACCTTGCACCGGCGCTGGCCGACAAGCAGCAAATCCAGCTGCGCCATCTGATGTCGATGTCGAGCGGCCTGTCGTACAAGCTCGTCGAGGGCACCGACACGCTCTACTACGGCGTGCCGGACCGCCTGAAGGTGGCCGCCTCCGCCAGCGTGCGCACCACGCCAGGCACCGAGTTCGACTACATCGACGTCAACCCGGTGCTGGTCGGCGCCACGGTCAGCCAGGTCACCGGCATGCCCGAACAGCAATATGCGGCCAAGCGGCTGTTCGAACCGCTCGGCATGTCCCACTACCGCTGGGACGGCGCCGATGGCAAGGGCGCCGTCTCCGGCGGCTGGGGCCTGCGGCTTCGCTCGATCGACATGGCGCGGCTTGGCATGCTGATGCTGAACCAGGGCCGCTGGAACGGCCAGCAGATCGTGCCGGCGTCCTGGGTGGCGCAGATGACCACCCCGTCCGGCCCGGCAAGCGACTACGGCTACTACTGCTGGGTCAACAACATCGTGAAGGGCGAGCGCGAGTTCAGCGCCATGGGCTACAAGGGCCAGTTCATCACGGTGCTGCCCAAACAGAACGCGGTGATCGTCATGAACAGCATCATGTCGACGCAGGGCGGACTGCGCGACGCAAAATACCTGGACCTGTATCGTCAGATGGTCAACGATTACATGCTGCCGGCATTGCAGGCCGGCGCCACCGTCAAGCCGGACGCAGCGCGTCAGGCCGCGTTGAAGGAGGAGCTGGAGCTGGCACGCACCACCCAGGGCGTGCCCGGCACCCAGCTCGCCTTCAACGACAAACCCGAACAATAAGACCAACATCCAATCCCGAGGCGCCGCGCCCAGACGGTGCCCGAATACTCTTGAGAACCAACCATGAGCAAGCAGATTCGTCTTGGCATGCTGACGCCATCTTCCAACACTGCGCTGGAGCCCATTACCAGCGCGATGGTCAGCGGCCTGCCCAACGTCAGCGCGCATTTCTCGCGCTTCACGGTCACGGAGATTTCGCTGCGTGACCAGGCGCTGGGCCAGTTCGACCTGGAAAAGATCCTGGGCGCGGCCCGCCTGCTGGCCGATGCGCGCGTCGATGTGATCGCGTGGAACGGCACGTCTTCGGGCTGGCTCGGCTTCGATCGCGACCAGGCCCTGTGCAAGCAGATCACCGAGGCCACCGGCATCCCGGCCACTACCTCGGTGCTGGCGCTGAACGAGATCCTGGAAAAAACCGGCGCCCGCCGCTTCGGCCTGGCCACGCCCTACCTGAACGACGTGCAGCAGCGCATCGTCGCCAACTACCAGCGCAGCGGCTTCGATTGCGCGGCGGAACGCCATCTGGACCTGCACGTGAACTACAGCTTCGCCGAAGTCGAGGAAGACACCATCCGCAAGATGGTGCGCGAGCTGGCCGGCCAGAACGTGCAGGCCATCAGCACGTTCTGCACCAACCTGCGCGCCGCGCACCTGGCCGAGGAACTGGAGGCCGAGACCGGCATCCCGTTGTACGACACGATCTCGACCGTGGTGTGGAAGTCGCTGCGGCTGGCTGGCGTGGATACCAGCGCCCTGAAGGGCTGGGGCTGTCTGTTCCGCGAAGTCGCGTAACGCCGAGCAAACCGGAGTGTGATGATCATGCCTGCAGACAACAATCTTGACCTCGTGATCCGCAATGCCGACGTGGTCACCGCTTCCGACCGCTTTCGCTGCGACATCGGTGTACGCGGCGGCAAGATCGTGGTCCTTGGCCACGGCCTGCCCGCCGCACGGCAGGAAGTCGACGCCGCAGGGCTGCTGGCGCTGCCCGGCGGTGTCGATGGCCACTGCCACCTGGACCAGCCCATGCCCGACGGCATGCGCATGGCCGACGATTTCTTCACCGGCACGCGCGCGGCCGTGTGCGGCGGCACCACCACGGTGATCCCGTTCGCGGCGCAGGAAAAAGGCGCGTCGCTGAAGGCCGCCGTGGCCGACTACCACCGCCGGGCCGACGGCCGCGCCGTGATCGACTACGCATTCCACCTGATCGTGGCCGACCCCACGCCGGCCGTGCTGCAGGACGAACTGCCGTCGCTGATCCGTCAGGGCTACAGTTCGTTCAAGGTCTACATGACCTACGACGACTTGAAGCTTTCCGACCGCGAGATGCTCGAAGTGCTGGACGTCGCGCGCCAGAACCAGGCCCTGGTGATGGTGCATGCGGAGAATGCCGACTGCATCTCGTGGCTGACCGACAAGCTGACCGGCGAAGGGCGCATCGCGCCGCGCTTCCACGGACTGGCCCGCCCGGCCGTGGTCGAGCGCGAAGCCACCCACCGTGCGATCTCGTTCGCCGAACTGGTCGACGTGCCGATCCTGATCGTGCACGTGTCCGGCAAGGAAGCCATCGAGCAGATCCGCTGGGCGCAGGGCCGCGGCCTGAAGATCCTGGCCGAGACCTGCCCGCAGTACCTGTACCTGACCGCCGAAGACATGGGCCTGCCCGGAGACGACGGCTACGAAGGCGCCAAGTGCATCTGCAGCCCGCCGCCGCGCGACCCGGAAAACCAGGCCGCCGTCTGGCGGGCGCTGGCCAACGGCGTGTTCAGCGTATTCTCGTCGGACCACGCGCCGTTCAACTACGACGACCCCGAAGGCAAGAAGCTTGGCGGCGTGGCCCAGCCGTTCGACCATATCCCGAACGGCGTGCCCGGCATCGAGACCCGCCTGCCGCTGCTGTTCGATGGCGTGCAGCGCGGCAAGCTGTCGCTCCACCAGTTCGTCGAACTGACGTCGTACCGTCCGGCCAGGATCTACGGCCTGTACCCCCGCAAGGGCACCATCGCCGTGGGCGCCGATGCCGACATCGTGCTCTGGGACCCGGCGCGCAAGGTCCGCATCGCCAACAGCAACCTGCACCACGCGGTGGATTACACACCGTACGAAGGCATCGAAGTCACCGGCTGGCCGATGACCACGTTCTCGCGCGGCGAGATGATCGTGCGCAACGGCGAATACCTGGAGCCGGCCGCAGGACGCGGCAAGTTCCTCGAAGCGGGCCAACCCGAACTGTGAGCGCCATGAACCTCCTGATCGTCAATCCCAATATCAGCGCGTCGGTCACCGACCTGATCCACGCGGAAGCACAGCGCACTGCGTCGCCGGACACTCGCATCACGATGGCCACGGCGGCTTTCGGCGTGGCCTATATCGAGACCCGCTTCGAGGCGCTGGTGGGCGGCTACGCCACGGCGTGCGCCGCTGCCGAGCACGCGGGCAGCTTCGACGGCCTGATCGTCGCCGCGTTCGGCGACCCGGGGCTGGCCGGCCTCAAGGAACTGTTCGACGTACCGGTCGTCGGCATGACCGAAGCGGCGCTGGCCAGCGCCTGCCTGCTGGGACAGCGCTTCTCGATTATCGCGATCTCGCACCGCATCGAGGCCTGGTATCGCGAATGCGTGGCCGCGAACGGCCTGGCATCGCGGCTGGCCAGCATCCGGTCGCTGCAGACGCCGCTGCGCGACATCGGCAGCGTGCAGGAAGACCACGCGGCCCGGCTGGACGAGATGAGCCTGCAGGCCGTGCGCGAAGACGGGGCCGACGTGATCATCGTGGCCGGCGCCCCGCTGGCCGGACTGGCGCGTTCACTGCAAGGCAGGATTCCGGTGCCGGTGGTCGATGGCGTCAGCAGCGCGGTGCGGCATTGCGAATCGCTGGTGGCGCTGCGCGCCGGCAGCGCCCGCGAAGGCAGCTTCGCGCGGCCGCCGCAGAAGGCCAACGCGGGCCTGCCCCCCGCCCTGGCTCGCCTGCTGGCGTAGTCCCCGCCGCCCGCTTGCGCGAACCCGGTGGCCGCGGACGCCTGGCGCCGGGCACCTCCGGTCACGGCGACTCGAACCGCGACTGCTCGTGCAATGCCAGCCGCAGCTTCTGCTGCGCCTCCAGCGCATTGACCATGGCCGTGCGCGCCGCGAGCGTGGTCTCGGTCAGCCCCCGCCGCACCACCAGCAACTGGCCGATGCCGATCTCGCCGGCCGCATAGGCACGTGCGGCGCGATCGGCGGCGCTCTGGTCGAGCGTCAGCGCCGCCTGCTGCGCGCGCGCAGCCTGCTCCAGCCCCGCCACCGATCTGGCCAGCACATCGAACTCTGCCCCGGCGGTCTGTTCCACGGCCGCACGGCGCCGTGCGGCGGCTTCGGCGTCGGCCGCCGCCGCCACCGCGACGGATCGCCGATGCGCGGACCCCAGCGGCATCGAGATCGACAAACCCGCAATGCGCTCCGCGCCGCCCCGCTCGACCGTGACGAAGGCCCCCACCGTCGGATCGGGCTTGCGCTCCAGGTCCGACCGGCGCGCGGCACGGCTGGCTACCGCCTCATCGGCAATGGCCAGCCGCACCGCATGGCTGACGTCGAGATAGCGGGCCCGCGCGCCCTCGCCAAGCAGGTCGGCGGCAACCGCTGGCGGCAGCGTGGCAATCTGCGCGCCGGCCGGCATGGCGGCGGGCAGGCCCAGCGCCGGAAAACGCGCCCGCAGTTCGGCTTCCGCCGCGCCCTGGGCGGCCCTGGCGCCGGCCAGCGCCGCTTCGGCACGCGCCTGTTCGGCCTGCACGATTTCCAGGTCCATCGGCGCGGCATCGCTGGCGCGCACACGCTTGCCCGTTGACACGACCAGGTCGGCGGCCAGCGCCGCACTGCGCGTCATGGCGGCCGTGGCCTGGCGTGCGCGCAGCACGTTGAACCACAGCGCCAGCATCTGCCTGGACGTTTCGTGCAGCGCGTCGTCCAGCGCGATATCGCCCTGGTCGATCGTGGCATCGGCCAGCGCCGCGTCCGCATCGGACTTGCCCCACAGGCGCAGCGGCCGCTCGATGGCGACCTGCCCTTCCGCGAAGTTGTCGGACGGGTCGCGCACATGGCGACGCTGCCCCGTGGCCCGCACCACGAACTCGGCCGTGCCGGCGCGAATGCCGCTGGCCCGCGCGCTGGCACCGTCGCGGCGCGCCCTGGCTGCCGCCACGTCCGGCGCGGCATCTAGCGCGGCGCGCACCGATTCGGGCGCCGGCAGATAGCCGTCCTCGCTTACGGCAAGGGTCGCCGATGCCGGGGCTTCCGTGGCACAGGCGCACGCCGCCCACCATCCGGCAACCAGCACGATGCCAAGCGTCAGTTTCAGGTCATGCGTCTTCATTGTTCCAGCCCTCCCACCGCCGTAACCGGGGCATTGGCTTGCGCGGCGCGCTTCGGCATGCCGAAGCGTTCAAACAGCAGCGGCAACAGCAGCAGCGTCAGCGCGGTGGAAGTCACCAGCCCGCCCGACACCACGATGGCCAGCGGACGCTGGATCTCCGAGCCCGGCCCACTGGCCAGCAACAGCGGAATCATGCCGAGCGCCGTGATGCAAGCCGTCATCAGCACCGGACGCAGGCGATCCCTCACGCCGCGCCGCACCGCGCCGTGGATGTCGAGCCCCTCCTCCAGCAGCGCGTTGAAGTGCGACACCAGTACCACGCCGTTGAGCACGGCAATGCCCAGCAGCGCGATAAAGCCGACCGATGCCGGCACCGACAGGTACTCGCCCGAGATCCGCAGCGCAGCAATGCCGCCGACCAGCGCGAACGGGATGTTGCCGATCACCAGCAGCGCCTGCCGCACCGAGCGGAACGTCAGCATCAGCAGCAGAAAGATGGCCGACAGCGCCAGCGGCACCACCAGCCCCAGGCGCGCGGCCGCGCGCTGCTGGTTCTCGAACTGGCCGCCCCAGACAATGCGCAGGTCCTTCGGCATGCCGGGCAGCGCGGCCACCGCCGCACGGGCATCCTCGACGAACCCGGTCAGATCGCGTCCATCGACGTTGACCTGCACGATGCCGAAGCGCGCGCCGTTCTCGTGGTTGATGCGCACCGGCCCGTCCACGCGCCGCACCGTTGCCAGCGACGTCAGCGGCCAGGTCTTGCCGTCCGGCGCCGTCACCATCAGGCTCGTGAAGCTTTCGGGGGTCTGCCGCAGCGCGTCGCTGCCGCGCAGCAGCAGCGGCGTGCGCACCACGCCTTCGGGCACGATGCCGATGCGTTCGCCCTCCACCTGCGCACGCAGCAGCGCCTGCAGCGCATCGCCGGACAGGCCGGCGCGGCCCAGCGCGGCCCGGTCCACGGCCAGCGTCAGGTACTGCACGCCGTCGTTGCTGGCGGCGATCACCTCGGCGGCGCCCGGCACCTTTCGCATCTGCTCGGCAATCGCGGCGGACGCATGGTTGATGGCCGCCAGATCGTTGCCGAACACCTTGATGGCCACGTCGCCGCGCGTGCCGGTCATCATCTCGGCAATCCGCATCTCGATGGGCTGGGTAAAGCTGTACATCACGCCCGGAAATTGCTCCATGACCTTGCGGATGTCGGCGGCGATGTCCTCCTTGGTGCCCCGCCATTCGGATTTCGGCTTCAGCACCAGGAACGCGTCGGTCTCGTTCAGGCCCATCGGGTCCAGGCCCAGGTCATCCGACCCCATGCGCGCGACAATGGACCGGATCTCGGGCACCGCCTCGAGCAGCGCCGCCTGCACGCGCCGGTCGATGTCGAGCGATGTCTCCAGCGACACCGACGGCGCGCGTTGCATCTGCACGATCAGGTCGCCCTCGTCCATCGACGGCATGAACGCCTTGCCCACCGATGCATAGAGCGCCACCGCCAGCAGCAGCGCCGCGCCGGCCGCGCCGAACACCACGCGGGCGCGACGCTGGCTCCAGACCTGCAGCCGGTCAAAGCGTGCGGACACCCAGCGCATCAGGAACGGCGCGTGCCCGTCATGCGCGCGCAGCAGCAGCGATGCCAGCGCCGGCACCACGGTCAGCGCGATCACCACGGACGCGCCCAGCGCCAGCACGATCGTCAGGGCGACGGGGCCGAACAGCTTGCCCTCCAGCCCTTCGAGCGACAGCAGCGGCAGGAATACGATGGCGATGATCGACACGCCGGCCAGCATCGGCACCGCCACGCTCGACACCGCATGCCGGATGATGGCGGGCCGCAGGGCCGGATCGGTATGCCGCGCATGCGCGCGCGTGAGCCCCGATTCGATGTTCTCGACTACCACCACGGCCGCGTCGACCAGCATGCCCAGCGCGATGGCCAGGCCGCCCAGGCTCATGAGGTTGGCCGTCAGGCCCACGTAACGCATCATCAGGAAGGTGGCCAGCAGCGACAGCGGCAACGTGGCTGCCACTACCAGCGCCGCCCGCAGGCCGCCCAGGAACAGGTACAGCGTGACGATCACCAGCAGGCTGGCCTCGACCAGCGCGCGCACCACGGTGTTTGCCGCGCGCGATACCAGTTCGCCCCGGTCGTAGAACACCTTCGTGCTCATGCCCCTGGGCAGGGTGGGCGCCAGTTCGTCGAGCTTGTCCTGCACGGCCTTGACGACCCTGGACGCATCGGCGCCGCGCAAGGCCAGCACCAGCCCCTGCACCGCCTCGCCCTTGCCGTCCATCGACACCGCGCCGTTGCGCGTGGTGGAACCCAGCCGCACGGTCGCCACGTCGGCCACGGTGACCTGGGCCGCCTGCGCCGCATCGGCGCCCGCCGGCACGACGATGCGCCGCAGGTCGTCCAGCCCGCGCACGCCGCCTTCCACGCGCACCACCCAGGTTTCGTCGCCCTGCTCCACGCGCCCCGCGCCATCGTTGCGGTTGTTGCTTTCCAGCGCCTGGCGCAACTGCTCCAGCGTCACGCCCCGCGCGCGCAGCCGGGCCGGATCGGGAATCACCTCGTAGCTGCGTACTTCGCCGCCCAGCGCATTGACGTCAGCCACGCCGCTGACGGTACGTAGCGCCGGGCGGATCACCCAGTCCAGCACCTGGCGGCGCTCGGCCAGCGTGTGGGTATCGCTTTCGAGCGTGAACATGAACATCTCGCCCAGCGGCGTGGTGATCGGCGCCAGGCCGCCCACCGCGTTGTCGGGCAGGTCCCGCATCAGGCCGGACAGCCGTTCGGTCACCTGCTGGCGGGCCCAGTACGGGTCCACGCCCTCCTCGAAGTCGACGGTCACGTCGCTGAGCCCGTACTTCGACACCGACCGTACGATGGTCTTCTGCGGGATGCCCAGCAGTTCCTGCTCGATCGGCGTGGACACGCGCTGCTCTACCTCCTCGGGCGTCATGCCGGGGATCTTGAGGATGACCTTGACCTGCGTCGGCGCGATATCCGGGAAGGCATCGATTGGCAGGTTGGCATACGCCCAGACGCCGGCACATGCGAGCACGGCGGCCGCGATCAGCACCAGCACGCGCTGGCGCAAGGCCGCATCAACGATTCTGTCCAGCATCATTGGCCTCCGAGGAGCATGCCTTTGAGCGCGCCGATGCCCGTGACGGCCACCCTGGCGTTGGCCGGCAGCACGCCACGCACCGTGGCAAAGGCATCGTCCGTGGCATCGACCGTCACCGGGTAATAGGCCACGCCGTCCTTGACGGCCACGAACACCCCTGGCTTGCCTTGCGTGTAGGTCAGCGCGGCCACCGGCACCCGCAGGCGGACGCCGGACTGACCGGATAGCCCGGTTGCGCCGCCAGTGGCCTCGCCCAGGTGGATGACAACGCCGACGCTCTCGCCAGCCTGCAGGCTGCCGCGCGCGTCAAGTGTGGCCCGGATACGCACCGCGCCAGTCCCGTCGCTGGACGGCACCACGCCCGCCACCTTGCCGGCCGCGCCACGCTGGCGGACTTCCACGCGCTCGCCGCCCCGGATCGTGGGCACGTCGCGGCCCACCAGCAGGTCAAGCTCCAGCGCATCGGGATCGACGATGCGGAACAGCGGCGCCGAGGCATCGACGCGCGTGCCCGGCACCGCGTGGATCTCCGCAACCAGCCCGTCGCGCCCCGCCACCATGCGCGCGTCGCCACGCGGGCCTACGCCGATGCCGGCGGCCGCCATTTCGGCCTCGCGCGCCCGCACGGCTGCGGCGGCCTCGCGGGCGCGCGCCTGGGTGGTCTCCCAGCGGCTGCCGGCAATGATGCCGTCGTCGTGCAACTGGCGGTCGCGCTTGAGTGCAAGCTGGGACAGCTCTGCCTGCGAACGGGCCTCGGCCAGCGCACGGCTGGCCTCGAACATCTGCGGGCTGGCAAACAGCGCCAGCGGCTGGCCCTTCTTCACGGACTGGCCGATGGCAACCAGCACTTGCGACACCATGCCCGGATATGGCGCGGCCACCACAAACTGCGCATCGGGACGCAGCACCACGCGCGCGGTGGCGCCGATTTCCATATGCGTGGCGTTCTCGGCAGCCGCGAAGCGGATGCCCAGCGCCTGGGCCTGGGCGGCGCTGAGCGCCAGCGTACGTGCCTGGACGGGGGCGATACAGGTCAGCGCCGACACCGCAAATGCGGCCAGCGCCAGACGACGACGGAAAGACATTCCTGACTCCGAATCAATGCGAGTGAAAGCCGCACGCCGCAGGTCGCGGGCGTGCAAGGGCACCGGGTAGGCCCGGTGGGTTCGCGGTCAGGAATACAGGGGAGGCGCGTGTGCGGGCGGGGGATGGCTGCTGCCGCCGCGCCAGCGCAGACGGTGCGGCGTGGCGGCACGTACCAGCGGCCAGGCGACCCATGTCGCCAGCACCAGCAGTACGGCACACAGGGCCAGAAGCGCCTCGATCATCGATGGATCGACATCGAGCCCCGGCCCGGCATGGCTCAGGCCTTTTTCAACATCGATCGAAAAAGGCTCGTCATCGGCATGGGGAACGGCAGGGATGGCCTGGGCCTTGCGCTCGTCGAGCACGACCTTGAACAGGCCCGGCATCGGGATATCCAGATGGAACCCGGTCTGGTGCGGCGTGCCCATGTGGGCATGCAGCAGCGGACCCAGGCACTGGATCACGATCAGGATCGTCAGGAAACCAAATCTGGTGAAAGGTACTAGGCGCCCCATGGCGGTGGAATCACAAGGTTGGGGCTGGCGGAGTTGGCGACCATGAAAGCCGGTTGCCGGCGCCATGGCTGTCTGGCCAGGTATGTTGACGACGGCGCCCCCGTGATGGAGGCAGGCTGCTCCCCCAGGACGGACCGAATGCTAGCACGGCTTCGTTGCCGCTGCCACCGCACCCCGACGTGACCAGGGCATGGCCGGCGGCAGGCGAGGCGAGCGACATGTCGCGACATGACATGACGGGACTTGTCAATCGCCCATTTCGACGACAAAAAAGAGCATGACCGGTCGACCGTTCAATCGGCACACTATTGGCAGCAATGGCACAGAATCTGCCGTATGCTGAATTGTTCAGCGTGCAAGCGCGCCCAGTCCGACCCTGCCCGGAGGCGACTCATGCTTGTTGGAAGTGCAGTAGACAAGCTGCGACGTGAAGCAGCCGTCGCACGCGAGACCGCGCCCGTCGATCGGCGCATCGCACGACTTCGCCAGGACATTCGCTGGCAACTGCACTATGCAAAGACGCAGAAGGCGCGCGGCTACCCGGCGCGGGACTACGCGCGGGTACTCCGGCTGCTGCGGCAGACCCTGAGCGTCGAAAGAGCCTATCGGGCCGCGTTGCGCAAGGCGGCGCTGGCCCGGCTGCCTTGAACCACCGCCGGCCCCCGGCCAGTTTTCCGCGTATTGGGGAGCGGCGCACCGGCCACCCGGCGCTCACGGTCCTTTTGCCGCCCACCGCCAGGACACTCCGGTTCGACGCACGCCGTAGCCTTGCGCGTGGCGGCCCAGAACACCAGTGCCGCCACGCTGACCGCCGCACCCAGCGCGCAGACGCCATGCCACCCACCGGCCCCGTATGCCGCGGTGGTGCCAATGCCGCCCAGCCCGCTGCCCACGGCATAGAACAGCATATAGAGACCGATGAGGCGGCCGGGCGCCTCCGGGCGCGTCCGGACGATCATGCTCTGGCTGGTGACATGCAGCGCCTGCCCCGCCGCGTCAAGCAGCACGATGCCCACGGCCAGTATCCACAGCGACACATGCAGCTGGGCAAGCGGCCACCAGGCCAGGACCAGCATCACCAGTGCCGCCAGGGTCGTGCGCTGCCCATGTCCGGCGTCCACCCACTTGCCGGCACGCGCGGCCGCCAGCGCGCCAATCACCCCCACTAGCCCGAACGCACCGATGGCCGTGTGCGGCAGCGAGAACGGCGGCGCACCCAGCGGCAGCACCACTGCGCTCCAGAAAATGTTTAGCGCGGCAAACATCAGCAGCGCCAGCATGCCCCTGACCTGCAGCGTGCGCTCGTGGCGCAGCAGCGCGAACATGGACAGGATGAGACGCGGGTAGGTCACGCGCACGCGTGGCGGCGCAAGCACCGGCAAGCGGTTCCAAAGCAGCACACCCGCCACGAACATCAGCATCGCCGCCGCAAGGTAGACCCAGCGCCATCCCGCAAGATCGCTGACCGCCCCGGCAAACACCCGGGCGGACAGCAGGCCCACGAACACGCCGCTCTGGGCTGCCCCGACCACCCGGCCCTGCTCGTGGACCGACGCCGCGCTGGCCGCATAGGCCAGCAGGCCTTGCGTCATCGCCGTGCCAAGCAGGCCCACCGCCAGCATGCCCGCGAACAGCGCGGGCAACGTCCGCGCCAGGGCCACCACCACCAACGCGACGACCAGGGCAACCAGTTGCACACGCATCAGCCGGCGCCTGTCGAGCAGATCGCCCAACGGCACGACGAACAGCAAGGCCAGCGCGCTGCCGGCCTGGGTCATCGCCACCACGCTGCCAACGGCCGCCACGTCGATCCGGAAATCGCGCGCCAGGGCATCGAGCAGCGGCTGGACGTAATAGACGTTGGCCACGCTGAAACCGGCCGATGCGGCAAACAGGGCGACCAGGCCCCGGGCCATGCCAGGGCCGCCCGGCCGCGCCGCAGCGTCGATGCGTGATCTTTCCAGCGTGTCTTCCGGTGCCATGGCGCCTCTTATCCAGTTTCAAAACAAAACTGGTTGAATGCTAGGGCAGCCGGTTTTAAAATGCAACCAGATCATTGCGTGCCGAGACCCATGCCAACACCTTCGACCCCCGCGACATCTGCGGCGCCCATGACGCGTACCGCCCCGAAGCCCCCGGAATCCTGCCCGGTCGCCAGGTCTCTCGATGTGGTGGGCGACCGCTGGTCGCTCCTGATCGTGCGCGACGCCTTCGACGGCGTGCGGCGCTTCAGCGATTTCCAGCGCGGCCTGGGCATGGCACGGAATATCCTGGCGGACCGGCTGCACAAGCTGGTGGAGGCCGGCGTGCTGGCATTGCAGGCCGCTTCCGATGGCTCGGCCTACCAGGAGTACGTGTTGACCGCAGCGGGCGAGCGGCTGTTTCCGGTGGTGGTGGCGCTGCGCCAATGGGGCGAGCGGCATCGGTTCGCGGCCGGTGAGCGCCATTCCACGCTGATCGACCGGCGCACCGGCAAACCCGTGCCGCCCATGCAGCCCTTGGCGAAGGACGGCTCCGTCATACGCGCCGCCGATACCGAGGTCCGCAAGGTGAAGCAGGACAAGCAGGACATCGGCGCCGCCCGGACCGGCGTATGATCGCTGGCATCCCCTGGCCGCCGGAATGTCCGCGATGACCGACCGCCCTCATCTGTCTCCCAAACTGCATCTGACAGTCACGCACGGCTTTGCGCTGCATAACAGCCGGCAGCCCGCGTTCCGGCGCGAGTGGCACGAGCATGACTGCGGCATGCTGCTTTGGCCGCGCATGGGCCGGCTCAAGACGGTGTGGGATACCCCCGGCGATGCGCCGGGGGCAGCGGCGCCCGCTACGGCGGCACGGTCACGGCGTGCCGCGACACTGGTGCGCGGTGCCGCGGTGCTGCTGCCGGCGTCGACGTCGCACCTCACGGCGTCCGAGCATCGGCTGCAGCAGCACGGCGAACTCTATCTGCCCCCCGACCGCATGCCCGCCCTGCGGTATGGCGCGATCCGCCTGGACGGGCCCACTGTCGCCATGCTGGAGGCGCTGCTGGCTCCCAACCTGTCCACCCCGAGTGCATCCTGGCTGGTGCGTGCCATCGTCGAGCAACTGGTGACGAGCCGGCCGCTGGCGCATCCCGAAGCGCCGGCATCGATCGCCCATCGCATGGTGTGGCGCTTCACACAGGCGCTGGAATGCGACCAGCCCCTGCCGTCGATCGATGCGGTGGCCAGCGAACTGGGTGTGGCGATTCGCCAGTTGCAGCGGGCATGCCAGATCGAATTCGGCACCACGCCCGTGGCGATCCGGCGGCGCGTGCTGGCCGCGCATGCCAGGGCGCTGATCGCGACCGGGCACGCGCCCGCCAGTGTCAGCGTGCAGCTGGGCTTTGCCTCCAGCGGCCACCTGCACCGGCTGCTGCGCGAGGTGCCGGCGCCGGCCTAGGGCGGCGTTCCTCACACGCTGGCCACGATCGCTTCCACTTCGATCTCTGTCCATGCACAGTCAGGCAGACTGGCCACGCCCACCGCGCTGCGGGCGGGCAAGGGCTGATCGGGAAACGCCACGCGCAACACGGCCGAAGCCGCGTCGAGTACCGCGGGATGCCGCGTGAACGTGTCCGCCGCACGAATGAACCCGCGCAGCCGTACCACCTGGACCACGCGCGACAAATCGCCGCCACAGGCCTGCCGCAGCGCCGCCAGCGCATTCAGCATCGAGACCTGCGCCGCTTCGCGGGCCGGTATCAGGTCGTCGTCGGTGCGGCACAGCCCGGCCATGGCCACGCCGTGCCGCCGGCAGACCTGGCCGGAAATCGACACCCATTGCGCATCGCCAACCGGCACCGCGCAATACGGCGCGTAGTTTCCTCGGGGCGCCGATACCTCCGGCAGCACCAGGCCCACCGCCGCGAGCCGCGCTTCCGGCGTGCCTGGCGACGTGTCTGGTGGCGTGTCGGGCGGCGCGCCTGGTGCCTGCGCCGTCATGGCGCGCCCCATGCCGTCTGGCCACTAAGCCAGCAGCCGTCCGCCGCGCCCTGGTCGTCGATGCGCGGCGCCACCAGAATCTCCGACGGACTGCCCATGGCATCGCCTTGCCAGACGGCAATGGATGGCGCGGCGGCCGCGTCCGCCCCGTTGCCCAGGCCGCCTTCGCGGGCCAGGTAGCCCCACAGCGCGGCGGCGGCGATGCCGGTGGCGGCGTCCTCCGGGTAGCCCGACGATTTCGGAAACTGCCGCGCATGCACGATGCGCCGGCCATCCGCCTTCGTCGCGCCCAGCGCGTAGGGATAGAGGCCCGTGGAGCCGATCGATTCGCAGAGCGCCTGCATCGTGGCGAAGTCGGGCTGCAGACCATCGAGCATCGCCACGGACGGCAGCGCCACCAGCGTCTTCACGCGGCTGGTGGCGGCGTTGGTCATCGTCCACGCGCCCATCGGCAAGCGCAACTGCGCGGCCACCCGGGCACTTTCCTGCGCGCCCAGCGGCTGCGTGCGTACCGCCGGCTGCGAGATCCACGCGCATTGCAGCGTGTCGTCCCACCGGGCGTGCACCACGCCGCTCAAGGTTTCGATCCGCGCGGTGGGCGTGGTCCACTGTCCCCACTGCCGCAGCGCCCATAAGGTGCCGACAGTGGCGTGGCCGCACATTTCCATCTCGTGCTGGGGGACGAAGAAGCGGATGCGCCAGTCGCAGCCGATGGCGCTGGGCAATACAAAGGCGGACTCGTGCCCGTGCGAGGCGGCCACCGCCTGCATGCCCGCCGCGTCCATGCCCTGTGCATCGGCCACCAGCGGCACGGGGTTGCCGCCCCGGCCATCGCGCACGAATACGTGGATCAGACTGACTTCACTCACCTGTGGCTCCTACCGATCGTGCAATCGCTCCCCAATAGGGGATGTCCTTCTGTACGGCGGCCTGCAGCGCCGCCGGCGTGCCCGGCCGGGCCGTGACACCCTTGGCGGCAAGGTCTTCCGCCACGGCCTTGTCTCGCAATACCTTGTTCAGTGCGGCATTGAACCGGTCCACCACCGCTGCCGGGGTCCCCTTGGGGAACGCAATGCCGTACCAGAGCTGCTGCTCGAAATCGGGCACGCCCTGGCTGGCAAACGTCGGCACGTCGGCCAGCAGCGGCGTGGGCGCGGTGGTGGCGATGGCGGTGATCTTGCGCGCCTTGATGTATGGCGCCAGGCCCACCGGATTGTCGAACATGATCTGCACCTGCCCGCCAATCAGGTCGGTGTAGGCCGGGGACGCGCCGCGATACGGCACATGCACCAGCGGCACGCCCGCCAGCTTCTGGAACTGCTCCCCCATCAGGTGCGATACGGTGCCTACACCCACCGAGCCGAAGCTGTGCTGCGTCTTGTCGGCCCTGAGCCTGGCCAGCAACGCCTTGACATCGGTCGACTGCAACTGGTTGTTGACGGCCAGCACATACGGCGAGGTGCCGATGAACCCGGCATAGCTGAAGTCCCTGGCCGGATGGTAGGTCAGCTTGGGATAGATCGCCACGCTGACCGCATGCGTGCTGGTGGTCACCACGCCGGCGGTGTAGCCATCGGCCGTGGCGCGTGCCACGTAGGCCGAGCCCAGTGTGCCGCCGGCCCCGCTGCGGTTGTCGATCACCACCGGCTGGCCCAGTTCGCGCTGCAGCAGCGGCTGGATCGACCGCACCACCAGGTCGGTGCCGCCGCCCGCCGGGAACGGGACGACGATGACAACGGGCCTGGCGGGCCAGGTTTCGGCCTGGGCGGCCCCGAAACAGAGTCCGGCTACGATGGCCAGCAGTGCGCGGCGCGCCGCGCGGGGCGGATGGGACAGGATTGACACGGGCTTCCTCCTTGTGGATGTGCAGGGAGTCTAGGCACGCGGCGCGCGGGATTCGAACCGGAATGCGACCCGTACCGATCCGAAATGCGCCCGGCGGTCAGGCCGCCCCGCCCTGCCCACAACAAAAAAGGGCACCCTCGCGGATGCCCTTCGATTCAAATCCGTCCCGAGGCCTCAGGGGCTATCGTCCGCGGCCTGCGAGTCGCGGAAATGCGCCCGAACCAGCCTGGCGGCTGCTTCCCAGAGCGCCGGGGCGCCACGCTCGATGGTCGGCCCGTAGCGGGCGACGACCTGCGCCTCATCGAGCCCCGGCGCAATCCACGTGCCGCCGCCGGTGGCGACGTTTTGAAGCAGCGGCTGAAAGCGGTCCAGCGACTTGGCAAACTTCGCGTCATCCGTTTCGGCCGCCTCGAATTCGGTCCACAGCCGGCGAAACTCGGCGGCCTGCGCTGCCGGCAGCAACGAAAAGATCCGCTGCGCGGCCCGCTGCTCCCGCTCCGCCTGGTCGGTCCGGGCGGCCTGGGCGGCCTGGGCGGTCTGCCGCGACGGAGCATGAAGCGGCGTGTCGCCGGCATCGATTTCCACGATATCGTGGAGCAGCAGCATCTTGACGACACGCACCACATCGACCGGCGCCGCGGCATGTTCCGACAGCACGAGCGCGTACATGGCAAGGTGCCATGAATGCTCGGCACTGTTCTCGCGGCGCGACTGGTCGATCAACGGCGACATCCGCACCACGCTCTTCAGCCGGTCGATCTCTCGCAGAAATGCCAGCTGACGTTCAAGATCGGAGAGGTTCATGGCGCCGTTTCGTCCGGCTCGTCTTCCAGCAGATGCCCGTAGGCATCGATCTCCTTCTGGGTACGCGCCTCGCTGGCGGCAATCTTGTCGGCGGTGATCTCGCCGTCCACGAACTCGACCGACACCCGGCGCACGCGCGAATCCTTGTCGACGATGCCCTGCAGCACCTTGTCGAACAGCTTTTCTCCGGCCTTGAGGCCTAGCGCCTGCGGCACCAGCACCTTGACCAGCAGGATCTCGTTGTCGTCCGAGCCCTTGGCCACATCGGCGATGGCTGTCCTGAGGTAGCCCTTCAGTTTCAGCACACTGAGATTGCCGGGAACCGCCACGTGCGATACCCGAATCCGTTTCTTGTCCATACGCTACTGCCCGGCTGTGATGTCAACGCGCCGAATATAACGCACGGACGCCCCACGCCCGGCTGCCGCGGCGGCCGGGCGCTTCATTAAGCATTCTTAACGGAAGATGCATACGAGAATCATTATCATTTGAGGCTCGTTTGTCATGACCGGATCGGTAGACCGCCGGTTCCGCCCCGAATGCGCCTGAAAACCCTTGCCCTCGTTGCCGGCACCCTCCTTTGCGCAGCGCCGCATGTGCGAGCCCAGCAGACCGGTTCCGGCGATCCCCTGCCAACGGTGGTTGTCACGGGCACCCGGAGCGAAAAAACGCTGGACGAGACCCCGATCCGTACCGAGGTGGTGGACCGCCAGGAAATCGAGCGCACCCATGCGCGCACGCTCAAGGATGCGCTGGAAAACGTGCCCGGCCTGCAACTGCGCGAGATCCACGGCAAGTCCGGCTATGAAGTCACGCTGCAGGGCATGACAAGCGACCAGGTGCTGATCCTGATCGACGGGCTCCCCATCTCGGCCAGTACCGGGTCCACCGTCGATGTCTCGCAATACCTGCTGACCGAGGTGGACCGTGTCGAGGTGGTCAAGGGCGCCAGTTCGGCCCAGTACGGCAGTTCGGCGATGGGCGGTGTCATCAACGTGATCACGCGCCCGATTGCCAAGGGGTTCTCCGGGGCCGTCACGGCCGATGCCGGCAGCTATGGCGCCCAGAATGCCGATGGCTCGCCCGGCGCCCTGCACGGCAACATCCGGCTCGAAGGGGGCACCGGGAAGATCCGGGCGCGCGTCAGCGCCGATGCGCTCGACAACAAGGGCTTTGCCGTCGATCCGGACGGCTGGACGCGTCACGGCGACAAGATCCGGCGTGAACAATACGCAGGGCGCCTGGAATGGCTGCCCGCCCAGGCCGGCAACTTCTGGTTCGACGCCAGCGCCTACCGCGAGACCGACGAGCAACGGTATCAGTACTACGCGCCGCCCCGCTACGTGCCGCAGCGCAAGACCGAGGACATCGACCGCAACCGATACACCTACGGCGGCCAATGGCGCTTCGACAACGGGGTGCGGGCACGGCTGGCCGGCGTGCATGAAACCTACGACAGCACGTCGCGCGAATACTCGAACGGCGCCCAGACCTCGGTCCGCAACGCCGCCCAGCAGACCGACCATGTTTCCGCCCAGTTCGACCTGCCGGCCTGGTATCGCCAGTTGTGGCAGTTCGGCGGCGACTTCCATCGCGAAACCCTCGACCAGTCGGTCAATGGCACTTCGGAACTGGCGGGCACCGGCAGCGCCGAGCGCCAGTCGGGCGAGCTCTACCTGCAGAACGACATCCTGTTCAACGACACGTGGGAGATGGTGGTCGGCCTGCGCGGCCAGCACGATTCCGACTTCGGCAGCCACTTCGCGCCCAAGGTAGGCGTGCGCGCCAACCTGCTGTCCAACGACACGTGGAAAGGCGTGCTGCGCGCCAACTACGGCCAGGGTTACCGCGTGCCGAACCTCAAGGAACGCCATTACCTGTTCGACCACAGCTCGCTGGGCTACGTCGTACTGGGCAATCCGGACCTGAAGCCGGAGTCGTCGAACAGCTTCCAGCTGGGCGGCCAGCTGAGCTGGCGCGACCGCGTGACCCTCGACACCAACCTGTTCTACAACCGCGTGACGGACCTGATCCAGACCGACATGACCAACTTCACCATGGTCAACGGCATCGCGGTCTACACGTACCGCAACGTGGCGCGCGCCAGGACGCAGGGCGTCGAGACATCGTTGCGCTGGCGTGCCACCAGCCAGCTGAACCTGACCACGGCCTACACGTTCACCGATACCGAGGACCTCGATACCGGCCTCGAACTGACCCGCCGGCCGCGCCACATGGGCCGCGTGGGCGCCGACTGGCGTGTCCTGCCCGCGACGGAGCTGTCGGCGCGTGCGCGCTTCCAGAGCAGCGAACTGACCGACTCCGCCACCGGCGCCTGCTCGCCGGGCTGGGGCACGCTCGATCTGGTGCTGAACCAGAAGATCGGCCGCAACGTGACCGCTTTCGCCGGCGTGAACAACCTGTTCGATCGCCAGCGCGATTTTGCGAATGCCAGTGACTTCGGGCCCGTGGCGGGGCGCTTTATCTACCTGGGCGCGCGGTTCAACGTCGACGTCGCCCGCTAACGAGACATCAAACGGGGAAGCACTGATCATGATCCACGACACGCTTGCACTGCATCGCCGCCCGCTGGGCGTCATCGGCGCGGCCGCGCTGGCACTGATGCTGGCCGCCTGTGGCGACGGCGACGGCGACAGCGGCGGCGGTACCACGACCGGCGGCACCAGCGGCGGCAGCACGGGGGGCGGCACCACGACCCCGCCCGCCTCCACCTCGGCATTCACGCAGACGGCCGACTGGACATTCGCATTGCCGGCCGCCGGCAATTCCCTGTGCTACGACTTCAACGCCAAGGCCGAAACGGCCTGTACCGGCACCGAGTGGGACCTGAAGGTCAAGACCGAAGCCGGCGGCCGCACGGCAAAGCTGTGGACCAACAGCGGCACCAGCGGCACCGGCAACGGCGGCGCGTTCGGCAGCCCGTTCGACCACACCTGGACCACGCTGGCGACCTGGAAGAACGCCACCATCGATCCGGACAATGGCGCCCTGCCTGCCACGGTATTCCTGAAGGACTCGGCCAGCGGCGTGTTTGCCAGCACCGCCAACGACATCGGCTCGGCCGCATTCGAATACGGCGTGACCGGCGCGGCGACCGATCACCTGCTGTACCCGACCTTCCGTACCTTCGTGATCACGACCAACAGCGCGCTGGCCGACACCACGGGCACCGCCGCGGCGCCGGTATTCGCCCTGCAGGTGACCGGCTACTACGGCGGCGCGGGCGGCACGACGTCCGGCTATCCGAGCTTCCGCTTCGTGGATCGCAGCGCGCCGGGCACGGTCTACACCGCTTCGGTCAATGCATCGGCCGACTGGGTCTACTACGACCTGGTCAACCGGGCCGTCACCACCGCCTCGGGCCCCTGGCATATCGCGTTCAACCGCTACAACGTCAAGCTGAATGGCGGCGAATCGGGCACGGGCACGGTGGCGGGCTTCGTGGGCAAGACGCCGGCCGGTTTCTATGACGCATCGAACAAGCCGGTGGCATCGGCATTCACCAGCGCCACCAACGTGAGCACGACGCTGGCCGATCTCACCGCCGCCGACATGCGCCTGCCCACGGCCGCCGCGCAGTGGATCAGGGATTCGACGGCGTCGGTGCTGAACCCGGCCTACACGGGTGCGTACCCGAATCCGATGAATTTCGGCTGGTATTCGTACTTCCCGACCGCCGCGGCGGCCGCCGCCAACGGCCTGCCGGCGGTGGCGCACCTGATCAGCGCCAACCCCGACGCTGGCGGCCTGATCCGCGGCGGCGAAGGCGGCACGTATGCGCGCTTCCACCTGACGAAGATCGCCTACGCCGATCCGAACGCGAACAGCAGCCAGCAAACGTGGACGATCCACTTCGACGTCCAGCCCTGAGCCCCGACTGCTGAACGAGCGACTACCCGCGACACCTCACGACACACATGGACATGGAACAACAAGGCATCGAGACGCTGCGCCAGCGCCATCAGGCATTGGCCGACGCCCACCCGAAACTGCGCATGCGCGACCGCGCCCAGCGCCTTGGCGCCAGCGAGGCCGAACTGGTCGCGGCCGGATGCGGCGTGGCCGTGCGACAGCTTGGCGGCACGGCGCAGCAGCTGTTCCGTGATCTCGGCACGCTCGGCCCGGTGATGGCCCTGTCGCGCAACGACCATGCCGTTCACGAACGGCATGGCCAGTATCAGGGCATCGAGGCGGACGGCCCCGTCGGCATCGTGCTCGGGCCGGACATCGACCTTCGCATGTTCTTCGGCAACTGGCGGTATTTCTACGCCGTCACGGAGCATGGCCGCGACAGCCTGCAGTTTTTCGACCGGGCCGGCGAAGCGGTACACAAGGTCTACCGCACCGACGCCACCGATGCCGCGGCATGGCAGGCATATGTGGATCGCCATGCCGTGGCGACGGTGACGCCGGTCCTGCCCGAGCCCGTTGCGCCAGTGACCGAGTCCGAGACCCCTGCCGACGCCGATGCCATGCGTGCCCACTGGCTGGGGCTCCAGGACACGCATGATTTCTTTGCCATGCTGCGGCAGTTCAAGGTATCGCGCCTGGGCGCCCTGCGCACGGCCGGCAATGACCTGGCCCAGCAGGTGGACAACACGGCCGTCGAAACCGTGCTCGGCCGTGCCGCCGAATCAGCGCTGCCCGTCATGTGCTTTGTCGGCAACCGGGGCATCGTACAGATCCATACCGGCCCGGTGCACAAGCTGGTGCGCACCGGCCCCTGGTTCAACGTGCTCGACGAAGCCTTCAACCTGCACCTGAACACCGAGGCCGTTGCGTCGAGCTGGGTCGTCAACAAGCCCACGGTCGATGGCTGGGTGACGTCGCTGGAACTGTACGGCGCCGGTGGTGAGCTGATCGTCCAGTTCTTTGGCGAGCGCAAGCCGGGCAAGCCGGAACTGGGCGCGTGGCGCGCGCTGCTGCAATCGCTCTGCCCGACGGCACTGGCCGCCTGACCGCATTGCCGGAGTCGACATGAAACTACTGCGCTCTGCGCTGTTGTCCCTGCTGTGCGCGGCAGGCCTGGCCCATGCCGCACCGCCGGCCCGCGTGGTCGGCCTGGGCGGCGCGATCACTGAGATCATCTACGCACTGGACGCGGAAAAGACGCTCGTCGGCGCCGATTCGTCCAGCATCTACCCCGCTGCCGCGCTGAAGCTGCCCAAGGTGGGCTACTACCGCGCGGTGTCGGTCGAAGGGCTCGCCAGCCTGAGGCCCGACCTTGTACTGGCCGCCGACCAGGCCGGTCCGCCCCAGGCACTGGAACAGATCCGCAAGCTCGGCAGCAAGGTGGTAACGCTGCCTTCGGCGCCCACCGTGGCGGCGCTGGACCAGCGCATTCTCGGCACCGCCACGGCGCTGGAGATGCCGGAGCGCGGCCGCGCGCTGGTTGACCGCCTGCACGCCGAACTGCGGGCCATCCGCGCGGTCAGCCAGCCGGTGCGCGTGCTGATCGTCAGCAGCCACACCGGCAAGATGCAGGGGATGGGCACCGCGACTGCCGGTGACGCCATGCTGGCGCTGGCGGGCGGCACCAACGTATTGGCCAGCCAGACCGGGTTCAAGCCGTTTTCGGCCGAGGCGGCCGCGGCCCTGAAGCCGGACGTGATCGTCACCACGACGATGTCGGTCGGTGCCAGCGGCAGCGCCGACGCGTTCCTGGCGCAGCCGGGCCTCAATGCGACGCCAGCTGCCCGCAACCGGCGCATCGTCGTCATGGACGATCTCCTGCTGCTGGGCTTCGGGCCCCGCCTGCCAGAGGCGCTTCGGCTGTTGCAGACGGGGCTGGCTGCCCGGCAAACGGCGGACCGCTGATGCGCAGCCACCGACTGGCCATCTTCACCACGCTGTGCGTCATGCTGGTGCTGGCCGCCCTGTGGACAGCTTCCAGCGGCGCGCTGTCGATTCCGCACCAACGTCTGCTGCCGTTGCTGTGGTCGGCCGCTGGTGACGGCGACGATGCCATGTGGCGCAACGTGCTGATCGAAGTGCGGCTGCCACGTATCGTGCTGGCCATCACGGTGGGCGCCGCGCTGGCGCTCTCGGGCGCGGTCATGCAGGCGTTGTTTCGCAATCCGCTGGCCGAGCCGGGCCTGATCGGCATCTCGCTGGGCGGTGCGGCCGGCGCGGTGGCGGCCATCGTGCTGGGCGCCGACGGACTGGCCGGCATCGCGCCCGCCGCGTTCATCGGCAGCCTTGCGGCAACGTCGTTTGCCTACCGGCTCGGCGCGCGGCGGGGGGGCATGGCCAGCCTGCTGCTGGCCGGTATCGCGATCAACGCCATCTGCGCGGCCATTGTCGGCTTCTTCACGTATCAGGCCAGTGACGTGCAGCTTCGCAACCTCACGTTCTGGAACATGGGCAGTCTCGCCGGCGCCACGTGGCCCTTGCTGGCGTGGCTGGTCCCGCTGGTGGCTGTGCTGTGCGCGCTGCTGCTGCGTGACTGGCGCGCCATGAATGCGCTGCTGCTGGGCGAGCGCGAGGCCCTGCACCTGGGCTTCGATCTCAAGCGGCTGCGCCGCCGGCTGATCGTGCTGACCGCCCTGCTGGTGGGCCCCATCGTCGCCGTCACCGGCACGATCTCGTTCGTTGGGCTTGTCGTGCCGCACCTGGTGCGCATGCCGCTCGGTGCGGACCACCGCTGGCTGCTGCCGAACACGCTGGCCGGCGGCGCCATTGCCATGACACTGGCGGACTGGCTGTCCCGCATGGTGGTGATCCCGGCCGAGTTGCCGATCGGCATCGTCACGAGCCTTGCGGGCGGGCCCTTCCTGCTCTGGATGCTGACGCGAAAGGGGGCATGAGGTGCTGGTCGCCCGGAATCTGCACTGCAACCGCGGGCGCCGACAGGTGCTCTCCGGTATCGATCTGAGTCTGCGCCCCGGCGAAGTGCTCGGCATTCTCGGCGCAAATGGCGCGGGCAAGAGCACGCTGCTGGGTGCGCTTGCCGGCGAGATCGCCGTCCCGGCGTCGGCTGTCTCGCTCAACGGGCGTGACATGGCGCACTGGCCTGCGCACGCCCTGGCGCGCACGCGCGCGGTACTGCCGCAGTCGCCGGGGCTGAACTTCGATCTGGACGTGACCGAAGTGGTCGCCATGGGCGGCTATCCGTTCCCCGAGCTCGACCGACGGGCGCTGGACGCACTGATACGCCGCGCGCTCGGGCTGGCCGATGTGGCACACCTGGCCGGCCGCGACTACCAGCGCCTGTCTGGCGGCGAACAACAGCGCGTGCAGTTTGCCCGTACGCTGGTGCAGACGCTGGCCTGCCGGGCAGCCGACAGCTATCGGGCCCTGCTGCTCGACGAGCCGATTTCGAGCCTCGACCCGCGCCACCAGCTACTGCTGCTCGACAGCGTCAGAACGCTGAGCCGCACCGATGGCCTGGCCGTGCTCGTGGTATTGCACGACGTCAACCTGGCGGCTCGCTGGTGCGACCGCTTGCTGCTGCTGGCCGATGGCCGGGCCGTCGCCTGCGGCGATCCGGCCGAAGTGCTGACGGAAATCAGGCTGGCGTGCGTCTATGGCATCCCCGCCAGGGTGATGCCGTCGCCGGTGCACGCGGGCGTGCCATTCGTCGTCTTCGGATGACCGATTGCCTGCAGCAGATCCTGCAAGAGGCGCTGGCGCACAAGCCGGGCCCGCTGATGTTCGTGGCGCTGGTACTTCCGCCCGTGCTGCTCTGGATTGCCGTGTTCGGGCGCGTGCCTGCCCCGGGCGCTACCGACGCCGATGGCGCTGCAAGGCCATTCGTCGCCCGGCATTCCATATGGATGCGCGATGGTCTCATCGGCAGCGCAGCGCGTCCTTGAGCCCCGTCCTGTCGCTCCACTGGCGGCGGTCCAGCAGCAACACGGCCAGAAGCCCCTCGGGAAGGTTCTCTTCCAGCGAAAGCCGGGCGCCATGCAGCCCCGCGATGGCATTGACCAGGGCCAGGCCGAGCCCGCTGCCCGATGGCGCGACGCCGCCCGATTTCCGGCCCGAGGTTGCACCCAGACGCCGGAACCGCTCCACCGCCTGGCCGCGCAGGTCTGCCGGAATGCCGGGGCCGTGGTCTGCCACGCCCAGCGCCATGCCGTCGCCACGGCGGCGCGCCAACAGTACCAGCGCCTTGCCCTCCGGCGCATACTTGATGGCGTTTTCGATCAGGTTCGACAACGCCTGGAACAGCAGCGCGCGGTCGCCGTACAGCTCGCGTCCCGGCTCGGCTTCGATGCGCAGCGCCATGCCGGACATCGACACCAGCGGCGCATAGTATTCAGCCAGGTCGTCGAGCAGCCCGCGCACCTCGAACCATTCGAACGCGTGCTCGCAACGTCCGGCTTCCACTTCGCCGATACGAAGCACCGCGCGGACCATGCGCTGGATACGCTCGCCTTCTTCCAGCGCGCCAAGCACGTCGTCGCGCATGGGGTCATCGACTTTCTCCGCCAGGTTGGCCAGGCGGTTGTGCATGCGCGTGAGCGGCGTGCGCAGTTCGTGGGCCAGATGGCTGCTTACGCTCTTGACCTCTTCCATCAGACGGTTCACGCGATCGAGCACATGGTTGATGTCCTGGCCCAGCAGGTCGAATTCATCGCCATCGCGCCGGCAGGGCACCGTCGCGTCGCGTTCGCCGGTCACGTAGCGGCGCAGTGCGCTGCGGATGCGGTCCACCCGGCGCATGCTTTGCACGCTGGAATAGAGCCCGATGGCCAGGCTCGACAGCAGCACCGCGAAGAGGCCCGCGCCGGCTACCAGCGGAAACACGCGCAGCCGTTCACGCATGGGCAGGATGTCGTAGCCGCTGAAGAACACGCCGCCGTCGGCCAGCGGCACCTGCACGCCGAACAACTGGGCACGTTGCGCACTGGTATCGCCCACCGTGACATTGCGCCACTGCAAGTCGCAAGGGGGCTCGCATTGCAGCGCCGCCCTGACCTTGGCATCGCCGAACAGCAACCTGCCCGATGGCGCCAGGACCAGCGACCTGCTGCCTTCGCGTTCGCGGCCGTCTTCCTGGGTCAGCGCCACGGCCAGCTGGCTGGCGTCGGCCAAGTGATGCCTGTGTTCCTTGGCACGCACATCGGCCAGCACCATGTCGCGCACGTGGCTGTGCAGCAACACGTCGATCTGATGCGCGCTCAGCAGGACCGATCCGATGGCGACCAGCAGGAAGAGGAACGCCACCAGCGAGGCATGGCGGAAAGTCCTGGTCTCCAGCAGATGAACGCGCTCAGCCCAGGACATAGCCGACCGCGCGCACCGTACGCAGCAGCGATCGCGGGAAATTGCGGTCGATCTTGCTGCGCAGCTTCGAAACGTGAACGTCGATCAGGTTCGTCTGTGGATCGAACTGGTAACCCCAGACCTTTTCCAGCAGCATCGCACGCGTGACCGTGCGGCCGACGTTGGTGGCCAGTACCTGCAGCAGTGCGAACTCCTTCTCGGTGAGATCGATCGGTTGGCCGCCTCGCGACACGCGGCGCTCGCGCCAGTCGATGCAGAGGTCTTCAAGACGCGTGACCCAGTCTGCGCCGTGCGGTAGCGCACGCCACTTGGCCAGCCCTTCCAGCCGCGCCAACAGTTCAGTGAAGTCGAAGGGCTTGCCCAGGTAATCGCCGGCGCCGGCACGCAGTCCTTCCACGCGGTCGCTTGGCTGGTCCACGGCGGACAGCACCATGACGGGGGGATGCGGATGATCGGCCAACGCACGCAGTACGCCGATGCCATCGATGCCGGGCAGCATCCGGTCCAGCAGGACGGCGTCGAAGGCTTCGTCCCGGATCAGTTCGAGCGCGTGTTCCCCGGTGTCCGTCAGGCGGCAGGCATGCCCCTGCTGTTGCAGCCTGGCGCCGAGCCAATGCCTCACCCGCGGATCGTCCTCCACGATCAGAACACGCATGACAGTCTTCCCCCCTTGCCCAAGTTCACCCGCCCGTCGACCCTTCTTTCATCCGGACCTGTTGTCATCGTCCGGTTTGGGCATGATTCTACATGCGACGCATTCTCATTTGCAGGGGAATTTGCCGGAGGGTCGTCCACCCGGACATCGGCAGTGTCAAGCCCGGAAAATCGGCTGGCACCTCAAGTTTGTGGTCCGCCTGCCGTAAGCCTCCGTACTACCATTGCTCCGTGGAAGCGCCCGTCGCGACCTGGCAATGGGCTACCGGCCGGACTGCCGGCGCGATCGCGCCAGAGTCACGCGGTGCGACAACAGGGATATGTGGAGTCGATATGCTGAGATTTTTGACGATTATCTTGCTCTCGACATTGGGTTCGTCTGCGGCCAATGCCGCGCCGGATACGGGCAGTCGGCCCCAGATTCTGAGTACCGAACGCGGAATCAGCGATGGCCGGCGTGATGCGACGGTGTTGCACACCCCGCCGCTCCCCCGGGCCGGTGTCATGGCGACCCAGCCGAACGCCCCCGCCTATGACCAGCAGGTCAACGGATCTGCCCCGTACCCGTATATCGTCGCGCCATATATTCAGATACCCGGCAATACGCCGTACCCGCCTCCCCCGCGTCCCGTACCGCACGGTCGATAAATCGCGACAAACCCGGGGAAATCCAATGGCCCTTCGCGGGGCAGGAAGGGACATTCGGCGACCTGGAACACAGGGCTACGCCAGCATCAGGTCCAGGTTCTGAATCGCGGCGCCGGAAGCGCCTTTTCCAAGATTGTCGAAAACCGCAGACAGTAGTACCTGCCCGTGCGCCTTGCTGGGAAATACGCTCAGACGCAGGTCATTCGTCCCGTTGAGCGCCTGCGGGTCCAGATGCTTCACATCGCGCGACGCTTGCAGCGGCAATACATGGACATGCTCCGCCCTGGCATAGTGGCGCGCGAGGCAGTCCTGTAACGTCGCGCCATCCACCCCCGGTGCCAGCAAACGCAGCGCCAGCGGCACCGTCAGCACGATGCCCTGCCGGAACGCGCCGTAGGCAGGCATGAAAATGGGTGGCTGGCTGAGCCCGGCATGCTGCTGGATCTCGGGCGTGTGCTTGTGCGCGAGTTCCAGGCCATATACCTGGTAGGCCGGCGCGCTGGCGGCCGCCTGCCCCTCATATTCCTCCACGCCGGTGCGTCCGCGTCCGGAGTAGCCCGATACCGCATGAATGCTGATGGGGTAGTCGTCCGGTATCAGCCCGGCCTGCACCAATGGATGCAGCAGGCCAATCGCACCGGTCGGGTAGCAACCGGGGTTGGTGACCCGGCGTGCCTTCGCAATGCGCCCGGCCTGGCCCGGCGTCATCTCTGGAAATCCGTAGGTCCAGTCCGGGTGCGTACGGTGGGCGGAGCTTGCGTCGATCACGCGAACGGCGGGATTGACAATGGTGGCCACTGCCTCGCGCGCGGCGGCGTCCGGCAGGCAGAGGATGGCGATGTCGCAGGCGTTGATGGCTTCTGCGCGACGCCGCAAGTCCTTGCGCTCCGCAGCCGCCAGCGTCATCAGCCTGATATCGGTCCGGTGACGCAGCCGTTCGTGGATCAGCAATCCGGTGGTGCCTTGGTCGCCATCGATGAAAACCACGGGAGAACTCATAGGTGAAATGCTCCGCAAACTTTGGATAAGAAGAAGCAGGACGAAGAGAAAGCGCCCCTATGTTCGGCGGACCGCTACAATATGAAAAGTTGAATTTTATAACGTGAACATTCAGTTTTCCTGAATCTGGACGCCGACATGCGAGAGATCAGCCTGGACCGCCTGCGCACTCTGGTCGCCATCGCCGACCGTGGGTCGTTCGCCGATGCGGCGCGTGCATTGCATCTGGCGCCGCCAACGGTCAGCCTCCATATCGCGGAACTGGAAAACCGCATTGGGGCACCCCTGCTGTCCCGCAAGCGCGGACATGTCAGGCCGTCGGCGATCGGAGAGGTGCTGATAGAGCGCGCGCGCCGGCTCCTGGCCGATGCGGAGCGGGCCTTGGACGATATTCAACGCCAGGTGCAGGGCCTTGAAGGGCGCGTGCGGATCGGGGCCTCGACCGGCGCCATCGCGCATCTGTTGCCGCAGGCGCTCGAGGTCTTGCGCCAGCAGCATCCCGCCATCGACATTCAGGTCGCCGTGCTGACTTCGCATGAAACGCTGTCCCGGCTGGCGGATGGGACGTTGGACATCGGGCTCGTTGCCCTGCCGCAGCCACCCGTGGCCGGGCTCGTCATCAAGCCCTGGCGGCGCGATCCCGTGATGGCCTTCGTGCCCGCGCACTGGGAGTGCCCGGCCCACGTCACGCCAGAATGGCTCGCTGCCCAACCGCTCATTCTCAATGACGCGACCACGCGTCTTTCACGCCTGACGGCCGAGTGGTTCGCGACGTCCGGGCATCAGCCTGCGCCGCGCATCGAGCTTAACTTCAACGACGCGATCAAGAGTCTGGTCGCGGCTGGTTACGGTGCCGCGCTGCTGCCCCATGAGGCGACAGCGCCGCCCCCCGACCAACGCATTGTCATGCGTCCGCTGCGGCCGGCATTGTGGCGCCGGCTCGGCCTCGCGCATCGTGCCGGGCACGTCGAGCGATCCACGCAACACGTTCTGGATCTGTTGCGCGATCTGCGACTGGCGTAGGCGCTTTGGGCCTGGCAACGTCGCTCATCCCGCGCCATCTGCTAGAAGAGATAACGCAGGCCAGCGTTGAAGAGCCATCCCTGGACACCGGCGGAGCCAAGGGCGTGCTGATACGACACGCGACCGTAGAGCGACATCTTCGCGGTAGGCATGCCGTTCACGCCGAGCGACAGTTGATACGCATCGCCCAGCTTCCCCGATTCGAACCGCATGTCGCTCACCTGCACGTTGGCGCCGCCGGTGAACGCGTGCAGCAGGTCGAAGCCAAAGTACGGTGTCAGGCGACCGGCAGAGACCGCCATCGGTTTGGTCAGGCGCACCCCGGCCCGGCCGACGACCTGGTTCTGCGAGCCGATATTGACCTCCAGGTTGTCGGCGTCGATCGTGTTGCTGAACCCCACATGCTGCCCGATCAACTGCAGTTGTGGCTCAAGGTTCATGCCGTAGGGCATGGCAAACGGGAAGCCGCCTTCGATAGAGGCCGCAAACACGCTACCGTTCATCGAACTGGTCCGGCCTCGCGCGTCGGTGCTCACATCGCCATCGAACCATCCGCCTGACACGATGCCGTCAACGTACCACCCGTTGCGGCTCTGGTAGGTGCCATAGCCGTTGATGCGGTAGATCGTGGCCCGCGTCCGGCTGGCGCCATCGACGGCGATTGGCGAGAACTTGAGCCACCCGACGGACCCGGCAACACCGAAGCGCCAGATGCCGTTGTCGCGCTCTTCCTTGAACAGGTTGCCGCCGAGCTGGATGGCCGCATAGTCGCCCGTGGCGTTGTAGCCGAACTGCTGGAACGGAACGTTCGTCGCATACCTGAAGTTTCCGCCGTAGGCCCGGAAGAACATCTCGCCTGGTCCCTTGTCGCGCGCAAGGTCGCGGTCGTCGCGCACCTCGCCAAGGCGCCGGTGCAGATTGTCCAGGTCGACAATGCCGGCATGCAGAAAGGACGCGGCGGCACTGAGATAGGACGCCACCTGCGGCGCCACCTCCGGGCGGGCATCGGCGGGTAGCACTTCGTTCGGGCTTGGCGTGACAGGCCCGTCGGGCTCGACATAGGCGCTTTGCAGCCGGTAGTCCCAGTAGCCAGAGGCATTGCCCACCAGCGCCCCGCCCGGGTCCGCCGCGCCGCCTTCGGCGCCGGGCCCGTAGGCAAACAGCCGGTAGGCGACCGGAGAGTTCGCGGCGGTGACGTAGCCGCCGGGCAGCGAGAAGCTGTTCGGCGACGCCGTGCCCGCCACCTGCACCACGGAAATCCCCTCTCTCGCATCGACGATGCCATTGGGCGAAGTCACGGACCCCGGGCTCGTTGCGACGGGCTTGATATGGAGGGATGTGGCCCCCCCGGCATTGCCGGCGACCAGCAACCGGTCCGTGAACTGCTGGGACAGCATGCCGCCGGCATCGAGGAAAGTATTGAGGGCAACAACGCCATTGTTGCCCACGTAGTCGCCCGTCACCGACACCGTGCGGTACGCGCTGCCGGGGATAGGGCTCGCGGCAAGCGTGCGCAGGCGGCCAAGGGGCAGGCCGGCTGCCGCCTGCACATCGATCAGGCTGTTGTCGTTCGCGAGGGCGGTGACCACTGAATTGCCGGTGACGTTCCACCGGCTGCCGTTTGCAAGGTTCAGCGTGGACTGGCTGCCCGCTTCGGTCAGTGCAGAGCCGGTCAGCGTCGAAGCGTTGGCATTGAGGGTGGCGATGCCAGGCGTGGACGCAGCACCGTTCGCCAGGCTTTGCACCTGGAACGCCACCGGCCCACTCATGACAGAGTGGTTGGCTGCGATCGTCGCTCTCCCGCCCAGCACCCGAATGGCTGCGCCCGCGTCCGACAAGACCGAACTGCTGTTCAGCGTGACCGCCTCGGTCCCGCCCAATGGTTCCGCGAGCGGAGTGGGCGGCGCCATTACTGCCAGGACCCCGGGCGAGCCATCGTCGTTCACCGGGGCGATGGGCGCCGTTCCCACCGTGCCGCTTGCGACCGCGCTGGCCGCAGCGGCGTCCGTCACGCCGAACATGTAAAGCCCTGCGGCATTCGCGCCTTGCGCATGCAGGGTGGCGTTCGTCGCATTGAGGCGGCCACCGGCGCCGATGACTGCCGCATTCGCGCCTGCGCCGCCGGTCGTTACGCCAACGCCGGTACCCTGGGCATTCGCCCGCAGGTCCAATGAGGCGTTCGTGATATAGAGCCCATGCGCGCTGGCGGCGGTTCCTGTATCGATCCGCCCGCCCGCAAGGCTCACTGCGCTCTGCTGCCAGGCATAGAGTCCGATCCCGCCGCCCGTGGTCGTGATATCGAAGTCGCTTCCGGTGTACGGGTTGGTGCCGCCCTCGAAGACCGCGCCATGCGCATTGGCGCCCGACGTTCGCACGGTCAGGCCCGCGATATCGGCCGACGGGACGCCAATCACGCGAATCCCATAGGCGCCCTGCCCCGTTGTATTGATCGCCAGGTTGCGCGCCTTCAGCGTGCCGCCGGTGTAGGCATAGACGCCGTAGTTGTTGGTGGCCAACGTGTTCACCGTGACATCGGTCAGGTCGAGGTTCGAACCGGCGGACTGCACGCCGCGTATCGCGCCACCACCGGCAGTGAATGTCGTGCCGCTGGCGGTCAACGTCGCACCGTCCTGGAGAAAGGCCGCATAGAGGCCCCCCGACACAGCCCCGCGCGTAAGGCTTGCCGACGTTCCCAATGCCCAGAGGCCTACGCCCAGCGCACTGGAGATCGTCGTGTCCGTGGCCGCGAACGTCGCACCGCCGGCCACATAGGCACCGTGGGCGCTTGTCCCGGCCGTCACAAGCGATCCACCGGTCATCGCCAGGGACGAGCCCGCGCCGGTGAGATAGGCTGCCGTCGCACCGACGCCCTGTGTACCGAAATCGCTCTGGTTGGCCATGGCCCGGGCCGCCGCGCTGACGTATATGCCGCGCGCGTTATCGCCCGTTGTGCCGACCGTCGCGCTGTTCAGCGTGGCCGTCGTACCGTTGTAGATCCACAAGCCGTGCGCCGTGCCGCCGATCGTCGATATCCTGCCGCCGGTGACGGACAGATTCGACGCACCCGCCTGGATTCCGTACGCGCCGGCGCCCTCTGTGTTCACGCTTGTGCCATTCAACCTTGCCACGGACGTATCGACGTAAATGCCGCGCGCGCTCTCGAGCCGCGTGTTGATCGAGCCTCCGGTGGTGTCGATCGTCGAATTGTCCGTGGCGAAGACGCCGAACGCGCCAGCCCCGGTTGCCGTCACGCTAGTGTCGATGAGCGTGGCGACCGCCCGATTCCACAAACGGATACCATGGCCGTTCGCACCAGTGGCGACGAGCGTCGAATCCCTTACGGTAGCGTCGGCAAACCCGCCATAGCCGCGAATCGCATTGGCGTCCGTCCCATCAGCGGACATGTACATCCGTGCGCCCACAAATATGGAAGGCCCCGTCTCCCCCGGAATGTAAATGCCGTGTACGGTTTGCCCGTGCCCCATCGCGTAGGTAAGACGCGAGGAGTCAGCGGTGCTGCCAAGGACGGTGAGGGTGCCATTTGCCACATACAAGGCATCGTTTGGCGCCCCCGACCGATAGTCGGACTGGATGACGATATCCCCCGGCTGGGTTCCGGCGTCAGGATCGATCGTCGCTGAGCCCCCACCGGCAACCGAGACGCCGGCCCCGCCGGCACCGAATGGATACGTGCCCGTCGGATAGATGCGCGTGCTGCCCTGGATGGTCCCGTGGGTCCCGAAAAACTGGAAGGCAACGTTGTAGTCGCCCGGCCCATAGGTGCCGGACGGGGTGACGTAGGTCTGGGCCTGTGCACAGCCGGCATAGACGAGGCCCATGACGACCTGCGCCAAACAGGTCGGACGATGCCTTCTCGCGCGCGGATGACCACACGTGGACCTGGGCTTGCTTCCCGCCCTCGTCATATCGTCACCTTTTCGGGCCGATCCCTAGCCATGCGGGGAATCGCCACCAGGCCCAGACCGTGGCTGCCCGAATCCCTGGCGGACCCGGATACCCGCATAGACCGACGCCGGCCCTGGGCCGGTGACTGGCCCGTCTATGATCTGACAAATTAGCAAAAATGCAATTTAGTAATTTTTTCGAGTAACTTGTCGTATTTCTCTGCTTGCGGTTTCGCCTGATGCCGAGACGGCCGCGCGCCATCGGGTCCATTTCGCGCAGGGCGCAGAGGCCGGCGGCCATCGAGGCATGTTTCTGACCAACGATATCCATGCGCAACCCGGGCTGTTTGCGCTTTTACCGCAGATCGTGGATGCGGTCAGCGTGCCGGTTATTGCAGCGGGTGCGATTGCCGACGGAAGAAGTATTGCGGCAGCCTTTGCTCTGGGGGCGAGTGCTGTGCAATTGGGCACGGCTCACTTGATGACGCCTCAGGCCGGCAGGTCCGGCATTCACCGCGCCGCCCTGCGCACAGCACGTGACGACATGACGCGCCTGACCAATCTTTACACGGGCCGGCCGGCACGTGGATTGTTGACGCACTTCATGCGCGAGCAAGGGCCGATGAGTGCAGCAGCGCCAACGCTCCCCCTGGCAACCGGTGCGGTCGATCCGCTTCGTTTCGCGTATGAAAAAGGCGGACACAGCGATTTTTCGATTCTCTGGGCGGGCGAAGCCGCAGCAATGGCGCGGGATGAGGACGCGGGGCTTCTCACGCAACGCCTCTGGGAGGAAGCGCAACAATGCGCCGCTGGTCTTCGCTTGCACGGCGGGTGAGACCGCGGAACAGTGGCTTACCGGTGATTGCAGTTCCCGAAACGGGCCAGGCAATGCCACACCTGCTTGAGCATCTGCGGATCGTGCTGGCCGACGCGCACGGCCTCGCCGATCCGCATCGGTGTCAGCCCGTCATCGCCTGCAAGCAACGCCGCAAGTTCAGCGACAGCCCGGCCGCGGTATTCGTGCTGTTGGCGCAGCAAATCCGCTTCTGCCCGAAAACCGGCGTGCCATTCGACGCGGCAGGGCAATGCATGCGCAAGCGCCTCGACTTCCGTATTCCGGAATGATGGGTCAAGTACGATGGCGTCCACGTCGCTCGCGATGTGCACCCCGCCGTGAACATGCGCCTCGATGTAATGGTCAAGCGGATCACCCTGCCCCGCCACGGCAGCCAGACGTTCTACAAGGGCAAAGCGGTCCGCCACGCCGAAGTGACTCGGCCCATAGACACTGTCCGGGTGGCAAAACGTCGTGCGATCCAGTACGCCGGAAGCAAGCCGCAGATGCGCCGAGCCAAAGCGTGGCGCTGCGCCGGCTGGCGCATGACCCAGATTCAGCGCGCCATAGCGCGGCCGCTCGGAAGGCGATGCGGTGTCATAGGCCTGCCCGAAGATCCGGCTTTCCCATTGCCACCGATCGCCACCGGGGTAGGCGGTCAGCCCGCCATTGCTGGTGCCAGTTTCGAATTGAGATCGATACACGCCATCCTCGGCCATCACCGCCAGCAGCGGCCGCCCCCGAACCATCCGGTCCGGGTGGAAGTTCAGCGTGACCCGCCACCCCGGATCGACCGGCCGGCCTGCAGATCTCGCGGCAACGTAGGCCCAAGCACGGGCGGCAGGGGTTCGGGCGGATGACATGGTGGCGCGGAAGTTTCACGGGAACACTTGGCCAATTTTACCGGCAGCGAGCAAGCCGGCAGCTGGGCGCCGAAGTCTAGCCCCCCGCTCAGATTCCCTGTCCGCCAGACACTTCAATTCGCTGTGCATTGACCCAGCGGTTGTCCTCCGACAGCAGGCTGGCGATCATCGGACCCACGTCGTCGGCCACCCCGACGCGCCCCAACGCCGTCATCCCGGCGAAGTAATGGTTGAATGCCGGCGTGTCGCGTACTGCGCCGCCGAAGAAGTCCGTTTCGATCGCACCCGGCGCTACGGCGTTGACCGTGATCCTGCGCGGGCCAAGCTCTTTGGCCATGTAGACGGTGAGCACTTCCACGGCGCCCTTGACCGCTGCGTAGGCGGACCACCCTTCGGCCGATACGCGCGTCAGCCCCGTCGAGAGATTGACAATGTGACCGCCATCTGCAAGCAGCGGCAGCATCGTCTGGGTGAGAAAGAACACCCCCTTGAAATGCACATTGACGAGCATGTCGAACGCCGCCTCGCGCATCTCGGCGATCGGCGCTACGTCGCCATGTCCCGCGTTGTTGACAAGGTGGTCGAAGCTGTCGCGCTGCCAGGTCTGACGCAGCACGGATCTCAGCCGTTCTGCGAACCCGGGGAAAGTGGCGATATCGCCGGCATCGAGTTGCAGCGCCACCGCCTTGCGGCCCAGCTTCCGGATCTCCGTGACGACCGCGCTTGCCTCCGCTTCGCGGCTTTGGTAGGTGAGGATGACGTCGCCGCCCTTGCGGGCGATCGACAGGGCCGTGTTGCGGCCGAGGCCTCGGCTGGCGCCGGTGACGAGAGAGATCGTGGTCATGCGTACACTCCTTGGCGTGTGAGGAAAACCGGTGTCCATTCTGTCGCCTGGCACGCCTGAATCCCTTGCCTGAATCTCTTTCTTCCTTGCCTTTTTCTCCAAACGTGGTGTCCCAGTTCGTGGGAACCCGCTACGATGGCAGGTGATGAATCGCCACCCTGCCCCACGATGAGTGACCTGTTGCTTGATGCCGTGCGCCGCTATGCGGAGGCGCATGCCGGTCCCACCGGCATTGCCCGGACTCCCATTCCGGGCCTGACAGCCATCCGGGCGACGGCCCCGAGCGGCATTGACTATGCCATCTCCAGACCGCTCGCCTGCCTTGTCCTGCAAGGCAGCAAGCGCGTGGCGATGGGCAAGCAGACGTTCGACTTCAGCGCGGGCGATTCGCTGCTGATTACGTCGGACGTGCCGACGATCAGCCAGATCACGCGCGCCAGCACTGACGCGCCGTACTATTCCCTCGTGTTGGATCTCGATGTGGCGGCTATCGCCGAATTGGCAGCCGAGATAATGCCCGGGCCGGTCGCCCCCGATTCGCCTGTGCAGGTCGAACCGTCGGACGCCGACGTCGCCGATGCAGCGCTGCGGCTGATGCGGCTGATTGCGCGTCCGGCGGCAATACCAGTGCTGCAGGCACAGCTGGTGCGCGAAATCCACTACTGGCTGCTGGTGGGCAAGCATGGCCCGGTGATTCGGCAGATCGGCCGTCCGCAGAGTCACGCTCAACGTCTGGCCCGGGCCGTGGCTTTGCTGCGCACCGAGTTCGCTCAACCGCTTCCGGTTGAACGCCTCGCTTCAGCCGCTGGCATGAGCGCGTCGTCCTTTTACCAGCACTTCCGGGCAGCGACATCGCTGTCGCCGCTACAGTTTCAGAAGCAGTTGCGCCTCATCGAGGCACGTCGACTGATGACGTCCGAAGGCATTTCGGCGAGCGATGCTGCGTTTTCCGTGGGTTATGAAAGTGTCCAGCAATTTACGCGCGAGTACCGCCGGATGTTCGGCCTACCGCCGGGAAAGGACCGGGATGCGGCAATGCAAGGAGCCCAGCCCGACCGATCCACCGCGCAGGACGAGGGAATTGCCTGCGTGGGCGATATGTTGAACGTGCGCGCGTAGGCAACCCCCGTCCTTGCGAACCTCGATGCCCAGGGAAATCCAGTCGGCGTTTCTTCACGGAATCGAAGGTGCGTCTGTCGCGCCCATGACATCACAGTGACGGTGAAAGGGCCCGCCCCAACGCGCCACCTGTGAGCGGCGATCCCGGGCACCCAAAAAAACTGGCGAAGGTTCTATCCTTGGGAAAGGGGATGGCGGGCACGAAGCCATCCTCGCTGGATCTTGGTCAGGCAACGACACCGATGGCATCATGAAGCTCATTCACGCGCCGACCGCGCTGACCGCGGTGTGCTTGATGCTGGCCGGCTGTGTTTCAACTGGCGTGGACATACGGCCGGACCAGTTGTCGAACTTCCTGCTTGGCTTCTCCACCATCGACGATGTGACCAACCAGCTCGGCACACCCTCATCCCAGGTCACGCTCAAGACAGGGTCAACCATCCTGGTTTATTCCTTCGCCACCTCCCACCCCCACGCTGAGAGTTTTATCCCGTTCATTGGTCCGCTCTTTTCCGGAGGCGAAATCCGGTCGTCGACCGTCTTGCTCGAATTTGACGAGAACGGCATTCTCAGAAGTGAACGCCGAACCACGTCGAGCGGGACGTCCGGCCTGACGGTATTGCCCGCCAATGCAATGTAGTTCGGCTTCATCCGGCGACTCACCACCTTGGCTCTCCTCAGGTAATCAAAGAAATTGGCTCGGAATCGCCCACTCGATATCACGGATGCCATGTCGTCGGGCGGACGCTCGGGTCCCGGGAGCCGGATATTGCATAGGACACTTCCTTTCCCGCTGCCAGCAACAGATCCGCATACTCGGCCAGCTTATCCCGCGTCAGCCGGCTAATGGGGCCGGAGATGCAAAGCGCCCCGGCCAACGTCCAATGGATGCCAAACACCGGGACAGCAAGACTCGAAACCTCAGGCTCTCGTTCGCCCATTGAAATGAAATAGCCATCCCTGCGGATGGTCTCGTATGGCTCGCCGCTTTCGCCTGCGAATGCCCGCAACACTCTGCCCGGCGCCCCGGTGAGGGGAAGCCGTTCCCCGACGCGCACGTGGTGCCGCACCGCGCCCGGACCTTCCACTCGCACCAGGCAGGCCCGCGTGTCTCCTTCCCGCACATAAAAGGCCGCGCTTTCGCGTGTTTCGTAGCTGATTCGCCTGAGCACCGGCTCCACCGTTTCATTCACGCGAAAAGCAGCCTGATAGCGCGCACCGAGCCACCCTGCGGCGGCGCCGAGGCGCCATTGGCCATCTTCGCGTTGGACCAGGTACTCGCTTTGCGCAAGCGTCCGCGCCGTGCGCAGAACGGTCGATTTGCCCATCCCGACGCGTCGGCTCAACTCCGACAGGGTCAACGAAGCGTCATCGGCAGAGAACGCCTCCAGAATTTGCAAGGCGCGCGTGACTGCGATGATTGTGTCTTTATCGGCACCCTCGGGGGCCTGTGCAGGCTGGGCATTCCGTTTCATGGCACGTGTTTCGCTATGGACAACGCGATTGTATAGCACGGAACAGAAATCTATAGTCGAGGCACAAATACAAGGTTCGACTGGAGACACCCTTGAACATCATCCTTCGCGTTCTGGCGGCATGCGCCATTGCTGCAGTGCCTGGCCTTCCTGCGTACGCCGCAGATACCTATCCGACCAAGCCCATTCGCCTCATCGTGCCCTTCCCGCCGGGCGGGGCGCCGGATACCTTCTCGCGCGAAATCGCCCAACAATTTAGCCGGGACCTGAAGTGGACCATCATCGTCGACAACAAGCCAGGCGCTGGCGGCAACCTCGGCGTGGAAGCTGCGGCCAAGGCATCGCCTGACGGCTACACGCTGGTATTCGGCCAGACCAGCAATCTTGCTATCAACCCGTCGCTGTACAAGAAGCTGCCGTATGACCCGACGAAAGATCTGACGCCTATCGGCTTGATTGCCTCGGCACCGCTCGCGATTGTCACCAACAACAGTTCACCGTACAAGAATCTGACCGACGTGCTTGCCGCCGCAAAAGCCAAGCCAGGCACGGTCACCTTCGGCACACCGGGCAACGGTACGGTCGCACACCTCGCCATGGAACTCCTGCAAAAGCAGGCCGGCGTGAAGATGCAGCACATCCCATACAAGGGTGCGTCGCAGGCGCTCACCGACGTTCTGAGTGGCCAGGTGGAAATCTATATTGGCTCTGTCCCGACGGTGATGGGTCAAATCAAGATGGGCAAGCTGCGCGGAATCGCAGTGACCTCTGCGAAGCGGTCGCCGCAATTGCCCAACACGCCGACCGTAGCGGAGGCGGGCGTGAAGCAATTTGACGCGGACACATGGTTCGGCCTGCTTGCACCCGCCGGCACCCCGGCACCCATCGTCACCAGACTCAACGCCGAATTGAATCGCGTACTCCAGGTCCCCGCCGTGCGTTCCAAGATCGAGGCGGAAGGCGGACAGGTCCTGGGCGGTAGTACCTCGGCGTTTGCCGGCCTATTGCAAAAGGATCTTGCTCGCTGGCGCGTCGTGGTCAGCGACTCGGGCGCGACCATCGATTAACGCATCGGCGCGCATCCGCGCGCCGGAATCCACTTTCGCAGTTTCTCGATCCGTCAGTTGCCTTGCCAACTGCGCGGCTGGCTTCACTCGCACATTTTAGGAGCAACTATGTCGCCCACCCAGCAACTCCCTGATGTCATCCGTGATTTCGAACGCGTTTCGCCCGACATCGTCAAGCAGGCGTCCGAGTTCGCGTCTTCGATCTTTGCCGATGTCGCCGGCCGACGCGGCGGCCTGCACGGGCGGATCGCGCCACTGAGCCAAAAGAGCAAGTTCTGCGGTCCGGCTGTCACCGTGGAAGTTCGCCCCGGCGATAACCTCATGATTCACGCCGCGATGGCACTGGCCAAGCCTGGCGACGTCATCATCGTTGACGGCAAAGGCGACCAAAACAGCGCGCTGATGGGCGCCATCATGGTCAATCAGTGCATTGCTCTCGGTGTGGCGGCCGTCGTTCTGGACGCTGCTGCGCGGGACGCCGAAGAGATCATCGAGACGGGCTTCCCCATGTACTCCGTCGGGCTGAATCCCAACGGGCCGACCAAGTTCGTACCCGGCCGCGTCAATCATCCGATTCAATGCGGCGGTGTTACGGTGCGCCCGGGCGACCTCGTCATCGGCGATGCAGACGGCGTGGTCGTCATCGAACGCGAAAAGGCGCCGGCTCTGATTGAAGAGGCTGCAAAGAAGGTAGCGGCGGAGCGCAAACGCATCGAAGGTATCAAGTCTGGCGAAGCACTGCGACCATCCTGGCTGGACGATGCCCTGCGTGCCGCCGGTGTGCTGAAGGCTGGAGAAACGCTGTGAGTACGTCAGCCAAGCCCGTCATCGTTGTGACCGCGGCAAACATTGCGCCACAGGCGGTCGCGCTGCTGTCCGACTTCGAACTGGTCTATGCAGGAAAAGCGGCAACCGAAGAAGAGACCGCAGAACTTTGCCGCCGATACGCGCCTGTGGCGATCATCGTCCGCACGAGCAAGATCGGCGCCATGGCGCTCGACGCGGCGCCGTCGATCCGCGTCCTGTCGAAGCACGGAAGCGGCATCGACAACATCGACCAGGAAGCTGCGAAGGCGCGCGGCGTCAAAGTGGTGGCCGCGGCGGGCGCAAATGCGGCGGCCGTGGCCGAGCAGGCGCTGGCGTTGATGCTCGCCTGCGCAAAATCGGTGGTGACGCTGGACCAGCGCACGCGCAATGGCCATTGGGACAAATCGACGCACCAAAGTCTTGAACTGCAAGGGCGCACGCTTGGTCTTGTTGGCCTGGGTGCGATCGGCCGGCGCTTCGCGCGGATCGCCAACGCCATGGATATGAAGGTGATCGGATATGACCCCTATGCCGCCGACCTGCCGACGAGCATCGAACCCGTCAGCCTGGACGCGATCTGGGAAACCTCGGATGTCATATCGTTCCACTGCCCACTGACCGCCGAGAATCTCGGCCTGCTCAACGAGGCCAGCCTGTCCCGATGCAAAGACGGCGTGATCGTCGTCAATACCGCACGCGGCGGGCTCATCGACGAAGACGCACTTCTGGCAGCCGTTGCAAGCGGCAAAGTGGCCGCGGCAGGCCTGGATTCGTTGCAGCAAGAGCCGCCACCTGCCGATCATCCCTTCTTCGGACACAGCAAGTTCATCCTCAGTCCGCACATCGGCGGCGTCACCAGCGATGCCTTCGTCAACATGGGCGTAGCCGCTGCGAAGAACGTGCTGGCCGAACTTGCGAAGCTGCAGTAAGGAGCCGACATGAGCGAAGCACCAAGGCGGTGGCAGCGTAAGCCGGACGGCAGCAATTGGGGCGAGTTTGGACCAGACGATCAACGTGGGCGCATGAACCTCGTGGATCGCGCCAAGGTACTGCAAGGCGTCGCGGAAGTACGCGAAGGCATTACGTTCTGCCTTTCGCTTCCTCTCGATTACCCGGGCGGCCAAACCATGAACGTGCGTCGGCAGCCACCGCGGCGATTCGCCGTCGTCCGGGATGGAAAGAGCGCCGGGCAGCAGGGTTTCTGCTGGTCGTACCGTTCCGAGGATCCCGATCTGACGGACGTGGTCAATGACGATGTCGTGCTCATGAGCCTGCAGTATTCCACGCAGTGGGACAGCCTGGCACACGTGGGCAGCCATTTCGATGCCGACGGTGACGGCAGCGACGAAGCCGTCTTCTACAACGGCTTCCGGGCCGGCGAGGACATCAGAGCCGGCGTCGAGACGCAAGCGCCCGAGGCATGGGCAAGATACGAGAACCCCGAAGCCGCCGCATTGAGTATTGCCGTGCTTGCCGAGCACGGCGCGCAAGGTCGCGGCGTCATGATCGACATCGAGCGTCACCTTGGGCGCAAACGGCAGGCGGTCGGCTACGACCAGCTCATGCGCATTCTGGAAGCCGATAACGTAACGGTCGAGCCGGGCGATATGGTTTGCCTCCATACCGGGTTCGCCGACACTTTGCTATCGATGAACAAGTCGCCGGACCTCAAGGTACTTCACGAATCCGGCACCGGATTGGACGGCTACGACGCGAAGCTGCTCAATTGGATCACCGATTCGCGCCTGGCATGCCTGCTGGCAGACAATCCCGCCGTGGAACTGGTTGTGCCGAAACCGCTGACGCCGTCCCCCATTCGCGGGCCCCGACTGCCGCTGCATGAACATTGCCTGTTCAAGAATGGCATCCATCTGGGCGAGCTTTGGCATTTGACACCATTGGCATACTGGCTGCGCGAGAACAAACGTAGCCGCTTCCTGCTGACCGCGCCGCCTCTGCGCCTTCCCGGTGCCGTCGGATCGCCCGCGACGCCGATCGCAACCGTCTAAACCATAACGACAGCTACAGCTTCTGGAGACAAGAATGTTCAAGCCCGTTACCCGCGCCATTGCCAGCCTCGCACTGCTGTGCGCCGCCACCAGTGCCAGCGCCGCCTATCCCGATCATCCAATTCGCCTCGTCGTTCCCTATCCGGCAGGCGGCGCGGCCGATACGGTCGCCCGCATTGTCGCCGCACCTCTGGGCACCAAGCTGGGCCAGACCATCGTTGTCGACAACCGCCCCGGCGCAAGTGGTGTGATCGGTGCCAGCGCTGTCGCCAAGGCCGCGCCGGACGGTTACACCCTGCTGCTGGACGCCACCGCATTTTCGGTCAACCCCAGCCTGCAACCGAAGCTCCCCTACGATACCGCGAAGGACTTCGCTCCCATCTCACTTGTGGTACGCGTGCCGAACCTTCTGGTGGTGCCGCCGAACTCTCCGTTCAATTCGCCCAAGGATATCGTGGCGCGTGCGAAGGCCACGCCGGGAAAACTCACCTATGCGTCCGCGGGATCGGGCACCGCACAGCACCTGGCGGCAGAACTGTTCCGTCAACAGTCGGGGCTCAACATGCTGCACGTACCCTACAAGGGCGGTGCACCAGCGTTGAGCGACCTGATGGGCGGCCAGGTCGACATGATGTTCAGCAACATGGCAGCGTCTTACCCACTGGTCTCCGGCAAGAAGTTGAAGGTACTGGCGACCACAGGCGCGAAGCGGTCTCCCGCGCTGCCAGATGTCCCTACCATCGCCGAATCGGGGCTGCCGGGCTACCAGGTGTATGAGTGGAACGGCTTGTTCGCGCCTGCCGGCACCTCGGCGGAGATCATCGACAAGATCAACAAGGCAACCATCGAGGTCTTGACACAACCCGCCGTCAAGGAACGTCTCGCGGCGATCGGCGCGGAAGCTTCTGGCGACAAGCCCCAGGAATTCCGGAAGTTCCTTGATGCCGAGCGCGAGAAATGGGCGACAGTCATTAAGCAGGGCAATATTCGCCCGGAATGATGTCGGGAAACCAGGATGGTCTGGTCGCTCAGCGGCAGGGCGTCGATCCTCCTGGCTTTCTCGCGGACGATCGAACGCGTAAACAAGCTTGTTCGCCGGTATCTGGGACAAGGAGCGGATCGTGGCTACGGATTGCCAGAACCGACGGGAAAAATCGTCTTCTTTAGCGCAGCCGGATCGATGGGTTTCACAATGTGACCATGGAACCCCGCCTCGGCAACACGGTCCCGTACGGCTGCCTCACTGAACCCGGTTAATGCGTAGAAGCGCGTATGGTTCAGCTTTGCAAACTCCCGGAGTTCTTCGATCAACGCGTATCCGTCCATATCGGGCATCGCCAGATCGATCAACGCGACATCGGGAACAAAGGTGGAAACCTTGCGGATGGCAGACACACCATCGTAGGCGACTTCTATGGCGTGCCCTTCCATTTGGAGAAGCATGCCAAGGCTGTCTGCGGCATCCTGGTTGTCGTCGACAATGAGGATGTTCAAGCCGGCGACTGGAAACTCCGTCATACAGGGCTCTTCTGATGAAGACGTTTGCGTCGCAATAGGCAACTGGATTGTGAACGTGCTTCCCTGTCCCGGCCCGGCACTGGCGGCGCTAATGGATCCGGCATGCTTTTCGATGATCGATTTGCACAGAGACAGGCCGATCCCCAGGCCGCCGGTTGCGCTATAACCGGGTTCTTCGACTTGAACAAATAGATTGAAGATGTCCGAAAGCATATCGCGCGGGATGCCACGGCCGTGGTCGGTAATGGAAATCGTGCCAATCTTGTCCCAGGCTTTGCACTCTACAGCGATCGTCGTGCCTTCGGGAGAGAATTTCGACGCGTTGTTCAGCACGTTTTGCAGGACCTGACTAAGACGCGTAAGGTCGCCGAAGACATGGAAATTCTCGCCGCATAGTTGCAAATCGATCCGCTGTTGCTTGGCGGAAAAGAGCGGCAAGCAGGCCTCCAACCCTATCTCAATCACCGTTTGAATCGGGATGACTGCGCTTCGCAACTCCAGCTTCCCCACAGCCATCCGGCCGACATCCAACAGGTCGTCGACCAGGCGGCTCAGATGACGCAGTTGCCGGAGAACAACGCTCAGATTGGCTTTGACAAGGCCCCCATCGTCCGGATGTTTTTCAATGATCGCGGTTGCGTTGAACATCGGGGCGAGAGGGTTTCTGAGCTCATGCGCTAACGTAGCCAGGAACTCATTCACTCTTCGCGCAGACGCTTCAACTTCTTCCAGGTGCCTGCGTTCGCTCATGTCGCGGGTTATCTTCGCGAAGCCCACCAAATGATGGTGCTCGTCATAAACGGCGGTGAGCGTAACGCTCGCCCAGAATTGAGTGCCGTCCTTTCGCACACGCCAGCCTTCATCTTGCACGCGGCCCTGATCCCTCGCGATGGAGAGAAGCCGTTCCGGCTTGCCCGTCATCCGATCCTCGGGCGGGTAGAAAACCGAGAAATGCTGGCCGACAATTTCGCGGCTCGCGTAGCCTTTTATGCGGTTGGCTCCAACGTTCCAACTGGCGACGCGGCCTTCCGTGTCGAGCATGAAGATTGCGTAGTCGTACACGTTCTGCACGAGAAGTCGGAACGTCGATTCACTTTCCCGCAGTCGCTCGGAGGACTCCATCTGTTGCGTGACGTCCCGAATGACCATTCCCATGCCAATCAGTACATCGTCGGCGTTGTGCACGGCCGTGATACTGTTGCTGCACCAGAAGCGGCTTCCATCCTTTCGCATCAGCCAGCCGCCATCTTCAAGCTTGCGATGACGTTGGGTCAGAAGGAGTGCCTTCTGTGGCCACCCTCGCGCGATCGCGTCCTCGGTGTATAGCCGCGAGAAGTGCAAGCCAATAGCCTCGGATGCGTCGTATCCGAGCATGCGTTGCGCCCCCCGATTCCAGCTCGTAATGACACCATTTGTATCGAGGAGGACGATTGCATAGTCGGCCACCGTATCCACGAAGGCAAGGAACAGATCCTGTTGATCTGAGGGAATATTTGACGCGGGGCTGTGGGCGGGGGGAGACATAGGGACTCGTTGATTGGTCCACTATAGTCTCGCAATGCATGAGCATCTGATGTCGGGCGCCGTCCTACTTGAAGGACCCCGACATGGGAAGCGGGGCCCGCCATTCGCGCACTTGCGTTCCAGGCCGACCAAAAGGCGCGTTCACACGCGGACCGTGCGCGCCGCCGCTCCAGCACGTATCGCCACGTCCCTCCCTACGAATCGCAGCGGGACAGGAGCGATCGGGGTCGGTCGGGGGAGGTATCCATCGATCATTTTTCCTCTCGCCGGCACGAACGTTACTCGATTCGCCACCGCGCGACGCCGAGACTCGGACCCATCCGTCTCCACCTGCAGTCTCGGCGGGCATGACCTCCACGGAAGCTCCCCCGATTGCTGATTCTAGTCACACCGCGACATACGGCAACCCGACTGGAATGGGGAGGCTGGGCGTGCGCCACCCCACAGACATTCAGGGCCGCGCCCGCTGCCTTACACCATTGGCAGTTGCCGAACTGGATTGCCAGTGAGCTGGGCGACGGCATGTGCCACGGCGGGCGCGATTGGCGGCACGGCCACTTCACCGACGCCGCTGGGTTCGGCCGTGCTCGGCACAATGTGGGTCTCGATCAAGGGGGTCTCCGCCATCTTGATCATCGGATAGTCGGTGAAGTTGGTCTGCAGGATCTGTCCGTCCTTGATCTGAATCTGGCTGTACAGTGCGGCCGTCAGCCCGAAGATAATCCCGCTTTCCATCTGCTGGGCAACGACGCCCGGATTGACCACCGTGCCGCAGTCCACGACGCAGACAACGCGATGCACACGTGGCTTGCCGTCCTTGAGCGACACCTCCGCCACCTGCGCCACCACCGAGCCGAACGCGTTGTGCAGCGCAAGCCCGCGCGCACGCGGCGAGCCGTCAGTGTGGGGGGCCAGCGGCTGTCCCCAGCCTGCCGCTCTGGCGGCCGTATCGAGCACCCTCAGTTCACGCGGGTGCGACTTCAGCAAATCGCGCCGCATAGCCAGCGGATCGAGCCCGGCGGCAGCAGCCACGTCATTCAGAAAGTTCTCCAGGAAGAAGCCGGTGTAGGAGTGGCCGACGCTGCGCCAGAACCCGATCGGTACCGGCAGCTGCACCGTCAAGTGCGCGATATGCGCATGCTCGATTTCATACGGTAGGTCGAACAACCCCTCGACGGTATAACGATCGATTCCGAGCGACGGCGCGCCGAACAGCCGCTCCAACTCGCCAGCCATGATCGACTGACCGGCGCTGCGCGAGGCGATGGCTGTCACCCGCCCGTTCTCCACGCGGGCCCTCAGCCTTGCGATGGCCTGCGGACGATAGAAGTCGTGCCGGATGTCGTCCTCGCGCGACCAGATCACCTGTACCGGACGGCCTTCGGTCTTGCAGGCAATCGAAACGGCCTGCCCGATAAAGTCCGACTCCAGGCGCCGCCCGAAGCCGCCGCCAATGAACGGGATGTCGATATGCACCTGATCCCGGCTCACGCCGGCCACCCGGGCGGCAACAAGCTGTGCCAGGGTCGCCACCTGGGTAGGCGCCCAGAGCTGAACGCGGTCTTTGCTCACCTGGGCCGTGCAGTTGATCGGCTCCATGGCGGCATGGGCCAGGTAGGGTGCGCTGTACTCGGCTTGGACGACCATTGCGCCGTCCGTGCTGGCGAAGGCGTTCAGGCTGTCGCCCGTGGAACGGTAGGTAAAGCCGCCGTTGTCGCTGTCGAGCGCACCCACCAGTTGTTGCCGGATGCCGGCGGAATCCAGTGTGGCGTGCGGCCCCTGATCCCAGACGGGTTCCAGCGTTGCCAGCGCCTGACGTGCCTGCCAGTAGTGGTCGGCCACCACCGCTACGCCTGGCGCTCCGCCGGTCGAGCCGTCAAACGGCACGACATACCGCACGCCTGCCATCGCCAGTGCTGCGTTCGACTGGAAGCCCCTGAGCTTGCCGCCAAAGACGGGGCACATGACGACCGCCGCGTACAGCATGCCCGGCGGCCGCGCATCGATGGCAAAGCGCGCGCTGCCATCCGTCTTGCCTGCGATGTCGTTACGCGGCGCCGGCTTGCCAATCCGTTGATATTGCGCAGCCGGCTTGAGCTTGACGTTGGAGGGCGGCCCCATATCGCGGGCCTTTTGCGCGACAGCGGAGAAAGGCATCTGCCTGCCGCCTGGACCGATGAGCTGGCCTTCGCGCACGGTCACCTGTGCCGCCGGCACACCCCATTCACGCGCTGCCGCTTCCACCAGCGTGGCGCGTGCAGTGGCGGCGGCCTCGCGCACCGGCTGCCAGCCGTCGGCCACGCTGCTGCTGCCGCCGGTGATAATCAGGCCGATCTCTCGCGCGCCCTTGGCCATGATCCAATGCAACGCGCGCGCCCAGGCCTTGTCCGCGTCGTCGGGATGAAGCGGCAGCGAATTGATGTCCATCACCTCGACATTCCCATAGATGCGCTCGATGGGGGACGACTCGATGCTTACCCGCGCCAGCGGAATATCGAGCTCCTCTGCGGCCAGCATCGCCAGCGCAGTGTGGATACCTTGCCCCATCTCCACGCGCGGCATGGCCAGGATGACGTCGCCTTCCCGCGTGATCTTGATCCAGCCATTCAGCGCAATCTGACCAGACGTCCCGGGGAATGCCGCGGCGTCGCCGAGCCGGCTGCGCGGCGGCATCACGCCCCAGCCGACCACCAGCGCGCCGCCCAGGCCGAGCGCCCCAAGCAGGAAGCGACGCCGCCCGCGGCGTGGGGTAGTTGTGCCGGCGCTCATGCGCTCCCCTCCCGCAATGCCTTCGCAGCGCGCTTGATGGCAGTGCGCACGCGCGGATACGTGCCGCAGCGGCAGATGTTGGTGATGGCCGCATCGATGTCGGCATCGTTCGGGTCGGGCTGCCTGGCGAGCAGGTCCGCGGCCGCCATCAACATCCCCGACTGGCAGTAGCCGCATTGTGGCACCTGCTCGTCAATCCAGGCTTGTTGCAGCGCGTGGCGCTTGCCCGGCGCGCCAGCCAGCCCTTCGATCGTGGTAACGCGCTTTCCCGCCACGGCTGCCACGGGCAGGACGCAGGAGCGCACCGCGTTCCCCTCCAGATGCACGGTACATGCGCCGCAAGCCGCCACCCCGCAGCCGAATTTGGTGCCCGTTAGGTTCAGATGGTCGCGGAGCACCCATAACAAGGGCGTGGCCGGGTCGCATTCGACGCTGACCGGCCGGTGGTTGACGTCCAGATTCATGTATTGCTTCCTTGCCCTGATCCAGGGGTCTGATGACATTCCGCCATTCAGCCGGCGGTCGCGTGGACGTGTGATGACCGGTTATCGCCTGTCCACTACGTGGGTTCTTCCCGCCGGCGCCGGCTTGCCTTTCGAAACATGGCGACGTCGTCGGGTGCCAGGCTCGAGCCTTCCATTTCCCCGGATCGGATGCGCGACAGCACCCGCTTCGCGTTGGTAGCGCAGTCGATTCCCGCTGGCTTGCCCTCGATATCAGCCAGCAGTGCATGAATGTGCGCCTTGCTCTGAGCGAGCCGCGCCTCCATTGCCTCGATGTCACGCACCTTGTTGCGCAGCGTTTCGACCAGCGACCCATGCTGCCATTCCGCCAGATCGGGAGGCAGCAGCGCGCGAATCTCGTCGAGCGTGAAGCCTGCCTGCTGCGCGCTGGCGATCAGGTTGAGCAGCAGCACGGCTTGGGATGGATAGCTTCGGTAGCCGTTCGCCTGACGCTCGACCTTCAGGAGACCGATGCCCTCGTAGAAGCGGATTCGCGAGGGGGCGAGGCCGGTCCGCTTTGCCAGTTCTCCGATCTTCATGTCTTTCACACCCCTCGTGCAGAGTTGGTGGGGCCAAACCGGCTCCCAATGTCGCTGACCATTCCCCATGGCTGAATACGTTGAAACTGCCTTCAGTCTGAACTCTAAGGTTCAACTGAACTTGAAGGTCAAGCATCCGTCAGGCACCCGCCCCGAGAACAGGCTCCTAATAGTGCCTATTCGTGCACATATTAAGCAGGAGGCACGAGAACCCCGGCCTCCCGTGGCAACCCGCTGCCAGCCAAAAATGATGTTGACATTAAAGCTGACTTCAAACTTAGAGTCGACGCACGATCCAATGACCACTACCCAACCACATGACGATCCGAAAACTGGCGGCGGCTACCGGTGTACTTCTAAGCGCCAATTCGAGCCCTATCTGGGCCGATGACGCATCGACTATCCAGCCCGCAGAGAGCACAACAATCAATATTGCCGGCCATGAGGTCCCTGTCGTAAAAGGCGGGCTGTATGACCGCTATCGCTCCAATCCGCCTCTTTCCGTCATTGCGGCGGAAGCCCCGGACGTTGACCTGAGCTGGTTCAAGGAACTCAAGAAGGAGAAGGTGGATATTGGCTTCGAATCCTATTCGCCGAATTTCTACTACAAGAACAGCAGGGTGACGATCATCTTTACCGCCGACTTGAACAGGTTGCGGGAATTGATGCCGGCGGACGTGCTCGAGAAGGTGCAACCGCTTCAGATCTGGCCCGGCCGCGGCCTTGTCGCGCTCACCGCCTACGCCTACCACTTTTGCGATAACGACGCTTACAACGAGATGGGTCTCTCGGTCATCACGAATCGGCCGGGCAGTTCCAGCCTGGGGCCCCTTACCTTGATAAGTCAGGCGATGTCCGGTGACTTCTGGGGCTACGTACTGAAGCTTCCTGTCAACACGGAGCTGGCGAGGGTACGGGGTGTTGTCGGCTATAACCTCCCCAAATGGCTGACAGGCATCCACTACCGCGAGACCGAGAAGTCAGTCATCGTCCAGATCCTCGACAGCGAAACGGGCAAAGTCGATGTCACCATCGACGCGGAAAAGCTGGGCGATCTCTCGAGCAAGATCTCGATGGTGACCCATCGCTTTACAAACGTGGACCAGCAAGGGAAATTGACCACCGGTTTTGCAACTTCCCGGCAGCTCAGCCATGCCTCCAGCACAAATGCGGGCACGGTGAGCCTCGGCTTGACGGAAGGAAGCCTGTCGACATTCATCAAGTCCTTGAAGCTCGGCAAGATGCTCAAGTACGAGTACGTCCCGGAATTCCAAAGCGCCCTGTACTCGCCCAAGCCGCTTTGATGGAAGTTTTAGTGTCGAGTTGACACCGGTGGCATCTTACGGGCAGTCCTTTGGGCCACCGTCTTATAGCATCCTCGTCCGCGGCGGACAGTGATCTCCAATGACCACTTCAGGTTCATCCGCGGCACTGCGACACCCCGCCACACCCCTCCACCCCATCCGCCCCGCGCACGCCTCTAAGTTTTGTTCTAAACTTTCACAAATTTCTGAAAATTCAAAACAGACAATGCAGCTCTCGCCCCTGGTCCAGCGATTTGTCCTCCACTTCGGTGAGATGGGCAGCCGCTGGGGGATCAACCGCACGGTTGGTCAGATCTATGCCCTCCTCTTTACCGCCGCGCGGCCGCTGAATGCGGACGAGATCGCGGAATCACTTGGGTTTTCACGCTCCAATGTCAGCATCGGGCTCAAGGAACTGGAATCCTGGAACCTGGTGAAGCTGTCGCACCAGCCCGGCGACCGCCGCGAGTATTTCTCCGCGCCCGACGATGTCTGGGCGATCTTCCGCACGCTGGCCGAGGAACGTCGCCGGCGCGAGATCGATCCCACGTTGTCGATGCTGCGCGAAGTCCAGCTGGAGACGCCGCTGTCCGACGAAGACCGGCACGCCCAGGCCCGCATGAAGGAGATGTACGGGCTGATCCTGCTGGTCACGACGTGGTTCGGCGACATGCAGAAGCTCGATGTCGCCACCCTCGAAAAGCTGATGCGCCTGGGCTCGCGCGTCACCAAGCTGCTGGACGTCAAGGACCGGCTGACCTCTGCCATCGGCATGGGCGGCGCCGCGAAAGACAAGACTGCCAAGGCCGACAAGGCCCCGGCGAAGTCCGCCAGCAGCAAGCCCCCTGCAAAGTCTGCCCGCCCCCGCAAGGAGTAACCCGTGTTTGCAAGTGTCGATCCGGTGATACTGGCGCGCATCCAGTTCGCCGCGAATATCACGTTCCACATCCTGTTCCCCACCATCAGCATCTCGCTGGCGTGGGTGCTGCTGTTCTTCAAGCTGCGCTACAACAAGACCCGCGATGAAAGCTGGATGGACGCCTACCGCGTCTGGGTCAAGATCTTCGCGCTGACGTTCGCGCTGGGCGTGGTCAGCGGCATCACCATGAGCTTCCAGTTCGGCACCAACTGGCCCGGCTACATGGAAACCGTCGGCAACATCGCCGGCCCGTTGCTGGCCTACGAGGTGCTGACCGCGTTCTTCCTGGAAGCCACCTTCCTCGGCATCATGCTGTTCGGCATGCGGCGCGTGGGCAATCGCATGCACACCATCGCCACGCTGCTGGTGGCCGGCGGCACCACGCTGTCGGCATTCTGGATCCTGGCGCTGAACTCGTGGATGCAAACCCCGGCCGGCTTCGAGATGATCGACGGCCGCGCGCATGTCACAAGCTGGCTCGAAGTCATCTTCAACCCGTCGTTCCCCTACCGGCTCGTGCACATGCTGCTGGCGTCGGGCCTGACCGTGGCCTTCCTGCTGGCCGGCATTTCGGCCTATCGCTGGCTTCGCCACGACCGCGGCCGCGAAGTCATGCATTCGCTGCGCACCGGCGTGACGCTGGCGGCGTTGCTGATTCCGCTGCAGATCGTGGCCGGCGACCTGCACGGGCTGAACACGCTGCATCACCAGCCGGCCAAGATCGCGGCCATGGAAGGTATCTGGAAGACCGAAAAGGGCGCGCCGGCCGTGCTGTTCGGCCTGCCCAATGCGACCACGCAGTCGAATGACTTCGAGATCGCGATTCCCAAGCTCGCCTCGATCTACCTGACCCACAAGGTCGACGGCGAGATCAAGGGCATCGACGCCTTTGCCGATCGGCATCCGCCCGTGGCACCGCTGTTCTTCGCCTTCCGCATCATGGTGGGGGTTGGCCTGCTGATGCTGGCCGTGTCGTGGCTGGGCACCTGGCAGCTCCGCCGGCAGGGCGCGCCGTCGCCGTGGCTGGCACGCGTGCTGGTGGCGATGACGTTCTCGGGCTGGATCGCGCTGGTGGCGGGCTGGTATGTGACCGAGATCGGCCGGCAGCCCTATCTGGTCTACGGCGTGCTGACCACCGCCCAGGCCGCCTCGAAGGTGCCCGCCGCCATGATCGGCAGCACCCTGGCCATGTATCTGTCGCTGTATCTGGCGCTGATCGTCGCCTACATATCGGTGGTCTTCCACCTGGCCCGCAAGGCGGGCAAGTCCGCCGCGTCCGGCCCCGCCGAGGGCACGCCGCAACCCGTCATCGGCCAACCCAGGAGCGCGCAATGAACCCGGCCACGATTCACGACCTGACCCAGCCGGCCGGCTGCCTGCCGCTGGTGTTCCTGGCGCTGATGGGCCTGTCGATGCTGATCTACGTGATCCTCGACGGCTACGACCTGGGCGTGGGCGTGCTGCTGCGCCGCGCCGACGATGCCGACAAGGACACCATGATCGCGTCGATCGGCCCGTTCTGGGATGCCAACGAAACCTGGCTTGTGCTCGGCGTGGGGCTGCTGCTGACGGCATTCCCGCTGGCCCACGGCGTCATCCTGACCAACCTGTACCTGCCCGTGGCGTTGATGCTGGCCGGACTGATCATCCGCGGCGTGGCGTTCGACTTCCGCGTCAAGGCGCGCGATCCGCACAAGCCGTGGTGGAACTTCGCGTTCTATGCGGGCTCGCTGCTGGCCAGCTTCTCGCAGGGGCTGATGCTGGGCCTCTATATCACCGGCTTCCGCTACGACCTGCCCAACCTGCTGTTCGCCGTGGCCGTGGGGCTTTGCCTGGTGGCCGGCTACTGCCTGCTGGGCGCCACGTGGCTGATCATGAAGACCACGGGAAGCCTGCAGTTGCGTGCCATCTACTGGGCCCGGCGCAGCCTGTGGCTGACGGCGGCCGGCGTGGCGGCGATCTCGGTGGTCACGCCGATGGTCAGCACGCGCATCTTCGACAAGTGGTTTGCGCTGCCGAACATCATCATGCTGGCGCCAATCCCGTTGCTGACGATGGGCCTTTTCGTGGTCATCGAGCGGTTCCTGCGCCGCATGCGCAACCTGCACGCCAACGGCAACGACCGCTGGTGCTGGCTGCCGTTCGCCGGGACGGCCGTGATCTTCCTGCTGGCATTCAACGGCCTGGCCTACAGCCTCTTTCCGTACCTCGTGGTCGATCGCATCGACATCTGGCAAGCGGCCAGCGCGCCGGAATCGCTGATGGTCATCCTGCTGGGCGCCGCGGTGGTGCTGCCGACGATCCTGGGCTATACGGCCTACGCCTACCGCGTGTTCTGGGGCAAGGCCACCGACCTGCGCTACGACTGACGGCCATCGCGCGGCCAACGGCCGTGGCGGCACGGCGGGTGTATGCTGGCAATAGCCAGACAACACCCGCCTTTTTCGTTCCGCACCTTGTCCGCCTCGCCCGACCCCACCCACCGTGCGCCCGCGGGCGCTACCACCGGCCCGCTCATGCGTCGCCTGCGCAGCCACGCCGGCAATCAGGTTCGCGCGCTTACGCGCAGCAATTCCGGGCTGACGCTCGACTACGACAATCCGCCCGGTGATCCCGGCCTGTTCGGTCCGGACGCTGTCTGCTGGCGCGTGCATGCCGATTTCCCGGCGATGCTGGCCGGCGGCGTCAGCGCGCTGTTGTTGCAGGCCCTACACCCGCGCGCACTGGCCGGCGTGTGGGACCACTCCAGCTTCCGCACCGACATGCAGGGCCGCCTGGGGCGCACCGCGCAGTTCATCGCCGGCACCACCTACGGCAGCCGGGCCGACGCGATGCTGCTGATCGAACGGGTGAAGCGCATCCACGCGTCGATCCAGGGCACGGCACCCGATGGCCAGCCCTACGCCGCCGACGACCCCGACCTGCTGACGTGGGTGCACGTGGCGGAGGTGTCGAGCTTCATGGCCGGATACCTGCGCTACGTGGGGCCGCTGTCCGTAGCCGAGCAGGATCGGTATTTCGCGGAAGCGGCGACGGTCGCGGCGTTACTGGGCGCACCGGACGTGCCGCGCTCGCGCGCCGGGGTCGATGCCTATCTGGAAGCCCAGCGTCCCGGTCTGGTGAACAGCGACCGGACAAAGGAAGTGGTCCGGCTGATCATGGCGATGCCGGTGGCCAACCCACTGCTGGTGCCGGCCGTGCGAACCATGGCCGATGCCGGCGTGGCGCTGCTGCCACCCTGGGCGCGCCAGATGCTTGGTCTGCACCGCCCTTCACTGCGCCGCTCGCTGGCGCTGGCCGGCATGCGCGGACTGGCGCCCACGCTGCGCTGGGCGCTGGGGCCCGGCCTGGCGGCACGTGCCAGACGGCGGGTACAGGCGCAGCCGGCCGCCTGATTACTCCGCAGTAGCCGCCGCCTTGGCTGCGGCGGCGGGGCTGCCGCGCAGCGTCGTTTCCTTCAGGCGGGCCACGAAGAACGGCGCGATCAACGAGACCGCCGCGCTCATCAGGAACAGCACGCGGAACGCATGCTCGGCGGCCACGCGCACGGCGGCGGCATCGCCCTGGTCGCCGCCGGACATCGCCCGGCGGAACATGCTCATCAGCACATCCTCGCCGCCGCGCATGTCCGATACGGCCACGCCGCTATGGCGCAGCAGCGCGATCAGCACCGTGGTAAGCACGGCCACGCCGACAGCACCGCCCAGCAGCCGCGAAAACGCTGTCAGCGCCGTGGCGATCCCCACCTGCTGGGGCGGCACGGCGTTCTGCGTCGCCACCAGCCCGCTGGGCAGCTGCAGGCCGATCGACAGGCCCAGTATGATCATCACCAGCGCCGCCAGCGTCACCGATTGCGGTGGCGTGAATGCCAGCGCCACGATGGCCACGGGCGCCACGAGGCAGCCCGTCATCTGCAGCGGCTTGTAGCGGCCGCTCCACGACATCAGCCGGCCTGAAATATATGCGCCGAACGGAATGGCCAGCGTCAGCGGCACCAGCCGCAGCGCGGCCGTGTCGGCAGCCGCCCCGCCCACCACCTGAAAGCGCAGCGGCAGCAGCACCGACATCGCGATCAGCTGGAAGAAGCACAGGAACAGCGTCAGGCAGCAGATGGCCACGGTGGGCACGCCCAGCATGGCAAGCGGAATCACCGGATCGGCGGCGCGGCGCTCCTGCCACACGAACACCACCATGCCGATCAGGCCCGCTGCCAGCAGGCCGACCGTTTGCGGTTCCAGCGGCGAATGGCCCTGCCCCAGACGGGTCAGGAACACCAGCACGCCGGACAGGCCGCCGCCGAACAGGAACGCGCCCAGGTAGTCGATCCTGTGCTTGCGGCCAGTGACGGGCAGATGGCGCAGCGCGCGGCGCACCACCACCAGCGCGATCAGGGCCAGCGGGATGTTGATCCAGAAAATCCAGCGCCACGACAGGAAGTGCGCCAGGTAGCCGCCGATCACCGGCCCCGCCATGCTGGCCACGGCCCACACGCCGCTGACATAGCCCTGGTACTTGCCGCGTTCGCGCAGCGGCACCACGTCGGCGATGGTGGCCTGCGACACCGAAATCAGCCCGCCGCCGCCCAGGCCCTGCAGGATGCGCGCGACGATCAGCATCGGCATGGTCGTGGCCAGTGCACAGGCGATCGAAGCCAGCAGGAACAGGATGATCGAGAACGTCAGCACCGAGCGGCGCCCCAGCACATCGGACAGCTTGCCGTAGATCGGCGTCACCACCGTCGACGCCACCAGATAGGCCGAAATCACCCAGGCCATGTCCTCGAAACCATTGAGCTGCAGCGCGATGTCGGGCAGCACCACGGCCACGATCGACTGTTCGAGCGCGCCGAGCAGGATGGCCAGCATCAGGCCGAAGATGACCTGCATGACGGGGACGTCAGCCGGGGGAGCGTCGGGGGAAAGCCGGGATGAGGGCGCTGCGGACATGGTGTGGCCTGGCTGGCAGATGAAGGCCCGGACGGGCTTCGCTGCTCTTTTGTCGGTGAAGGAGAGCCGCTATTTTAGGCGACTGCTGAAAACCGCGCTTGTCGTTTCCCGTTCAACGCCCGCTTTGGACCCGGAACCGAGGCGTGAAAGAGACACCATCATCACTTTTATGACAAGGGTTCACAGCATGCGCGTACTGCCTGGCGCAACCAGCGGTGGGCGGGATCGGTGTCGCGCCGCGCATGCCAGGCCTGCTGAAATGGCACCGATGGCAGCGCCACGGGTGGCGCGAACGCGCACAGCCCCGGCTGGGGCGGCGCGGCGGACAGCGTCCGGGCGGCCACCGTCAGGATCAGGTCGGTGCCGGCCACCACGTCCAGCGCCGCGCTCCAGTGCGGCAGGACCACCGCGACATGGCGGTCCAGGCCCGCTGCCGCCAGGGCGGCGTCGATATCGCTCGGCGCATCGAGCCGCATCGCCACCAGCACGTGGGGACGGGCCAGCCACGCCTCGCGCGCCAGGTCGCCGTGCGCGGGCAGTGTGGCGCCGTCCGCCACGCTAATGTAGTAGTCCTCGAACAGCAGGTCGACACAGATATCGCGCGGCAGATGCGGAAACACGCCCAGCGCCAGGTCGATCTCGCCGTCGGCCAGCTTGGCGAGCATGGCTTCGCGGCTGGCCTGCACGGCGGCCAGGTCGATGCCGGGCGCCTCGCTGCGCAGGTGGCGCACCAGCGTCGGCAGGATGATGCGCGCACCATAGTCGGACAGCGCCAGGCGGAACGTGCGCCGGGCCTGGGCCGGATCGAAGGCGGATGTGCGCAGCAGGCCGTTGAGCTGGCTCAGCGCATCTTCCAGCGGCGGCAGCAGTTCGCGCGCGCGCGCCGTTAGCACCAGGCCGGCGTCGCGCCGCACCAGCAGAGGATCGTCGAACAGGTCGCGCAACTGGGCCAGCGCGTGGCTGACCGCCGGCTGGCTCTTGTGCAGCCGTAGCGCCGCGCGCGTGACGTGCTGCTCCGTCAGCAACGCGTGCAGCGTCAACAGCAGGTTCATGTCGAGGCGGCGCAGGTCATCCATGCGGCGAATGTCTCAGGTAAGGATTGCGAATTTCCCTGGCGGCCCAGCCGCGGGCACCATGGGTGCTTCGTTCTTGAACCGGAGACTTTACATGACGGCACCTTTGGCCACGCCGCTGGCATCCACCTGGATGCCGATGGGCATCGCGCTGCTTGCCGGCGCCATGATCCCGTTCCAGGCCGGCACCAATGCCACGCTGGGCCGCTCGCTCGGCCATCCGCTGTGGGCCACGGTGCTGTCGCTGCTACTGAGCTTGCTGGTGGTACTGCCGGTGCTGTGGGGCATGCGGGCGCCACCGCCGGCGCTGGCCGGCGCCCTGCACGGGCCGTGGTGGCAGTGGATCGGCGGCGTGTTCGGCGTGATCTACATTACGGCCGCGCTGATCCTGGCGCCCCGTGTGGGCACCGCGAACTTCATCGTCGGCGTCGTGGCCGGCCAGGTGCTGGCTTCGCTGCTGATCGATCACCTGGGGCTGGTGGGGCTGCCCAGCCGGCCCGTCACCTGGATGCGCCTGGCCGGGGTGGGACTGGTGCTGGCCGGGATGGCAGTCATGCAATGGCAGCCATGGGACGTGGCCACGCAAGCAGACGGCGCCGCGTCTGGCGCCGCCTCGCTGCGCAACCACCAGCGTTAAAACGTCTCCCAGTCGCCGGTATCGGCCGTGGCCGGGGTCGGCGCGGCGGCGGGCCGACGGCGGGCGGGCGTGGCCAGCACGGGTTCCTTGCGCTGATGCGTCACTGGCGAGCGCGGCGCGGCCGGCCTGGCGCCGTGGCGCGACAGCACCGGTTCGGCCTTGGCCTTGCGCTGCACGGGCGGCCGCGTCGCGGCGGGCACGGCGGCCACGCGGGTCGGCGCCCGCGCCGTCACCGGCGCCTGTGCAGCCACCGGGGCCGGCCTGGCCGGCTGGACCGGCTTGGCTGGCTTGACCGGCAAGGCCCGCTTCACCGGCTCGGCGGCGGGCGCGGGCAATGCCCGGGCGGGCTTTGCAGCCATGGCGCGCGCAGGCCTGGCGACCGCCATCGCGGCCGCGCGCGGCGTTGCCGGCTGCCGCGCAAAGGGCTCGGCGGTTGCAATGCCGCCCTGCCCCAAGTCGAACCGCGCCACCTCGGTCACCAGGCCGCCGGCCTGCTGCAGCAGGCTTTCGGCCGCAGCACTGGCTTCTTCCACCAGCGCGGCGTTCTGCTGCGTCACGCTTTCCATCTGGGTAATCGCCAGGCTCACCTGTTCGATACCGGCGGTCTGCTCTTCGCTGGCCGACGAGATCTCGCCCATGATGTCGGTCACGCGGCGTACGGCGGTCACGATGTCGTCCATCGTCTTGCCGGCCGCCTCCACCTGTTTGGCACCGTCCTGCACCTGGCGCACGGACCCATTGATCAGTTCGCCGATTTCCTTGGCCGCCGACGACGACCGCTGGGCCAGGCTGCGGACTTCGGCCGCCACCACGCTGAAGCCCCGGCCCTGCTCGCCGGCGCGAGCGGCTTCCACGGCCGCGTTCAGCGCCAGGATATTGGTCTGGAATGCAATGCCCTCGATCACGCCGATGATTTCCGACACGCGGGCCGACGACTTCGAGATCCCGTCCATCGTATCCACCACGCTGCGCACCGCGCGGCCGCCTTCGGTGGCCACTTCGGAAGCGTTGACGGCAAGCTGGTTGGCCTGCCGCGCGTTCTCGGCGTTCTGGCGCACGGTCGATGTCAGCTGTTCCATCGATGCAGCGGTCTGCTCCAGCGAGGCCGCCTGCTCTTCGGTACGCTGCGACAGGTCGGTGTTGCCACTGGCGATTTCGCGGGCGGCGGTGTCGATTGAACCGGCTGCCTGCTGGATGCCACGCACCAGCGTGCCCAGCTGCCCGAAGGCACGTTCCAGTGCGCCGAGCATGCGGCCCATTTCGTCGTGGCTGCGCACCTGGATCGCGTGGCCAAGCTGGCCCTGCGCCAGCGCCTCGGCCGCATCCAGCGCCTGGTGAGCGGGACGCGTCACCGAACGCGCCAGCCCGATGCCAAGCAGTGCGGCGATGACGGCAGCCACCGCCGACATGCCGATCAGCACGTTGCGCGTGAAGACATACTGCGCCGAGGCCTCGTCGACCGCCGCCATGGCCATCTTGCGGCCCAGTTCGGCGGCGGCATCGAGACTGTCGAAGTACGCCGCCTGGGCCGCCGGCAGGGTCACCACCAGTCCAGCACGGGCGCCATCGAAGGCGCCGCCACGCAGTTGCTGCATGACGAGGTCGAGCTGGCCGTTGTAGTTGGCGCGCACCTGCATCAGTTGCTCGAACCTGGCACTGGAATCGGCGCTGGGTGAAGCCCGCATGACCTTGCCCAGGTCTTCGAGCGTGGCGCTGACCTGTTCCCGGATCTTGCCGATCTTCTCGGCGTTCTGCTCCGCCAGCGCCGGGTCTTCGGTCAGGGCGGTGTCGCGCACCAGGATGCCGATCGCCAGCACCCGTTCCTTGGCCAGCTTCAGATCCAGCACGCGCAACAGCCGTTGTTCCACGGCCTGGTGCATCGCGTCGTTCATGCCGCCCAGCGCCCTCACGCCTACCGTGGCCACCACGGCCAGCAGCAGCACCACCACGGCGAATGCCAGCGACATCCGCGCGCCGATCCCCATTTTCCGCAAGCCCATGACTTCGTACCTTTCGTCTGTCGGGTTGTATTTGTACGCGCTGCGTCCGCCCGAGGCGGGGCGTCGCACGGCACGGTAACGGCGGGCCGAACGCTGCACTTGAGCGAATAAATGAAATGGGGGGAAAAGTCGCTGCTCTTCCACAAATTGGGGGCGCAGCGCATGGCGTCTAATCTGCCTCAGGCACTTCGATCCCGTCGCAAATGGACGGGCGAGGCACAACGCCGGAAACGGCGGATGGCTTCGAAGGATGCGGGCTCAAAAAAAAGAAGCCCACGCGCGGGGTGCTCGTAGGCTTTCAGGACTGCTATGAAGGGACCGGCTGTACCCGGTCCCGAACCGCGAATATAAACCTGCTTACATGAGGTGTAAATCGCGTTTCTATCAGGGATTCCCCTGATGGCGGGTGTAACGCGTGCATCACTCGTATGCCAAAAGTGATGCACTAGGACACTTTTAGACTTATCGATGAATAACGGACGCTTCCCGGAAACCTTTAGCTGGCGCGGGTTGTGGAGAATGCGCTGGCCTGACAGACTCGCAGCGAATCGATATGTGCTACACGAATCACAAAAGTGCGGCAACTAAATAAGTAGAGCAAATCCTCTAGGCCCAGCCCCGCAGGGGGTTCGTCAACGCTTGTAAAACTTTGTTACTCTCCCGCCTGAAGTATTCCCCTTCTCTCCTGGCAGAGACGACCCCACCGGGTAGCAGGGCAGCGTGCATCACTTTGCTCGAACGCCTGTCCGCCGCAATCATGTCGTCGTGTCCCTGCACCGGTTCCGAGAGCGAATGTTTCAATTCTCGCCGCGATCAGGCTGCAGTAACCGTCACTTTTAGTGCGACGGCACGCAAAGTCCCTGGTAATCGGACCGTTGTCAGCCGCCAGAACCCTCGCGGGCTCTTCCGGAGAAGTTGTGAAGAAGGAAATCAAGGCTCCCAGACCCAGCAGAAAGCTGCAGCAGTTGCAGTTCGCCGCGCACAGCGCCAGCCGTGCCGCGGTGGTCGTGCATCTGTCGAATGGCACGCGGCTCAATGGCATCGTGCTGGCGTCGGACAATTACATGATCCTGCTCGGGCGGACCGCCGAGGATCCCACCCCGACATTGATCTACAAGCGCGCCATCACGGTGGTAACCCCCGCCCACGCGTCGACCGACGCCGTGGCGATGCTGGACGCCGACGTATCGCCGGATTTCGTGCGGATCTTCATTCCGCGTACCCGCAAGCGCCGCTGACCGCCCGGCCCACCGCGGGGCTGGCCGCCGCCGGCGGCATCGCCTCCGCCTCTATATATATAGCGGGCCACAACGGGCCCAATGGCGGGCAGGGCAGCCGCCATACACCAGATCGGCCTACGCCCGCAACACGCGCAAAAGTCACTCTAAAGTCTTCTCACCCACGGTCGATAACCTTTGCAACGGAGGCACTCTACGCCCTGCACTGCAGGCAGCCAACGTTACGGCACCCGCCGGAATGCCTAAAACATTGCAAATAGGAGTCGTACCATGGCGCAAGTCATCAACACCAACATTCTGTCGCTGCAAACGCAGAGCAACCTGAACACGTCGCAATCGTCGCTGAACAGCGCGATCCAACGTCTGTCGTCGGGCCTGCGCATCAACAGCGCCAAGGACGATGCTGCTGGTCAAGCCATCGCCAACCGCTTCACCGCCAACATCAAGGGCCTGACGCAAGCTTCGCGTAACGCCAACGACGGTATCTCGATCGCTCAAACGACCGAAGGCGCGCTGAGCGAAGTCAACAACAACCTGCAACGTGTGCGTGAACTGTCGGTGCAAGCCGCCAACGGCACGAACTCGTCGTCGGACCTGAAGTCGATCCAGGACGAAATCAAGCAGCGTCTGTCGGAAATCGACCGCGTGTCGGCTCAAACCCAGTTCAACGGCGTGAAGGTTCTGGCCAAGAACCAGAACATGTCGATCCAGGTTGGCGCCAACGACAGCGAAACGATTTCGATCGCCCTGAAGCAAATCACGTCCGCTACCCTGGGCGTTGCTGGCTTCAGCGTCGCCGGCCCGCAAGGCGCAACGGCTTCGATCGGTTCGGCCGCTGCTCAAGCTGCTCTGGGCTCGGCCACGCCGGTGACCGGCGCTTCGGCAACCGGCGTCTCCGCCGCCGACATCCAGCGCGCTCTGGGCCTGAACACCTCGGCTGCCGTGAACGCACAGAACGTGGTGGCTGACTCGAACGGCAACTGGTTCGTGCAAGTGAGCATGACCGGCCTGACCGCCGCCGACGACGCCGCTCTGTCGTCGAAGGGCTTCGCTGGCAACGGTACCGCCACGTCCGCCACGATGTACATCGCCGTCAAGCCGACCGACGCATCGATCAACGGCCAGACCGCCGGCTTCACGCTGACCGGTTCGTCGCTGCAAGCTTCGGACTTCCAGCAACCGGCCACGACCAACCCGCTGGCCACGCTGGACAAGGCCCTGGCAACGGTTGACAACCTGCGCTCGAGCCTGGGTGCTGTGCAGAACCGCTTCGAATCGACGATCAACAACCTGAGCACGACGGTGAACAACCTGTCGGCTTCGCGTTCGCGCATCGAAGACGCTGACTACGCAACGGAAGTGTCGAACATGACCCGCGCGCAGATCCTGCAACAAGCTGGTACGTCGGTGCTGTCGCAAGCGAACCAGACCACGCAAAACGTGCTGTCGCTGCTGCGTTAATCGCCGCGCCGCAAGAAACCGGGCCGCAAGGCCCGGTTTTTTTGCCGGAGTGTTTTGCAGGCAGACCACTGCCTGCAAAGCATTTCAACCGTAGAGTTTTTCCTGCCCTACCGGACGGAGCTGACCATGGCATCTTCCACCCCCGTATCCATGCCGGCACGCATCACCGCCGAACCCGTGGCTGTCAGCCCGGCACCCGCCGTGCCGGCCACCGCCGCCGACGCCGTGCGCCCGGCCGCCGCAGCCCAGGACACCGGCAGCCATGCCGGCTCGGGCAATACCCCCGGCAACATGGCAGCCGCCGTGGAAGAACTCGTCGACGTGCTCAAGACCACGTCGATCGGCCTGCGGTTCGAGATCGACGACACCACCCACCGCGTCATCACCAAGGTCGTGGACAAGGAAACCGGCGACCTGATTCGCCAGTTGCCCAGCGAGGAGGTGCTGCGCTTCGCGCGCGCCATCGACAAGCTCCAGGGGCTGTTCGTCAGCCACGCCGTCTGATTCACCGCAAGCCCCATCAGTTGAAGCGATAACAACAGGTAGAAAAACATGTCCGGAATCTCCTCCATCGGCATCGGCTCCAATCTGCAGTTGCAGGACCTGCTCGACAAGATCCAAACGAACGAGAACACCGCGCTCGACCAGATCAACACCGAGGCCACCAGCTACCAGTCGCAGCTGAGCGGCTACGGCACCATCAAGAGCGTGCTGGACGCCTACTCGGCCGCAGCCAAGACGCTGGCCACCGCATCGACGTTCGGCGCCGTGAAGGCGGCGGTCGGCAACAGCAGCGTGCTGTCCGCCACCACTGGCACCAACGCCGTGGCGGGCAACTACAACATCAACGTGACCTCGCTGGCCCAGGCCCAGAGCCTGGTGTCGAAGCAGGTGGCGGACCAGACCGCCGCAGTCGGCGCCGGCACGATCACGATCGACTTCGGCGCCAACCTGGCCACCGGCGGCACGCCGACCAGCACCAAGACCGTGACGATCGGCTCGGACACTTCGCTGCAAGGCATTCGGGACTCGATCAACAAGGCCGGCATCGGCGTGACGGCCAGCATCATCAATGACGGCAGCGGCACGCCCTACCACCTGGTACTGACGTCGGACAAGACCGGCACGCAGTCGCAGATGCGCGTCTCCGCGGACAACAGCGCCGTGAACGACATCGTCGGCTACGATCCGGCCGTGGCCACGCAGCCGAGCGGCATGCAGGAGAAGGTCAAGGCTGCCGACGCCGCGCTGACGATCAACGGCATCGACATCACCAGCCAGACCAACACCGTGTCCGAAGCGGCGCAGGGCGTGACCCTGACGCTGACTGGCACCGGCACCACCAGCATGAGCGTGACGCGCGACGACGCGTCGATCAAGAACGCCGTCCAGGGCTTTGTCACTGCCTACAACAACGTGCTGTCGGCCGCCAAGACGCTGACGGCCTTCGATACGTCCTCCGGCAGCAAGGGCGCCCTGAACGGCGACAGCACGCTGCGCAACATCCAGACGCAGATGCGCGCGATGCTGACCACCCCGATGTCGGACGGCAAGGGCGGCATGGTCACGCTGTCCGACATGGGTGTCGAATTCAGCCTGGACAGCTCGAACTCGGGCTCGCTGAAGGTGAACGACGACAAGCTGACGAAGGCCATCGCCAACAACCTCACCGGCATGACCGCCTTCTTCTCGGGCACCAGCGGCTCGACGGGCATGGGCAAGACCATCACCAGCTATATCGACGGTCTGAACGCCACCGGCGGCGCGCTCAGCGCAGCCACCGACAGCCTGACGACGACGCTGAAAGACCTGGAAACCAAGTACAGCGCAACGCAGACCCGGATCACCGCCACCATGGACCGCTACCGCGCCCAGTTCACACAGCTTGACCTGCTGGTCTCGCAGATGAACCAGACCAGCAGCTACCTGACGCAGCAGTTCTCGGCCCTGACGTCCAGCAGCAAGAAGTAACCACACGGAGTTTCTCAATGTTCGCGCGCCAAGGTATCAACGCCTATGCCCAGGTCGGGGTCCAGACCGGGGTGATGAGTGCCAGTCCGCACAAGCTGATCGTGATGCTGTACGACGGCGCACGATCGGCCATCGCCCGGGCAAAGTTCCATCTGGAAAACGGCGAGCTCGAAGCGCGCGGCAATGCGATCTCCAAGGCCATCAACATCATCGACAACGGCCTGCGCGCGGTGCTGGACCACGAGGTGGGCGGCGAAGTCTCCGCCAATCTCGAATCGCTGTATGAATACATGACGCGCCGCCTGATGCTGGCCAACCTGCACAGCGACGCCGACATGCTGTCCGAGGTGGACGCCCTGCTCGAGAACCTGTCCTCGGCATGGGCCGCCATCGATCCGGCCGCCCCCGCAGACGCCACGCCGGCAGAGCCCGCCGTGGCATCACCCCCCGTTTTGCAGGACAACTGATGATGTTTGCCATGTCCCCCATCGTTCGCAGCTACGAAGAGCTCCTGGTGCTCTCCGAGCAGATGCTCGACGCCGCACGCGCGTCGAACTGGGATGCGCTGACCGATCTGCAGAAGGTCTATATGGCCGAAGTGGATCGCCTGCGCCTGCTCGACCACAGCGTGCCGTTCACCGACAACGAGCGCCTGCGCCGCTTCCAGCTGCTGGAACGCATCCTGGCCTACGATGCCCGCATCCGCGACCTGACCATGCCGCGCCTGGCCGAACTGGGCAACCTGCTCAACAACTCGCGCCGCAAGCTCGAACTGACCGCCGCCTACGGCGCCCTCTGAAGCACGCGCCCACCGGCTGACGGCGGGAACGGCGCGACGCGTATCGCATCCGCTACCATCGCTGACACGCGTCCATGACCGGCATCCAGATTCCTACCAGCCTGATTCCGCATCAGGCACCCGACCCGCAGCTATCGCGTCCCGCGCTGGCCATCGACAAGCTCGCCGCGCTGATACCCGTGCAGGAGGTGTCGCAAGGCGACGTGCAGTCGTCGACCGGCGAGACCGCCCAGGCCCGCCAGCCGAACGCGCTGATGCCGGGCGGCACCGATCCGCGCCTGGCCGGGCAGACCACTTCCACGCGCGAGACGCTGAGCTTTGCCGCCAAGGCGATCCTCGATCTGTTCGAAGCCGGCGATGCCGTACCGGCGCGTGCGAATTCGCCGCTGCTGGCCACATCGCCTTCAGGCGAGCCGGGCGCCACGCAGGACCTGGCCAGCGCGCTGGCGCGCTTTGTCGACCAGAGCGGACTGTTCTATGAATCGCATCTGACGCAATGGGTGATGGGCCAGCGCCCCTTGTCCACGCTGCTGCAGGAACCGCAGGCCGCGTTGCGCAATCCGGCCCAGAGCCAGACTGCACCGCCGCAAGGCCAGCCGGCAGCGGGCTCGCCCGCCGCGCCGGCACCTGCCGCCTTGCTGCCCTATGGCGGTCCGGCCGCACCCAGCGCCCTGCCCCCGCCCAGCGCGACGATCCTGGCCGAACTGACACGCCCGGTCATCTATCCGTTATCTACCGGCGTGCCGGCCCATGGTTCGCACGGCCACCCGCACGCGGCCGAGACGGCACCGAACCTGTCCAATACCGCGACGGGACCGCAGACGCCGCAGAGCGCCGCCGCCGAGCAGCGCCTGGCCGCGCATGCATCCGCCGCCGCGCACGCCTATCAGGTCACGGCCGAGATCTCGCACGAGGGCCACCACGCCGCACAGGCCCAGCGTGCCGCTATCGTCGCCAGCTGGAATGCGCCCGACGGCAGCACCGCGGCCGCCCAGGCGCAGCCCGATCCCGGCCCGCCCATTCATCCGTCCAGCGAGGGCGTGGTGCGCCAGCAGCTGGAACTGCTGGCCTCGCAACAGTTCCGCGCCACGATCGACGCGTGGCCCGGCATGCCCGTCGACTGGGAAATCACGCGCGAGCACGACCGCGAGGCGGGTGGCGCTTCGGCCGAGCCAGCTACCTGGAGCACCCGCCTGCGGCTGAACCTGCAGGCACTGGGCAGCGTCGATGCGGTACTGACGCTGGGCGCGCAGGGGCTGGAGGCCCGCTTCGTTGCCGCCGATCGGGATGCCGCCGAACGCCTGATCCAGGGCCGCGCGGACTTTCGTACCCAGCTGGAGGCGCGCGGCATCTCGCTGCTAAACATGAATGTGTCGACCCAGGACGGCCCGTCCACGCCCACCGTCATCGCCCTGCCAGCATGAGCGACCACCCGTCCGATCGCGGCGCCGCCGTCGCGCTTTCCTACCAGACCCACGACAACGCGCCGCGCGTGGTGGCCAAGGGCTACGGCATGTCCGCCGAGGCCATCATCGCCCGCGCCCGCGACGCCGGCGTCTACGTGCACGGGTCCCCGGCGCTGGTCAACCTGCTGATGCAGGTGGATCTGGACAGCCAGATCCCGCCGCAGCTCTATGTGGCCGTGGCCGAACTGCTGGCGTGGCTGCACCGGATGGACGGTTCGGACGTCGGCGCCGCCGAGGGCATTCCCGCCCTGCGCTGAGCCCCATTTTCGTGCCATCCGCCACGCCACGCCGGGCGCCGCAAACGGCACCCCTGCGGCGCCCTGCTTGAAATAGCGCCAATTTCGGCCCGTGTTCCGGCCGCTGGCGCAGAACGTCCCTTGTTACTGTGCAGGCATCGATCAGCCCGTCCGTTTCGCACGGGTCGACACCGCGCCTTCGCACACAACGCCATGAACAAGAACGTTTCGATGGGTCCCGCGCAGCGGATGATCCAGCACGCCTGGAATGCCTACAACGCCAACAAGTATGCGGAAGCCCTGAAGCACGCGCGGGCCGCCAAGCGCATTTCCGGGACCATGCCCGATGGCTATTACCTCGAATCGCTGGCGCTTTCGGGCCTGAACCACAACGAAGAGGCACTGCGCCTGGCCGAGGCGGGGGTGCGCCGCTTTCCGAACCACTCGGGCTTCCTGGGCTTGTGCGGCGCGCTCGAAGTCCAGCTGGAGCACTACGAAAAGGGCATCCCGCTGCTGAAGCGCAGTCTTGAACTGCAGCCCGCGTCGGGCCATCTCTGGCAGACGCTGGGCACGGCCAGCTTCTACAACGGCGACTATTTCGAAGCGCGTCTGGCGGGCGAAAAGGCCGCGGCGCTGCTGCCCAACGACCCGGTCGCGGTTGGCAACTACGCGGCGGCATTGCGCGAATCGGGCAGCACGATCGAAGCGATCCCGGTCTTTCGCCACGCTTGCGCCCTCGATCCCACGCAGCGCGTGAACCGGTCGAACCTGCTGTTCTCGCTGCTCTATGACGAAACCATCGGCGCCGAGGAATTGCGCCGCGAGGCCACGGACTGGGCGCAGACACTGGCTCGCACGAAAATCGACGGCCCGGAAATGCAGCCCAGCGAAGGCGAGCGCATCCGGATCGGCATCCTGTCGAACGACCTGCGCCGCCACGCCTGCGCATACTTCCTGATCCCGCTGATCGCCAACCTGGACCGCACCCGCTTCGAGGTGCACCTGTTCTCGCTGTCGAACGTCAACGACAACATCACGAAGAAGATCCGCGTCTACGCCGAAGGCTTCCACAGCCTCTTCAAGATGTCCGAGGCCGAAGTCGTCAAGGCGGTGCGTGCCCAGCGGTGCGACGTGATGATCGACCTTGGCGGCTACACCGGCGCGTCGCCGCTGACCTACATGGTGCAGCGTCTGGCGCCGAAGCAGCTCACCTGGCTCGGCTACCCCGGCACCACGGGCATGGCGCAGATCGAGTACCGGGTGACGGACTGGACGGCCGACCCCGAAGGCTTCGACCACAACTACACCGAAAAGCTGCTGCGTGCGCCGGTGTTCAGTGCATTCCACCCGATCGTCACCAACCCGCTGAACATTTACGACGCCCGCTACCGCGTGCAGCCGACGCCGGCGCTCGCCAACGGCTATATCACCTTCGGCTCGTGCAACACCATCGCCAAGCTCGGTCCCAAGACCATGCGGCTGTGGAGCGCCGTGCTGGCGCGCTGCCCGAACTCCCGGATGCTGGTGGAAGCAGCCGGCTGCGACAAGGACGGCGTCCGCGAGATGCTGTACGAACGCATGGCCGCCTACGGCATCGACACCTCGCGCGTGGAGCTGATCAACCGCGACGGCAACAACCAGTACGTGACCTATCACCGGATAGACATCGCACTCGACACCGCACCGGTCACGGGCGGCACCACGACCTGCGATGCCATCTGGATGGGCGTGCCCGTGGTGAGCTTCGCCGGGGGGACGTTCCACCAGCGCGTGTCGGCGCCATTCCTGCACGCCGCCGGCCTGGACGAACTGATCTGCGACACCGAGGAACGCTACGTGGAAGTGGCCTGCGCGCTGGCGGCCGACGTGCAGCAGCTCGACATCATCCGCCAGTCGATCCGCCCGCGCGCCGAAAGCAGCGAAATGTTTGACGCCCCGCGCTTTGCCGCGTGGTTCGAGGACCAGCTGGCCGAGATGTGCAGCGAGACCAAGCCGGTGGCGCCACGCACCGAGCCGCGCCAGTCGGGCATCTACTTCAACGGCCAGTGGTATCCGGCCGAAACGTTGCTGATGTCGGTGGCCGCCCACATCCACCTGGGCGAATGGCAGGCCGTGCACAACGTGCTGGAAAACCTGACATCGACCTGGTATCGCCACTGGGCCGTGGCCTATGGCCTGGCCGAGTACAAGTACCACAACGGCGCGCCGGACACGGCGATCGAACTGCTGGTGGAAGCCATCGGCATGCGCCCCTACGCGCTGCCGCTGTACCGCAAGCTGGCCGCGTGGCTCGACGAGCAGCAGCTCGACAAGTCCGGCCTGGCGGCGCTGCTGCAGGAACAGTTCGGCCTGACGATGGCCGCGCTGGAAGCCTCGCCGCCGCCCAACGCCTTCGAAGTGCTCGGCATTTCGCTGGATCTGCCCGTCGCCGAACCCGCCACCGCAGAAGCAGAGGTAACCGCATGAAAGCCGTCATCCTGGCCGGTGGCCTTGGCACCCGGATCTCTGAAGAATCGCACCTGCGCCCGAAGCCGATGATCGAGATCGGCGGCAAGCCGATCCTGTGGCACATCATGAAGATGTACTCGGCGCATGGCGTGAACGAGTTCGTGATCTGCCTGGGCTACAAGGGCTACGTCATCAAGGAATACTTCGCCAACTACTTCCTGCACATGTCGGACGTGACGTTCGACATGCGCGAGAACCGCATGGCCGTGCACCATCGCAAGGCGGAGCCGTGGAGCGTGACGCTGGTGGACACCGGCGAGGAATCGATGACCGGGGGCCGCCTGCGCCGCGTGCGCGAATACCTGACGCCGGGCGAGGCATTCTGCTTTACCTACGGCGACGGCGTTTCCGACATCGACATCAGCCGCGAAATTGCGTTCCACCGCTCGCACGGCCGCCGCGCCACCGTCGCCGCCGTGCAGCCGCCGGGCCGCTATGGCGCGCTGGAACGTGGCGACAGCGAACTGGTCAGCGGCTTCACCGAGAAACCGCGTGGCGACGGCGCCTGGATCAATGGCGGATTTTTCGTGCTGCAGCCCGAAGTGATCGACTTGATCGAGGACGACAGCATGTCGTGGGAAGAGGCCCCGATGCGCGAACTGGCCCGCAGCGGCCAGATGGCCGCCTTCGAACACACCGGCTTCTGGCAGCCGATGGACACGCTGCGCGAGAAGAACCTGCTGGAGGACCTGTGGCAATCGGGCAAGGCACCGTGGAAGATCTGGTAACGGCCGGCAACCCCGCCGGCGTGTTCGCGGCCTATCGCGGCCGGCGCGTCTTTGTCACAGGCCACACCGGCTTCAAGGGCGCCTGGCTGGCCCTGCTGCTGGCGCGCTTCGACGCGCAGGTGAGCGGCTACGCGCTGGCGCCGAACACCGAGCCGAGCCTGTTCGATGCCGCCGACGTGCGCGCGGCGCTGGTGCGCCATACCGTTGCCGATATCCGTGACGCCGCCACGCTCGCGCGGGCCATGCAGGACGCGCAGCCCGAGATCGTGCTGCACCTGGCCGCCCAGCCACTGGTGCGCGCCAGCTATCGCGATCCAGCGCAGACGTGGTCGACCAACGTCATGGGCACCGTCAACGTGCTGGACGCCGTGCGCGCGTGCGCGTCGGTGCGCGCCGTGATCGTGGTCACGACCGACAAGTGCTACGACAACAAGGAATGGCTCTGGGGCTACCGCGAGACCGACCCGCTCGGCGGTCATGATCCCTACAGTGCCAGCAAGGCCGGCACCGAACTGGTGGCCGCCAGCTATCGCAAGGCATTTCTGGCCGAACGTGGCGTGCTGCTGGCGACGGCGCGCGCGGGCAACGTGATCGGCGGCGGCGACTGGTCCGAAGACCGCCTGATCCCCGACGCCGCGCGTGCGGCCGCGGCCGGAGGCACGCTGGAGATCCGCAGCCCGCAGGCCACCCGCCCGTGGCAACACGTGCTGGAAGCCCTGCACGGCTACCTGCGCCTGGGCAGCCGCCTGCTCGATGGCGACGCCGCCATGGCCGACGCTTTCAATTTCGGGCCCGAGCCGCGCGACAACCTGCCGGTCGCCACCGTGCTGGCCGGCCTGCAGTCGCATTGGCCGGAACTCGACTGGAAACACTGCCCCCCGCCGGGCGCCGCGCCCCACGAGGCGCGCAACCTGTATCTCGACGCCGCGCGCGCCCGCACCGAACTGGGCTGGATGCCACGCTGGACGCTGCGAGAGGCGCTGGCCGCCACGGCCAGCTGGTATCGCACCGTCCAGATGGACCCGACCCAGGCGCGCGCCATCACTGAACGACAAATCGGCCAATTCTGCGCATGACCGCTCAACCCAACGCTCACCCCGCGAACTGCCGCGCCTGTGGCGCGCCGCTGACGCACACCATGGTGGACCTCGGCCTGTCACCGGTCTCCAACGCCTTCATCAGGCCCGAGAACATCGCCCAGGGCGAGATGTTCTATCCGCTGCACGCGATGGTTTGCGACAGCTGCTGGCTGGTGCAGTTGCGCGACGCCACGCCGGCCGAGACCCATTTCCACGACGATTACGTGTACTTCTCGTCGTTCTCCACCTCGTGGCTCGACCACGCGCGCCGCTATGTCGAGTCGATGACCGCCCGCTTCGGGCTGGGACCGCAAAGCCGTGTGATGGAGATCGCAAGCAATGACGGCTACCTGCTGCAGTATTTCCACCAGAACGGCGTGCCCTGCCTGGGCATCGAGCCATCGGCCAACACCGGTGCCGCCGCCCGCGCCAAGGGCATCGACAGCCGCGAACTGTTCTTCGGCGAGCGCACCGCCCGTGCGCTGAGCGTGGAAGGCTGGCAGGTGGACCTGCTGCTGGGCAACAACGTGCTGGCCCATGTACCCGACATCAATGACTTCGTCGGCGGCATGCCGCGGGTACTCAAGCCCGAAGGCGTGGTGACGCTGGAGTTCCCGCACCTGCTGCGCCTGCTGGAGCAAAACCAGTTCGACACGCTGTACCACGAGCACTATTCGTACCTGTCGCTGACCGCCCTGGTGCCGATCCTGGCGCGTGCCGGCCTGCGCGTATTCGACATCGAGCACCTGCCCACGCACGGCGGCAGCCTGCGCCTGTTTGCGTGCCACCAGCATGCGAAGCACGACACCACGGCGGCCGTGCAGGCCTGCCTGGACGAGGAAACGCGTGGCGGCCTGAACGCCACCGCGCGCTACACGGCATTCGCCGAGGGCGTGCGCCGGGCGCGCATCGACCTGCTGGCCTTCCTGATCGACGCACGCCGCCAAGGCAAGCGGGTGGCCGCGTATGGCGCGGCCGCCAAAGGCAACACGCTGCTGAACTACTGCGGCATCGATGCCGACCTGGTGGAGTACGTGGTGGACCGCAACCCCGCCAAGCAGGACAAGCTGCTGCCCGGTTCGCGCATCCCCGTGTTCGCGCCCGAGATCATCGACAGCCGCAAGCCGGACTACCTGCTGATCCTGCCCTGGAACATCAAGGACGAGGTAACGGCGCAGATGGCCGGCATCCGGGCCTGGGGCGGCCGCTTCGTGGTGGCCATCCCCGAAACCGTGGTGCTGCCGTGATCTTCACGCCTGCCCGCATCGCCGGTGCCTGGATCGTCGACCCGGAACCACTGGCCGACGACCGTGGCTTCTTCGCGCGCACGGTCTGCGTGGACGCGTTCGCGGCCCACGGCATCGATGCGCATTTCGTGCAGCAGAGCGTGTCGCGCAACACGCGGGCGGGCATCCTGCGCGGCATGCACTTCCAGCGCGGGCCGCACGCCGAAGACAAGCTCGTGCGCGTGACCACCGGCGCGGTCCATGACGTGATCCTGGACCTGCGCCCCGAGTCGCCCACGTACCTGCAATGGCAGGCCGTGGTGCTCGATGCCGAGGCACAGCGGGCGATCTTTATTCCGAAAGGCGTGGCGCATGGCTTCCAGACCATGACGCCGCTGTCCGAGGTGTTTTACCAGATGACGGTGCCGTTCGCGCCCGGCAGCAGTGCCGGCGTGCGCTGGGACGATCCCGCCATCGGCATTGCCTGGCCCGGTTGCGCGGATCGCCTGATCTCCGCCAAGGACCTCGCCTTGCCCACGCTGGCCGAACTGGCCGCGCAACCCCAACTTTCACCCTGAACACTGACTACCCCCTAGCGGAGCCACCCATGACGACTGAACATTTGCAGAAGCTTTCCGACGCATTGCGCACGGTGGGCGGCAGCGCTGCCGCCCGAGACAAGGTCATTGCCCTGTGCAAGAGCATCGAGCAGGACCTGGACGCCTACGAAGGCAGCGTGCGCGACGACATCACCGGCCCGATCGTCGATGCGATGTACAACGAGACCTCGCGCCTGCGCAAGACGCTGGCCGACGGCACGGTCTTCGAGTTCCTGTACCGGACCAAGATCGCCCGCGACTTCCTGATGAGCACCCCGGCCGCACCGGACCACGTGTGGGAACCGCAGACCACCAAGCTACTGGTCAAGCTGTGCGAGCGCGGCGGCCATGCCGTGGTGGGCGGCGCCTACTTCGGCGACCAGGTGATCCTGATGGCCCGCCAGCTGGCCCGTGCCGGCGGCACTTGCCACGCTTTCGAGCCCAACGCCGACCAGCTTGGCATGCTGCGCAACAACGCGGCGCTGAACAAGGTGGAGAACATCCGCAGCTGGCGCCTGGGCCTGTGGTCGGACAGCACCACGCAACTGCGCCTGGAAGGCCACGATTCGTTCGCGCATGCCGTGCACAGCACCGGCCCCGCCGGCGACGACAGCTTCAAGACGGTGACGATCGATGACTATTGCGCCGAGCAGAACCTGGACAAGCTCGGCCTGATCATGCTCGACATCGAAGGTGCGGAGCTGAACGTCTTCAAGGGCGCCGCGAAGCAACTGGCACGCCCTGCCGGCGAAGCGCCGAACCTCGTGTTCGAAGTGCACCGCCACTATGTGGACTGGAGCCGCGGCCTGGAGAACGCCGAGATCATCCAGCTGCTCAAGGGCTATGGCTATCACGTGTACGCAGTGCGCGACTTCAACTCGAACGTCGACATGCAGGGCCGCCCGGTGGAACTGGTGCCGGTGGACAACGTGTACCTGGAAGGCCCCGCGCACGGCTTCAACATGGTGGCCGTGAAGGACCCGACGCTGCTGCAAGGTCAGGGCTTTGCCGTCGTGCCGGGCGTCAGCCCCAAGCTGCTGTGGCACCGTGACCCGGCGCTGCACCATCCGGCCAACTGAGGATCGCAATGCGTTGCACGGTAATCGGCGGCGCCGGCTTTGTCGGTCGTCGCCTGGCCGACACGCTGCGGCGTGCCGGCCACGAGGTCTGGGTGCCGGCGCGCGGCGACCGCGCGCTGTTCACCCGCGACCTGGGGCACGTCTACTACTGCGCGGGGCTCACCGCGGACTACGCCGCACGGCCCTACGACACGGTGGCCGCGCACGTCACGTTGCTGGCCGACGTGCTGCGCGCCAACCGCTACGAGCACCTTGTGTACCTGTCGTCGACCCGTCTCTACGACACGTCCCAGCTGCCCGTGGGCGATGAAGCGGCAGCCCTGACGCTCCAGCCAGCCAATCCGCGCGCGCTGTATGACTTCTCGAAGGGACTGGGCGAAAACCTGTGCCTGACCGTGGCAGCCGGCCGCACCGCCGTGGCCCGCCTTTCGTGCGTGTTCGACTGGGCGCCGGCGTCGCCGGGATTCCTGTCGGAATGGCTGATGCGCGCCGCCACCGAGCGCACGTTCCGGCTCGACAGCGACTCCGGCTTCGTGCGCGACTACATCCATCTCGATGACGTGGTGGATGCGCTGGTTGCCATTTCCACGCGCCACGCCGGCGGCATCTTCAATGTCGCCAGCGGCGAGAACGTATCGAACGGCGATCTGGCCGAGGTTTTCAACGCGGGCGGCTGGGACATTGCCCTGGCACGCCACTCACCGGTGCAACGGGCCGCGGCATGCAGCACGGCGGCACTGCGCGCGCTTGGCGTGGCACCGCGCGACGTGCGTTCGGTGGTGGCACGCTACCTGGAAGGGGTTCGCCCATGGAACTGATCGGACAGACCCGCGAATCGCTCGCGGCCTATACCTGCGCGCAGGTGGCCAATCTGGTGCCGGACGGCCGTGGCGATGCGCTGCTGCCCGTGGTGTCGCGCCATATCGACGAGGCGCTGGCCCGCACCGGCCGTTGCATCGACGCGGTGCGCATGTGGCGCCCCGGTCAGTTCAACTACCTGCATTCGTCGCAGTATTGCCAGTACCTGTACTACCTGGCCAATACGATCTGGCGCCAGGAGCGCAACGGCGAGGCATGCACGAAGCTGTTCCTGCTCAACAAGGCCCTCAACGCCATCGACCTGTTCTACGAGATCGAAATGCCTGAGGTGTTCTTCATCGGCCACTCGGTGGGCATCGTGCTGGCCAAGGCCACCTACGGCAACTACCTGGTGCTGTACCAGAATTCCACGGTGGGCAAGAATCACGGCGTGGCGCCCGTCATTGGCGAAGGCGTGGTGATGTATCCGAACACGGCCATCATCGGCCGCAGCCACGTGCGCGACAATTCGGTGGTGGCCCAGGGCGTGAGCGTGCTCAACCGCGAAACGCCCGGCAACTGCCTGGTCTATGCCGGGCACGCCGGCGGCCTGGTGTGCAAGCCGGCCGGGGAGCGCGCGGCCGAGGAATACTTCCGCGTCTGAACCGTGCTCCTGCCCGCCCGGGCGGGACCCTCCTGCTTGGCAAAAAAGCAATAAAGGCCATGCCGCTTTCGCGCGCATGGCCTTTTCGTGCGTGGCGCGCCGTGGCGCGCCGGTCGCATACCGGACGTCAGACCGGCATGTTCATCATTTCCTGATAGGCAGCCGCCAGGCGGTTACGCACCTGCACGGTGGTCTGGAACGAGATGTTGGCCTTCTGCATGTCGATCATCACGTCGTTGAGCGACACGCCGGGCTTGCCCACTTCAAAGGCCTCGGCCTGGCCGTAGGCGCGTTCCTGGGTGGCGTTCAGGCGTTGCAGCGAGCGTTGCAGTTCGCCCGCAAAGCCAGCCGTGGCAGCCGAATTCGCGGCCTGGGAGGTGGTTCCGCCGCCAGCCACCTGCGCCAGGCCGCGCAGTTGGTGGAGCATGCCCTCGATGGAAGAAATGGTCATGGCACGTACAGGTTGGTCAGTCGGGACAGGATCAATGTGACGAAAACACTACTCGCCATCCTGTTTCAGCCCTCGCACTGTACTGGCCGCCCGCCTCGTTCCAAAGGCTGAAATCGGCGGAAAAACATCGCCTATTCAGCCGATTGTTCCTCGCCCGTCTGCCCGATCATCGCTACCGTGCCGGATCTGGCGGATCGACGCGTTTCTTGTCTCGCCGCCTGACTCCATGGAATTCAACTAACGCGGGGAGTGCGCGTGTTTTTTCAGCAGCGTAAAGTGAGCCGTGCCGAGATGATTAACGGCAGCGAAGGCCTGAGTGGTAAGGGCAGGGAATGCCCGGCCAAGCCGGAGACGCGCGCATGAACGCGGCCGCCACCCTGCCGAACGGCGCGGCCCTGGTCGAAAAGCTCAAGGGCAATCCGCGTCTGCCCCTGATGCTGGGCGGCGCGGCGCTGGTTGCCGCCATTGCCGTGGGCGTCATGTGGTCGCGCCAGCCGGACTACAAGGTGCTGTACACCAACCTGTCCGAGCGCGACGGTGGTGCAGTGATCCAGTCGCTGCAGCAGATGAACGTGCCGTACAAGTTCGCCGAAGGCGGCGGCGCCGTCATGGTGCCGGCCGACAAGGTTGCCGAGACGCGCCTGCGCCTGGCCAGCCAGGGCCTGCCCAAGAGCGGTACCACGGGCATGGAACTGATGGACAACCAGAAGTTCGGCATCAGCCAGTTTGCCGAGCAGGTGAACTACCAGCGCGGCCTGGAAGGCGAGTTGGCCCGTTCGATCGAATCGATCGGCGCCGTGCAGTCGGCCCGCGTGCACCTGGCCATCCCCAAGCCCACGCTGTTCGTGCGCGAACGCCAGAAGCCCACCGCGTCGGTGGTGCTGCAGCTCTACCCGGGCCGGGCCGTTGACGAAGGCCAGGTGGCTGCGATCACGCACCTGGTGTCGTCGAGCGTGCCCGAACTGACCCCGAAATCGATCTCCATCGTCGACCAGCACGGCAACCTGCTGTCCGGCAGCAGCGACCGTTCGATGGACGCCACCCAGCTCAAGTTCGTGCAGCAGGTGGAACAGAGCTACGTCAAGCGCGTGGAATCGATCCTGGCCCCGATCCTCGGCAAGGACAACGTCCACGCCCAGGTCACGGCCGATATCGACTTCTCGTCGGTCGAACATACCGACGAGAGCTTCAAGCCGAACCAGGACCCGACCAAGGCGGCCATCCGCAGCCAGCAGACCAGCGAATCGAACCAGCAGGGTGGTTCCGGCGTGGGTGGCGTGCCCGGCGCGCTGTCCAACCAGCCGCCCGCCGCCGCCGTGGCCCCGGTCACCACGCCGCAGCCGCCGCGCCAGCCCGGCCAGCCGAACCCGCCGGCCCAGGCACAGCCGAACCAGGCCACGCAGACCGCCGAAAAGACCGGCCCGAGCAGCAACCGCCGCGACGCCACCACCAACTACGAGCTCGACCGTACCGTGCGCCACGTGCAGCAGGCGCCGGGCGGCGTGAAGCGCCTGTCGGTGGCCGTGGTGGTGAACTACCGCAGCAAGGTCGACGCCAAGGGCAAGCCGGTCACCGAGGCGCTGTCCGCCAAGGAACTGGCCCAGATCGAGAACCTGACCAAGGAAGCGATGGGCTTCTCGGCAGATCGCGGCGATTCGCTGAACGTGGTCAACAGCCCGTTCACGGCCGACAACAAGACGGAACCGGAACTGCCGCTGTGGAAGCAGCCGCAGATGATCGACCTGGCCAAGACCGGTGTCGGCTACCTGCTGCTGGCCCTGCTGGCGATGTTCCTGTGGTTCAAGGTGGCGCGTCCGGTGCTGCGCAAGTACACCACGCCGGCCCTGCCTGCCACCACCGAGGCCACGGACGCCACCGCAGCCGAAGCCGCGCTGCCGCCGCCGGAAGAGGAAACCAATCCGGAAGTGCTGCGCCTGGCCGCGAAATATGAAAGCGATCTCGCCCTGGTGCGTGACGCCGCGCAACGCGACCCGCGCCTGGTCGCCAGCGTAATCAAGACCTGGATGGCAAATGACGAAGGCTAACGCTAGCAAGGGAGCGGCCGACAAGGGCCTGCAGAAGAGCGCCATCCTGATGATGGCGGTGGGCGAGGATTCGGCCGCCGAGGTGTTCAAGCACCTGTCGCCGCGCGAAGTGCAGCAGCTGGGCTCCGCCATGGCCAACCTGTCGGCCGTGACCCGCGAGGAAATGGCCGAGGTGCTGGCCGAGTTCCGCGGCGAGACCGAGCAGTACCTGGCCCTGAACGTCGATTCGAGCTCGTTCATCAAGAGCGTGCTGAACAAGGCGCTGGGCGAGGAACGGGCGCTGTCGGTGATCGAGGACATCCTGGAATCGCGCGACCCGGGCGGTGGCATCGATTCGCTGAACTGGATGGAAGCCAACACGGTGGCCGAACTGATCAAGGACGAACACCCGCAGATCATCGCCACCATCCTGATCCACCTGGACCGCCAGAAGTCGTCCGAAGTGCTGGGCTTCTTCACCGAACGCCTGCGCAACGACGTGGTGCTGCGTATCGCCACGTTCGGCGGCGTGCAGCCGGGCGCGCTGCAGGAACTGACCGACGTGCTGACCAAGCTGCTGGCAGGCCAGAGCCTGAAGCGCAGCCGCATGGGCGGTGTCCGCACGGCGGCCGAGATCATCAACCTGATGAGCACGGCCCACGAGGAAGCGGTGATCGACGGCGTGCGTTCGCACGATGCGGACCTGGCGCAGAAGATCATCGACGAGATGTTCCTGTTCGAGAACCTGATGGAAGTGGACGACCGCGGCATCCAGCGCGTGCTCAAGGAAGTGGCCACCGAATCGCTTATCGTCGCGCTCAAGGGCGCGCAGCAGGAACTGCGCGACAAGTTCATCCGCAACATGTCGACGCGTGCCGGCGAAATGCTGCGCGAGGACCTGGAAGCCCTGGGTCCGGTGCGTGTGTCGCAGGTCGAGGCCGAACAGAAGGCCATCCTGCAGGTGGTGAGACGCCTGGCCGAGGCCGGCGAAGTCCAGATTGGCGGAGGCGACGATGCCTACGTTTGAACGCGGCTTTGCCGCAGGCCGCGGCCCGGGCCGCGGCGATCCCGGGTTCTATGGCGCGCCCAGCGCGCCCCAGGGCGCCGGCGGCCTTTCGGAGAAGCCATCCGGCGGGCTCTCCGGTGGACTCACCAATGTCCACCGCAGCGACGAAGGCTTCCAGGGTTTCGAGGCGCCCGTGCGATCGAGCCTGGGCGGCGACGCCTGGAAACGCTGGCAGCCCGAATCGCTTGACCCGCGCGACGCCCTGAAGAAAGCGCTGGCCGCGCAGTTGCCGGTCGAGCCCCCGCCTCCGCCGCCGATCGACTTTGCCGCGCTGGACGCCATGCGCGACGGCGCGCGCAAGGAAGGCTATGCACAGGGCTACACCCAGGGCCAGACCCAGGGCTACGGCGACGGCCACCGCGAAGGCTATGCCCGCGGGCTGGAATCGGCCCGCAGCGAAGCCGCCCGCCTGCACGAACTGGCCGGCAACTTCCGCGACGCGCTGGGCCGTGTCGATACGGAGATCTCCGACGCGCTGATTTCGCTGGCGCTCGACGTGGCACGCCAGCTGGTGCGCAAGACGATGGAAATCGATCCGGCCGCGCTGGTGCCAGCCGCGCGCGAACTGATCAACGCCGAGCCGCCGCTGTCCGGCGCGCCCTGCCTGCTGCTCAACCCCGAAGACGTGACGCTGGTGGAAACCCACCTGAAGGGCGAACTCGAAGCCGCCGGCTGGACCGTGCGCGCCGATGCCACCGTGGCGCGCGGCGGCTGCATCGCCAGCGCCGCCAGCGGCGAACTCGACGGCACGCTGGCCACGCGCTGGGAGCGCGTGATCAAGGCTCTGGGCCGCAACGATCCGTGGGAGCCCCCGCATGCATGATCCCCAGGCCACGGCGCCAGACACCGCCTCCGCTGCAGCCCATACCGGCCGCTGGCGCGATGCGCTGGCCACCGCTTCGTCGAACATCGCCGAGATCGACAGCAAGCGTGCCTGCGGCCGCCTGACGCGTGCCGCCGGCCTGGTGCTGGAAGCCGTGGGTCTGCGCATGCCCGTGGGCAGCGACTGCCTGATCGAACTGCCGGGCGGCCAGCATTCGCATGGCGGCCCGCGCACGGCCGAAGCCGAAGTCGTGGGCTTTGGCGCCGATCGCCTCTACCTGATGCCGCAATCCGACGTGGCCGGCCTGGTGCCGGGCGCCCGCGTCTATCCGCTGGAACCGTCGCCGCTGCCCAAGGGCGTGAGCGCCCCGCGCGAGCCGGGCTCCAAGCGCCTGCCGGTGGGCGATGGCCTGCTGGGCCGGGTGCTGGACGCGGCCGGACGTCCGCTTGACGGGCTGGGCCCGATCACCGCCGCCAGCGAAGTGCCGCTGTCGGGCGCGCAGATCAACCCGCTGATGCGTGCCCCGATCGAAACGGTGCTCGATACCGGCGTGCGCGCCATCAACGGCATGCTGACCGTTGGCCGCGGCCAGCGCATGGGCCTGTTCGCAGGCTCCGGCGTGGGCAAGTCCGTGCTGCTGGGCATGATGGCCCGCTACACGAACGCCGACGTGATCGTGGTTGGCCTGATCGGCGAACGCGGCCGCGAAGTGAAGGAATTCATCGAGAACATCCTCGGCGAGGAAGGCCGCAAGCGATCGGTGGTGGTGGCCGCGCCCGCCGATTGCTCGCCGCTGCTGCGCATGCAGGGCGCCGCCTACGCGACGCGCCTGGCAGAGTATTTCCGCGACAAGGGCCAGCACGTGCTGCTGATCATGGATTCGCTGACCCGTTACGCGATGGCCCAGCGCGAGATCGCCCTGGCCATCGGCGAGCCGCCGGCCACCAAGGGCTATCCGCCTTCGGTGTTCGCCAAGCTGCCGACGCTGGTCGAGCGTACCGGCAACGGCCCCGAAGGCGGCGGCTCGATTACCGCCTTCTATACCGTGCTGACCGAAGGCGACGACCAGCAGGACCCGATTGCCGATTCGGCGCGCGCCATTCTCGACGGCCATATCGTGCTGTCGCGCAGCCTGGCCGAAGCAGGCCACTATCCGGCCATCGACGTGGAAGCGTCGATCAGCCGTGCCATGACCGCCTTGATCGAACCGCCGCAATTTGCCTCCGTGCGGCGATTCAAGCAGTTGATGTCGCGCTACCAGCGCAATCGCGACCTGATCAGCGTGGGCGCCTACGTGCCCGGCAACGATCCGGAGCTGGACCTCGCGATCCGCCTGCATCCGCGCATGGAGGCATTCCTGCAGCAGGACATCCACGAGCGCGCCGACTACGAGGTGTCGATCGCCCAGCTGCACGCGACCATCGGAGCAACCCACCATGGCTAAGACATCGCCGATCCACACCCTGGCCGACATCGCCCAGGACAATACGGACAAGGCCACGCGCGAGCTGGGCCGGCTGCAGGGCCTGCGCACGCAAGCCGAGCAGCAGTTGCACGCGCTGACCGAGTACCGTCACGAGTACCGCGCGCGCATGCAGGTCATTGCGGCCGAAGGCATGACGTCCAGCCGATGGCAGGATTTCTCGCGCTTTCTCGACTCGCTGGACCATGCCATCCGCCAGCAGACCGCCGCGCTGGACAAGGCCGAGGCCGACCTGCTGGCCGGCCGCGCCAACTGGCAACAGCAGAAGCGCCGCCAGAATTCCTTCGACACGCTGATCACGCGTGCCGAAGTGCGCGAACAACAGATCGCCACGCGCCGCGAACAGCGGGCCAACGACGAATACGCGGCCCGCATCGCACGCCAGCCGGCGAGCGGCCAGAACTGACCTGCCAAAGACCACAATGATCGATATCAGCCAGATCGTCGGCAACACCGCCGCAGCCCTCGGGAACCTCAAGTCGCCGGACGCCGGCAAGGTTGGCGATGCCAACCCGTTCCAGGATGCGCTGTCGCGCGCACGCCAGGATGGTCAGCAATCCGCGCCGGCCGCCGCGCAGGCGAAGGTGCCGGCCAAGGACGGCAAGCAGGCCGACGCATCGAAGGGCAGCGCCGCGCAAAAGCCGCAGCAGCCCGCCGCCAACAATGCGCTGCCGCAGAAGGACACCGGCAAGGTGGCCGCCAAGGGCCAGCCGAAGACCGACGAGGCGAAGGATGGCGAGACCGACGACACCGCATCGACCGATGCCGCTGCGGCCGCCGCCGCACTGGCCGCAGCCGCGCTGCTGACGCAGCCCCCGGTCCCGCAGGCCCCTGCCGCCGCCAGCACGGCCGGCGTCGACACCAGTGCGATCAATGGCCTGCCGACGCTGCCGTCGGCACAGGGCACGGCCCAGGGTGCCAGCGCATCCGCTGCCGCCGCCGCGGCCTCCGCATCCACCGCAGCCGCCGCCGCTGCCGATCCGGCCACCGATGCCGCGGCCTTGCAGGCAGAGGCCGAAGCCAGGCTGCCTGCCGCCACCGTGGACACGGCCGCCAAGGGCACCACCGCCAGTCCGGCCGATACGCTGGCGCTGATCGCCCAGCAACGCGCCACGCTGCAGAACACCGCACCGACGACTGCGGACAAGATCGCCGCCACCGCCACCGCGCCGGCCCAGGCCGCCGCCCAGGACGCCCGCGGCCAGGGCGCCGGCCAGCAGCATGCGAACCTGGGCCATCAGAACCAGCCGGCCCTGACGCCGGCCGGCGACGCCCCGGCCAGCCAGCCGGCGCAGGCACCGGTCACGCCGTTCGCCGTCGCACAGGCGAGCGCACGTATCGGTGAAGGCGTGGACACGGGCGCGACGAATGCCAGCAGCGCCGCCACCATCGCATCGGCCCTTGCCGCGCAGACGCCGGCCCAGGCCGCCCAGGCCAACGCCACCGCCGTTGCCGCGCGCCCGGTCATCGCCCCGAACGTCGGGGACAGCCAGTGGTCGCAGGCACTGGGCCAGCAGATGGTGCGCCTGTCCACCCAGGGCAACCAGACCGCCGAACTCGATCTGAACCCGCCCAACCTGGGCCCGCTGAAGGTGGTGCTGAACGTGGTCAACGACCAGGCCCAGGCGCAGTTCGTATCGCCGCACCAGACCGTGCGCGCCGCCGTGGAGGCCGCATTGCCGCACCTGCGCACGTCGATGGCCGAAGCGGGCATCCAGCTTGGCCAGACATCGGTGGGCGCCGACAGCTTTGCGCAAGCCAACTCGGGTGGTCAGCAACAGCAGCCGCAACGCCAGGCCGGCAACGGCGGCAGCTTCGGCCAGGCCATGGGCTTCGGCAACGACACGGCGGCGCCTGCCGCCCCCGCCACACCGCGCGCCCCGCGCACGCTGGCACGTGGCGAGGTCGATACGTTCGCCTGACGCACAGGGTCGTCCCGACCCCGCAAAGCCCGCCCTTTCCCCCGCCTTGCGGGAAGGAAGGCGGGCTTTTTTCATGCTGGCAACCCGGAACTTAAGCGCGCACGGGGCGGTCATTTGAGCGACCATATCCACACCCGTCCCCTCGCTCCCTCGCCCCCTGGCCAATGACCATGCCCAGCCTTCGCCCGCCCCTCGTTCGTCCGACCCAGCTTGCCGCGCTCGCGCTGGCGACCGCCTTCGCAACCCTCACCACCCTCGCCCCGCCCGTCCACGCGGCCGGCGCAACCGATGGCGGCCCCGCCTACGGCCCCGAGCTGGAAGGCTTCGACTACCCCTATCCGGTCCAACGCTACAAGTTCCCGTCGCAGGGACAGCCCCTGGAGATGGCGTTCATGGACGTCAAACCCGAAAAACCGAACGGCCGCGCAGTGGTGCTGCTGCACGGCAAGAACTTCTGCGGCGCCACGTGGCAGGAGACCATCCGCCAGCTCAGCAGCGCCGGCTACCGGGTGGTGGCACCCGATCAGGTGGGCTTCTGCAAGTCGACCAAACCGGCGCACTACCAGTACACGTTCCAGCAACTGGCGCGTAACACGCATGACCTGCTGGCATCGATCGGCATTCGCGACGTCACCGTGATCGGGCACTCCACGGGCGGCATGCTGGGCATGCGCTATGCGCTGATGTATCCGCAGGAAACGAAGCAGCTGGTGCTGGTGAACCCGATCGGGCTGGAGGACTGGAAGGCCAAAGGTGTGCCTTCGCTATCGGTGGACCAGTGGTACGCCCGCGAGCTGAACACCACGGCAGATCGCATCCGCAACTACGAGAAATCCACGTACTACGTGAACCAGTGGAAGCCGGAATACGAGCCGTGGGTGCAGATGCTGGCTGGCATGTATCGCGGCCCGGGCAAGCAGATCGTGGCATGGAACTCCGCCCTGCTCTACGACATGATCTACACCCAGCCCGTTGTCTACGAAATGGGCGCCATCCAGGCTCCCACGCTGCTGATGATCGGCGACAAGGACACCACGGCCATCGGCAAGGACGCCGCCCCGGCCGACGTGCAGCCAAAGCTGGGCCGCTACCCGGAGCTGGCCCAGACCACGGCCAAGGCCATCCCGAACACGACGCTGGTGGAATTCCCGGAACTGGGCCACGCCCCGCAGATGCAGGATGCGGCGGCGTTTCACAAGGCCTTGCTGGAGGGGATGGGGAAGGTGTCGCGATAGGTTGTCGCCGACGGCTATATCACCGACCTGAATGCGGACAGCGACTTCACTGTCCGCGTCAGGCCCAATCTCGTGAAATTGGCCAGAAAGCGATCCACTCCCATGATAGAGGACGCACGCATCATAAAGCGCAGTAAAGGTCGAACATCTCATTCGTAGCCCATGCCCAGGGCCTGTGCTTCACGAACCAACTCATCCATCAGCCTCTCGCTCTCCGCGTCCCGTGCGGCCTTGTAGGCCATGAGGTCCGAGAAACGGATACGGCGGTGCTTGCCGGTCTTGTGGAACGGCAGCTCGCCAGCTTCGAGCAGGCTGACCAGATAGGGTCGGGACACGTTCAGCAAGTCCGCAGCTTCCTGGGTCGTCAGTTCGGCATGTACCGGAACGACTTGCACCGCATTGCCAGCCGCCAGTTCCGCCAGGATATCGAGCAGCAAGCGTAGGGCTGTGGTTGGCAACTCAATTTGATGCGCCTCATCCTTCTCATCGAAAATCTGGATGCGCTGTGTGTCAATGTGTGTCCGAAGGTAGGCCGCAAGCTCGCGCTGGCCGCGCAGGGCAATTTCGACTTCCTTGTCGGCGGGGAGCGTGGTGCGAGGGTCGAGGATGGTCATATGTCACTCCTTGCTGCATTGCCCGACCATAATCGAAATAAACGAAACGGGCAATCCACGTCGTCAACGAAACGACACGACGGCGGCCACCCGGTATGATCGGCCTGCACCCTGACTGCCATGACCTTCGACCTCTTCGACGCCCTTCCTGCCGATCCCGATACGCCGCCAGCCGTTGAGCCATTGGGTCCCGGTGCCGTTGTCCTGCGGGGCTTTGCGCGTGACATCGGGCCTGCGCTGCTGCAGGCGGTGGGCGAAGTCAGCGCCGGCTCACCGTTTCGGCACCTGATCACGCCGGGCGGGCTGCGGATGTCGGTGGCGATGACCAATTGTGGCGAGCGCGGCTGGGTGTCCGACCGTACCGGGTATCGCTATGACCCGATCGATCCCGATACCGGGCGGCCCTGGCCGGACATGCCGGGGGCGTTCCGGCGCCTGGCGCTCGATGCCGCCGAGGCGGCCGGGTATCCCGGTTTTGTGCCCGATGCGTGCCTGATCAACCGCTATCTGCCCGGTACACGGCTTTCTTTGCATCAGGACCGCGATGAACTCGACTTGCGGGCGCCCATCGTGTCGGTGTCGCTGGGCTTGCCGGCCATCTTTCTGTGGGGCGGCCAGCGCCGGGCCGACCGCCCGTCGCGGGTGCGGCTGGCGCATGGCGACGTAGTGGTCTGGGGCGGCCCCTCGCGGCTGGTGTTCCACGGCATCGCGCCGCTGGCTGCGGGGGACCACGCACTGACCGGCAGCGCGCGTATCAACCTGACGTTCCGCAAAACACGCTGACCCGCGCGCGGCAGTTGCCCGCTTCATCAGACAACCATACGATAGCGGCTCAGCACTTTTGCTCATAAAACAAGACCGGCGTCCCAGGCGACCGGCCCCGCTCGCGAGACAGATCCCAGATGTCAGCCACACCCGGCAGCGCCCAAGCACGCCCCGAAGCCACACCCCCGACGCCCCCTTCCGCTCCCAAGCCCGCGCCACTGGCCGGCCGCCCTGCCGATTCGATCCGTGCCGCGCTGCTGATTGGCGCCTGCATCAGCGCCGTCTGGATTGCGGGCAGCGCCCTGCATGCCCCGCCGGCGCTGATCTGGGCCGGCGCGCTGGTGCTGTCGACCGTATCCTGCTGGGCCGTTGGCGTGCTGCCGGAACCCACGGCCACGCTGCTGTTCTTCCTGTCAGCGGTGGTATTCCATATCGCACCGCCCACCGTGGTGTTTTCGGGATTCACCTCGACGGCATGGTGGCTGATGTTCGGTGGCGCCGTGACCGGCGTGGCGCTGCGCAGTACCGGGCTGGCGCTACGGCTGGCGGACATCATCTTCCACAAGCGGGTGGGCACTTACCCTCAGGTGATCACCACGGTGGCGCTGAGCGCGGTCGGGCTGGCGTTCCTGATGCCCTCCACCACCGGCCGCGTGCTGCTGCTGATGCCGATCGTGCTCGCACTGGCCGACCGGCTGGGCTTCGCCGCCGGGTCGAACGGCCGCATCGGCATGGTAATGACCGTCGCGGCGGCCAGCTACATGCCACCCACCACCATCCTGCCGGCCAACATCCCGAACAGCGTGCTGCTGGGCGCGGCCAGCTCGCTCTATCACATCAACCTCAGCTACGGCAGCTACCTGCTGCTGCATTTCCCGGTGCTGGGCGCGCTGAAGACCGTGGTGCTCATCTGGCTAATCTGCAAGCTGTTCCCGGAAAACGGTCCGATGCCGGCGCAGGCGCCTGTCACGCAGACCGCGATGGGGGCCCAGGAGCGCGCGCTGGCCGTCATCCTTGCGCTGGCGGTGGCCGGGTTCGCCACCGACGCGTGGCATGGCATCTCGCCAGCCTGGATTTCGCTGGCGGCGTGCATCGTCTGCCTGCTCCCCGGCATCGGCCTGGTATCGCCCAAGGCGCTGACCGAGCAGGTGCATCTGGTACCGCTGATCTATGTGGCCGGCTTTCTGGGGCTCGGGGCCGTGGTGGAATCCACCGGACTGGGCAGCGCCATCAGTGCCGGCCTGCTGCAGGTGCTGCCGCTGACACCCGGCCATACGGCGGCCAACGTGGGCACCATCGGCGCCATGGGTGCGGTACTGGGCCTGATGTCGACGCTACCCGCGCTGCCGGCCGTGCTCACGCCGCTGGCGCGCGACCTGGCCAATGCCACGGGGCTGCCGCTGGAATCGGTGCTGATGCTGCAGGTGCCGGTGTTCTCGACGGTGTTCTTCCCGTACCAGTCGCCGCCGATCGTGATTGCGATGCAACTTGGGGGCGTAGGCTTGCGGCACGGCACGCGGCTTTGCCTGACCATGGCCGCCATCACGCTGGTGGTGTTGCTGCCGCTCGATTACCTCTGGTGGAAGCTGCTGGGCTATCTGCCCTGACGGGCCGGGCGCGGCGCACGCAGGCCCGCGCCGGCTACCATTCGAGCTTCTCCAGCAACGCATCGCGCACGGCGCGGGGCTCGACGATCAGATCCATGCCGTAGGCCCCCAGCAGCGCCAGCAACTGGGCGACGCTGATGGTCTCCGGATTCAGCTCCATATGGGAAATGCGGCTCTGGCTGATGGCCAGCCGTGCGGCGGCGTCGGCCTGGGTCAGGCCTGCGATCTTGCGCGCGCCCTGGAGCACCTGCCCCAGTTGATCGCTGCTGGTAATGGTGACTCTGGCGGACATCTTGGTCTACCCGGCAATAAATACCTCCGAAATCTATCAATTTCCGCCAGCAATCGACAAATCCTTCGTGATTGACGAATGCATTGAAGCTGTCATTACCCATGTAGTGGGTAGATGGCGGGCGAGCCGTTGCCAAAAACAAACGCCCTGCCCCGATTCGGGCCGGCGGGCGCGGCTTTAGCGCAGGTAGTCGCGGAAGCGCGAGCGGATGTCCTCGACGTTGGCCAGGGTGCCGGTCAGGTGGTCGCGCAGCGCGGTCTCGGCGGCAGCCACGTCACCGGCGGCGATGGCGTCGATGATCGCGGTATGGTCGCGCAGCACTGCATTGGCCTTGCCCGGAATCGGCAGGTGCAGCCGGCGCAGGCGGTCCAGATGGCCGCTCTGGCGGCGCACCAGCCCGAACAGGTCCGGCACGGCGGCGGCCTCGTAGAGCTGGCGATGGAAATACTGGTCGTTCGCGGTGAATTCGGCCAGGTCGTCGAGTTCCAGCATGCGCTGCTGGCGTGCCACCGTGGCGCGCAGCCGTTCCACCAGGGCCTCATCGGGCGCGCCGGCCAGGGTCCGGACGATCTCCACCTCCACCGAGCGGCGCAGAAAGTGCGCCTGCCGCGCCAGTGCCACGTCGATGCGGCTGACGCGTGTGGCGTGCTGGGGAAACACATCGACCAGCCCTTCTTCGGCCAGCCGCATCAGCGCATCGCGCACCGGCGTCTGGCTGATGCCGTATTGCAGCGCCAGTTCGGGGCGCGACAGCACCGTGCCGGGCGGCAGCGCCATCGAGATGATCTGGTCGCGCATATGCTCGAACACCTGCGGCGCCGCCTGGCGCGTGCGGTCGAACTGAAACTGCGTGGACGGATTGGGGAGCGTGGCGGCCATGCGTAAATGACTGGAATGTTGCGCGCGATTCTAGCCGAACCGGCTGCGGAAATCCCTGCGTTGACGTACTAATATATTAGTGCTTTAATTCCCGAAACCCCAGTCGTCGTACAACTACGCGACCGGCAGGATTCCAGGTGGAAGAGACAACGATGACGGCACATAAGAAAACGCCGGACCAGCTGCGCAGCGCGCGCTGGTTCGCGCCCGACGACTTGCGCTCGTCCGGGCATCGCTCGCGGATCATGCAGATGGGCTACGCGCCCGATGAATGGATGGGCAAGCCGCTCATCGCCATCATCAACACATGGTCCGATATCAACCCCTGCCACGCGCACTTCAAGCAGCGCGTGGACGACGTGAAGCGCGGCATCCTGCAGGCCGGTGGTTTCCCCGTGGAACTACCGGCCATTTCCTTGTCCGAGAGCTCGGTCAAGCCGACCACCATGCTCTACCGCAACCTGCTTGCCATCGAGACCGAAGAGCTGATCCGCTCGCATCCGATCGACGGCGCGGTGCTGATGGGCGGATGCGACAAGACCACCCCGGGCCTGCTGATGGGCGCCACCAGCGCCGGTGTGCCGGCCATCTACGTGCCCGCCGGCCCCATGCTGCGCGGCAACTACAAGGGCCAGGTGCTGGGATCGGGCTCCGACGCCTGGAAGTTCTGGGACGAGCGCCGCGCCGGCAATATCAGCAAGACGGAGTGGATCGGCATCGAGGGCGGCATCGCGCGCAGCCACGGCACGTGCATGACGATGGGCACGGCCAGCACGATGACCGCGATTGCCGAGACCATCGGCATGACGCTGCCCGGCGCATCGTCGATTCCGGCGGCCGACGCCAACCACATCCGCATGTGCTCCGAGGCCGGCCGGCGCATCGTCGGCATGGTCTGGGAAGACCTGACGCCGCAGCGCATCCAGACACATGCATCGTTCCAGAACGCGATTGCCGTGGCCATGGCGATGGGCTGCTCCACCAACGCCATCATCCACGTGATTGCCATGGCGCGTCGCGCCGGCCACGACATCGGCCTGGACGACTTCGACCGCGCCAGCCGCCATGTGCCGGTGATCGCCAACATCCGGCCCAGCGGCGACACCTACCTGATGGAGGACTTCTTCTACGCGGGCGGATTGCCGGCACTGATGAACCGCATCCGCGACAAGCTTCACCTCGACGCCCCCACGGTCACCGGCCGCACGCTGGGCGAGAACATTGCGGGCGCCGAGGTCCACAACGACGACGTGATCCGGACCTGCGAGAACGCGCTGTACCAGGAAGGCGCGCTGGCCGTGCTGCGCGGCAATATCGCGCCCGACGGCTGCGTGATCAAGCCCAGCGCGTGCGAGAAGCGATTCTTCAAACATACGGGCCCGGCGCTGGTGTTCGACGACTACCCGTCGATGAAGGCCGCTGTCGAGAACGAGGACCTCGACGTCACGGCCGACCACATCCTGATCCTGCGCAACGCCGGCCCGCAGGGCGGCCCCGGCATGCCCGAGTGGGGCATGCTGCCGATCCCGAAAAAGCTCGTGAAGCAGGGCGTGCGCGACATGCTGCGGATGTCCGATGCGCGCATGAGCGGCACCAGCTACGGCGCCTGCATCCTGCACGTGGCCCCCGAGGCCTACATCGGGGGTCCGTTCGCCCTGGTGAAGACGGGCGACCTGATCTCGGTCGACATCGACCGGCGCAGCATCCATCTGGAAGTGTCCGACGAGGAACTGGCCGCGCGCCGCGCCGCATGGACCCCGCTGCCGCCGCGCTATATGCGCGGCTACGGCTACATGTTCTCGCGCCATGTGCGCCAGGCCAACGACGGCTGCGATTTCGACTTCCTGCAAACCGATTTCGGCGAGCCCGTGGGCGAACCGAGCATCTACTGAGGCCACCCCATGACCCCGCTCGGTTCCGGTCTGCGCGACGCGCTGAAGACCGTCAGCACCGCCACGCTCTGCACCGCGCTGTTCAAGCGCGGCCTGCGCAACCAGTTCATCCAGGACGTACGCCCGCTCAACCCCGACGCCGGCACGATGGTCGGCGAAGCGTTCACGCTGCGCTATATCCCGGCGCGCGAGGACCTGAATCCCATCACCGTGTTCCAGGACCCGAACCATCCGCAGCGCCAGGCCATCGAGCAGTGCCCACCCGGCGCCGTGCTGGTGATCGACAGCCGCAAGGACGCGCGCGCCGCCTCGGCCGGTTCGATCCTGGTCACGCGGCTGATGCAGCGCGGCGGCGCGGGCATCGTCACCGACGGTGGCTTCCGCGATTCGCCCGAGATCGCGCAGATGGCCATGCCCGCCTACCACCATCGTCCGTCGGCGCCCACCAACCTGACGCTGCACCAGGCGCTGGAATTCAACGTGCCGATCGGCTGCGGCGACGTGGCGGTGTTCCCCGGCGATGTGATCGTGGGCGATGCCGAAGGCGTGGTCGTCATTCCGTGGCACATCGCCGAGGAGATCGCCGCCGAGGCCGTGGAAATGACCGCGTTCGAGGACTTCGTGACCGAGGAAGTGCGCAACGGGCGCTCGATCATCGGGCTCTATCCGCCGACCACCGAACAGGCACGCAACGATTTCGCGGCCTGGCGCAACGCCCGCGGCCGCTGACGCGCAATCCCAGACATAGAAACCTAAAACAATTCCGGAGACAAACCCATGTTGAAGACTGCCCGCATTGCCGCCGCCGCGGCCCTGGCCGTCACGGCTGCCTTTGGCGCCCACGCGCAGGGCGACTGGCCGACCCGGCCCGTCACCATCATCGTGCCGTTCACGCCCGGCGGCGGCACCGACATCGGCACGCGGCTCGTCGCACAGCGGCTGTCGCAGATCTGGAGCCAGCCCGTGGTGGTGGACAACCGCCCCGGCGCCGCGGGCAACGTCGGCCTGGAACTGACCGCGCGCGCCAAACCCGATGGCTACACGCTGGTGGCCGGCAACGTCGGCACGCAGTCGATCAACCCGTTCCTGTACAAGAAGCTCAACTACAAGCCCGACAGCTTCGTGCCGGTGACGATGATGGCCGAACTGCCGTTCGCGCTGGTGGTCACGCCGGGCCTGCCCGCGAAAACGCCGAAGGAACTGGTGGCGCTGGCCAAGGCCAGGCCCGGCACGCTGACGTTCGCCAGCTCCGGCACGGGGGGTTCGCCGCACCTGTCCGGCGAGATCTTCAAGGCCGCCACCGGCACCGACATGCTGCACGTGCCCTACAAGGGCGGCGGCGCGGCCATGACCGACCTGATGGCCGGCAACGTGGACATGCTGTTCGCGTCGATCCTGGAAACCACCGGCCACGTGAAGGCCGGCAAGCTGCGTGCGCTGGCCGTGACCGGCCATGTGCGTTCGCCGTCGATACCCGACGTGCCCACGCTGGCCGAGGCCGGCATCCAGAACGCCGAGTCGGGTTCCTGGGTGGGCCTGCTGGCGCCCGCCGGCACGCCGAAGGACATCGTCGACAAGATCGCCGCCGACGTGAAGAAGGTGGTGGCCATGCCGGAGGTGAAGAAACAGCTGATCGAACAGGGTGCGATTCCCGTCGGCAGCACCCCGCAGCAGTTTGCCGAGACCATCGCCAACGACCGCAAGCGTTACGCAAGGATCATCGCCGATAATCACCTGAGCGCCGACTGACCCGCGCGCCCGGACACTTCCATCAGAAAAGGACTCTTCTCGCATGAAACCCCGCCTCCTGCAGCACGGCCGGCTCCCGGAACAGACCGAAGCCCGTCTGGCCGAGCATTTCGACGTGCATCCGCTCTGGGCCGAAAGCGATCCTGCCGCCTACCTGGCGCAGCACGGTAGCCAGTTCGTGGCAATGACCACGCGCGCCGCCACCGGCGTGGACGCCGCGATGCTGGCCACGCTGCCGAACCTGCGCGTGATTTCCAGCTTCGGCGTGGGCCTGGACAAGCTGGACCTGGACACCGCCCGCGCACGCGGCATTGCCGTCGGCTACACGCCCGACGTGCTCAACGACTGCGTGGCCGACACCGCGTTCGCGCTGCTGATGGACGCCGCGCGCCAGGTCAGCGCCGCCGACCGCTACGTGCGCCGTGGCGACTGGCTCAAGGGCCCGTATCCGCTGACCACACGCGTCAGCGGAAAGCGGCTGGGCATCGTCGGCATGGGCCGCATCGGCCGCGTCATCGCCAAACGGTCGAGCGGCTTCGACATGGCGGTGCGCTACTTCGGCCGCAAGGCGCAGGAAGGGGTGCCCTATGGCTTCGAGCCGTCGCTCCAGGCGCTGGCCGAGTGGGCCGATTTTCTGGTGATCGCCGCTTCGGGCGGGCCCGAGACGCGCCATCTGGTGTCCGCTGACGTACTGAAGGCGCTGGGTCCGAAGGGCTATCTGATCAATATCGCCCGTGGCACGGTGGTGGATGAAGCGGCGCTGGTCGATGCCCTGACGCACAAGCGCATTGCCGGCGCCGGGCTGGACGTGTTCGAGCACGAGCCCAGGGTGCCCGAAGCCCTGTTCGCGCTGGACAACGTGGTGCTGTTGCCGCACGTGGCCAGCGGCACGCACGAGACCCGGGCGGCAATGGCCGGGCTGGTGTTCGACAACCTGCAGAGCTTCTTCGCCACTGGCGCGGTCCTGAAGTCGGCCATCTGAGCGCCGTCCAACGGCCGGCCGCCGTCGAAAAGCGTAGCCGGGGCGACACAGCGCGGACTTGCTGCGCCCGCGCCCAGGCGTTACCTGCCTCCATCTGCCCTGATCCGCCCCCCCTCTGCCGCTTGGCCGCTTCGGCGGCCCGCCTGTCTGGCCTCCTGGCGATCCCTCGCATATGATGCCTTCGCCACAGCCAGGCCTGCCACCACCCCGCCATCGGGATGAATCCGGGCGTAGACAAATATCCCTTACCCTGTGGTCACGGCTGTGCCGCCTGTCGGGCGACGGCCCGCGTGTCGCGCGTCGGCATGGCAAAAACAGGCGCAAAGTATCAAACGTGCGCGGTGATTGTTAGCTATGCTCCCCAGAGCAGGCAGGCGATTTGTGGTGCAGCAACGCAAGACTTCCCCGCTCCAGATATCAGGCAACACTGACAAGACTGTCGAATCCGGTTTGTGTGTTTGTGAATGGGACGGCGCGCACCGCGCCGTGGGCGCCCTCCGTGGCGCACTCTCCTGAGGGCTCCCGATGCAGCGCAGCTGGTTCCTGGTGGTGACGATCGTGCTGGCGACGATGGCCACGCTGTTCCCGGTGGGGATCGGCGTATTCATGGCCCAGCTCGAAGCCAGCCGGCGCGAATCGGAGCAGCTGAGCGTGTTCGCCGATGCGGCTGTCACGCGCGCCGAGACGGTCATGACCCAGGCACTCAATGCACTGCAGGACCTGGAATCGCTGCGCGAGGACCCCTGCGCGGCGTCGCACCTGGTGGAGATGCGGCGCATCACCTATACCTATCGGCATATCCAGGATGCGGGCGCCTACCGGGGCGGCAAGCGGCTGTGCTCGGCCCTGCTGGGCGCGGTGCAGGCCGACCAGTTCATCCTGCCGCCGCCGGACTGGCGCACGCCAGACGGCCTGGATTACTGGTTCGACCAGCCCAACCCGTTTGCCGCGCCGCGCCGGTCGATGCTGCTGGGCCGCAACGGCAGCTATGTCGGGCTCGACCCGCAGACCTTCGTCGACGTGGTGGACCGCGAATCGCGCATGCTGGCCGCCGTGCAGACCGATGCCGGGCGCATCTTCGCCGCGTCGCAGGGCGCCAACCTGCCGCGGCTGCAACGCGCCTACGCCGACCACGCCTATGGATCGGGCGGCGACGCGGCCAACGACGACGATGCGTCGATCGTCCTGCGCAAGTCGCGCACGATGCCGCTGGCGGTGGTGGTGCTGGCGCCGCGCGCCGCGCTGCTGGCCAACTGGAAGGCGCTGCTGGTGGGCGGGCTGGTCGTCGGGCTGGCCGCCGGGGTGCCGCTGGGCATCCTGGTCTGGCGCCGTGCCACCCGCCGCTTCAGCCTGGAGGGCGAGTTGCGCGGGGCGGTGCGGCGCCACGAGATGGCGGTGCACTACCAGCCCATCGTGTCGCTGTCGGACAACCAGTGCGTGGGCGTCGAAGCGCTGGTGCGCTGGCGCCGCCACGGCCGGCTGGTACGCCCCAACCTGTTCATCCCGATGGCGGAGAACGCTGGCCTGATCCAGCAGATCACCGACCAGGTGCTCGACATCGTGCTGGCCGAACTGGGCACGCTGCTGCGCCGGCATCCATCGTTCTACGTATCGATCAACGTCGGCACGGAAGACCTGAAGAGCCGCCGCTTCCTGGGCGTACTGACCGCGCGCCTGCGCGGCACCGGCATCTCGCCGGAACAGATCCGCATCGAGGCCACCGAGCGCGGCTTCCTGGAACCGGACGTGGCGCGCGACACGATCCAGGCGTTCCGCGACGCGGGCCACCCGGTCTATATCGACGACTTCGGCACGGGCTACTCCAGCCTGTCTTACCTGCAGAGCTTCAAGGTGGATGCGCTGAAGATCGACAAGTCCTTTGTCGACACGATCGGGCAGGAGGCGGCGTCGAGCACCGTGGCGCCGCACATCATCGCCATGGCCCAGTCGCTGGGCCTGCAGGTGGTGGCCGAAGGCATCGAGGACCGCGCCCAGGCCGATTTCCTGCGCGCGCAGGGCGTGGACTACGGCCAGGGCTGGCTGTTCGGCCGGCCGGTGCCGGCCGTGGAACTGGCGCAGATGCTGGCGCGCGGGGTGGCCCCGGCGGCCGCCTGAGCGCGCTTATTCGGCCTTCGCGCCCGAATCCCTGGCCACCTTGGTCCACTTGGTGGTTTCGGTCTTGATGAAGCCGGCCAGCTGCTGCGGCGTCATGTCGCCGGCGGTCACGCCCTGTTCGTCGAATCGCTTCTGCACGTCGGGCTGCTTCAGCACCTTGGCCAGCTCCGCGCTCACGCGCTGGCGCACCGCCTCGGGCGTGCCATGCGGCGCCATCAGCGCATACCAGGTGGTGACCTCATAGCCGGGCACGCCGCTTTCGGCCACCGTCGGCACGCCGGGATAGGCGGCCGAACGCCTGGCCGACGTCACGGCCAGCGCCTTGACCTTGCCGCTCTTGATATGCGGATTGGCCGACGGGCTGGTCTCGATCGCCATCTGGATCTGGCCCGCGATCAGGTCGGTCATCATCGGCGCGCCACCCTTGTACGGCACATGCGAGATATCGGTGCCCGTGGACGCACGGAACAGCTCGCCAGACAGGTGCTCGGTGCTGCCGATGCCGGCCGATCCATAGTTGACCTTGCCCGGATTGGCCTTGATGTAGGCCACCAGTTCCTGAACCGTCCTGGCCGGAATCGACGGATTGACGATCAGCACGTTCGGCGTCAGCGCCACCATGCCGATCGGTTCCAGGTCCTTCTGGAAATCGTACGGCAGCGTCTTGTAGATGCCGGGGGCCATTGTATGGGCCACGGTAGCCAGCAGGAACGTGTAGCCGTCCGGGTTGGCGCGCGCCACCAGCGCCCCGCCGATGGTGCCGCCGGCGCCGGGCCGGTTATCGACCACCACGGGCTGGCCCAGTGCCTCGCCCAGCCGCTGGCCCACCGCACGGCCGATGATGTCGGTGGTGCCACCCGACGCAAACGGCACGACCAGCGTGATTGGCTTGGACGGCCAGGCATCGGCGGCGAACGCAGCGGTGGTGAAAGGGGCCGGGATGGCGGCAGCCAGGGCCAGGGCGCCGAGCGCCTTCAGCGCGATGCGGCGCGGCATGCGTGGGGTCATGCGAGTCTCCTGCAGGAATCGTTGGAATCGTTCGAATGCCACGACTCTACGGACCGTGCACCGTGTGCACCAGCCCCCACGCAGCAGACGGTGTTCAGGATTTGTGAAGGGTGGCACCCGGCCAGCGCCCGGCCGTCACCAGTTCGCGCGCCACCTGCTCCAGCACGCTTCGCGCGGCAAGACCGGCGGGCGACAGTTCATCGTCCGACAGGCTCACCAGCATGTTGGGCCGGCTCACCCCCGCGTCGACGATTTCGATCAGCCTCAGCGGGTCGCCCAGATGGCGGGCCACGGCCGCGCCGGGCTGGATGGTGGCACCAATGCCGGCGCGCACGGCATCCATCAGCATCGCCAGGCCATCGATCTCCGCCACCACATTCAGCGGGCGCGGGTTACGCGCCGATGCGGCGTTGAGCACCGCGCGCAGCCCGTGGGCGCCGCTTGGCAGGATCAGCGGCAGGTCGCCGATGGCCCTCAGCGGCATGGTCTCGGCGGCCGGCAGGCCAGGCTGGTCGGGCCGTGCGATCACGAACAGCCGTTCTTCCAGCAACGGCATGCTGCTCCAGCGTTGTCCCGGCTCGAGCTGGAACAGTACGGCCAGGTCGAGCTGGCGCGCGCCGATCATCGCGGCCAGGCCGCCCGACAGGCTTTCGACCAGGTGCAGGCGGATATCGGGATACCGGTCGCGCATGGCCAGCATGAACGACGGCCCCAGCACGGCAAGCGTGCTTGGCGCCATGCCTACGCTGACATGGCCCGACAGCCGCGCCGTACGCGCCGCATGTGCGGCGTCGTCGGCATGACGCAGCGCCAGTTGCGCCTGGCGCCAGAACGCCAGCCCGGCATCGGTGGGCACCACGCCACTGGACGTACGCTGCAGCAGCCGCGTGGACAGTTCGCTCTCCAGGCGGCTGATCTGCTGGCTCAACGCAGACGTGACCACGCCCAGCCGTTGGGCTGCCTGCCCCATGCTGCCCAGCTCCACCACGTGCACGAAGTAGCGCAGTTGCCGCAGTTCCATTTCCTCTCCTGGTGGCGATCCGCCTGAATGTCCGGCCCCGTATTGTGCCTGCGGCACGACGGCGGGCGCCAGTTGTGACCGGGCCGGCTTACGCGACCTGTCTGGCCCGTGCATCGCGAATCGCGAAGGGGAACCGGGATATCCGCCGTTGACCCGTGGTCTGTCATGGATAACGATGTGGTGGTCGGCCCAAGGGATGCCACGATGGCCTGCCGTAGAGCCGGCATCACCCCGAACGGTCACACTGTTCCATCGACTTGTACATGCGGCGCTTGCTGCACCGCCCGCGATGTACCACGCGTTTTTCACCGGTTTCCAACCTGGAGTTTTCCAGCATGCAAAGCCAACCTACGAACCCCTGGGCCAACTGGCCGTTCCAGCCGTTCGCTTTTCCGCCTGCCTTCCAGCCGTTTGCGATGTTCGACAACAAGCTGCTGGAAAACTGGCAAAAGATGATGGGCCTGAATGCCGACTTCTCGCGGTCGATCGTGGAGGAAACCCAGTTCGACTGGGCCTCATGCTTCATGCCGCAAGATCCCGAGGAACTCTACGCGCGGCAGTGGACCAGCCAGATGCCGCTGATGTCGATCCCGCTGCACTACGCCAACGCCATGCTGGAGCTGGGCGCGGCCACCCAGCGTGCCTGGATGGATGCCTTGGGCCACTGGCTCGGCGTTCCGGTGCTGCTGCCGGCCATCCCGGTGATGCCCGACATCGCGGCCGTGGCCACCGCCAAGGGGGACGTGGTCGATGTGCCGGCCGTGCATGTGCGCGAGACGGCGCGCGAGCGCAAGGGCAATTCCCACTGACGAACACCGTGCCGGCGCTGGCATGGCCTGCCGTCGGCATGTTCCAGCGGCAAGGTCTATCCTTGCAAATGACAGCAATCTCAGACTTGCGTCATGCCGCCTGCCCGATGGCTTGATGGGCGCACTCGGGCGGGCCCTTGAATCGCGCCCCCAATCTGGCGAGGCTCCCATGAGCAAGACACTTCTTTCCAGCCTGATCGTCGCCGCGGCAGCCGTGGCCATGGCTCCACTTGCGCACGCGCAGACCAAGCAGTTCGATCCGTATTCGCAGGGCGCCAAGGCCGGCAAGGCCGACCCGTACACCGACGGCGCCAAGGGCAAGCCCGATCCCTACACCGATGGCGCCAAGGCCGGCAAGTTCGACCCCTATACCGAAGGCGCGAACAAGTCGACCCGCAGCGACCTGGCCCCGTCGGCCAAGGCCGATCCGTACACTGACGGCGCCAAGTCGGACAAGTACAACCCGTACACCGACGGCGCGCGCGTAGGCAAACCCGATCCGTACACCGACGGCGCCAAGACCGGCAATCCAGACCCCTATACCGACGGGGCGAAGTCCAAGTAACGCTGGTCCAGCACGGTCGATCCCGCCCATTCACCCGCTGCGGCCGCAGGGCCGTGCCGGACGTTCGGCTTTCCGGTCGGCAATAAAAAACCCCGCACGCGCTTGCACGCGGGCGGGGTTCATCAATCATCAGGCCGTTTCGCCGCCAGGCTGCCACTGCAACTGCCGTGGCGGAGAAACGTGCGTCAGATTGTCACGGTATCGGCCACTTCCTTGAAGTCTTCGATCTGGTCGAAGTTCATGTACTTGTAGATCTTGTCGCCATTGGCGTTCAGCACGCCCATGTCGGCCATGTACTCTTCCTTGTTCGGGATACGGCCAAGGCGCGAGCAGATGGCGGCCAGTTCGGCGGAGCCAAGGTACACGTTGGTGTTCTTGCCCAGACGGTTCGGGAAGTTACGCGTCGAGGTCGACATCACCGTGGCGCCTTCGCGCACCTGTGCCTGGTTGCCCATGCACAGCGAGCAGCCCGGCATTTCGGTACGCGCACCGGCCGTGCCGAACACGCCGTAGTGGCCTTCCTCGGTCAGCTGCTTCTGATCCATCTTGGTCGGCGGGGCGACCCACAGCTTCACGGGGATGTCGCGCTTGCCTTCCAGCAGCTTCGACGCGGCACGGAAGTGGCCGATGTTGGTCATGCACGAACCGATGAACACTTCGTCGATCTTGGCGCCAGCCACGTCCGACAGCGTCTTCACGTCGTCCGGATCGTTCGGGCAGGCCACGATCGGCTCGTGCACGTCGGCCAGGTCGATTTCGATCACGGCAGCGTACTCGGCGTCGGCGTCCGGAGCCAGCAGCTTCGGATCGGCCAGCCATGCTTCCATGGCCTTGATACGGCGCTGCAGGCTGCGCGGGTCCTGGTAGCCTTCGGCGATCATCCACTTCAGCAGCGTGATGTTGCTGTTGATGTATTCGATGATCGGTTCCTTGTTCAGGCGCACGGTGCAGCCGGCTGCCGAACGCTCTGCCGAGGCGTCCGACAGTTCGAAGGCCTGTTCCACCTTCAGGTCGGGCAGACCTTCGATTTCGAGGATACGGCCCGAGAAAATGTTCTGCTTGCCTTGCTTGGCCACGGTCAGCAGGCCCTGCTTGATCGCGTACAGCGGAATGGCGTTGACCAGGTCGCGCAGCGTCACGCCGGGCTGCATCTTGCCCTTGAAGCGGACCAGCACCGATTCCGGCATGTCCAGCGGCATCACGCCGGTGGCGGCGGCAAAGGCCACCAGACCCGAACCGGCCGGGAAGCTGATGCCGATCGGGAAGCGGGTGTGCGAATCGCCGCCAGTGCCGACGGTGTCGGGCAGCAGCATGCGGTTCAGCCACGAGTGGATCACGCCGTCGCCCGGGCGCAGCGAGATGCCGCCACGGGTGCTGATGAATTGCGGCAGCGTGTGGTGCGTCTTCACGTCAACCGGCTTCGGATACGCGGCGGTGTGGCAGAACGACTGCATCACCAGGTCGGCCGAGAAGCCCAGGCAGGCCAGATCCTTCAGCTCGTCGCGCGTCATCGGGCCGGTGGTGTCCTGCGAGCCCACCGAAGTCATCTTCGGTTCGCAGTACGTGCCCGGGCGGATGCCCTTGCCTTCGGCCAGGCCACAGGCGCGGCCAACCATCTTCTGGGCCAGCGTGAAACCGCGGCCAGTGTCGACCGGGTTCTGCGGCAGGCGGAACAGCGTCGACGGGGCCAGGCCCAGCGCCTCGCGGGCCTTGGCGGTCAGGCCACGGCCGATGATCAGCGGAATGCGGCCGCCGGCGCGCACTTCGTCGAACAGCACATCCGACTTGACCTTGAATTCGGCGATCACGGCGCCGTTCTTCAGGGCCTTGCCTTCGTACGGGCGCAGTTCCACGACGTCGCCCATTTCCATCTGCGACACGTCGAGTTCGATCGGCAGCGCGCCGGCATCTTCCATCGTGTTGTAGAAGATCGGGGCGATCTTGCTGCCCAGGCACACGCCGCCGAAACGCTTGTTCGGCACGAAGGGGATGTCTTCGCCCGTGAACCACAGCACCGAGTTGGTGGCCGACTTGCGGCTGGAACCCGTACCGACCACGTCACCGACGTAGGCCACCAGGTTGCCCTTGTCCTTGAGCGATTCGATGAATGCCACCGGGCCGCGCTTGCCGTCTTCTTCCGGCTGGAACGCTGCGCCTTCGCGCTTGTTCTTCAGCATGGCCAGCGCGTGCATCGGGATGTCCGGGCGCGTGGTGGCATCGGGGGCCGGCGACAGGTCGTCGGTGTTGGTCTCGCCCGGCACCTTGAACACGGTGATCGTCAGCGATTGCGGCAGTTCCGGGCGGCTCGTGAACCACTCGGCGTCGGCCCAGCTCTGCAGCACGGCCTTTGCGTGGGCGTTGCCCTTGTCGGCCTTTTCCTTCACGTCGTGGAAGGCGTCGAACATCAGCAGCGTCTTCTTCAGCGCGTCGGCGGCCACGGCGCCCACTTCGGCGTCGTCCAGCAGTTCGATCAGCGGCGAGATGTTGTAGCCGCCCAGCATCGTGCCGAGCAGTTCGGTGGCGCGGGCGCGCGAGATCAGTGCGGTCTTTTCCGAACCCAGGGCCACGGCGGCCAGGTACGAAGCCTTGACCTTGGCAGCGTCGTCCACGCCAGCCGGCACGCGGTACGTAATCAGGTCCACCAGGGTCTGCTCTTCACCCGCCGGCGGGTTCTTGATCAGTTCGATCAGCTCGGCCGTCTGCTTGGCGGTCAGCGGCAGAGGAGGAATGCCAAGCGCAGCGCGTTCGGCGACATGGGCGCGATAGGTATCAAGCATGGGAACCTGCTGTTAATAGGGTTGTAACGGGTACTGCCTTGTCTCTTGTGGGCCGGCGGCGCAATACCGCCAGCGGCCGCGTGATTGTAATCCGAAGTCCGCCGGAGATCAAATGTCTTATATCTTATATAAGAGTTAAATTGGCGGAAACACGATACGACAAGGCTTCGCGGGCGAAGGAATGTTGCAAAGCTGCAGATGAGAACGGTTCCGGCAGCAGGCAAGGCCGCAGGGCAGCGTCGGACCAAAAGCGGCTCATGGATTACTTTTACATCACGATTCGCGGGATTCCCGACATGCACGTCTTAAGTTCCGCGCCCCGTTATCGTTAACCAGCGTAGCAGGCGCAAATGGCGCGCCAATGCGCCCCTGCGCCCGATGCCCGCTGGCTCAAACGGCCAAGCTAAGCGGGTTTCCCCCTTTTTATCGGCCCTTTGCTTACCTGCGATTCAGGAAGAATGGCAGGCATTCCGACACAGGCATCTCATGGCGAACACGCTTTCCCCCTCCCAGACTGGCGGCACTTCGAGCAAGCGCGGCCGACTGCTGCTGATTGGCGGCGGCGTGCTGGTAGTGGTGCTGGCTGCTGGCGGCTTTTTCCTTGGCAGCATCCTCAGCAGCAATCACCAGCCGGCAGCTCCGGCTGCCCCGGTGGTGCCGCCGCCGATCTTCGTGCCGCTGGATGCGTTCACCGTCAACCTCAAGAGCGATGACGGCGACCGCTTCCTGCACACCGGCCTGTCGCTGAAGGTGGCGGATGCCGACACCCAGGGACGTCTGGCGCAGTATCAGCCGGAAGCACGCAGCCGCATCCTGCTGCTGCTCTCGGCACGCCAGCCGGCCGATCTGGCCACGGTGGAAGGCAAGCGCAAGCTGGCCCAGGACATCCAGGCGGCGATCAGCCAGCCGTTTGCCCCGGGTCTGCCGCCGCAGAAGATCCTGGATGTCTTGTTTACTTCGTTCGTGGTGCAGTAACACTGCTGTCCGCACCGCGAACCCTGAGCCAAACCGATAGATATGAAACTGCCCGCCGAACTTCTTTCCTGCCGTCGCGTGACGCGCGACGTCTGAAGCCGGACATGGACCGTTTCATCCTCACAGCCGTTCACGGGGCAGGACACTAGATGGCCTACGACAAGTTCCTCTCGCAGGACGAGGTAGACGAACTACTGAAAGGCGTATCCGGCGAAGCCGATACGCCAGCGGCCAGCGCACCGGTCGTCGAAGAAGGCGGTGTGCGGCCGTACAACCTGGCCAACCAGGAACGTATCGTCCGCGGCCGCCTGCACACGCTCGAAATCATCAACGAGCGTTTTGCCCGGGCACTGCGTACCGCGCTGTTCAACTTCATCCGCCGCGGCGCCGACATCTCGGTCGGCACGGTCAGGATCGAGAAGTACGGCGATTTCGTGCGCAACCTGCCGGTGCCGACCAACCTGAACCTGGTTCACATGAAGCCGCTGCGGGGCACCGCACTGTTCGTGTACGACCCGAACCTGGTGTTCCTGGTGGTCGACAACCTGTTCGGCGGCGACGGACGCTTCCACACCCGCGTGGAAGGCCGCGACTTTACCCAGACCGAGCAGCGCATCATCCGCCGTATGCTGGACCTGACGCTGAACAGCTACAGCCAGGCCTGGCGCACCGTGCATCCGATCGAGTTCGACTATGTCCGCTCCGAGATGCACACCAAGTTCGCCAACGTGGCCGGCCCGAACGATGCCGTGGTCACCACGGCGTTCCACATCGAACTGGGCGCCGTGGGCGGGCAACTGCATATCTGTATCCCCTTCTCGATGATCGAGCCGCTGCGCGATCTGCTGATGAATCCGCTGCAGGACGAAGTCGAGGTGGACAAACGCTGGCTGGGCCAGCTTTCCAACCAGCTGCGTGCCGCCGAAGTGGAACTGGTGGCCGAATTCGCGCACCTGCGCAGCACCGTGGCCGAGGTTCTGGCCATGCGTGAAGGCGACGTGCTGCCGATCGAATTGCCGGAGAAGATCTTCGGCAAGGTTGACGGCGTGCCCGTCATGCAGTGCGGTTTCGGCACGATGAACGGCCAGTACGCACTGCGCGTGGAACGAATGATCAATTACCAAGACAGCGATCCCAACAAGGAAACCGATCATGACTGACGGCACTCAGGACAAGCCGGTCGATCCGATGGACGATTGGGCCAGCGCCCTGGCGGAGCAGACCAGCGTCGAACAGGCTGCGCCCGCTGCCGAAGCGGCCACTACCACGGCACCGGCGGCCTCGGCCATGGCGACCGCCGCGCCCGCGGCTTCCACCGTATTCCCGCCCCTGGCACAGGAGGCACCGAGCGGCTTCCACAACGATATCGGGATGATCCTCGATATCCCCGTGCAACTGACCGTGGAACTGGGCCGCACCAAGGTGCCCATCAAGAACCTGCTGCAACTGGCGCAGGGCTCGGTGGTGGAACTCGACGGCCTGGCCGGCGAACCGATGGACGTACTCGTGAACGGCTACCTGATCGCCCAGGGCGAAGTGGTGGTGGTGAACGACAAGTTCGGCATTCGCCTGACGGACATCATCACGCCGTCCGAACGTATCCGGAAGCTCAACAAATGACAGCCGCCTCGCGCCGGTCCGCAGTTGCCGCGCGCATTGCCTCGGGCATCGTCCTCACGGGCCTTGCCGCGACCGGCGCGCAGGCCGCTGATGCCGTGCGCGGCACCGCCCCGGCGGGCTACCCCGCCAGCAGTGCCGCCGCCAGCCACGCGTTCGCCAGCAACGCGCCGGCGATCAGCAGCAGCGGCAGCCTGGCCCAGGCGGGCCTGGGCCTCTTCGCGGTCATCGCGCTGATCCTGGGCATGGCCTGGGTCGCGCGCCGCACCGGCCTGGTGCGCCACGGCGCCGGCAACGCATCGATCAAGGTCGTGAACAGCCTGGCGCTGGGCACGCGCCAGAAGGTTGTGACCGTGGAAGTGGGCGATACCTGGCTCGTGCTCGGTGTCTCGCCCAACGAAATCCGCCCGCTCCATACGCTTCCGGCACAGCCGGACAGCGGCGCGCCCACCGGCTCGCCGCCGACCCCGCCCATGCAGGGCGGCTTCGGCGAACGCCTGATGCGCGCCATGCAGGAAAACCTCAAGAAATGAAATCGCCGCGTGCCGCCGCTGTCCAGCGGCTACCCGTGAAGCCCTTCGTGCGTCCGTCGCGCGTGGCGGCCGCCCTGCTGGCCCTGCTGCCGCTGGCGCTGTGGCTCGCACCCGACGCCGCGCTGGCGCAGTCGCTGCCGGGCGTCACCAGCCGCGCCGCCGCCGGTGGCGGCCAGGTCTGGTCGCTGTCGATCCAGACGCTGGTCCTGCTCACGTCGCTGTCGTTCCTGCCGGCGGCCATGCTGATGATGACGGGCTTCACGCGCATCATCATCGTGCTGGGCCTGCTGCGCAACGCGCTGGGCACGGCGTCGTCGCCGCCCAACCAGGTGCTGGTGGGCCTGTCGCTGTTCCTGACGTTCTTCGTCATGTCGCCGGTGCTCGACAAGGTCTACGCCGACGCCTACAAGCCGCTGTCCGAAAACCGCATCAGCCTGGAGGCCGCCGCGGAGCGCGCCGCGGTGCCGGTACGTGCCTTCATGCTGCGCCAGACGCGCGAGAAAGACCTGGCGCTGTTCGCCCAGATGGCCAAGACGCCCGAAATGCAGAGCCCGGACGACGTGCCGTTCTCGGTGCTGGTGCCGGCCTTCGTCACAAGCGAGCTGAAGACCGCGTTCCAGATCGGCTTCACGATCTTCATTCCGTTCCTGATCATCGACCTCGTCGTGGCCAGCGTGCTGATGGCGATGGGGATGATGATGGTGCCACCCGCCACCATTTCGCTGCCGTTCAAGCTGATGCTGTTCGTGCTGGTCGATGGCTGGCAACTGCTGCTGGGGTCCCTGGCGCAGAGCTTCATGAATTGACGGGAGCTTGAGATGACACCCGAGATGGTCATGACGATCGCCACGCAGGCGATGAAGATGACGCTGATGCTGTCCGCCCCGCTGCTGCTGGTGGCGCTGGCCGCCGGTCTGGTGGTGAGCCTGTTCCAGGCCGCCACGCAGATCAATGAAATGACGCTGACGTTCATTCCGAAGCTGGTCGCGCTGTTCGTGACGATGGTGCTGGTCGGCCCGTGGATGATCAACACGTTCGTCGACTACATGCGCGAAGTGTTCCAGGGCATCCCCGCCCTGGCGCACTGATCCTCCCCCGCTTCCCCGCAGGACCCAGGCACCGTGTTCGAGGTCACCACCGACCAGATGTACGGGTGGATCGCCGCCTTTCTCTGGCCGATGTTCCGGCTGATGGCGTTGATCTCGACCGCGCCCCTGTTCAGCGAGTCCACCATTCCGCGCCGCGCGAAGATCCTGCTGGCGGCCGCGCTGGCCACGATCGTGTCGCCCACGATCGGGCACATTCCCACGGCACCGATCTATTCGTACGAAGGCCTGCTGGTCGTCATGAACGAGGTGGGCATTGGCGTGGCCATGGGCTTCTCGATGCGGCTGATCTTTGCCGCCGTGCAGATGGCCGGTGAAATCATCGGCCTGCAGATGGGCCTGTCGTTCGCGGCGTTCTACGACCGGTCGTCGGGCGGGCAGACGATGGTGCTGTCGCGCTTTCTCAATATCGTGGCCACGCTGATGTTCCTGTCGCTGGACGGCCACCTGATGATGCTGGCCGCCCTGGTGGACAGCTTCCAGGGCGTGCCGATTGCCGGCGTGCCGCTGTCCGGGCACGGGTGGGGCGTGGTGGCGCGTGCAGGATCGATGGTCTTTTCCTCCAGCATGCTGCTGGCGCTGCCGATGATTGCCGCGCTGCTGACGCTGAACCTGGCCATGGGTATCCTGAACCGCGCGTCGCCGCAGCTGTCGATCTTCGCGGTCGGCTTCCCGGTGACCCTGCTCGGCGGCATGCTGGTGATGTCGCTGTGCATGCCGGAGATGGGCGTCTACATGCAGCACCTGGTCGACACCGGCCTGCAGACCGCTGCCCAGGTACTCGATCAGCTGGCGCCCTGATCCCCGGCCGGCGCTACGCCGTCAAGGCAGCGCGCCCACCTGCTTGAGCACCGCGCGGGCAATCTCCTGCCGCTTTGCGCCCACCTCGGGGCGCGGCATGTCCAGGTTCATCGCGAACACATAGGTATCGTCGCCGCGCGTGACCCAGCCGACCCACCAGCCCACATCGACCTTGCCCGATGTGGCCCAGCCGGTCTTGGCGCGCAGCGTGTAGGCCGGCGTGCTTTCGATGGTCAGGATATCGTCGAGCGCCGCGAAGCTGTGCTCCGAGATCAGCGGCACCTTGTGCGCGGCGGCGTTGCCAAGGAAATCGATCTGCTGGTACGTAGTGATCTGCAGGCGGCCGTTAAGCCAGAAGCGGTCCACCGGGCCATCGACATCGGCGTTGCCGAATTTGGCGGCGCGCAGGTACTTGCGGTACTGCGCGGCCCCCACCCGGCGCGCGAGCGCCTGGTAGGCCGGCACGCAGGAGTTCTTCAGTGCCACGCGCAGCGCCACGTCGCCATTGCAGACTTCCGGCAGGATCGGCTTGCCATGGTGCATCCACACCTTGCCGTCCCACGGCAGCTTGTCGTTGTCGACGTCGGCCACGGCGCCGGTCTCCAGGCCGATCAGCGAATTGAAGATCTTGAAGGTCGATGCCGGCGAATACGGGGTGGCCGCGCGCCTGGGGTTGTAGGTCAGCATGCGCTGCTGGCGCACGTCGTAGACCACCATGGTGCCATCCACGCCGGCGGCATCGAACAGCGGCTTGGCATCGAGGGGGACTTCGGCGGCCTGCACGGTCATGGCTGCGCAGGCCAGCCAGAGGGGCATCATTAAAAATCGGGCAAGTCTGTTTCGCATATCAACACGCTATAAGTTTTGTGGTTATCGGGGTTGTCGTCATGCAGACGGTTGGCAATCCAGGCCCGGATCGTGCTGCGGAGCATAGGCGCAGTCCTGCAGGCCGCCAACCGGCGCAGCTGTAACACGCGTAACATGGCGGCCATGCCCGCCCCCGCACCCTCCCGCTCCATCGTCGCCATCGATCTTTCCGGTCCTTACCGGGTGGGTGAACACGCCGCGCGCTACCAGTCGGTCTGGTTGCTCGCGCGAATCTGGCTGGCCGCCTCGCGCGATCGCGAAGACCTGGGCGCGGCCACCGTGCGCGCCCGCTTTGCCGATGCCGCCAACGTGCGCATGATCGTCTCGCGCGCGTTCGGGGACTTCGCCCTGTGGGGTGTGCCGGTGGGCTGGGGCCACGACAAGGCCATCGGCATTTCCGCATTGCGCACCGACGGCCGCAGCCGGGGGCCGTTCTGGATGTCCGCCGCCACGGCGGAACGGCTGCGCTTCACGGCGCACGGCAAGCCGCTGGGCACCGCAGGCGTGGCGCGCTGGCTGGGGCAGTCACCGGCCGGCGATACCACGCCGGCCGCCGAGGCCAGCGGCGAAGGGCTGCAATACGTGATGCGCGACATGGCGTTCTGGCGCCATCTGACGCAGGCGATGCGCGGCGCGCAGGATGGCTTCGCGGGCGTGCTCGACCACGGCGTGGCCGAGTCGTTCCGGGCCGCGCAGCGCACCGCGGCCGACGACTTCCAGCAGGCGCTGTCGCTACTCAAGGAAAGCCTGGCCTGGCGCCGCAGCGATCGGCTGGACAAGAGCCGCGCGGCATTGCGCCGCTTCGAGCGGATCGTGGTGGCCGGCGGCGTCAACGCGGCGCTGCCCACGTTCGCGGCCATGGCGCATGTGGTGCGTGCCTGGGAACACTACGCGCGGGGCGAACTCGACGCGGCGCAGCGCGAACTGGCGCGGCTGTCGGGCGATGCCGAGCTGCGTCCCGTCGTCCGCTATAACCCGCGCATCCGGTTCGAGACGCTGAACCTGGAAGCCCTCATTCACAAGAGCATCGCGCTGCGGCCGGAAGCACCCAGTGGACCCGCCAGGCCGGATCGGGCCGGGCCAGCAACGGCACAGGCCGGTGCGTCGCAGCGCCAGGACGCCGCCCGTCAGGCGCTCGACGCCTTCGCCGGCGCATTGCAGGCGGCCTACGAGGCCGACTCGGTCGATGCGGTACAGCATGCGGCAGCCAATATCGGCTGGTCGCTATGGCTGTTCTGGCGCTATCGGCTGGTCGATGTGGCGCGCGAGATGGCGCCGGAGGATGTCCAGCGGCAGGCCATGCGCTGGCTGGGCCTGTCGGAATGGATCTGCGACCGTTTCGGGGTCGGCGGTGGGTCCGCGTGGAACACGATCTTCCTGCTACGCGTGGCGCGGGGCAGTGTCAGTGACGGCGCGCCGGCGTCGCTGGCCGCGTTCCGCGCCTTGCAGCCTCTGACGATGGCGGCGGCCATCGACGCCCTGCGACCGTTTCACGCGCCGTTTGCGCCAGCCAAGGGCTTTGTGCGCTGGTCGTCCGTGGCGGCGTTCGCGCTGGAGGAACACGACACCGGCCACGTCTGCTACAACGCGCTGCAGCTGGCTAACCTCCTGCTGGAACTGGCCTGGTACCTGACCCACGAGCAGGGCGCCTCCGCGCAGGCGTACGGCGCCATCGAGCGGCTGGCCACGCAACTCGGTGCACTGCGTGCGGCCGAGCGCGGCTTCTTCCATTCGGAGATACGCGGCTTCCCGCCCGAACTGCGCGCGGCTGCCGCAGAGGCCGCCGCGCGCGCCAGGCGCTCGCACTGAGCGTCCGGGCCGGCGGCGCGGGCGTCATATTTCTTTCACACCACGCAGGTACGGTGTCGCCCCACACAGGGGAGAAACCAGAATGCGCGCACAAAAGACCTTCGGCTTCGTGGCCGGCGTGGCGGCGCTCGCTACCGTGGCGGCTTTGCACGGCTGCGGCAGCGACGACAACAACAGCAATGGCGGCACCAACAATCCGCCGGCGGCCACACCCACGCCCGATGCGGCCACGGTCACCGCCAACATCCAGGCCGCGTGGGTCGAGATCGGCGACGGCAACCAGGCCATTGCCCGCGTGGTGACCAGCTATACGGCGCCGAGCGGCGCCGCCGCGAATGCGCAGTGCCCGCTGCTGACCGTCGATGGCACCGCGGCACGCATGGCGTTGCGCGTGGGCCCGGCCACCGTGCCGCTGCGCACCACGGCCAGCGCGGCAGCCGACTCGAAGCCGTCCGAATTCCCCGTTTCCGTCTGCGAAGCCACGCTGCCAGCCACCGCCACCAGCGCCGCCATCGGCACGCAGGCGCTGCCGCTGCCGAAGGCCACGCCGCAACGTATCGTGGTGCTGGCCGACACCGGCTGCCGCCTGAAGAAGGCCGACAACGCCTGGCAGGCCTGTACCGACACCGAAGCGTGGCCGCTGGCGTCGCTGGCTGCGACGGCGGCGGGGTTCAATCCTGACCTCGTGCTGCACATCGGCGACTACCACTACCGCGAGAACGCCTGCCCGCCCGACATCGCCGGCTGCCAGGGCAGCCCATGGGGCTATGGCTGGGACACGTGGCAGGCCGACCTGTTCAAGCCCGCCGCGCCGTTGCTGGCCAAGGCACCCTGGGTGGTCGTGCGCGGCAACCACGAGGAATGCGCGCGCGCCGGCCAGGGCTGGGCCCGCTTTCTGGATACCCGCCCCTACGATGCAACGCGCTCGTGCGACGATCCGGCCAATGACGCCATCGCCAACTACGCCGACCCGTATGCGGTGTCGCTGGGCGGTGGCTCGCAGGTAATCGTGTTCGACTCGGCCAAGGCCGGCAAGACCGCACTGGCAACCAGCGATCCGCAGTTCATTGCCTACCAGAAACAGTTCCAGACCGTGGCGACACTGGCCGCGAAGACGGGCATGACCACCACGATCTTCACCAACCACCACCCGATCCTGGGCTTCGCCCCGGTTGCCGGCGCAAATCCGGCGCCAGGCAACCTGGCGCTGCAATCGGTGATGTCGAACCTGAATGCGCAGGCGTACTACCCGCCCGGTATCCAGCTGGCGTTGCATGGCCACGTGCATGACTTCCAGGCCATCAACTTCGCGTCGGCGCATCCGGCGACGATCGTCTCGGGCAACGGCGGCGACAACCTGGATGTGGCCCTGCCCGATCCGCTGCCCGCCGGCAGTGTCCCCGCACCCGGCACGACGATCGACCGCATCACCCATCACGCAAGCTTCGGCTTCCTGGTGATGGACCGTCATGCATCGCCGGCCACGGGCTGGCAGTTCAAGGCCTACACCAAGGCCGGCAAGCTGCTGGCCACCTGCGACCAGACCGGCAGCACGCTTGCCTGCGACAAGACCGGCTTCCTGACGCCCTGATGCGGCATCCGTTTCGCAGAAATGGCGTGCCCGCCGCCCGTGCGATGCTGCTGGCATGGGCGCTGGCATCGCCCGTGCTGGCCGCGGAAACGGTGCTGCTGCCGGGTGCGCCTCCCGCCACGGTGGTGGCCACCATCGGCAGCGGCACACCCAAGGTCGCCGCCAAGGTGGACGCCACCGTTGCCGTGTTCCGTCCGGACCCGGCACTGGTGACGCTGGGCCGCCGCGCGTTCTTCGATGCGCGCCTGTCAATGCCGCGCGGCCAGTCGTGCGCCAGTTGCCATGATCCCGCCCGCGCGTTCTCGGCCACGCTGCCCGCCAATACGCCGGGCGTGACGCAAGGCAGCCGCCCCGGTCATTTCAGCCTGCGCAACCCGCCTTCGCTGCTGTACGTCCGCTACGTGCCACGCCGGCATTTCTACCAGGACGACGATGCTCCCGCCGCCTCGCCGTTCGGCGGGCTGTTCGCCGATGGCCGCGCCGATACCCTTGCCGAGCAGGTGCGCGGGCCGTTGCTGGACCCCAACGAGATGAACAACGGCACGCCTGCCGGCCTGCTTCGCAATGTCAACGGCACCGACCTCGCACCCGCCCTCGCCGCACAGTTCGGCCCCGATGTGCGCCGCGACCCGGAGGCGCTGCTGCGCGCGCTGGGCGCCGCGCTGCAGGCCTACATGCAGAGCGACGAGATGGCGCCGTTCACGTCGCGCTTCGATGACTACCTGCGCCGCCGCACGCCACTCACCGTTCAGGAAACCCGTGGGCTGGCGCTGTTCAAGAATCCTGACAAGGGCAATTGCATGAGCTGCCACACGCTGTCCGATACGGCGAGCCGCCCCGAACGTTCGCTGTTCACCGACTTCGGCTACGACGCGATTGCCGTGCCACGCAATCGCGCGCTGCCCGCCAACCGCGATCCAAAGCATTTCGACAACGGCCTGTGCGACACCGCGCGGCGCCTGCGCTGGCCCGAGCCCACGCAGTGGTGTGGCTATCTGCGTACGCCGGGCCTGCGCAACGTGGCGGTGCGCCAGCGTTTCATGCACAACGGCGTGTTCACCACGCTGCGCGACGCCGTGGCGTTCTACAACACACGCTCGATCGATCCGGGCAAGTGGTACCGCGGCGGCAAGGTCTTCGACGACGTTCCCGCCGCCTACCGCGACAACATCAACGTGAACTCGCCGCCGATGAACCGCAAGCCGGGCATGCCGGCCGCACTCACCGACGGCGAGATCGATGACATCGTGGCGTTCCTGCGCACCCTGACCGATGCCGCTTACGTGAACGCGATGCCGCCCGTCGAGGCCAGGCGCTGACCTGCCGCCTGGGCTGCCTGGCCGCGCTGACCGCCGTTGCCCGGCAGCTTGAAGAAGGCCACGGCATCGGTCAGCATCTTGCCCTGCTCTTCGAGGGATTTCGACGCAACGGCCGCTTCATGCACCAGCGACGCGTTCTGCTGCGTCACCTGATCGATCTGCACGATGGCCTGGTTCACCTGCTCGATGCCACGGTTCTGCTCGGCCGACGCCGCCGCGATTTCGCCGACGATATGGGTCACGCTCGCCACGGCCTGGGTGACTTCGACCATGGTCTGGCCGGCCTCGCTGGCCAGCGTCGAACCGGCCCGCACCTGCGCCACCGAGGCGTCGATCAGTTCCTTGATCTCCTTGGCGGCGTTCGATGAGCGCTGCGCCAGACTGCGCACCTCGCTGGCCACCACCGCGAAGCCACGACCCTGTTCGCCCGCGCGCGCAGCCTCCACCGCCGCGTTCAGCGCCAGGATATTGGTCTGGAACGCGATGCTCTCGATGATGCCGGTGATGTCAGCGATCTTCGACGAACTGGCGCTGATGCCCTCCATCGTATCGACCACGAGCCCCACCCTGCCGCTGCCCTGCTGCGCCACTGCGGCGGCATTGCGCGCCAGTTCGCTGGCCTGCCGGGCGTTGTCGGTGTTGTGGCGTACCGTGGCGGTCAGTTCTTCGATGCTTGCCGCCGTTTCCTCCAGCGACGCCGCCTGCTGTTCGGTACGGCTGGACAGGTCCATGTTGCCGCTGGCGATCTCGCCGGTGGCAATCGCGATACTGCCGCTGCTTTCGCGCACGCGCACGACCGTTTCGGCCAGCCGGTCGTTCATGTCGCGCAGCGCGGCCAGCAGGCGGCCCGGCTCGTCCTGGGAATCCACCTCGATCCGCATGCCGACCTCGCCCCGGGCCACCGTGCGCGCCACCTCGACCGCGCGCTGGATCGGGCCGGTAATGGCCCGCGTCAGCAGCAGCCCGCCGAAGATGCCGAACGCCACGGCGGCAATCGCCACCACGATCAGGAACGCGCGTTGCCGCGCGTAGTCGTCGTCGAGGTTGCGGATCATCTCCTCCTGGCGCTCGCGCGTGAAATCCGCGTAGTCGCGCGTGGCCTTGACCAGCGCGGCCAGCAGCGGCCGGCATTCAGCGTTCATCTTGGCAATCGCGGCGTCCTTCTTGCCGTCTAGCGCCAGTCCGACGATGTCGGTCGCCACGGGACCGTAGCGCGATTCGATGCGGTCGATCTCGGACACCAGGCTGCGCGCGCCTTCGCTGACCCCCTCGGCCATGACCATCTGCTTGAGCTTTCCAAGGCGCGCACCCACATCGTCGTGGGCCTTGAGCACCTCGGCCTTTTCGGTGTCCAGAGCGGCCTGCGTGGTCACCAGCACCAGGTTACGCGCGGCAATGGCCCGACGGTCCACGGCGGTGCGCACCTGGGAGGCCACTTCGGCCCGGGCATTGAGCCCGTTGATATAGGCGGCAAAGCTCTCGGTAGACCGGCTCAGCGCACGGAGCGACAACCCGGACACCACCAGCACGACGAGCGCCAGCGTGCCAAACCCCGCCAGGAGCTTGGTCTTGATCGAAAGATCCCTGAATTTCACGGTGCTTCTCCCTCTTTTCCCGATTCAGCGGCCCAACGTCAGGCCAAAACACGATTGGAGCCACGGCGTGCGCCATGACCGACATCGCTGAGAGAACCCGTTCTAGTGGTATTGGCGGGCGTCGTTGCGCGCCGCTCTGATCAATGTCTGCTTTGTGTGGCTAACGGGTAGACATGGCTTCGATTTACCCCTACGCGAGGAGGGGTTGAGGGTAAATCGCCTCGGTGTTTTCACTTACGCAACGGATTTCATGCAGCGCCGCCTCAATAAATTGCATTTCATATGCATCTTTCCTAGAATCGATTCCGTCACACCGCACGTTCCTGCACGTCATCATCCCTTCGCGCTTCTCACCATGTCCGTCCTGCTGCAGATCTCCCCACCTTCGCGCGCGCCCGCCTATCGCGGCCTGCCCATCCTGGCGCTCGGCTTCCGTCCCTTCTACCTGCTGGCCGCGGCATTCGGCGCGATGGCCATGGCGGCCTGGGTGGCGATGTATCTGGGCTGGTGGATACCAGCCACGCAGCCGTGGCTGGGCAGCATGGCGTGGCACGCCCACGAGATGGTGTTCGGGTTCTCGGGCGCCGTCGTCGTGGGCTTTCTCTTTACGGCGGGCAAGAACTGGACTGGCCTGCAAACCCCGCAGGGCGCCTGGCTCGGTGCGCTGGCCGGCGTATGGCTGCTGGCCCGCGTGCTGATGTGGACCGGGCCGGCCTGGGCGGCCATTGCGGCCGATGTGGCCTTCCTTCCCCTATGCAGCCTGAGCTTCTACAGCATCCTGCGCCGGGCCAGGAGCCAGCGAAACTACGGGCTGGCGATCGCGCTGGGCATCATGGGCGCGCTCAATATCGGGTTTCACGGCGCCCTTCAGGCAGGCCGCATCGACTGGGCACTGCATGCGGCCGAAGCGGCCACCGGTCTGGTGGCGATTTTCGTGACCGTGATCGGCGGGCGCGTGATTCCGATGTTCACCGCCAATGCGATTCCCGGCGTGCGCATCCGCCGCTGGCAGACGGTGGAACGCGGCGTGGTCGCGCTGACCCTGCTGGCCACGGTTGCCGCCACACTGCAGGCGCCCGCGTGGCTGACCGGCATGCTGGCACTGGCAGCGGCGGTTGCCCATGGCGTCCGCCTGCATGGCTGGGATTCGCATCGCACACTTCGCAGGCCCATTGTCAGCATCCTGCACGTCGCCTACGCGTTCCTGCCGATCGGCTTCGTCCTGATCGCCGCTGCCGCCGCCGGCTGGCTCGACCGCTCCACGGCGCTGCATGCCCTGACCGTCGGCGTGATCGGCTGCGCCATCATCGCGATGGTCACGCGCACCGCCCTTGGCCATACCGGCCGCCGGCTTGAAACTGGCCGCATGGAACACCTTGCCTATCTGTTTATGGTGCTGGCTGCCGTGATACGGGCGGCTGGCCCGCTTTGGCTGCCAGAACTGAAGCCACAGGCCATCGCGCTATCCGGCGCGCTGTGGGTGCTGTCCCTGGTCCTGTACCTCGTGAAATACACCCCCTTCCTGGCCCGTCCGCGCCTGGATGGCAAGGAGGGCTGACCCGCTGTCTCCCGGCCGCATGTCACGCGTTGCGGTTCTGCCCCGCTGTGATACGATGACGTATAACTGCTCGCGACGACATTCCACGCGGCGGTTGCCATCGACCCACCCAGGCACAACAGAACAAATGGGAGACATCATGCGTAGATTCACCGCGGCGCTCGGCGCCGCCATCTTGCTGGGCATCGCCGCCACGCCGGCCGTGGCGCAATCGTCCGACCAGGCCGTCACCGCCGCCGCCGAAAAGCTGCGCGTGGCCATGGTTGATCCGGACCAGGCCACCCTGTCAGGCCTGGTGGCCGATTCGCTGAGCTACGGCCACTCCGGCGGCCGCATCGACACCAAGACCAGCTTTATCGGCGACCTGCTCGACAAGAAGTCGGACTTCGTCAGCATCACCATTACCGACCAGACCGTGCATGTGTCAGGCGACGTCGCGGTAATCCGCCATACGCTGTCCGGCGAGACGCTCGACAGCGGCAAGCAGGGAACCGTGCTGCTCAAGGTGCTACAGGTATGGCAAAAGCAAGGCGGGCAGTGGAAGCTGATTGCGCGCCAGGCGGTGAAGGCGGCTGCCTGAGCGACGCTACCTGTCTGGAAGTCCGGGCATTGATAGGATGTCTGACATCCTCCGATAGAGTTTAGATAGCAGGGAAAGGGGCGCACCCGGCAAGGGGTAGCGCCCTTTTTCCGTCCGCGCCGGCGTGCAAATGCGCACAACGCCGCAGCATCCGTGCGTCAGAGGACTTCCTGTACCATGTGGGCACGCATCCTTATGCATCGCTGCCACGCCGGGCGGTGCGCTCGCCGCACACTTCGGGACCATCGGATCATCACCCGCGTGACTGAACACTCGACCCCATCCAGCCCTGCCTCACCATCGCCCACTTTGCGTGACGTGCTGGCCGCACTGCGCGCCGCCACGTCGGCCAGCGTGCGCGAGCCGGCAGAGATCGCGCACGCTGGCGCGGGGGCGCAGCGGGCGTTCAACGATCTGCTGGCTCGTGTTGCCGCGCACGCCGAATCCGGCGCGTGGTAGCCGCGCGATACGCTGATGCCCGACGCTCTCGAACAACAGCCACCGCTCCAACGTGCGTTTGATACGGGGGCGCTGTTCGACGCCCTGCCCGAGTCCTATCTGGTGCTAAATGCGGCGTTCGAAGTCGTGGCCGCCAATGCCCGTTACCTGGCCATGGCCGGCCGCTCGCGCAACGATGTCATGGGCAAGTCGGTCTTCGACATCAATCCCTCGCTGTCCGAATCCCAGATGGCGGCACGCCGGGATTGGCTTGCCAGCACGCTCGACGACCTGCTGGAAGGCGAATCGCGCCTGTCGCCGCTGATCCGCTACGACGGCCACCCCGCCGGCACCGGCAATACCGAACGATACTGGCAGGCGAAGGCGACGCGGCTGGATGGCGTATCGGACGCGGCATTCGTGCTCCAGGTCATGGACGTGACCGATCACATCGTCAAGACCGAACAGACCCGCCGCGAGCACGCCAAGCTGCGGTCGCAGGCGCGGCTGCGCCAGGTGCTGGTGGAAGAAGCCAATGCGGCGCTGCAAACGCACCGCAAACAGCTTGAGGAGCTGCTCGCGTTTGCCAAGGTTGGCGCGTGGGAACTCGACGTCGCCACCGGGTTCATGGCCTGTACCGACCAGTGCAAGGCCAACATGGGGCTGCAGCCGGACGACGCCATCAATGAGGCGCGGGTCTTTGGCGAACTGATGCACGTGGACGACCGCGAGATGGTGCGTACCGCCATGACAGCGGCCATCGCCAGCCGCGCGCATTTCGAGGTGGAGTACCGCGTGCTCTGGCAGGACGGCGCCATGCGCTGGCTGATGTCGCGCGGCGCCGCACGCTATCTCGAGGACGGCTCGGCCCAGTCGTTGATCGGCTTCACGATCGACATCACGGCGCGCAAGGCGTCGGAACTGCACTACCAGGCAGTGGCCGAGGAAGAGCAGCGCGCCCGCGAAGTGAGCGAGCGCGGTGCCCGCGCCATGGACCATTTCGTGGCAGCGGTCAGCCACGAACTACGCTCGCCGCTGCACGCCATCCTGTGGTGGACCACGCTGCTGGAGCGCGGCACCGACCCGGCCCACGTGCGGCGTGCCGGGGAGGTCATCGAACGCAATACCCGCCAGCTGGCCCGCATGGTGGACGATCTGCTCGACAGCGGTGCCATTGCCACCGGCAAGCTGTCGGTGGATCTGCGCCTGCTGGACATGGCGGCCCTGGCGGCCACGGTGGCCGAAGATCTGCGTCTGGATGCGGAGTCGAGGAACGTGACGCTGATCGTCGCGCCGGCGCTGCCCTGCCTGGTGATGGCCGACGAGCATCGGATCAAGCAGGTGGTGCTGAACCTGCTGACCAATGCGCTGAAGTTCGCGGAGCGCGGCACCGTGGAACTGGCCGTCGCGTCGGACGGCGCGCACGTCGTGCTATCCGTGCGGGATTCCGGCGTGGGCATCGCGCCCGAAGCACTCGAGCGCATCTTCGAGCGGTTCGAACAGGCCCACCGCGAACACGCCAATCGCGCGCCGGGCCTGGGCCTGGGGCTGTGGATGGTCAAGAATCTGGTGCTGATGCACAACGGCAGCGTGAGCGCGCACAGCGACGGACTGGGCAAGGGATCGATGTTCCGCGTGCAACTGCCTCGGGCGCAACTGGCGGGCGGCGCGCGCTAGCGCCGCGCAGGCTAGCGCGAGTACGGCGGCGGCTCGTTCAGCACGGCCCAGAATACGCCCAGGTCGTTGATGGCGGCCATGAAATCGTCAAACTCGACCGGCTTCACCACATAGGCATTGACGCCCAGGTCATAGCTCCTGAGCAGGTCGCGTTCCTCGCGCGACGATGTCAGCATCACGACCGGCACGCGGCGCAGCCGATCGTCCGCGCGCACCTCGCGCAGCACCTCGTGGCCGTCCACCTTCGGCAGCTTCTTGTCCAGCAGGATCACCGCCGGATTCTCTTCCGGGCGATCGGCATAGGCGCCTTCGCGGCGCAGGAAATCGAGCGCCTCCGCACCGTCGCGCACCGACACCACCGGGTTGGCAAGGCGGGTTTTCTGCAGCGCGATCAACGTCAGCTCGATGTCGTCAGGATTGTCTTCCACCAGCAGGATCGGCCTCAGCACGCTCGTTCTCCGGGTTTCTTGCATCTTTCAACACGGGCCGGTACGGCTGGCCCGACGACACCGCTGCCAGCCGGGCCGCGGCCTCGGCGGCCGTTTCATTGACACCGGCGGTGCCCTCCGGCACGAAATCACGCGGCAACGAAAACCAGATCGTGGCCCCGCGATCGACCTCGCCTTCGGCCCACGCCTTGCCGCCATGACGCTCGACAATACGCCGCACGCTGGCCAGTCCGATGCCGGTACCGGGGAATTCCTCCACGCGGTGCAGTCGCTGGAACACGCCAAACAGCTTGTCGGCGTAGCGCATGTCGAAGCCCACGCCGTTGTCGCGCACGAAGAACAGGTCCTGGCCTTCGAAGGCTGCCTCGCCGGGCATCGTGCCCACCTCGACCATGCCGGCAGGGCCCTCGGCATCGGCGCCGCGCGTGCCGGTGAATTTTATCGCGTTGGCGATCAGGTTCCGCAGCACCACGTCCATCAGCACCGGATCTGCCGTCACCTGACCCAGCGCGCCGACCTTGTATTGCAGGCGCCGCGTGCCAAGCCCCTTGGTTTCCTCGGCCAGCAGGCGCTCGGCCAGCGCCCGCAGGTCCACGCGCTGCGGACGCAGGGCGGCGCGCCCCATCTGCGAGAACGCCAGCAGGTCGTCCACGAGCTTGCCGCCGAAACGTGCCTGCGCAATGATGCGCTCGACAAAATGCCGGCCGCGCTCCGACAGCCGGTCCTGGTCCATCTCGCGCAGCAGATCGGCAAACCCGACGATATGACGCAGCGGCGCGCGCAGGTCATGCGACACCGAATACGAGAACCCTTCGAGTTCGCGGTTCACGCGGCCAAGCTCCAGCGCCAAATGGGCCAGTTCCTCGGCTCGCCGCAGCACGATGCCCAGCAACGCACCGCGAAACTCGGTGGCCATTTCCAGTTCCGCCGCCCGCCACGGTTCGCTCCGGCCGCGCACCGTCTGCGTCCAGACATCGAAGCTCTCGCGCGGCGACAGCGACGCCGACAGGTCCGCCAGCCTGGCGCGCGGGTCGCCCGCCCAGCGGATGGTGCGCACCACCTCGGCCCGGAACCAGATCACGTAGTTGCGGAACATGCGCGACAGCGGCACCACCAGCATGCCGGCTGCCTCGGGGCCCATGCCTTGCGCGGCGGCATCGGTCCATTCGGTCGCGAGCTGGTCGGTGGCATAGACGTCCTCGCCGCGCGTGTCCAGCCACGCCAGCAAGCCTTCGATGGCCGCGTCGGACGGGGCCTCGCCGATCCGGACGATACGGCCCTCGAACACCGCCGCCGCGCCCGTGGCACCCACCAGCGCCAGCAGGTCGTCGGCATCGCCCGAGATGGCCTCGATGAAGTCGTCGGTATTGGCCATGGACGCCAGCAGCCCGGTCTGCCGCCGGCGCAGCGCCAGGCGGTAGCTGGCCTCGTCGTGATCCTCCTTGGCCTCCACCTGCAGCGACAGCACCTGCGCGATGTGCTCGCACGCCGTGCGCACTTCGAACGACGCCACGCGCGCCGTGGCGTGATGGCAGGAGATCAGGCCCCATAACCGCCCGCGCACGACGATCGACATCGACATCGACGCGCAGGTGCCCATGTTCTTCATGTACTGCACGTGCACGGGCGAAATGCTGCGCAGCGATGCATAGGTCAGGTCGGTGGGCTGGCCCGTGGCGGGATGCAGCGCCGGCATCAGCGGGACCGCCACGTAGTCGGCATCGGCAATCAGGCGAATGCGGTTGCGCACGTACAGCGCGCGCGCCTGCGGCGGGATATCAGACGCCGGAAACCGCTGCCCCAGGTAACTGGTGTAGCCGGCATCCGTCGACTCGGCCAGCACGTGGCCGTGCCCTTCGTCGTCGAACGCGTACACCATGGTGCGGCCGAAACCCGTGATGCGATGCACTTCGTCTGCCGCCAGGCGCGCCAGCTCCTGGACGCTGTCCACGTCCTGCAGGCTGTTGATAAAGGTCCGGACCAGCGGATAGATCGATGCGAAGACGTCGGCGGTGCCGCGCGCGGGCTCGAATTCGACGATGCGCGCGCCCTGCCAAATGTGGACGACGATGGCCAGCGGCGAATACAAGCCAGCCGCCGCGCCGTCGCGCAGGCCGCGCGGGTCCGCCACCGATCCGGCATAGAGCGGAATGCCTTCGGCTTTCAGGGTCGCCAGCGCGTCGAGCGCCAGCGCGGCACCGTCACCGACCAGCGCCGCCAGCGGCTGGCCCAGCAACGGATCGATCTCGCCGGACGCCCTGCCGGCCAGCAGTGCCGTGTTGGCGCTGGCCTGCACGACGTTGCCGGCATCGTCGACGCTGACCAGAAAGCCATGCGGCTGAATGCCGCCAGGAATATGAATCGGTTCTTTGGCGCAATCCCCGGCCGCTGCCGCCGCCGTGGATGTGGGGTGGTGAACCATGCTTGCTCCGCCTTGAGGCATGGCGCCGATTTTGGCACAGCCACGCGGCCAGCGCCCGCTTTGTGCGGAATCGACAGCATTAGCGGGCCCCCGGGTAAAAACTGCAAGCGCCACGCCCCGACGGCCGCCCCGCATCGGGTCTACCCGCATTCGTCCCACGTTATGTTGACAATCAAAACTCTGTGACCTACAACTTCGTAAACAAATGAAAACGATTTTGTAGACAATTTTGTAGTCACATCGAAATCAACGATGACCTGCGCAAGGTACGCAAGGCCACCAACGGAGACCCGAAATGCCAGTGACCGCTTCGCCCGCCGTCGATACCCTCGGCACGGACGCCCCCGATAGCAACGCCGTGATCAAGCCAGGCTACGACGAGCGGCTGACCAATGAGGATCTTGCCCCGCTGCGCAAGCAGACCTGGGGCACCTACAACATTTTTGCGTTCTGGATGTCCGACGTGCACAGCGTGGGCGGCTACATCACCGCCGGCAGCCTGTTCGCGCTGGGGCTGTCCAGCTGGCAGGTGCTGCTGGCACTGCTGATCGGCATCGTGATCGTGCAGTGCTTCTGCAACCTGGTGGCCAAACCCAGCCAGGTCACCGGCACGCCCTACCCCGTCATCTGCCGCGCATCGTTCGGCGTGCTGGGCGCCAATATCCCCGCCATCATCCGCGGCCTGATCGCCGTGGCCTGGTATGGCATCCAGACCTACCTGGCCTCCAGCGCGTTCCTGGTGCTGGCGCTGCATTTCTTCCCGCAGCTGACGCCGTACGCCGACCTGAAGCAGCATGGCTTTGCCGGGCTGTCCTCGCTGGGCTGGGCCGCCTTCATGACACTCTGGGTGCTGCAGGCGCTGGTGTTCTGGACCGGCATGGAGACCATCCGCAAGTTCATCGACTGGGCCGGCCCCGCCGTGTACGTGGTGATGATTGCGCTGGCCATCTGGCTGGTCAACAAGGCCGGCATCGAGAACGTCAACTTCACGCTGAGCTTCCTGAAGTACCAGGGCTGGGATTCAGTGCCCGTGATGCTCAGCGCCATCGCGCTGGTGGTGTCGTACTTCTCGGGCCCGATGCTGAACTTCGGCGACTTCTCGCGCTACGCCAAGGACTTCCGGTCCGTGAAGCGCGGCAACTTCTGGGGCCTGCCGGTCAACTTCCTGGGGTTCTCGCTGCTGGTGGTGGTGACCACGTCGGCCACGCTGCCCGTGTTCGGCAAGCTGATCACCGACCCCGTGGAGACCGTCAGCCATATCGACAGCACCTTTGCGATGCTGCTGGGCGCGTTCACGTTCATGACCGCCACCATCGGTATCAACATCGTGGCCAACTTCGTGTCCCCGGCCTTCGACTTCTCGAACGTCTCGCCCAGGTACATCAGCTGGCGCACGGGCGGCATGATCGCGGCGGTGGCATCGATCTTCATCACGCCGTGGAACCTGTATAACCACCCGACGATGATCCACTACACGCTCGACGTGCTGGGTGCGTTCATCGGCCCGCTGTTCGGCATCCTGATCTCCGACTTCTTCCTTGTGCGCCGCCAGCGCGTGGTGGTGGACGACCTCTACACGCTGCGCAAGACCGGCACCTACTGGTACCGCCGCGGCTACAACCCCACCGCCGTGGCCACCATGATCCCCTCGGCCATCGTCCCCGTGCTGTGCGTGGTGATTCCGTCGTGGCAGTGGCTGGCCAGCTACAGCTGGTTCATTGGCATGGGCATTGCTCTGGTGCTGTACCGCGCGCTCGCGCCGCGGCTGATGCCGGCCCACATTGCCGATGCCCGCCAGGCCTGATTTCCCCGTGAACGACACCATGAAAATCAAGATCATCAATCCGAACACCACGCAGAGCATGACCGACAAGATCGGCCAGTGCGCCCGGGCCGTGGCCCACGGCGACACCCGCATCGTGGCCGTCAGTCCCCGCATGGGGCCGGCCTCGATCGAGAGCCACTACGACGAGGCGCTGAGCGTGCCGGGTATCCTGGACGAGATCCTGGCCGGCGAGCGCGAAGGCATCGACGGCTACGTGATCGCCTGCTTCGGCGACCCTGGCCTGTTCGCCGCGCGCGAACTGGCACGCGGGCCCGTGATCGGGGTAGCCGAGGCGGCCATGCATGCGGCCAGCTTCATCGGCACCAGCTTCAGCGTGGTCACCACGCTGTCGCGTACCTGCAATATCGCCTGGCACCTGGCCGAACGCTACGGCATGGCGCGTTTCTGCCGCAACGTGCGCGCCAGCGACCTGCCCGTGCTGGACCTGGAAAGGCCGGGCTCCGACGCACGCCGCATCATCACCGAAGCCTGCCGCCAGGCGCTGGCCGAAGACCGCAGCGACTGCATCGTGCTGGGCTGCGCCGGCATGACCGACCTCTGCGACGAGATTGCCGACGCGATCGGCGCGCCCGTCATCGACGGCGTCACCTGCGCCGTGAAGATGGCCGAGGCGCTGGTCTCGGTACGTCTGGCCACCAGCAAGCTGGGGGATTGGGCGCGCCCGCTGCCCAAGCCTTACGCCGGCATGTTGTCGCATTACGCCCTGAACGCGTGACGCCGGCGCACCGGTCCGGTGCCATCCGGCCCGGCGCAGTGCCATTTTTGTGTACGATACGCGTAACTTTTGTCTTCACTCGCTGCGCCCGCAGCGGGATATCGTCCACGACATGGCAACCCGACGCAAAAAATCCGCGGATTCCGAGCCGCCCGCCGCGCAGGACGGCGGCGAGCCCGCGGCATCCGAGGCCGCCGAATCCTCCGTCAATGCAGGCATCTACCAGGATCTGCTGAACGCGATCATGGAGCATCGGCTGCTGGCCGGCACCAAGCTCGTGGAAGAGCGGCTGTGCGAGGTCACCGGCGCCAGCCGCGCCCGGATCCGCCAGGTATTCGCCCGGCTGGCGCATGAAAAGCTGGTCACGCTGGTACCGAATCGCGGCGCATTCATCTCCAGCCCCAGCATCGAGGAAGCGCGCCAGGTCTTCCAGGCCCGGCGACTGGTGGAACCGGAACTTGCCGGCCTGCTTGCCACCACGGCCAACGCCACGCAGATCCGCAGCCTGCGCCGGCATATCCGCCAGGAAGACGACGCCCGCACGCGCGGCGACCGCGCCGCCGTGATCCGGCTGTCGGGCGAGTTCCACATCGTATTGGCCGAGATGGCCGGCAATGCCATCCTGGAAAAGCTGATTCGCGAAATGGTGTCGCTGACGTGCCTGATCATCACGCTCTACGACCGCCCCGGCGCACCGGCCTGCCCCGAGGACGAGCATCGCGTGCTGGTGGACGCCATCGAGCAGCGCAATGCCGCGCAGGCGCAGGCCGTGATGGCCGAACACCTGGCCCACATCGAAAGCTCGCTGGACCTGACCGTGCGCGAAACCGGCGCACCTGACTTCTACAGCATCTTCAGCAAGGGCTGACCGCCCGCACCGCCCGCCCATGGACAAGCTGCTCGCCCTGAAGATGTATGTCGAGACCGTCGATGCGAAAGGCTTCTCGGCCGCCGCGCGACGCATGAACCTGGCCACGTCGTCGGTCACGCGGATGCTGGACGGCCTGGAGGCCTCGCTGGGCACGGTGCTGCTCAACCGTTCCACGCGGCAGGTCACGGTGACCGAGGCCGGCGCCAGCTACTACCAGCAGGCGCGCCAGATCCTCGAAGCCGTGGCCGAAGCCGATGCCTCGATTGCCGATCACGGCGACCAGCCGGTGGGACAGTTGCGGGTATCGCTGCCGGTCGCGTTCGGGCGCTGCTGCATTTCGCCCCATCTGGGCGCCTGGCTGGCGCGCTATCCGCAGCTCGAACTCGATGTCGAATTGACCGACAGCATCGTTGACCTGCTTGGCGCCCGCGTGGATGTCTCCGTGCGGCTGGGCAGCGCGGCGGCCTATGACAACGTGATCGCCCGCGAGATGGGCCGGTTCCGCCGCCTGGTGGTGGCCAGCCCCGCCTGTCTCGACCAGCACGGCTGGCCTGCCGAGCCCGCCGACCTGGTCAACCACCGCTGCCTGCGCTTCAGCTTTGGCGCCCGCGACCAGGTCTGGCGGTTCCAACCCGGAACCAGTGTCGGCGGCGACCCGATCAGCGTGCCCATCGGCGGGCCGTTCCGCAGCAACAATATCGAAGTGTTGCGGGACATGGCGCTGGCCGGCAACGGCATCGCCCTGCTGCCGGACTGGCTCGTCGATGCCGATATTGCGGCGGGCCGGCTGACCGTGCTGTTCGACGACTGGTCGGTCACGCCGAACCAGTCCAGTTCGGTGGTCACCGCGCTTTACCTGCCGAGCCAGCGCGGCTCGCGGCGCATCGCGGCCTTCCTGGACTTCCTGGCCTCGCTGCCGGGGCCGACCGGCCAGCGCGACTGAATTCGCAGACGGATTTCGGTTTGGCCCGCTTTGCTTGTGGCGCAACGCTGAGTTGCGCCACATTGTGATTCCCGCAACGCCCCCGGGCGCCTACGCTCTGGACATCGCAACCCGATCTCCATCCAGAGCCATGCAAGCCCAAACCTCTCCCATTGCCGGCGCGTCCAGCGCCGCCCCCATGTCCGGCACGCTGGTCGCGCTGTTCTCGCTATGCGCCGGTGTGCTGGTGGCCAACCTGTACTACGCCCAGCCGATCATCGAACTGATCGCGCCTGCCGTGGGCCTGTCCGCGCAGAGCGCCAGCGTGATTGTGTCGCTGACCCAGATCGGCTATGCCATTGGCCTGTTCTTCCTGGTGCCGCTGGCCGACCTGCTCGAAAACCGCCGGCTGCTGATGGTCAGCGGCGTGGCCGCGGCGGCCAGCCTGGTAGGCGCGGCGCTGTCTTCGCAACCGGGCGTGTTCCTGCTGGTGTCGCTACTGCTGGGCCTGAGCTCGGTCAGCGTGCAGATACTGATTCCGCTCGCGGCGCACCTGGCGCCCGAGGCGCTGCGCGGCCGTACCGTCGGCACCATCATGGGCGGCCTGCTGTCGGGCATCCTGCTGTCGCGGCCACTGTCGAGCATGGCGGCGCAGTGGTTCGGCTGGCGCGCGGTATTCTTCATCGCCGCCGCCATGACGCTGGCCACCGTGGCCATCATCGCGATGACGCTGCCGCGCCGCGTCCCCCAGCACCGTGCCAGCTACGGCAGCCTGCTGGCCTCGCTGTGGCACCTGTTCACGCGCTTCGCGGTGCTGCGTCAGCGCGCGCTGCTGCAAGCCCTGCTGTTTGCCGCGTTCAGCCTGTTCTGGACCGCCGCGCCGCTGGAACTGGCCGCGCGCTACGGGCTGTCGCAATCGCAGATCGGCCTGTTCGCGCTGGTCGGCGCGCTCGGCGCCGTGGCCGCACCCATTGCCGGCCGCCTGGCCGATGCCGGCCACACCCGCGTGGCATCGTTCGCGGCGCTGATCGTCGCCGCGCTGGCGTTCATCCCCGGCCTGATCCACGGCCACGCCGGCCTGTACGGCCTGGCACTGACCGGCATCGTGCTCGACTTCGCGGTGCAGATGAACATGGTGCTGGGCCAGCGTGCGGTCTACGCGCTCGACGCCCATAGCCGGGCGCGCCTGAACGCGCTGTACATGACCGCGATCTTTGCCGGCGGTGCGGCGGGTTCGGCCATCGCCAGCGCGCTGTACACGCAAGCGGGGTGGCAAGGCGTGGTGGCGGCAGGCAGCGGGCTGGCACTCGTGGCGCTGGGCGTACTGGCCCTCACCGCCCGCCGCTGAGCACGGTATTCCCTCTGCGCCCCTGGCCCACGTCCGCGCAGAGGGGCGCTGAGCCGTCAGCACCTGCGCAGACAGTGGCTTTGCAGTGCATCAGGCCTCAATTGAACTTTGCGCGGCCGTTTCATAGAATCCAGCGCGATGCTGGTCCGGCCTGTTCGACGCGCACCAGCGCCTCCTCGCGCGGAGAATTGCCGATGAAAGCCGTGCTTGCCCACATCATGCGCAGAAAACTGGCGTATGCGGAACTGCCGCTGTTCGTGCATATGCGCGACGAAAGCCTGCCCCCGCAGATTCGGCTCAGCTTCATGCGCGGCTTCGCATTTTTCGTCATGGCCTTCGGCGACCTCAACCGCCACGTGCTGCGCCGGACGCCGCCCTGCGACACCTGGCAGGAACAGGTCAACCTTCATACCTTCGAAGACGACCATCACTGGCCGTGGTACCTGGAGGATTTCGAGACGCTGGGCTGGGACCGCGTCACCACCACCACCGACGCGATGCGCGAGCTCTGGCGCGACGATACCTGCCGCTGCCGCGTCCTGATGTACGACCTGTGCGCGATCGTGGCCGATGCCCACGGCCCCGAGCGCCTGGCCGTGATCGAAGCCATCGAGGAAACCGGCCATGTGCTGTTCTCGCTTACCACGCCGCTCGCGGACGCGCTCCAGGCGCGCCTGGGCGCCGAGCTGCGCTACCTGGGCGCTTACCATCTCGCGCTCGAATCCGGCCATATGCAGCACGCCGACCATTGGGCGCTGGCAGCCATCACGCTGTCAGACGCGCAGCGGCAGCACTGCGTGGCGCTCGTGGACCGCGTGTTCGACGCCTTCACCCTGTGGACGCACGAGGCCGACGACCAGATCCACCGCGCGGCCGCCCTTGCCGCCTGGCCGTACCCGGCGACGATCCGATCGGTGAGCGCGGGCAGTTCATCGTGATTTCCATGGCCCGCCGCCCACGCTGGCCAGCAAGGTGACGATCGCGTAACCGGGCACGGTGCGCGCGCGGTGCGGGCAAGCCGCGGCTCCGCAGCAACCCGAAGCGGGTTTTCCCGCACTGTCCCGTCAAGCAAAACGGATGTCCCGATAAGTCAAACCGTCAACCGTCATTCCCCGATACTTCGCTGGGTCGCGGCCACTCCGCGACTCGCCAGCAGGCCCCCGGCATTGTGCGGGGCGCCGCTGAGAATATCAGGAGACGGTTCATGTCGGGACTTCGTATTTCACGTCCTCAAGTTTTTGCCAGCGCCCCGAGCGCCCGGGCTTCACGTTATTACCCATGGCTGGTCTTTGCGCTGAGCTTCGGCCTGCTGCTGTCCGACTACATGTCGCGGCAGGTACTCAACGCACTGTTTCCGCTGCTGAAGGCGGAATGGGCGCTCACCGACGCCAATCTTGGCGCGCTGGGCGGCGTGGTGGCGCTGATGGTGGGCGTGCTCACACTGCCGCTTTCGATCCTGGCTGACCGCTGGGGCCGCGTGCGCAGCCTGACGCTGATGGCCGCGCTCTGGAGCCTGGCCACGCTGGGCTGCGCCATCGCCAACTCGTTCGGCGAAATGTTCGTCGCACGGCTCTTCGTGGGCATCGGCGAGGCCGCCTACGGCAGCGTCGGCATCGCACTGGTGCTGTCGGTCTTTCCGCGCCATCTGCGCGCCAGCCTCAGCGCAGCGTTCATTGCCGGCGGCGCATTCGGCTCGGTGCTTGGCATGGCGCTGGGCGGCGTGATATCGGCACATTTCGGCTGGCGTATCGCGTTTGTCAGCATGGCCCTGTTCGGCCTGGTGATGGTGGGCTTCTACCGCCTGCTGGTCACCGAGGAGCGCCTGAAGCTCCAACGCGAGGCGCTCAATGAACAGGCTGCCGAGGAACCCCGCCTGGGTCCGATGCCGCTGCGCGCACTGTGCAGCGCCCTGGTCGCTTCGCGCTCGATCATCTGTGCCTACGTCGGCAGCGCCCTGCAGCTGTTCGTGATGGGTTCGCTGCTGGCCTGGATGCCCAGCTTCCTGGGCCGCTACTACGGCCTGGCCACTGCGCAGGCCGGCCTGGGCGCCGCGTGCTTCGTCCTGGTGGGTGGTGCCGGCATGATCGTGTGCGGCGCGCTGACCGACCGTGTGGCACGCCACGCCCCGGCACGCAAATGGCTGATGGCCGTCACGTACAGCGTGCTGTGCTGCGCATTGCTCGGGACCGCGTTCCATCTGCAGGCAGGCACCGCACAGCTGGCCCTGATCGCCGGCGGCATGATGCTCGCAGGCGGCAGCGCCGGCCCGGCCAGCGCCGCCGTGGCCAACCTGACCGATCCCCGCATCCATGCCAGCGCGTTCGCCACGCTGACCCTGGTGAACAACCTGCTCGGCCTGGCGCCGGGGCCCTTCTTCACCGGCCTGATGGCTGACCACATCGGTCTGGCAGGCGCGCTGCAGTGGATGCCCGTTGCCGGCCTGATTGCCGCGATCTGCTTCCTGCTAGGCCGCCGCACCTATAGCGCGGACCTGCAACGCCTGGCGCAACGCCGCACCGCAGCCTGACCGCGCATCCTCCAACCCGCAAGCGATTCAAAGATGTTCTTGTCCCCCGAAATCACCGTACTGCTGGTGCCAGGGCTGCGCGACCACGTGGCAGACCACTGGCAGACCCTGCTGCAAGCCGAACTGGCGGCCCAAGGCCAGAAAGTGGCATCCGTGCCGCCGCTGGAACACCACAAGCTCAGCTGCGCCGCGCGCATGGTCGCCCTCGACCAGGCCATCGCCGCCATCGACGGACCGGTCGTGCTGGGCGCCCACAGCGCCGGTGTGATGATCACCGTGCACTGGGCCCGGCACCTGCACGGCCGCGTGCCGGCCGGCAAGATCCTTGGCGCGCTGCTAGCCACGCCTGCCGACCTGGAAACGCCGATGCCCCCGGGCTATCCGGAAGTGGCCACGCTGGACCAGAACGGCTGGCTGCCGGTGCCACGTCAGGCGCTGCCGTTTCCGTCGTTGCTCGCGGCCAGCCGCAACGATCCGCTGGCCTCGTTCGAGCGCACCACCGCGATGGCCCGGGACTGGGGCAGCGAACTGGTCGATCTCGGCCACGTGGGCCACCTGAACCCCGCGGCCGGCTTCGGGCCATGGCCGGAAGCCATGGCGCTGCTGGCACGGCTGGCCCGCTGAAACGCGGCACCACGGCACCACGGCAGGAAGCGGCCCAGGCCGCGACACAACAACATTTTCACAACACCGTAGTACCCATTCCGACGGGAACCCCCACTACACAAGACGTAAAAAAGGAGACTGTTTCATGAAGCTCAAGGGCATGGCCGTAGCCGCATTGTTCGCCTGTACCGGCAGCGCATTCGCGCAATCCACCGTCACGCTGTACGGCGTGATAGACGCCAGCGTGGAATACGCGAACCACGTTGCCCCGTACTCGGCGGCAGGCTTTACCCCCAATCCGGGCGCCGGCGATACGGTGTATCGCATGAACTCGGGCGGCCTGTCCGGTTCGCGCTGGGGTCTGCGCGGCACCGAGGATCTGGGCAATGGCCTGAAGAGCCTGTTCGTACTGGAAAGCGGCTTCAGCGGCGACAACGGCACCATGCAGCAGAGCGGCCGCCTGTTCGGCCGCCAGGCATTCGTTGGCCTGCAGCACCAGACGTTCGGCCAGATCACGCTGGGCCGTCAGTACACGTCGCTGTTCGCGGCGATGGCCAACTTCATGCCGACGGCCTACGCCACGCAGTACGAGCCGGCGGCCTTCATGGCCGGCAACAACTTCCGCGAGGACAACGTGCTGGCCTACAACGGCACGTTCGGCCCGCTGACCGCCATGGCGCACTTTTCGTTCGGCGCGGGCGTCCCCAACCTGCCGGCCGGCACAATCGCGTTCGGCGGCAACGGCGAGGTGCCGGGTGCCTTCCGTCGCGACAATGCCTTCGGTGCGGCCGCCGTGTACGCGGCCGGCCCGTTCGGCGCGGCGATTGCCTATGACCAGTGGAATCCGTCGATCAACAACGTGGCCGGCGTCTACCAGGGCAACACCGCCACGCTGAAGAAGGCTTCGGTGGCGGCCAGCTACACGATTGGCGCGGTCGCCAAGATCATGGGCGGCTACCGCTGGGGCAAGGCCGAGAACAACGCCACGAACGCGCAGATCCAGCGTGACGACTACTACTGGATCGGTGTGAACTACCAGGTGACGCCGGCCATTGGCCTGACGCTGGAATACGACTACGACGACCTCAAGCGCGACTACTTCAACCGGACCAATGCGCCGAATCCGTGGCAGGTTGCCTTTGTGGCCAACTACGCGTTCTCGAAGCGCACGGATCTGTACCTGAGCACGGCCTACGCCAAGCATGCCGGCCTGACCCTCGATGGCGCCAACACGAACCAGCTGGCATCGACCGGTGCCACGGGCAACAGCTACATCCTGGGCAACGGCCAGAGCAGCATGGTCGGGGTCAGCCTCGGCATCCGCCACAAGTTCTGATCATGTAGGGATCGGCACAGCTGGACGGGATACTCCTGCACCCCGCCGTCCAGCCGTGTCGAGCTTCGTTTGGCCGCCCCGGCGTGCGCGCTGGCGTGGCCATTTTTTATGGCGCCGGCGCCTTGTCCGCCTGTGCCTGCCGCGCCCGCCACTTCGATACGCTGCAGCCGTACTGCGCGCCGAACCAGCGCGAGAACGCGCTCAGCGACGAGAAGCCCAGCAGCGTGGCCACCTCGGACAGCGGCCGTGCGCGGTTCTCGATATAGCGCGTGGCCAGGCTGGCCCGTGCGTCGTTGAGGATGTCCGAATAGGTGACGCCGTCCTGTGCCAGCCAGCGATGCACGGTGCGCCGGTCCACGTTGAGCTGCTGGGCCACACGATCGACCGAGCACATGCCGCTGGGCAGCAGCGCATGCACGAGCTTGCGCACCTTGTCGGTCATGCTGGTGTCCGACTGCGCCAGCAGCGTGCCCAGGTAGAGCTTGACCTGCTGCGCCATGACCGGATCGTAGGACGGCAACGGCGCTTCCAGGTCCTTGGCCACGCAGACAATGCCGTCGAAGTCCTGCCCGTAAAGCGCCGGCATGCCGAACACGCGCATGCAGGCGGCCTGGCTGTCGGGTGCCCCATGCGTGAAGCAGATGCTGCGCGGACGCCAGGCCGGACCCAGGAACAGCGTCAGCATGCGGAACATCACGCCCGCCGCCAGTTCGGTGGCCTGACGCAGGCTGCCCGGGGTGTCGCTCAGGATATGCAGGCGGATCAGCACCACGTCGTCCACATCTTCCACCCGCATGACCAGCGCCTCGTTCTGCAGGCCCATGTAGCGGACCATCGACTCCAGCGCGCGGCGCAGCGTGGGTTCCTCGCGCACCACGAAGGCCAGGGGGCCGAGGTTCGCGAACGGGCGCAGTTCGGCCATGCGCAGGCCGAAATCGTCCACTTGCGCGGCGCTGGCCGAGGCCTCCAGCAGCTTGCCCACCAGCGCGGCGGGGATGCGGATGTCGGGGTCCAGCAACGCATTGCGGCTGATGCGTGCGGCACGCAGCATCTGGTGGGGATCGAGCCCGACGGCCCGTGCCACATCCACGTAGTTGGTAAGGCTGGCACTGCGCAGAAAGTAGGACATCGCGTTTTCCCTGACTGTCCCCAAATGTAAATCGAGCGTCCCCGATCGTCAAATTGCAGCGCACCGTTCGCCGATACTTCCATCACCGCAGCACGCACCCTACATAGGAGACCAACATGCAATTCCTCGACGATTCCCTGCATCCGGAAAACATGGACAAGGTGGTCATCACCGTGGCCCCGTACGGCCCCGAGTGGATGCCCGAAGATTTCCCGGAAGACATTCCGGTCACCATGGAAGAACAGATCCAGAAGGCCGTCGACTGCTACAACGCCGGCGCCACCGTGCTGCACCTGCACGTGCGCGAACTGGACGGCAAGGGCTCCAAGCGCCTGTCCAAGTTCAACGAACTGATCGCCGGCGTGCGCGCCGCGGTGCCCGACATGATCATCCAGGTGGGCGGCTCGATCTCGTTCGCCCCGGAAGACGAAGGGCAGGCCGCCGTGTGGCTTTCGGACGATACGCGCCACATGCTGGCCGATCTGACGCCCGCCCCCGACCAGGTCACCGTGGCGATCAACACCACGCAGATGAACATCATGGAACTGCTGTACCCCGAGTACCTGGCCGGCACGTCGCTGTCGAACCCCGCGTACATCGAGGCGTACCGCGAGATGACCGTGCCGGCCGGCCCGGGCTGGGTGGAAGAGCACCTGCGCCGCCTGTCGAACGCGGGCATCCAGCCGCACTTCCAGCTGACCGGCATGCACGCCCTGGAAACGCTCGAACGCATGGTGCGTGCCGGCGCCTACAAGGGCCCGCTGAACCTGACCTGGATCGGCATCGGCGGCGGTTTCGACGGCCCGAACCCGTTCAACTTCTTCAACTTCATCCACCGCGCGCCGGACGGCTGCACGCTGACCGCCGAATCGCTGCTCAAGAACGTGCTGCCGTTCAACATGATGGCGATGGCGATGGGCCTGCACCCGCGCTGTGGCATCGAGGACACCATCATCGACCAGCACGGCAACCGCATGACGTCGGTGCAGCAGATCGAGCAGTGCGTGCGCGTGGCGCACGAGCTGGGCCGCGAGATTGCCACGGGCAAGGAAGCGCGCGAGATCTATCGCATCGGCACCTGGTACGACAGCGTGGATGAAACGCTGGCGGCCCACGGCATGCTGCCGAACCGCCAGTCCGGCCAGAAGAACCTGCCGCTGCGCCGCGCGGCCTGACCCACCCCCTAGCCCACGACCGCCATGTCGCTCACCACCGATACCCGGCCCGCCAACCCCTGCATCAACATCTGCCGCATGGACAGCGCGCGCCGGTATTGCCAGGGATGCGGCCGGACCTCGACCGAAATCGGCCTGTGGGACGGCATGACCGACGCGCAGCGCGCCTTCATCATCGAGGCGCTGCCTGCGCGGCGCGGCCGACGGGCGGCAGGCCAGTCCTGATCGCCCCAGCATTCCCGGCGACGCGCGGCACAATGTATGCGGTGCGCGCCGGCTGTTTCACCGGGTCTGCCGATTCCAACGCGACGACACGTTCCTCTACAGCCCAATGCGCGGGCAGGTCCGGCTTTCTATACCTACAAGACCTATCATGGAGACAAAGATGCCGAACCAACCTGCCCCCCTTCGCATGCGCCGCGCGATCCTGGCGGCCATCCTGACGCTGGCGATGCCGGCCGCCATGGCCTGGACCAGCAAGCCCGTGCGCGTGCTCGTGCCCGCGCCTGCCGGCGGCACCATGGATGTCATGGCGCGCGTGCTGGCCGAACAGCTGGCTGCCGACCTTGGGCAGCCCGTGGTGGTCGACAACAAGCCGGGCGGCGGCGGTGCCATCGCCATCAACACGATGCTGGCCGCGCCCGCCGATGGCCAGACCATCATGGTGACAGCCACCAATGTGCTGACCGAAGTGCCGCAGGTGCAGAAGACGCCGTACGACACCATGAAGGATGTTCGTCCGCTGGCCGCGGTTGGCCGCTCGCGCATGGTGCTGGTCGGCGCGCCGAACCTGCCGGCCAAGGACCTCAAGAGCCTGATCGCGTACGCCAAGGCCAATCCGGGCAAGCTCAGCTTTGCCTCGTACAGTGCGGGCACCGCATCGCACTACGCCGGCGCCATCATGAACCAGGAAGCCGGCATGGACCTGCAGCACGTGCCGTTCGCGGGCTCCGGCCCCGCACTGGCCCAGGTGATGGGCGGCCAGATCCCGTTGATGTATGACGGCATGGTGACCTCGCTGCCGATGATCCGCGCCGGCAAGCTGCAGCCCTACGCAGTGGCGTCCCGGACGCGGTCGCCGCTGCTGCCGCAGGTGCCGACGTTTGCCGAGCAAGGCTACCCCGATATCGACTTCAGCAACTGGGTGGGCGTGATCGCGTCCGCGCAGATGCCGGCCGACGTGGCGCAGAAGATCCAGAGCGCGGTGTACAAGGCCGCGGCCAACCCCAAGGTGCGCGAGCGCCTGGAGGCGCTGGGCTACGAGCCGATGCCGGCCCAGTCGCTACAGGACCTGAACCAGTCGCTGCACGCGGAATACGACCGCAACGCAGGCATCGTCAAGACGTTCAACATCAAGCCCTGAGCGCATCTCCCCATCGTTTCTCAACCACAGGCCGTCATTGCCACGGCCTGCCTCTTGTCCTATAGTTAGCTGCATGGCTAACTATCAAGTCTCGGTAAGCGACGTATTCCACGCGCTTGCCGATCCCACCCGCTGCGCCATCGTCTGCGCGTTGGTCGGCGGCGCGCAAACCGTGTCGTCGCTGGCGGCGCCGTTCGACATGGCGCTGCCGTCGTTCATGAAGCACGTGACGGTGCTGGAACGCAGCGGCCTGATCCGCACCTGCAAGGCCGGGCGCACCCGCACCTGCGAACTGGTGCCGGAAACGCTCTCGCTAGCCGAGCAATGGCTGGCCGAGCAGCGCGCCGTATGGGAAGCCAGGTCCGACCGCATGGTCGATTTCGTCGAGCGACTGCATCAAGAGGAGCAAACCCATGCCGGAAAACGCCGCTGAATCCCGCGATCTCGTGATTTCCCGCGTACTGCGCGCGCCACGGTCCGCGCTCTGGCGCGCCTGGTCGGACCCCGCCCTGCTCAAGGAATGGTGGTGCCCCAAGCCGTGGACCACGCAGGTGCGCGACTTCGACCTGCGGCCGGGCGGCAACTTCCATACCTTCATGCAGGGGCCGGACGGGGGCACCAGCGACAACCCCGGCTGCTTTCTCGAAGTCGTGCCGCAGTCTCGGCTGGTATTCACGTCGATGCTGACCGGCGGCTGGCGCCCGCACAAGCCGTGGCTCGGCTTCACCGCCATCATCACGATGGAAGACGACCCCAACGGTAGCCGCTATGTCGCCCGGGTCATGCACCCCGACGACGCCACGCGCGACCAGCACGAGAAGATGGGCTTCTTCGAGGGCTGGAACACCGCCATCACACAGCTCGACGACTTCGCCGCGACCCTGCGCTGAGGCCGACGCACCCGCACCGGCCCCGCAGGTGGCTCGGTTGTTCAGGGCGGCAGCAGCGCCGTCCGCGCAGCGGCCAGCACTTCGGCGGTCAATCCTTCCAGCAGGCCCAATGCCGCGCGCGCATGCTGCCAGTGCAGCGGCACATCGAGCGGCGTGCCGGGCACCAGTTCCACCAGTGTGCCGGCCTGCAGATGGCCATCGATCATCGACTGCGGATGCATGCCCCAACCCATGCCCGCCAGCGCCGCCGTGACAAACGCATACGACGACGGCAGCGTGTGACGGGGCAACTGCACCTGCCGGTGGCATAGCCGGTTCACCCAGCGGGCCTGCAGTTCGTCCTTGGCGTTGAACACCAGACTCGGCGCCTGCGCGAGACTGCCGGCCCCCACGCCGGCCGCGAAATGGCGCGCCACGAACGCCGGGCTGGCCGCCGCCACATAGCGCATGGCCCCGAGCGGCCGGCTGTTGCATCCGGCCGCCGGTCGTGCGGTGGCCGTGACGGCCGCCAGCACCGCGCCGCTGCGCAGCCATTCCGTCGTATGGTCCTGGTCGTCGACCGCCACTTCCATCAGCACCGGATGCCGCGCGGCAAACGCGGCAAGCGGCTGCGCCAGCCAGGTGGCCAGGCTGTCGGCGTTTACGGCCACCGGCAGCGGCACGCGCGCCTCGCCCTGCGGCGCCAGTGCGGGCAAGGCACCGTGCAACTCCTGTTCGAGCAACCGCACGTGATCGACGTGCTGGCACAGCCGGCGGCCGGTGTCGGTGGCCCGGCAGGGCGTGTCGCGGATCACCAGCGCACAGCCGGCGCGTTCCTCCAGCATCCGGATGCGCTGCGAAATGGCCGATGGCGTGACGTGCAGCGCGCGGGCGGCCCGCTCGAAACTCCCCTCGCGCACAACGGCGGCCAGCGCGGAAAGCGCCGCGTAATCGAGCATGATTAAGTTTGGCTAATGTCAGTGAAGATGATTTAGTTTGGCTTCACCGCCCGCCGATGGCAAGCTTGGCTCCATGTATTCGACTGACTTCCTGACTTCGGGCATGCCGCCCGGTATCGCCGTCCTGCTGCAGGGCCTGGCCCTGAGCCTGGGCCTGATCGTTGCCATTGGCGCCCAGAACGCGTTCGTGCTGCGCCAGGGCCTGCGCCGCGACCACGTGGGCAGCGTGGTGGTGCTGTGTGCGCTGGCCGACGCGCTGCTGATCGCCGCCGGCGTCATGGGCATGGCCCGCGCCCTGGGCGACCGGCCCGCGCTGGCGGCCACGCTGGCATTGGCCGGCGCGGTCTTCCTGGCCTGCTACGGCTGGCGGGCGTGGCGGCGCGCTCAAGGGCAGCAGGCGCTGCTGGCTGCCGATGGCCAGGCCAGCACCACGCGTGGCGCCGTGCTGGCGCAGGCCCTGGCCTTCACGTTGCTCAATCCCCATGTCTACCTGGACACCGTACTGCTGGTGGGCAGCATCGGCGCGCAACAGCCGGCCGCCATGCGCGGCTGGTTCGTGGCCGGCGCCAGCATTGGCAGCCTGGCCTGGTTCGGCGCCGTGGGCTTCGGCGCGCGATGGCTCGCGCCATGGTTTGCCAATCCGCGCGCCTGGCAGATGCTGGACCGCCTGGTCGGCGTGACCATGCTGGTGCTTTCGGCGCTGCTGGCCCGGCATGCCATCGGCGGATTCCGGGAACTGGACTGGCTGCAGGGTGTGCTGCCGGCGGCGTAAACGCAAAAAAGCCGCCCTCCGAGCCGGGGAGGGGCGGCCATCAATTTTCCCTTTCGCCTCAGGCTGCCTTTTTTTCCCGCAGCAGCTTCTTGTCAATCTTGCCCACGCTCGTCTTCGGAATCGCCGTGACGAACGCGATCCGGTCGCTCTCGGGCACCGCGAACTTGCTCAGGCGCTGGGCTTCGACATGGCCCAACAGCACCGCGCGGATCTGCTGGGCGTCCACCTCGATGCCAGCCTTGCGCACCACGTAGGCCATCGGCCTTTCGCCCCAACGCGCATCGGGCACGCCCACCACCGCGCATTCCTGCACGCCGGGTACCTGCGTGACCAGGTTCTCGATCTCGATCGACGACACCCATTCGCCGCCGGTCTTGATCACGTCCTTGAGCCGGTCCACGATCTGCACGAACCCATCCTCGCCCATCACCGCCACGTCCTGCGTGTGCAGGTAGCCATCGGCCCACAGGTCCTCCGACGCGGACGGCTTGCGGAAGTACGACTTGGTCAGATACGGCGCGCGCAGCACGATCTCGCCCTGCGCCTTGCCGTCGTGCGGCACTTCGCGCATATCGGGGCCGACGATGCGGAAATCGGCCAGCGGCACGGGACGCCCCGTGGCGCAGCGCATGCGCACTTCCTCCTCGCGGGTCAGCGGCACATGGCCCGGCGGCAGCTGGGCCAGCGCGACGATCGGGCCCGTTTCCGACATGCCGTAGCCGGCAAAGATGTCGATGCCGCGCGCCAGCGCCGCCTCGCACAGCACCGGCGGCAAGGCCGAGCCGCCGATGATCATCTTCCAGCCCCACAGGTTGCAATCGCCTTCGTCCGCCGCCTGCAGCAACATCTGCAGGATGGTCGGCACGCAGTGCGAGAAGGTGACCTTCTCTGTCTTGCGCAGCTGCAGCAGCGTGGCCGGCACGTAGCGGCCCGGCAGCACAGTGCGCAGGCCCAGCATGATCGCCACGAACGGCATGCCCCAGGCCATCACGTGGAACATCGGCGTAATCGGCATGTACACGTCTTCACGGTGCATGCGCTGGCCTTCACGCGGCGAGCACAGGCTGGTGGCCGTGGTCAGCGTGTGCAGCACGATGTCGCGATGGCTGTAGCACACGCCCTTGGGATCTCCCGTGGTGCCCGTGGTGTAGAACGTGGTGGCCTTGGTGCGCTCGTCGAAGTCCGGAAAATCGAACCCGGCCGGGGCGGCATCCAGCAGGGCCTCGTATTCGCCATCGAACGGCACGGTGCCAGCGGGCACGTCCTGCCCGTCGGCCATCAGCACGAAGCGCGGTTGACGCACCAGGCTGTCGCGGATCTGTTCGAGCACCGGCAGAAAGTCCGGATGCACCAGCACCACGTCGGCGCCGGCATCGTTCAGCGTGTAGAGAATCTGCTGCGGCGACAGGCGCACGTTCACCGTGAACAGCGTGGCGCCCATCATCGGCACACCGAAGTAGCACTCCAGGTAGCGATGGCTGTCCCAGTCCATCACGGCCACGGTGCTGCCGTGACGCACGCCCAGGGCCCCCAGCGCGTTGGCGAGCTTTCCCAGACGCTGGTGGAAATCGCGATACGTGTAGCGCATTTCGCCGCGATAGCTGATCTCCTGATCGCCATACAGGCTCATCGCGTTGGTCAGCAGCTGCTTGACCAGCAGCGGGTAGGCGTATGCCGAGGGGGTGGTAACGACGAGGTTGTCCTTCATGCCTGCTCTGTCCTTCATGTCCATCATGTCTTGCGGGTTCTGCCCGATCCGCATGCGGATCAGTACGGCACGCTGCCGACGATGCCGGCGCGTTCCATCTTGCGGTGGCACGGCGCGTAGTCCATGACCGCGTAGTGCTGGGTGGCCGTGTTGTCCCAGATCGCCACGCTGTTCGGTTCCCAGCGCCAGCGCACCTGGAACTCCGGGATGTACGCCTGCGACACCAGGTAGCGCAGCAGGTCGGCCGCGCCCGGGTTGGCATCCTGGCCGTAGCGCACGCGCGCCGGGGTATGGAAGTTGGTGAAGTGCGTGGTGAAGCCGTTCACGTACAGCACCTTTTCGCCGGTATCGGGATGCGTGCGCACCACCGGATGCTCCGCGTCGGGGAACTGGGCCTTGAGCGCCAGCCGCTTTTCGATCGGCATGGCCGCGCCGAAGCTGGCCTCGATGCTGTGGCGGGCGCGCAGGTCGGCAATCTGCGCCTTGACCGTATCGGGCAGCCGCTCATAGGCCAGCGCCATGTTGGCCCACATCGTGTCGCCGCCCACGGGCGGGCATTCGATGCAGCGCAGCACCGCGCCGAACTGCGGCGCCTCGCGCCAGGTGGTGTCCGAGTGCCAGCAGTTCTCGTAGCGGTCGTTGGGCTGGTCCGGGCGCTTGTAGATGCGCACCAGGCCGGGATGCTCCGGATCGCTGCCCGCCACCGGGTGGTCTTCCAGCGCGCCGAAGCGGCTGGCAAAGGCCACGTGCTCGGCCCGGCTGAACTGCTGGTTGCGCAGGAACAGCACGCGGTGCTTCAGCAGTTGCGCACGGATCTCGCCAAACAGATCGTCGTTGCGCACGGCTTCGCCCAGATCCACGCCCACCAGCTCGGCGCCCAGCGCACAGCTCAGTTGTTGTACTTTCATGACTGTCTCCTCAAGCGCTTCAGACGACGAAGATCGACGAACCCGTGGTCTTGCGCGACTCCAGGTCGCGATGGGCCTGCACCGCGTCTTCCAGCGCATAACGCTGGTTGATCTCGATGCGGATACGGCCCGATCCCACGTGGTCGAACAGCTCGCCTGCCAGTTCGGCCTTCTCGGCCGGGTCGGCAATGTAGTCGGCCAGCGCCGGGCGCGTCACGTAGACCGAGCCCTTCATCGCCAGCAGCACCGGATCGAACGGCGGGATCGGGCCCGAGGCCGTCCCCACGCACACCAGCAGGCCACGGCGCTTGAGCGAATCCAGCGATGCCATGAAGGTGCTCTTGCCCACGCTGTCGAACACCACGTTGGCGCCCACGCCATCGGTCAGTTCGCGTACGCGCGCCGCCACGTCCTCGTGGCTGTAGTTGATGATGTGCTGGCAGCCATGGGCCTGCGCAATCTCGCCCTTCTCTTCGGTCGATACCGTGCCGATCACGTTCAGCCCCAGCAGGCGCGCCCACTGCGAGACGATCAGCCCCACCCCGCCGGCCGCCGCGTGCAACAGGATCGTGTCGCCCTTGCGGAAGGTGTGGATGCGGCGCATCAGGTAGGCCGACGTCAGGCCGCGCATGGTCATGGCGGCGGCCGTCTCGAAGCCGATGCTTTCCGGCAGGCGGATCAGCGGCGCGGCGGGCACGAGCCGCTCGGTGCTGTAGGCACCCAGCGTGTTCACGAAGCCGGTGTACGTCACGCGGTCGCCCACGGCCACATTGGCCACGCCGGCGCCCACGGCCTGCACCACGCCCGACGCTTCCACGCCCATGCCCGCGGGCAGCGGCACCGGGTAGGTGCCATTGCGGAAGTACGTGTCGGCATAGTTGAGGCCCACCGCCACGTGGCGGATGCGGACCTGACCCGGACCCGGGTCGCCCACCTCGGCGTCTTCGTAGCGAAGCACCTCGGGTCCGCCGGTTTCATACATACGCACTGCCTTGGCCATGGAAATCGTCTCCTGATTGGGGGCGGCACCACTTGCGCCGCCATGACCTCAATGTAGGAGCCGCAGGCCTGCGCTGCTTTGCAGCGCAATCCGGACACTTTGCATTTCATGCCATCGCCGCCTATCATCGCGCCAACGACGCGTCATGGCCCCAGGCATGTGACGCGCGAAAAACAACATCGGGAGACTCGCTTGAAAACCCTGGTACGCGCTGCGGTGATGACCAATTTCTTCGACGTCGCGAATGGCCTGGGCGCCAATCCGCTGCCCCTGCTGCGCACGGCTCGCCTGAGCCAGGCGCTGCTGGCTGATCCGGAGCAGCGCATTCCGGTGCAGGCCTGCGCCACACTGCTCGAAGCCGCTGCGCAAGCCACCGGCTGCCCCACGTTCGGCCTGCGCATGGCGGAGTCGCGGCAGCTGTCGGACTTCGGGCTGATGAGCCTGCTGATCAGCCAGCAACCCACGTTGCGCGACGCGCTGGAAACCATCATCCGCTACCGGCATCTGGTCAATGAATCGGTGGCCATTCTGCTGGAAGCGTCCGACAAGATCGTGCTGATCCGGCAGGAAGTGGTGCTTGATACGCCCTCGCGCCAGGCCACGGAACTGGCGCTGGGCGTGGTGTTCCGGCTGTGCCGCGCACTGCTGGGGCCGCAATGGCATCCGCAAAGCGTGAATTTCACGCACGCGGCGCCGCCGGACCTGGATGTGCATCGGCGCCTGTTCGGCTGCCCGCTGGAGTTCGGCAGCGAGTTCAACGGCATCGTCTGCCTGGCCGCCGACCTGGACACGCCGAACCCGACCGGCAATCCCGCCATGGCGCGCCACGCCGAGCGGGTGGTGGAATCGCTGCCGCGCGTGAATGACGCATCCGTCGGGCGCGAGGTACGCAATGCCGTCTACCTGATGTTGCCGATGGGGCGCGCCACCAGCGAGGCCGTGGCGCAGGGGCTGGGCATGAGCCTGCGCACCATGCAACGCCAGCTTGACGCCTCCGGCGAGACCTTCTCGGACATCGTCAATGGCGTGCGGCGGGACCTGGCGCAACGATACGTCGCCAATCCCGACTATTCCCTGCTGCGGGTGTCGGAACTGCTGGGCTACGGGTCGGCCGCGGCGTTCACGCGCTGGTTCTCGGCGCAGTTCGGCGAGGCGCCGATCGTCTGGCGGCGACGGCACACCAGCCCGCGCTGAACGGCCCGCAAGGTCGATCCTGCTGCCCTTGCGGCACGGGACGCCTGCGTCTAGGCTAGGAAAACGTACTACGCGTCACTACGCATCCCGACGCGCCCTGACGCATCAGCGACGTTTGCCACCCCACCCTGAACCCGAACGCGGAGCCCGCATGCCGAACGCCATGAAGCCGTTGCAGTGCCTGATCGTCGCCACCGGCGCGCTGAGCCTCAGTCTGGGCGCGATGCCCGCGCAGGCGCAGCAAATGCCGAGCTCGGGTGCCGCGGCCATCTCCGATGCGGTACGCGAAGGCGGCAACCCCTACCGCCCCCCGTCGGCACCGTCCGCAAGTCCGGCCGACGCCAAACGCGAACGCTGCGACGCGCTGCTGCAGGAGCTGAACGGTACGTCGAAGCAGCGCGCCTACACGTCGCCCGGCACTGCCACGCAAAGTGCGCAGGGCCGTGCCGTTCCCAAGCTGGAACGCGACAATTCGCGCAAGCAGCTGGAAGAGACGTACCGCGCCAACTGCACCTGACCACAGACCACGGGCGATGGCCCGTGCGTCATGACGGCCCGGCCTCGCGCAGCCGGGCCATCTGGCTCTTGACCACGTCAAGGACTGCAGCCGTCATCAGCGCCGTGGACAGGCCGAACATCAGGATGCCCAGCGCCGATTCGATCGGCCCGAGCATGCGCCAGCGGGGCGACATCACGATATCGCCGTAGCCCAGCGTGGCGAAGTTCACCGCCGAGTGATACAGCGCCGGGCCAAGCGTGTCGAATTCGCCCAGCACCATGAACAGCCCCGCCCACACCACCATCTGCGCGAAGTTGCAGAACAGCGTCAGCAGCATCACGGACGTCAGCAGCACGGCGTCCATCCACAGCGGTTCAAGCCCCTGCCACTTGTTCTGGAACCGCGCATAGCGCCGCAGGCACAGCGCCACGGCCCCGCATTGCAGCAGCAGGCACAGCAGCATTACGGGGGCGGCAACCAGCAGGTGCAAATGCATGACGGTCTCCCTCAGCCTACGCCGGCACCGGCGCGGCACGCCGGTCCAGCAGCGCCATCATCAGCCACGCGTACAGCGACACGCCGACAAACAGCCCCATGCGCACCATGAACGCCTGGTAGACGTCCTTGCCCGCCGCGCTGTCCGCCACGGACTGCCCCAGCAGGATGATCATCGTGACGAGGCTGTTCAGCCAGAAACCGGGCGACATGCGTCCCGGCCGCAGCCGGAACAGCCGGCGCGCCACCCAGAGCCCGAACAGCAGCATCCAGAGGAAGAACATCCAGATGTGGACGAACAGCCCCAGCGCCAGCCAGCACAGGATGGCCAGCGCGCCGCCCATCAGCGTGGAGCCCACCAGTTCCAGCGCCGCACCCCGCGCCGTCGTGCTGCAGCTCTGCCGCCCCAGGCTGACCGCCTTCATGATGATGGGCAGGTACGCGGCCGGGTCCGCCATTGCCAGCAGGAACGGCGGCATCACCACCAGCGTGGCGCGCAGGGCCATGACATCCGCATCCCCGGGGGCGGCGCCTGGCTTCTGCGGCATGCGCGGCCCATCCGGTTCGGGAATCAGCAGGTAGCAGATGCCCAGCATCAGCACCGCGCACAGCAGCCCGCGCACCAGCGCGCCAATCACGGTCAGCGCCAGCGCGCTGTTGGCGGTGCCCGCCGCCGAAATCAGCGTGACGCCCGCTACCAGGAACGTCGACACGAGGTTGTTGCCGCCGCGCAGCCCATGGCGGAACGCCAGAAACAGGCACAGACCCGCCATCAGGACGCCGGTCAGCGGCGCATGGCGCAAGAACGGCACCAGCAGCATGCCGCTGCCGGTCGTCAGCATGACCACCAGCGCCAGGCCCACGCCTGCCTTGAACGGCAACGGCCGGTCCAACGTCGCAAACAGGAAGACCGCAAGCACCGGCGCCATCACGGGCACCGCCCACTGCATGCCGAAACTCACGGCCAGGCAGGCCGCCGTGCCCAGCGCCAGCCGCAACGCACGGCGCGCCAGCATCGCGCGCATGGCCAACGCGGCGGCGTCAGTAGACATACGACACCCAGCTCATGACGCGCAGGAACGCGCGGCCCAGCAGGTTCAGCGGATTCCCTTCGGTCGGAAATGCCATCACCTCGGCCTGCCCGCCCACGCGCACGCCCCGCAACGTGGGCAGCTGCCCGGGGTCGATGTCAACGATCACCGGGAATCGCTGCGCGGGCCGCAGCCAGTCGCGGCTGTTCTGGATCGTCGGCAGGGTGCCCGGCGGCGTACTCTGGCCCGCGCTGACGCCATAGCCAATGCTGCGCACCTTGCCGGTGAGCACGGTGCCCGGCAGCGCGTCCAGCACGATCCGCACCGGCGAGCCGGGCACCAGATGGCCAAGGTTATTCTCGGTCATGTCGGCGCTGATCCAGACATCGTGGATGGCAATCAACGTCATCAATGGCGCGCCCGCTGCCGCGTACTGGCCCGTTTCCGTGCGCAGGTCCGTAATCAGGCCGGCCGTACGCGCCCGTACCTGCGCGTTGGCCAGGTCCAGCTCGGCCTTGTCCACGGCGGCGGCGGCACTGCGCAGCTTGGCATTGTCGTCGTCGCTGCCGCCCTGCTGCTCGCGCGCACGCTCCACCTCGGCCCGCGCCGCGGCTACCTGGCTGATGGCCTGCGTGTGCGTGGCCCGTGCCACCTCCAGACGACGGACCGACACGGTGCCCGGGTCCTCGCGATACAGCCGCTCCAGCCGCTCGCTGTCCTGCTGCGCCTTCAGTTCATTGGCCTGCGCGGCGCGCAGCGACGCCCGGGCCGAATCGATGCCGGCGGTATTGGCGCCGATGCCGCGCCGCGTGGTTTCCAGGTCGGCCCGTGCGCGGTCCAGCGCGATCCTGTAGTGCTGCGGATCGACATCGAACAGCACGGTACCGGCCGTCACGTTCTGGTTGTTCTGCACGTACACGCGCGTCACGCGGCCCGGCACCTCGGAGGCCACCGGAATCACGAACGCCTGCACGCGTGCCTGCTGCGTGTAAGGCGTGAACCGGTCGGCCAGCAGATACCACGCCAGGCTAAGCACGATCAGCACCACCACCCAGCGCAGCGCCTTGTGCGACGGATCGGCCGCGGCTTCCTTGCCGGACGGCGCGGGGGTGCCGCCGCCCGCGGCCGGCTTGTCGTCGATGGCGGCGTTGCCAGTACGCGTGTCGTTCATGGGCGTGCACTCCCCGTCTGCGCCGGAAGGCTGGCCGCCGGCTGCGGCGACACTTCGTCGCTCAGCCCGCCCCAGTTGGTGCGCTGCTGCATCTGGGTCCGCGTGCCGGCGTCGAGCAGCGGCGCCGTGGTGTCCCAGCCGCCCCCAAGTGCCTTGTACAGCCCGATCAGGTAATTCACGGCGTTGCCTCGATTGACCAGATACGCATCCTGCTGCGCGAACAGCGCGCGCTGTGCGTCAAGCACACGTTGGAAATCCGAGTACCCTTCGCGGAATACCGTGTTCGCCAGCGACAGCGACCGCTCCGCCGACTGGGCCGCCTGGCCCAGGATGCGCTCGCGCTGCAGCGCCTTGTCCAGCCCGCTGGCCGCATCGTCGGCTTCGCGCGCGGCCTGCCGCACGGCAGCCTGGTAGTCGACGATCAGCTGCTGCAGCCGCGCGTCCTGCACGCGCACGTTGTTGACGATGCGCCCGTAGTCAAAGATGTTCCAGCGCACGCTGGGCCCGCCAACCAGCAGCAGGCCGTTCTGGGTACCGGGCAGCGATGCCGCCGTCCAGCCGATGCTGCCCATCAGCGTGACGGCCGGATACAGGTCGGCCTTGGCCACGCCGATCAGCGCGGACTGGGCCGCGATGCGGAATTCGGCCGCACGGATGTCGGCGCGGCGCAACAGCAGGTTGGCCGGTACATCCTGCAGCACGGCGCGATCGATCAATGGCAGCACGCCCTCGCGGTCGGCAGCGTCCGCCAGTTCTGGCAGCGGACCCGGCGGCCGGCCCAGCAGCACCACCAGCGCGTTGCGCGCCTGCCCGATCTGGTTTTCCAGTTCCGGAATGCTGCTCAACGTGCCAAGGTACTGGGTACGCGCCTGCTGAAAGTCGAGTTCGTCGCTCTCGCCGCCCTTGAACAGCCGTTCCGTGATCTCGAAGCTGCGCTTCTGCAGCCGCGCATTGTCGCGCGCGATGCGCAGCCGGGCCTCGGCCGTGCGTACGGCAAAGTAAGTCGTGGCCAGCTGGGCATGCAGCAGCACCAGCACCGACTCGCGATTGGCCTGGGCGGCAAAATAAGCGGCATCGGCCGATTCGATGGCGCGCGCAAACCGACCCCAGAAATCAAGCTCCCAGCCGACGTCCACGCCCGCGCTGTATTCCCAGAGCCGCGCGCTCTGCGCGGTAGGACCGGACTGGCGGCTATGGACATACATGGCCGAGGCGCTGGCCTGCTGCATCTGCGGATAGCGGCCCGCGAGCGCTATGCCCAACTGGGCGCGCGCTTCCATCACGCGCAAGCCGGCAATCCGCACGTCGGCATTGCCGGCGTCGGCTGCCGTCATCAGCGTTTCGAGTACCGGGTCGCCAAACACCTGCCACCATTGGCGCAGGTCTGGCGTCGCCTGCTGGACGCTGGCCTGCTCGACGGCATCGCTGCGCCACGTGCCGGTCCACGGCTCGGGCTGCGGCTGGAAATCGGGCCCCACCCGTGCGCATCCGCCAAGCACGGCGGCCAGGGCCAGCCAGGCGCGGGCGGATGCGGCCACGGTTTATCCCCTGGTGATGTCTGCCCCGGTGATGTCGGGCACACTGTGCGGCGCTTCGGCTTCCAGCTCGATACGCGGCGGCGGATCTTCCACCCATTGCCAGAACAGCTGATAGCCCACCGCCAGCACGATCGGGCCGATGAACAGGCCGATCACACCCCCGGTGACCATGCCGCCCAGCGCGCCGATCAGGATGACCGGCATGGGCACGTCCACGCCGCGCCCCAGCAGCAGCGGCTTGAGCACATTGTCCGACAGCCCCGCGATGAACACATAGATCGCAAACACGACGTTGGCGCCGGAAGCGCCCTCGGACGCGAACACCAGCACGATCACCGGCACCGTGATCAGCGTGGCAGGCAGCTGCATGATGCCCAGCAGCAGCACCGCCAGCGCCAGCAGCCCCGCACCCGGCACGCCCTTGATGATGAAGGCGACGCCGATCAGCAGCATCTGGATGAAGGCGATGCCCACCACGCCCTGGGCCACCGCGCGCACGGTCGCCGTGCACAGCGCCGTGATACGCGGCCCGCGTTCCGGGTTGGTGAGACGCGACGCGATCCGCTCCGCGCTACGGGTGCCCAGTTCGCCATAGGCCATGATGATCCCGGCGATGATCAGCGCACCGACGAAGACCAGCAGCCCCACCCCCACGCCACCGATCGCCCCCAGCAAGCCAAGGCTGGCCGTCTTGATCTGCGGACCGAGCTTCTGGATCAGCCCGCCGGCATCGGTGGAGGCCATCAGCCAGGCGTCATGGAGCCGCCGTCCGATGACAGGCCAGCCGGCCACCGCCTCGGGGGGCGGCGGGATCGTGAATTCGCCGGTCTTGGCGATCGCCATGGCATGCTCGACCGATTCGATCAGCGCAATGCCCAGCAGGTAGGTCGGAACCATGACCACGGCAATCACCACCACGATGATCAGCGTGGCGGTGCGGCCTTCGCCGTCAAAGACCTTGCCACGCAGCCACACCTGCAGCGGATACATCGTGATGGCCAGGATTACCGACCACAGCAGCAGGTTCATGAACGGCTTGAAGATCTGGAAGCAGAAGACCGACAGCAGCGCGATCAGGCCGAAGCGGATCAGCGAATCGATCAGCGTGCGCGACGCCGTCGCGCTGGAATACGGGGCTTGCAGCATGGGATGACCTCCCTTGTGCGGCGGATTGCGAGCGGGGCAGCGGGCACGCCATCAGGCGACCTGGCGCCGGCGCGCGATCAGGAACACGACGGCGCCGGCGACGAACAGCACCACGCAACCGATCAGCCAGTCGCGTGCGAGCACATTGACCAGATAGCGCGGCGGGTCGCTGCCGGTCCGGAACATCTGCACCTCCAGGCCGCGCATTGCCAGCCTGAACAGGTTCAGCTTGTCCGGCGTCTGCCCGCTGGGATCGCTGAAGAAGATGCCCAGCACGGCCAGCCACAGCGCCCCCGCCATCATCACGACACCGCATTTATGCATGATGGCAAACTCGAACAGGTTCTCCAGTTAGAGTCAGCCAAGCCCAGGCGCAAAGCAATTGGTCCTTGGGCCAAGCATTGGACCAAGGTCCATTGCCAAAGCCCGACCCAGTGTCCAGATTGATACTCGGGGAAAGTGTCCCATCCACACTCTGGGAGCTGACATGGCAAAACAGGCACGGCGCGCCGAAAGCGAGGCGGAGGCCGGCACCGCATTGGGCCGCAAGGACTATGAGGAGGCGCTGGCCGGGCTGCATGTGGAACTGGTGCACATGCAGAACTGGATCAAGGCCAGCGGCACCAAGGTGTGCATCGTCTTCGAGGGGCGGGACGGCGCCGGCAAGGGCGGCACCATCAAGGCCATCACCGAGCGGGTCAGCCCGCGCGTGTTCCGTGTGGTGGCTCTGCCCGCACCCACCGAGCGCGAGAAGAGCCAGATGTACATGCAACGGTACATCCCCCATCTGCCCGCCGCGGGCGAAGTGGTGATCTTCGACCGCAGCTGGTACAACCGGGCCGGCGTGGAACGCGTGATGGGCTTTGCCAGCGAAGAACAGGTGGACGTGTTCCTGCGTGCCGTGCCGCTGATGGAACGCGCCATCGTCGGGTCCAACGTGCTGCTGCTGAAATACTGGCTCGAAGTCACGCCGGAAGAGCAGACACGCCGGCTGCAGTCGCGCATCGAGGACGGGCGCAAGACCTGGAAGCTGACGGACATGGACCTGAAGTCGTACAGCCGCTGGTACGACTACTCGCGCGCCCGCGACGCGATGTTCGAAGCCTCGGATACCGACTTTGCCCCGTGGCACGTGGTGCGCTCCGACAACAAGCGGCGCGCCCGGCTGAACATCATCAGCCACCTGCTCGACTCCGTGCCGTACGAACGCATCAAGAGCAAGAAGGTCACGCTGCCGGCGCGCCAGAAGTCGGGCCACTACAAGGCGCCTGACTATCCGTACCGCTACATCCCCGAGAAGTTCTGAACCCGCCGCCCGGCGGCCGGGGCAAGCCCCCCGCCGCCGGGCGTCGGTCAGTCCTTGATCATCGTCTTCTTCCAGTCGCCGTCCGATTGCTGGCAATACCAGCCTGTCCAGCGTTCCGGCTGCCGGCCCGGCTGACGCAGTTCGCTGCGCACCTTGCGGCAACGCTGGCCATTTTCCGTACGCGTCTTGAGCGGCGTGAACGTGCCGTCCGTGGCCTTGCTCTTGGCGTTGCTGGTGCTGGCGTCCAGGTGGAACGGCACGCTGGCACCGTCATCGGAGTCCGTCAGCGTCTTCCCGAATGCGGTGCGCAGCGCCGCCACCTGGTCCTTGTCCAGCGTGCCGATGATGGTGCCGCTGAGGAAGTGATCGTAATACGCATGCGCTGGCCAGGCCAGGCCCAGCAGCGCGGCCGCGCACAGGCCATGCCATTTTGCACTGAACATCAAGGCTGCCTCCTTCTCTCCTGGCCAGACTGGATCGGGAACGCCGTTATTTCGCCGTACCCGGTGTGACAGACACCGCGACTGCCTCAGTATAGACAGCCTGCACGCGGTCGCCCTTCTTCACGGCCTTCATCTGCTCCGGGTCTTCCACCAGCAGATCCACCGTGTGGCCACGCGGCCCCTTGACCGTGACGATGTTCTTTTCCTTGTCGACCTTGACGACCTGTGCCACCACGGTCACCTCGCGCCCCAGCCGTCCACCCGGCTTGGCGCCCGGTTCGGAACGCTCGGAAATCTCGCGTTCCTGCATGGTCGCTGCCCCGCTGCCCTTCTTCAGGCTCACGGTCAGGGCCTCCGTGTACTCGACGGCAACCTTGTCGCCCACGCGCAGCTGGTCGAAGTTGCGCGCCTCTTCGCCCACCGTCATATCCACGACCTTGCCGGCCTGGGTCTTGAGCGTGACTTTGCGCGACGCGGGGTCGATGGCGGTGATGGTGGCGTTGACCTTGGCCGTGCCGGTGGCCGTGGTCTGCCCGGGCGACCGTTGCACGTCGGTCTTCACGTCCGGCTGGGCGTATGACACTGCTGACAGGCTCAGCAGCACTGCAGCGGTAATGGCGACTCGCTTGAACATATGACGTCCTCCCTGGTTATTGGATCGTGTAGCCGCGCCCCTGCATGCAGGCCGAATACGCGCGGTAATAGGTATTCATGGCGCCGGACTGCTGCGATTGCGCGTTGGCCTGCGCATTGCGCTGGTTCTGCCGTGCACGGTGGCCACCCGCCATCGTGCCCACGGCCGCGCCGGCTGCGGCGCCCTTGCCGGCATCGCCCGCAATGGCGCCGATGACCGCACCGCCCGCCGCGCCGCGCGCCGCACCGCCCACCCGCTCGCCGCCGCCCACGGCCGGGCCGCTGGGTGCAGGCGGCGGCGCGGCGGCTACCTGCGCCGGATCGATGCCGGTGTTCGACTTGGCCCACGAGTAGCAGTAGCCGTCATCCTCCTGCTGCGTGGCCTGGCTTTGTCCCTTGGCCGGATAGGCGATGGGTTTCGACTGCGCGAGGGCGCCGGCGCTCAGGCCAACCATAACGGTGGCGGCGAGCAACGCGGCCGGAATGCTGGATCTGGACATGAATCACTCCTTGGCGGGGCTGGCCGGCTGGTTCACGCTGGCCTGAGTTGCGCTGTCGACGGGCCACCCGCCGCCCAGCGCCTTGTAGAGCTGGACCAACTGGCCAAACTCCGTGCCACGCAACGTCGACTGTTCGAGTTGCGCAGAAAACAGCGAACGTTCGGAATCGAGTACCTCCAGGTAGCTGGTGTAGCCGCCTTCGTACCGGTCGCGCGCCAGCAGCGCGTAGCGCGACAGCGCATCCACCTGGTCGTTCTTAGCCAGGAGCTGGCTGCGCGTGTACTGCACGCCGGCCAGCGCATCGGCCACCTCGCGGAATGCGGTCTGCACCGCCTGCTGGTAGCCGTAGAGCGCCTGCTTCTGGCGTGCCTCGGCCTGCTTCACGTCACCGGCAATCGCACCGGCAGTGAAGATCGGCACGCTGATCAGGCCACCGTACGACCACGCCCGGGACGAACCCACCCACAGCCCGGACAGCGCGGTGCTGGCCGCGCCGAACATGCCGGTCAGCGAAATCGTCGGGAAATACTGCGCGCGGGCGGCGCCGATCTGCGCGTTGGCCGCAACCAGCGATTGTTCGGCCTGCAGCAGGTCCGGGCGCTGTTCCAGCAGCGAAGACGGCAGGCCCACCGGCACCACCGGGAGAATCAATTCGTCGATCGACTTGCCGCGCGGCATGGCGCGCGGGTTGTCGCCAACCAGCACGGCCAGCAGGTCTTCCTGCTGCGCCACCAGCTGCCGGAACTGCTCGACCGACGCCTGGGCCGACGCATACTCGGAGCGCGACTGCGCATACTCGACCTCCGACACCACGCCGCCCTGGAACCGTTCGCGGAACACCTGCAGCGCGCCCTCACGGCTGGTCAGCGTGTCCTGCGCGATGCGCAGGCGGTTGTCGAGGTCGCGCAGCGTGATGTAGCCGCTGGCCACCGCCGCCACCACGCTGATCTCCGTGCTGCGGCGCGCCTGTTCGGAAGCCGCCCATTCCGCCCGGGCCGCTTCGGTCATGCGCCGGATGCGCCCGAACAGGTCGAGCTCCCACGACGCGTAGACGTCGGCCTTGACCGAGTTGAACGGGTTGTCGATGGGCAGCAAGGTGCCGCTGCTGGTGCTGATGCGCTGCCGGCTGCCGCCGGCCTCTGCTCCCACCTGCGGGAACAGCCCGGCCCGCGTGGTCATCACGCGTCCGTAGTACTCCTCCACGCGTGCCGTGGCAATCAGCACGTCGTAGTTGTGCGCGCGCGCCGTGGCGATCAGGTCGTCGAGCACCGGATCCCCGATCTGCGACCACCAGTATTGCGTGGTGACCACGTCGGCCGCCTGCGGCGTTTCGGGCGCGAAGCGGTAGGTCTCCGGCACCGCCACGTCCGGCCGCACGTAGTCCGGCCCCACGGTGCAGCCGCCGGCCAGCAGCGTCATCGCCGCCAGCCCCGGCACCAGGGCTCGCGCCCGCAAGCCGCGCTGGCTCATAGCGTGCCTCCGGAGGGTGCTGCGGGATCGGTGCCAGGCCCGGCATCCTTCCCGGCCTGCCTGGCGAGCTTCTTCTTGCTCTCGCGCTCCAGCCCCCAGAAGAACATCGGGATAAAGAAGATGGCGATCACCGTGGCGCCAAGCATGCCGCCGATCACGCCCGTGCCCAGCGACTGGCGGCTGGCCGCCGACGCGCCGCTTGCGATGGCCAGCGGGATACAGCCGAGGATGAACGCCAGTGACGTCATGATGATCGGGCGCAGCCGCATCTTGGACGCCTTGACCGCCGCGTCATACGGGCTCAGCCCTTCCTTGACGCGCATCTCCACCGCGAATTCGAAGATCAGGATGGCATTCTTGGCGGCCAGGGCGATCAGCACCGTCAGGCCGATCTGGAAGTACACGTCATTCTCCATGCCCCGCACCAGGATGCCCACCAGCGCACCGAACAGCGCGAACGGCACGGCCAGCAGCACCCCGATCGGCAACGACCATTTCTCGTACTGCGCCGCCAGGATCAGGAACACCATCAGCAAGGCGAACGCGAACACCATCGCCGCCGTGGACCCGGCCTTCTTTTCCTCATAGGCCTGCCCGCTCCACGCATAGCTGTAGCCCGGGCCCAGCACCTCGGTGGCCACTTCCTCCATGGCCTGCAGCGCCTGGCCCGAGCTGTACCCCGGCGCGGCGTCGCCCGTGATCTTGGCCGCCGGGAAGTTGTTGAAGCGCGTGACCAGATCGGCCCCGGCCACATAACGCGCCGTGGTCACGGCCTTGATCGGCACCATCTCGTTGCGCGAATTGCGCACGTAGACCTTGTCGATATCCTCGGGCTTCGACCGGTACTCCGGCTCGGCCTGCAGGATCACCTGGAACAGCCGGCTGTTCTTCGGGAACTGGCTCACGTACAACGATCCGAACATCGTCTGCAGCGCGGAGTACACCTGCTCCACGGGTACGCCCTGCGTCTCGGCCCGCTCGCGGTCGAGGTCAACCAGCAGCTGTCGCGACCGCGTGTTGATCGTCGTGCTCACGCCGCGCAGCTCCGGGCGCTGCCGGGCCTTGGCGATGAACGCGCGCGTGCGTTCCTCCAGCTGCTGGTAGGTGCCGTCGCCGGTGCTCTGCAGCCAGAATTCGAAGCCGCCCGTGGTGCCCAGCCCCGGGATCGACGGCGGATTCACCGGAATCACCAGCCCTTCGCGATAGGTCGAGAACTCCTTGTTGGCCTGCGCGATCAGGTCAGCCGCGCTTTCGCCCTTGCCGCGCTCGTGGAAGCCCTTCAGCGTGATGAACAGCGTGCCGGCATTCGACTTGTTCTGCGAATCGATCAGGCTGTAGCCGTCCGGCACCGCCACCGATTTCACGGCTGGCTGCTTCTCGAACCATTCGGCGGCCCGTTTCGATACCGCGCCGGTGCGGTCCAGGCTGGCAGCGTCGGGCATGATGACCGCGCCGAGCAGATAGCCCTGGTCCTCCACCGGCAGGAACGATGACGGAATGCGCATGAACATCAGCACGGCGGCCACGATCAGCGCGATGACGATGCCCACCGAGATCGCCGTGCGCCGGATCACGGCCTGGACCGTCGCGCCATAGCCTTCCACCAGCCGGTCGAAACTGCGGTTGAACCAGCGGAAGAAGCGGTTCTTCTCGTGGCTGCCCGGCTTGAGCAGGATGGCCGCCAGCGCCGGCGACAGCGTCAGCGCCACCACCCCGGACAGCAGCACCGATACCGCCAGCGTGATGGCGAACTGCTTGTATAGCTGGCCCGTGATGCCCGACAGGAACGCCACCGGGATGAACACCGCCAGCAGCACCAGCACGATGGCGATCACCGGCCCGCCCACTTCGTCCATGGCGGCCTTGGCGGCCTCCTTGGGCGGCATGTGGAACTCCATCATGTTGCGCTCGACGTTCTCGATCACCACGATGGCGTCGTCCACCACGATGCCGATGGCCAGCACCATGCCGAACAGGGTGAGCATGTTCACCGAGAAGCCGAACGCGGCCATGGCGGTGAACGTGCCGATGATCGACACCGGCACCGCCAGGATCGGCACCAGCGTGGCGCGGAAACTCTGCAGGAACAGGTACACCACCAGAATCACCAGGATCACCGCGTCGCGCAAGGTGTGGACCACCTCGTTGATCGACTCATGCACGAACTCGGTGGTGTCGAGCGCGATTTCGTACTCCAGGCCCGGCGGGAACGTCTTCTTGGCTTCCTCCAGCGCCTTGCGCACCTGGCCGGCCACGGCCAGCGCATTGGCGCCCGGCTGCTGGTACACGGCCAGCAGCGTGGCCGTCTTGCCCTTGTAGCGGCTGCGCAGCGAGTAGTCCTTCGAACCCAGTTCGGCGCGGCCGATATCCTTGAGCCGCACCAGCGCGGCGTCGCCCGAGGCCGCGCGCAGGATGATGTTCTCGAACTCGGCCGGCTCGGTCATGCGGCCCTTGGTGGTCACCGGGAACGTCTGCTTGACCGGCTCCGACGTGGGCGAACTGCCGATGCGCCCGGCCGAGAACTGCTCGTTCTGGTTGGCCACCGCGCTCTTGACGTCCTCGGCCGTGATGCCAAGCTGCGCCATGCGGTCCGGCTTGAGCCAGATGCGCATGGCGTAGTCCGGCGTGCCGAAGATGGACGACTGGTTGGCACCCGGGATGCGCTTGAGCGAATCGAGGATGTAGATGCTGGTGTAGTTGTCGACGAAGGTCTGCGGGTAGCTGTTGTCGGGCGAATAGACGGCAATCACCATCATGAACGCCTGCGACCGCTTTTCCACGGTCACGCCCTGCTTGGTCACGGCGTCGGGCAGGGTCGGCAGGGCCAGGTTGACGCGGTTCTGCACATCGACCTGCGCCAGTGCCGGGTCGGTACCGATCTCGAAGTACGTGGTCAGCGTGATATTGCCGGTGGACGAACTGGTGGACGACATGTACAGCATGTTGTCCGCGCCGTTCACCTGCTGCTCGATCGGGGCCGCCACGTTCTGCGCCACCACTTCCGAGCTGGCGCCCGGATACGTGGTCGACACCGTGATGCTGGGTGGCGTGATGTCCGGAAACTGGGCGATCGGCAGGTTGAACAGCGCCACCATCCCGCCCACCACGATGATGATCGACAGCACCGACGCAAAGATCGGGCGGTCGATGAAGAAGTGGGACAGTTTCATGACGCCGCACCCTTGCCGGCTTCGGCCGCACCCGTGGCGCCCGGCGCCGCTGGCCGCGCGGGCGGCGCCGACGGCGGCACCGGCGATGGCCCGTCGCTGGCCTGGCGCGGTGCCGCCGCCACCGGCTTGACCGGCGCGCCCGGCGCGAGGCGAATCGCACCATCGACGATCACGGTATCGCCCTCACGCAGGCCCGAACGCACCACCCAGTTTCCCTGCGACCATTCGCCCACGTCGATCACGCGCGACTCGGCCTTGTTCTCCTTGCCCACCAGCCAGACGGACTGGCCGCGCTGGCCCTGCACCACGGCTTCCTGCGGCACGGTGATGGCCTTGGTGCGCACCGCGCCGATCAGCCGCACGCGCACGAACTGGCCCGGGCGCAGCATGCCCTTGTTGTTCGGCATTTCGGCGCGGATCAGGTAGGTGCCGGTCTCGGAGTTGAACGACGCATCGGCGAAGGCGATACGCCCGCGCTGCGGATACGTGGTGCCGTCGGCCAGTACGATCTCCACCTCCATCGCGCCGCGCTCTGGCATGCGGATCGTGCCGGACGCTGTCTGCGACTGGTATTGCAGCACTTCGTTCTCGGACAGGCTGAAGTTGATCCAGATGGGATCGAGCTTGGCCACATAGGTGAGCAGGCTGTTGGTGGCATCGATATACGATCCCACCTGCTTCTTGGCGTAGCTGGACAGGCCATTCACCGGCGACGTGATCGTCGTGTAGCCGAGATTCAGCTTCGCGTTGGTGACGTTGGCCCTGGCCGCTTCCACGGCGGCGGCGGCGGCCTGTTCCTGGCCGGTGGCTTCATCGAGGTCCTTCTGGCTCAACGCGTTCTTGGCCGCCAGCGGCTTGACGCGTGCCAGGTTGGATCGCGCGGTGGTCAGCCGGGCCTGCTGCTGGGCCAGTTCGGCCTGCGCGGCATCGAGCGCGGCCTGGAACGGCTTCTGGTCCATGCGGAACATGACCTGGCCGGCCTTGACCATCGCGCCTTCGGTGTAGAGGCGCTGCTCCAGGAAGCCGCTCACGCGGGCCCGGATCTCCACCTGCTGGGAACTCTGCGTTTCGCCCACGAATTCATAGGTCAGCGGCACGTCGTGCAGCGTCACCTTGACCACGCCCACTTCGGCCGCTGGTGGTGCGGCCGGCGCCTTGGCCTCCTGCTTGTGGCAGCCGGTCACCGCCAGTGCGGCCAGGACCGGCAATGCCCACCGACCGCGCTTGGATACCAGACCGCTTGCCATCGTCGTATCTCCTGCCCGCGCCGGCCCAGGGCCACGCGAGACTTGTGCGATTACCTGAAGTGTTCGCGCAGGATCAGCGCATTGATCTTGTGGCCATTCCAGAACACGCCATGGATGCGTGGGACGAGCTGCTGCAGCGCGCCGATGTCCACCGACCGGAACGTCAGCGTCATCGACGGCCGCGTGCCGTCGCCCTCCTGCCGCTCGATCTCGTCGGGCGCCGGAAAGCCGTAGCGGCCAAGGAACTCCTTGAGCTGCTCCTCCGTGGTGTCCGGGTGGAGGTTGGAAATCATCAGTAGCGACATTTGCCGGTCCTCCTGTTCGACCCGCGATACACGCGTATGGCAGGGTGACTGCCGCGCGCCTTGATAAGAGTGTGCCCGCTGCGGCCTGAATGACAATTGGACCAAGGACCAAAGGCATGGGGCTAAGGCATCACGCTACGTACCAGATCCACCAGCTGTGCAGCGTCGAAAGGTTTGCGCAGATAGCCGACGGCGCCCGCCGCCAGGGCCTTGTCGCGTGCCTCGGGCACCTCGTGGGCGGTGATGAAGATCAGCGGCAAGGCCAGGCCGGCCAGCTGCTGCTGCACTTCCAGCCCGTCGATCCCGGGCATGCAGACATCGAGAATCACGCAGAACGGCCGATAGACCGGCCTGCCGTGGATGCGGGAAAGGAAATCGGCGCCGCTGGTAAAGGTGTCGACCGTGATGCCCGCGGCACGCAACAGCCGCGACGTGGAGCGCGCCACTGACGCGTCGTCGTCGACAACCACCACGAAGTTTCCCGTAGCACCCATTTGCACGTTGCGCAGCCGATCGTAAGCACGTACTGATTAGGCTACGAGACAGGCGCGGCGGGCGATATTGGCCCATGGTCCAGCGAGTGCGCGGGATCTTGCGCCAAACCGGCGCAGGAAAGGCCGTGCTCAGGCGGCCGGATCGGCCACCATGCCCATGCGGTCGGCAATGCGGACGAGTGCCGGCAGGGAATCCACTTCGAGCTTCTGCATCACGTGGGCGCGATGCACCTTGATGGTTTTTTCGACCGTGCCCAGCCGGTTGGCCACCTGCTTGTTCCGGAATCCCGTCACGATCCACGCCAGCACCTCGCGCTCGCGCGGCGTCAGGCGGTCGATCTTCTTCTTCAGGTCGCGCAATTCGCTGGCCTGCGCAAACAGGCGCGCGGCGCAGTCGCAGCCCTTGCTGACCGCGGCCAGCAGTTGCACGTCGGATACCGGCTTTTGCAGGAAGTCGATGGCGCCCGCCTGCATCGTCAGCACCGCGCTGGCCACGTCGGCATGCCCGGTCAGGATGATGACCGGAATCCGGCTGCACAGCGCCTGCTGCAGGTCGATGCCGCTGATGTCTGGCAGCTGCAGGTCCAGCAGCATGCAGCCGGGTGCGTTGTCCAGATCGGCTTCTTCCAGGAACTGGCTGGCTGACGCAAACCCGGCGCTCAGGTAGCCATGCGCGCCCAGCACACGGCCCAGCGCGCGCCGCACGCTATCGTCATCGTCAACGATGTAGATGGTGATCCTGGTTGCGAGCATGGAGTCCTACCTCCGGGAAAATGCAGTCCTGAACCGGGCCGCAACGACCGCATGTCCGCGATGATGCGTCGTGGCCGAGGCCGGAAGCTCGGTGCGCAGCAGGCACTCGAACGTCATGCCCCGGTCGCTGTTCCGGATGGCGCGCAGCCGGCCGCCATTGCGTTCCATGAGCGCGCGGCTGAACGACAGGCCCAGGCCCATGCCCTTGGGCTTCGAGGAAAAGAACGGGCGGAAAATCTTGTCGAGGTCGCCCTCGGCCACGCCGCAGCCGTTGTCGCGCACGGTCAGCTTCAGCAGGCCGTCCTGCGCGGACGCGCCGACCGATACCTTGCGCGCACCACGTGCGTGCGCTGCCTCCACGGCATCCAGCGCATTGACCAGCAGGTTCAGCAGCACCAGCTGGATTTCCATCGGGTCGCCCACGGCGCGCGGCAACGCTTCATCCGCCGTGCCATCCACGGTCACCTCGCGCGTCCGCGCTTCGTCGCGCACCAGGTCCAGCGCACGCGCGATTACGTCGCCAATCTGGAATGGCACCAGGTGAGGGGCCTCGCCACGGATCAGCGCCCGCACACCCTTGACGATGTCGCTGGCGCGCGAGGCGTCGCTGACGATGTCATCGAGGATGTCCCGGATCTCGCCCTGATCCGGCGTGCCCGACATCAGGTACTCGCGCGCGGCCTGGGCGTTGCTGGTGATGGCAGTCAGCGGCTGATTCAGTTCATGCGCCAGCGACCCGGCCAGTTCGACCATGCCGGGGCGGCTGGCGATGTCGGAGAAGGGACTGGTATCGATCACGCGCAGGGTATCGCCCCGGCGCCGCGGTGCGGCGCGCGGTCGCGGCAGCACGCCCGTCGCCAGCGCGACGGACGCCCCCAGCAGCAAGATCGTGACCCATCTCATGGTCGGACACGCACGCTCAGATATCGAGCTTGCTGATCTTGGTGCCTTCCAGCGACAGATTGGCCATCAGCCCCGCGTTGGTCAGCACGAATCCGACGATGGGCGCGCGGGCCGTGTTGGTGTCGACCTGCCCGTTTGCGCCGATGGTCGCCAGCGCCACCGATCCGTCCACGCCGGCCGTCCAGCCCTTGCTGGCCTCGAACGCCTTCAGCGCGTCGTCGGTCATGAACATCAGGATGAGCGCCTTGGACTGTGCGCCGGCCAGGAAGCCGAACGATGCGGTCGTGGTGCGGTAATAGCCCACCGGCGCATTGTTCACCCGCAGCGACCCTTCGCCATACTCGGCACCGACGATGAAGCCCGCGGCCAGGATCTTCGGAAAGACGAGTATGCCCTTGGCCTCCTGCGACAGCGCCTGCGCAGAACTGGCAGACGAGAACAGCTTGCTCATGGTGCCGTCCACCCCAGCATCGATCTCGCGTCGCTTGGCCGCCGCATCGCTGCCGGACATGTTGGTGGTACAGGCAAACAAAGCCGGCGCCAATGCCAGTGAAGGCAGGCTCATGAACAACCGTCGATTCATTATGGTCTCCCAAACAGAACGGGGAGCCAGCCAGGGCGAGCGGGCCCTACGACGGGCAGCGGCCAACTGCGGGCCGCTGCGCCCAGATCCATGGAACGTCCCTGTGCGTGACTACCCCACGCCAAACACGATTGATGCTTATTGCTTTTTCTGGATATTCCGTTAGTGCCCTATCAAAGTAGGTCGATGGCTTCACGATTGCAATCTTTACTTCTCTTCATCCGTAAAGATGAAACACGGCAGAAAAAAATATCAGCACACGCGGTGCCTGACATTAATCTGGCGTTCATATTGAAGCGCCCGCCGCGATACCCGATACTGCCCGGCAGGACGCGCAATCCATACTTTTCGCGACAACTCACCGGAATTTAAAAGCCTGCTTAGCATCCGCCGGCATGCCAGGGACAATTGGCACGCCGGGGTCCGCGCCAATAGCCAAATAAGGAAAGCCGGAAGAAAAAATGCCCTGGCCCGGTGTTCCCACCGGCCAGGGCATTGTGCGGGTCGGACGCGCAGCCGGCGCGGGCCTCCTGCCTAGTCGGCGTTGCCCGATGTCACGGGCTGCAGCAGTTCGGGCGCCACCTTGCTCCATCCCGAGCCGGGATCGAAAGTATCGATGGCGGCAGCCCGCTTGCCGGTGTCACGTCCAAGGTCGCGCTCGTAGACCTGGCCGTCGTGGCTGACCATGAAGCTTTTGATGCCGGTATCGCCATAACGGGCGGGCCACGCCAGCACCGCAAACCCGCCGAACAGCTTGCCGTTGACCAGATACGTGTACTTGCCGCCGGGGGCGGTCGGGCCCTGCCCGTTGAGCAGCTTGAAGCGATAGCCGTTATAGCCGTCCGATGCACTGCGATGGCTCGACACGGCATCGATGAACGCCGGCCCCAGCGGGCTCTCCGGTTCGCCCGCGCGGGTGGGCCAGTAGAGTCCGTCCTTCTTGCCCGGCGAACTGACCAGCTTGCGCGCATAGACCGTCAGGCCATTGCCCTCGTGGTTGCCCAGCGCGTAGTCGTGCTGGGCGTCGTAGATCGCCAGCATGGTCTGGATGGTAGACAGTTCGTTCCGCCCGATGCGCCGCAAGCGGATCTCGTCGATGCCCTGCTTCGCATCGAAATGCCAGCGCCCGTTGGCTGCCTTGACCAGCGGTATCGGCAGCGTCCAGCCATTGTTGCCCACCACCACGCGCGCAGTGCCGTCTTCGCCACCCTCGATGCGGTGCGACTGGCTCCACGCCGACAGGAAGCGATATCGCTGCTCCGCGCCCACCGGCGGGATCAGGCGGCGGGACGCCGGGCCCAGCAGCGCCGTCATGGCCGCGTCATTGCTCGTGGCCACGGCCTCACCAAACGCATTCATGGCGGCCTCCGGCGTATCGAACGGTTTCTGGGCCTGCGCAGCCGACATCAGCGCCGCGCCCAGCACCAGCGGCAGGACGTTACGCGCGATGCGCGACGGCAGGATTGCTTTCATTTCACGCATGCCTGACACCTCGTGGTTGTCATCGCCATTTCCCGCTACCGACGGCCGCCGCCACCGCCGCGCCCGCCGCCGCCGCCAAATCCGCCGCCTCCACCGCCCCGGCCGCCGCCACTCTGGAAGCCACCGCCACCGCCGCGGCTGGCACCGCCGCCCTGGAAGCCGCTACCTCCGGCACTGCGCTGGGCTGCGCCCTGTCCGCCGCCGTAGCTACCGCCCGAGCTGGCACGCCCGCGATCGAAGTCGCGCTGCGATGTTGCGCCGCTGCCGCCCACGCCCTGGAACGCGCTGTCCCGGCCGCCGCCACTGTAGCTGGTGCGATTCGCGCCAGCGCCGCCGCGATCGCCGGCGCCCCCGCGATCCGTTGACATCCTGTCGCCAGTACTGGCGCGGTCGCCGCCCACACCCTGACCCCGGTCGCCCGCGCGGTCGCTGCCACGGTTGCCGCCCCGGTCGGCCGAGCGGTCGCCGGCCCGGTCACCAGCGCGATCGCCCGCGCGATCCGCACTGCGGTCGCCGGCCCGGTTGCCGGAGCGATCTCCCGCGCGATCCCCGCCCCGGTCTCCCTCGCGGCCCCGGAAGTCGTTGCGCCGGTCCGCGCCCCCGACGTTGTTGCCGAATTTCTCGCGCGTGGCGTTGTCGCGATAGGCCACGCCCTTGCGGTGGCTGGCATCGTGCTTCCACTTGCCGCCTTCGACGCTGTTGCGGTTGAAGTTGCGGTCGATGTTGGTGGCACGGTTCACGTTGATGTTCACGTCGCCGCCGCCCCAGTTGCAGTTGCCGAAGATCGCGCCGGCGGCCGCCAGGCCCACGCCCCAGGCAAACCCGGTGGCCAGCGCGGCGCCCGGATAGTAGGCCGGATACGGCGGCCAGTAGTACGGCGGATAACTCGGATAGCCCCAGCTGCCGTAGGCCGTCGCCGGGTTGTACGCCGGCACGTAGATGACCTGCGGATTGGCGGGCTCGATGACGATCGTCTGCTGCGAGCCGCTGCTTTGCGTGGCCGGCTGGACCGTCACGTTCTGCTGCTCGTTCGACTTCAGGTTGCCGGACTGCTGGGCCTTGTTGCGCAGCCGCTGCACGGCCGCCAGCACGTCCTTTTCCTGGGCCAGGAAGGCATCGCCAAGCTTCTGCGTCCAGTCGAGCTTGTCGTTCATCGGCTCCAGCACCTGCGGAAACGCCACCAGCGACTTCACGCTGACGTCCCACGGCTGGTCCTGCACGGCCTTCACGGCGGCGTCGCCCTTCAGGCTCGAATTCGATTTCTGCCAGCGCGCGGCCTGCACGATTTCCAGCGGATAGGTCGAAGCCATCAGCACCTGCGACAGCACCGAATCCGGATATAGCGCGATGGGCGCCACCAGGGCCTCGATTTCCTCGGGCTTGAAGGTCTGCTGCCCCGCTGTCGCCTGCGCGCCCTGCGCGGGCGCCTGTGCTGGCGCCGGCTGCTGCCCGGGCGCTGGCTGCGCCAGGGCGCTGCCCGTGGAGACCAACAGGCCGGCAAGCATCCAGTGGCCGATGCATCGCATGCGCCGCATTTGTTGCCCGCTGCCACCCCTCATGGCATCCCTCCGCAAAATGGTGCCGACGTCCCCTTCTCCGGCTGTCAGCACAACATATAGATGGCCGCCAGACGCGCCGCAATGGAACCTTGGGCCAATAGGCCGCTCGCCGGACCCGGTATCGCGTTGTCCATACGGCTTTGGTCCAATTCGCAAGCCGGCCCGCGCTGGCGTACGCTTTGCAGCATTGCCGAACGCCGCCGGGCCTATCCGGCCGACCCCCCAATGGGCCGCATGACGCTTCCAGGATCCGGTTTCGTCCGTCGGCGCTGCCTGACTGCGCTGGCGGTCGTCGTGCTCGCCGTGCTGCTGTGGGGCGGCGCGGGGCCCGCGTATGCGCAGCAATCTCCCGATTTCCAGGTGGTGTTCGGTCCGGCCGTGCAGCGGCAGGCCAACGCGGTGCTGACCCTGATGAGCTTTTCGGTGGTGCCCGACCTGGCGTCGAGTTCGCTGTCGATCTCCAACGGGCAGACCGCCAACCCCGGCATCATCATGTCGCAGCTGGGCGGCGGCTTCACCCTCAGCAAGTCCACGCCGATCTATCTGGAAGGGTCGATCGCCTACAGCCGCTACGACCCCACGTTCGTGGCCTCGAACGGCACGGAGTCGCGCGAGCTGCCCACCCGCTGGAACACGGTAGCCGGCACCGTCGGTATCGGCTGGGACTTCCCGTTGACCGAGAGCAAGGAACTGGTGTTCCGTCCGATCTTCAATGCCTCGCTGGGCAATGTGTCCAGCGACCTGCGGCTGGCGCAAGGCTTCGTGAACCGCAAGACCGATCGCACCATCAACTTCCTCGACGGCGGATCGCTCAATGCCTATGGGCTGGGCGGCTCGGTGATGATCGACTGGGAACACTACCGGCCCGAGCACGACATTGACGTCGAACTGCGCTACACCAATATCCACCTGAAGAGCTTCGGCGGCTCGTCCGATGCCGTGCAAGGCTCGGCCATCGCCCAGACCGCCAACCTGTACGCGCGCTGGCGCGCCCCGACCGGCTATTTCGCAATGGATCGGCCCGTGCGCTATGTGATGGAGCTGTCGCACTCCCACTACCTCGGCGCGCAGGCCGGGGCGCTGGGATTCAACTACCTGACCACGCTCGGCCTGGGCCTGGAACTGGACACCACGGCGCACGAAGTCTTCGTCACGCGCGTGCGGGCCGTGGTGCGCTACGTGTTCGGCAACAACGTGTCCGGGGTGTCGCTGGGCCTGGCCGCCAGCTTCTGATCCCGCTCACCCCTCACGTCGCCCGCACACTCTGACTGGCTCGGAAACCTCCGAGTCAGTCATTCTTTGTGAAATTTTCGAAGTTCTCCGAAATATCTCTTCCGTCCCGATCTTCGATTGACCCACCGTAGCCGAATGGCTTACGTTGGCGCCCGTTGTTGAAGAAACACAGGCGCCGGGTCGGGTCATGTCGATGCCGAACACGCATCCGCCCGCCCATAGCCAGCCGTCGCCCCCAGCGACCAGCAAGCCTCCGCGTCACACCTACTCCGCCCCCCTTCGACCGCGCCCGCGCGCCTGTCGCCTGACAGGCGCAATGGATGCCCGCATCCGCCCCGATTGTTGTCGTCAACGCTGGAGTTCAGTTGTGCAGCAGAAAATCCTTTCGTCTTCGATCCGCGTACTGGTGTCCGGCGCGGCAAGCACCGGCACCGTCCTTACGATCACGGCGCTCCCACAGATCGCCCATGCCCAGCCCGCCGCGGTGCTGCCGGCGGTCACGGTGACCGGCAAGGGCATCGAGAACACCAACGAAGCGCCCACCGGCATCGCGCGGCTGCCCGATACCGTGAAGGAGACGCCCAAGACCATCTTTGTCCTGCCGCGCGACGTGCTGGAGCAGCAGCAGGTGAGCTCGCTGGAACAGGCGCTGAAGAACGTGCCCGGCATCACGGTGTCGACCGGTGAAGGCAATGGCGGCCAGAATGGCGACCAGTTCCGCATTCGCGGCCTGTCGGCCAAGGGCGATGTCTATATCGACGGCCTGCGCGACTTTGGCGCCTACCGGCGCGACATCTTCAACACCGAAAGCGTCGAAGTCATCAAGGGCCCTGCCGGCGAGAGCTTCGGCGTGGGCAATCTGGGCGGCCTGATCAACCAGACCTCGAAGAAGGCTGGCAAGGGCACGCGCACCAGCATCGACCAGAACTTCGGCGCCGGCCCCACGTACCGCACCATGCTGGATGGCAACTACCAGCTCGGCACGACCACGGCCGTGCGCGTCAACGCCATGTTCCAGGACGGCAGGACCCCTGACCGCGACCACGTGGACGACGACCGGCGCGGCCTGGCCGTGGACTTCGGCACCGGCCTGGGCACGCCGACCGAATGGCACCTGAACTACGCCTACCTGCACCGCAGCGGACCGCCCGACTACGGCGTGCCGATGGCACAGGGCACCGACGGCGTGTACCGGCCGATCACCGAGTACGACGTGCCGGGCCTGTCGCGGTCCACTTCGTACGTGCGCAACACCGATCGTGACACGAGTGATGCCCATGTGGTGACTTCCCTCTTGCAGACGGCACTCGGACATGGCATCACACTGAACAACGACACGCGCTTCAGCTACTACGACCGCGACTTCTCTGGCACCAACCCCGCGGGGGTCAACCAGGCCACCCTGCAGAAGCTGCTGGCTGGCGGCAACGCGCGGCTGCGGTACGGTGCGCGCGGCGGCATGACCTACATGCAGCGCGGCTGGGGCCTGCAGAACGTGCTGAGCGCCAGGGGCGAGTTCCATACCGGCAGCATCCGCCACCGGGCCATGGCCGGGCTCGACGCGAATTACCAGCGCGATCATCGCGACATCGGCAGCTGGACCGGCCGCCTGAACAACCAGACCATCGTCGATCCGGTCTTCGACGCCAGCAAGAATGCCAGCGTCAACTACGTGGCCACGCGCGACGCCAATTCCACCAACGTCGGCGTGTTCGTGAACGACCGCGTCTGGCTGACTGACCAGGTCTCGCTGCTCGGCAGCCTGCGCTGGGACTACTTCCGCAGCGAATACGAGACCAGCGCCTCGGCGGCGGGCGGCACGGCGGACTCGAAAAAGCTCAGTCCGGCCATCAGCGCGATCTGGGAACCGACGAAGAACGCCATGTTCTACGCGATGTTCTCGCGCTCGTACCGGCCGGTGGGAACCGACATCGCACTGGCCGTGGGCGGCGTGCAGACCGAGGTGCCCAAGGCCGGCGTCGCCAGCGAACCGGAGCGGTCCGACACTGTGGAAGTGGGGACCAAGCTCGACTTCCTCGACAAGCGCCTGGGTGTGACGGGGTCGCTGTTCCAGATCCGCAAGTCCAACGCCTACACGGTGGACCCGGTGACGGGCGCAGTCGCCAACGGCTTCTCCGACAGCGGCGAGGGGCGGCGCATACGCGGCGCGGAGGTGGGGCTGACCGGCAGGATCACCACGAACTGGTCGGCCAATCTGGCCTATGCCTACCTGGATGGCGAAGTGACATCGGCCTCCATCCCGACGCTGGTCGGCAACGTAGCACCCGGCGTGCCGCACCACAACCTGACGCTGTGGACGGCATATGACATTCCGCACGCGCTCGTGCCATTGCCGGGCAAGCTGACGGTGGGCGGCGGGGTGCAGTACGCGTCCGGCTACTGGGCGAATTCGGAAAACACGGGCCGCGTGCCCGACACCTTCTCGCTCGACGCCATGCTGGCCTACCGGCAGGGCAAGTTCCGGGCATCGCTCAACGGCTACAACCTGACCAACAGCCTGAACTATGCGTCGGCATTCCAGGCGACGCGGGCCGTGCCGGCTTCCGGCCGTACCGTGCTGCTCAACGTTGGCGTGACGTTCTGATCCCGCCGACACCGGCCGGCTCCCTCACTGTGGGTGGGAACCGGCCGTCCTCCCTGAGGAATCGCCACCATGCTGATCCGTATCCCCGATGTCCTGACCCCTGACGAAGTGCGCACGCTCAGGCGTCGCCTGGAGGCGTCGTCGTGGGTCGATGGCCGCATCACGGCCGGCGACCTGGCCGCGCAGTCCAAGGCCAACCTGCAGCTGCCGACGCACACCGCCGAAGCCCTGGAACTGGCCGACTTCGTCCTGCAGGCGCTGGGCCGCAGCGCCGCCTACCACTCGGCCGCGCTGCCGCTGCGCGTGCTGCCGCCGATGTTCAACCGCTACGAAGCCGGCATGACGTTCGGCACGCACGTCGACAACGCCATCCGCACCATGCCGGGTACCGGCGGGCTGCGCATGCGCGCCGACGTGTCCAGCACGCTGTTCCTGTCCGATCCCGACGAGTACGACGGCGGCGAACTGGTTATCGAAGACCTGTTCGGCACCCACGCCGTCAAGCTGCCGGCCGGACATATGGTGGTGTATCCTGCCTCGTCGCTGCATCGCGTCACGCCCGTCACGCGCGGATGCCGCTGGGCCTCGTTCTTCTGGGCCCAGTCGATGGTCAAGGACGACGGCATGCGCACGACGCTGCACGAACTCGACATGACGATCATCGGCATCCGCACCCGGCTCGGCGACGGCGACGAAGCGGTGCTGTCACTGGTCAACCACTATCACAACCTGCTGCGGCGCTGGGCCGAGCTTTGACGATGATTCCTGCCGATACCGTTTCCGCGCGCGACTATGAACGCCGCTTCCACGAACGCGTGCATCCGGCCATTGCCGCGTATATCGCCGGGTACTCGGCCGACGGTATCACCCAGCGCGACAACCTGGCAGCCTTCGAGCGCATCCGCCTGATGCCGCGCGCCCTGGTCGACATGTCCCAGGCGTCGGCGCGATCGGAACTGTTCGGCCGGCCGCTCGACTATCCGGTGCTGATCGCCCCCACCGCCTATCACAAGCTGGCGCATCCCGATGGCGAGCTGGCCACGGTGCATGCGGCGTCGCTGACGCGCACCTGGATGACGGTCAGCACGCAGGCCAGCGTCACGCTCGAAGACATCGCCCGCACCGCCACCACCACGTTGTGGTTCCAGCTTTACCTGCAGCCGCGCCGGGAAGACACGCTGACGCTGGTGCGCCGCGCTGAACAGGCCGGCTACCAGGCCATCGTGCTGACCATCGATGCGGTGGTCAATGGCATCCGCAATGTCGAGCAGCGCGCGAGGTTCCGCCTGCCCGACGGCATCGGCGCAGTCAACCTGGCTGACTTTCCGCCGCCGGAGGCCCACGACGCCAGCCACGGGAGCCCGGTGTTCCGCAGCATGCTGCGCCATGCGCCGACCTGGCAGGACGTGGCATGGCTGTGCCGCCAGACGGCACTGCCTGTCCTGGTCAAGGGACTGCTCAATCCGGCCGATGTCCGGCCCGCCCTCGATGCCGGCGTCGCAGGCATCATCGTCTCGAACCACGGCGGCCGCACGCTGGATACGGTGCCGGCCACCATCGACGCGCTGCCCGCCGTGGCGCAGGCCGTGAACGGTGCGGTGCCGATCCTGCTCGACGGCGGCATCCGGCGCGGCACCGATATCGCCAAGGCGCTCGCATTGGGCGCCAGGGCCGTGCTGGTCGGCCAGCCCGTGCTGCATGCGCTGGCCGTGGGCGGCATGCCCGGCGTGGCACACCTGCTGACGATGCTGCAGACCGAGCTGGAAGTGGCGATGGCCCAGTTGGGCTGTCCGCGCCTCGATGCGCTGGACGGTGCCGCCATTCAGCCGCGATAGACCAGGTTGCCACCCCCCAATCTCTTCTGCCGCGCACCGGATGGCGTGATGTTCGAGCTCAATACGCGCTCGGACGCCGCCCCCGAGTATCAGGGGACGTTCGACGACTGACTCCGCAAGCGGGATGCCCGCTTCAGTTCCCGACGGGCGCTGCCGTTATACCTACCGGGCATTTATCCCCGCGCATCCGCGCCGACCCCGTGCGGCGATGCGCGCCCGATCTAGCTGAACGGAGCCAGCAGTGAGTATTGACAGCATCATGTCGAAACAGGTGGCCACCGTGGTCTTCGATGACACGTTGGCAACGGTGAAGGACATCTTTGACGCCGCGAGCTTCCACCATCTGCTGGTGGTGGAAGACGGCAGGCTGCACGGCGTGGTGTCGGATCGCGACCTGCTGCGGGCCATGAGCCCGTTCATCGGCAGCAATGTGGAATCGGCAAGGGATCTCAATACCCTGAACCGGCGCGTCCATCAGATCATGTCCCGCCAGCCGATCACGCTGCGCCCGGAAGCCGCTATCGCCGACGCGATCGACCTGTTCCTGACGCACCAGGTGTCCTGCATTCCGATCGTGGACCCGCAGTTCCGGCCGGTCGGCATCGTGAGCTGGCGCGACATTCTGCGCGCGCTGCGCCCCGAGACACCGCAGCCAGCAGACGGCACGGCAGCCGCCGGCACTGCCTGATCGGTGTGAAAGCGCCCCGGCCGGCCTAGGCGGCGGCGCAGGCGGCGGCGTACAGCGGCAGGGCGACCGTCACCGTGGTCTGTCCATCGCCCGAGGCAGCGGCAATGGTGCCGCCGTGCAGTTCCACGATCGAGCGGCAGATGGCGAGCCCGATCCCCATGCCGTCGTCCTTCGTGCTGAAGAACGGTTCGAAGATCCTGGCCAGTTGCTCCGGTTCGATGCCACGGCCGTTGTCGATGACTTCGACCACGGCCATGCCGGCGGCACCGTGCCGCGTGCGCAGCGTCACCCGGGCAGTGCCCGGCGAGCCATCGCGCCTGGCCTCCACCGCATTGAGCAACAGATTGAGCATGACCTGCTGGATCTGCACGCGGTCGCCATGTACCGGCGGCAACGTTGTATCGAGATCGAGCCGCAGATCGACGCAGGCGACGCTGATCCGGCAATCGGCCAGCGGCAGCACCTCGCGCAGCGCGTCGTCCAGCCGGAAGGGCTGGGGCGGCAACGGTTCGCGGCGCATCAACGCGCGCAGGCTGCGGATCACGCGCTCGGCGCGTTCGGATTGCTCCTGGATGCGGCGGATTCCTTCGCTGACTTCCCCGGCCATCGGGGCGTCACGCTTCATCCAGCGTTCGATGGTGCCGGCTTCGATGCGGATGGCGGTCAGCGGCTGGCGGATTTCGTGCGCGATGGACGCCGCCAGCGTGCCCAGCGTGGCTACGCGCGACAGATGCACCATCTGCTCCTGCAGGCACTGGATGATGGCCGTGTCGCTGCGGCATGCGCCAGCGTCCGCGCCGGCACCGCTCAGGTTTTCCTGGATACGCCGCTCGATGGCCTGTGCGACGTCACGCACCATGCGGATGGCGTCCAACTGGAATGCGGCGGCGTCCGAGGGCGGGTCGCTTTGCGGTGTCACGGCGGCATCTCCAGTTGGCAACAATCCAGCGCCGCCGGCGGCCGGGGCAGAAAGCTCGTGGCTTCCGGCGGCGCGCCATGCGGCAGTCAGACGCAATCTACGACACGCCTCAGGAATTGACTTGTCGATTTGTGCCGCGCCTTGTACGTCTGTGCCGCATTGCCGCGCTATACGTGCCTGAAATGCCACCGAGGCGACCCCGCTGCTTCGGCGGCCCTTGGGCAGCCCCGCCTTCTGTCAGCCGAGATAGCGGCGGCGCCAGAGGCCGGGCGCCATGCCCGTGTGCCGCGTAAAGACGCGCGTGAAATGGCTCTGGTCGGAAAAGCCGCAGGCCACGGCGACCTCGGCCAGTGGCACGGCGGCGTCCCGCAGCAGCGCGCAAGCGTGTTCCACCCGCTGGGACTGGAGCCACTGATAAGGCGTCTGCCCGGTGGTATCGCGAAAGGCGCGCGTGAAATGGCTGCGTGACAGCTGGCAGGCGTCGGCCACGTCGGCAATCGACAGGTCGCCGTCGAGCTTGGCGGCCAGCAGTTCCTTGGCGCGGGCCACGCTGCGTGGCGACAGCAGGCGGTTGACCCTGCGCGATGCCACCGGCTCGTCGCCATACTGGCTGACCAAATGTACGCCGATGGTCAGGCTCAACTGGTCGATGAACAGCCGGCACGCATGTTCGGGATGGCTCAGCGCCGGCACCATCGCCTGGGCAAGGTGCGCCAGCACGGGGTCGGGCTGACCGGCGGTCTCTCGCAGGGCGCGTTGACGCACACGGCCCATCTCGCTGCTGGTGCGCTCGATGAAGCTGCGCGGCAGCTCCATCAGGATGAAATCGAAACGGGTCTGGTAATCGGCTTTGTAGTCCTCGGACAGGCTGCGGACGTAGATGTCACCGGCCGCGAAATCGTGCGTGCGCGCGTGGCGCCCGGCAATGATGCGGCGGCGGTGGCCGGCCCCGAGGGCGATGCCCGCCACAAAGCCGCGCTCGGCCGCCGGCATGGCGATCTGGCCCGACTGCAGGCGCGCGCTCTTGCGATAGAACTGGATGTCACTGCCCGCAAGGGCCTGGTCGGCGCCGAGCTTGTCTGCGGAGCAGCCGAACGTATCGACCGGACCCGGCGGGACCATCGGGACGGAGGTGGTTTGGGTTGTCGACATGGCGAAAGTCCGCGATGAATCACGATGATGCCGCCTGATTCTTACCAGATCCTTGCAGAAGCAGGCCGGCGCAGCATAGCACGCAGGCTGCGCCCACTGCCTGGCGTCCCCGCCGGCTATCGCACCATTCCGGGGCGGCGTCCGGCAGCCAGATCTTCTGATCTTCTGTCATCCCGGGCGGCCCCGGTTGGAGTAGGCTTCATGCTTGAGCCATTTCCCAGCCCGCACTGCCCGTCCTTCATGAAGCCCTTTGTGCGCGTGGATGACCGCCACGCCTTCGACACCATCATCGACGCGCGCTCGCCGGCCGAATTCGAGATCGACCATATGCCGGGCGCGATCAACTGCCCCGTGCTCGACAACGAGGAGCGGCGCATCGTCGGTACGCTGTACAAGCAGGCCGGCGCCTTCGAGGCCCGCAGGCTGGGCGGCGCCCTGGTGGCCGCCAACCTGGCCCGCCACCTGCGCGGCCAGTTTGCCGAGCGCCCGCCTGACTGGCGGCCGCTGGTCTACTGCTGGCGCGGCGGGCTGCGCAGCGGTGCGATGACCACCTGGATGCGCATGGTCGGCTGGGACGCCCAGCAGCTCGGCGGCGGTTACAAGTCGTGGCGGCGGCATGTCATCGCCACCCTGGACACCCTGGCGCCGCAACTGCCGCTGGTGGTGATCTGTGGGGCTACGGGAAGCGGCAAGACCCGCGTGTTACAGGCCCTGGCAGCCCACGGCCAACAGGTGGTCGATATCGAAGGGCTGGCGCGGCACAAGGGATCGCTGCTGGGCGCGCTGCCGGGCGTGCCGCAGCCCTCGCAGACCCGTTTCGAGACGACACTGGCCGACGCCATCGAACACATCGACCTGTCCCGTCCGCTGTTTGTGGAAGGCGAAGGCGCGCGCATCGGCCAGCTCAACCTGCCGGTGCCACTGGTGGCGCGCATGCGCGACAGCCTGTGCCTGGAGATCGACGTGCCGTTGCCCGCCCGGCTGGCCTTCCTGCTGCGTGACTACGCCTACCTGGGCGACCGTCCGGAATGGCTGGCCGGGCAGCTCGGACGGCTCAAGGCGCTGCATGGCAAGACCACCGTCGATGCCTGGCAGGCCATGGCGCGGGCCGGCAACCTGCCGGACCTGTTCGCCGAACTGGCCACCCGGCATTACGACCCGTCGTACGCGCGTTCGCAGCGCAGGCATTTTCATCGCTGGGACGATCGCATGACCATCGCGGCGGACACCCTGTCGGCCGACGGCATCGACGCGCTGGCGGCCGCCATTGCAGAGCAGGTCGGCGCGCGCTGGCCGGGGTAGATACCGCCTGCATCACACCGCGCCGCCGCCCCGCGCCCGGAACGAAAGATGCGAGACCTCGCGCATAACGGATCAACCGGAAGGCTGCAATGGATCGCATGCGGTATAGCGATGACGACCTGGAGGCGCAACGGCAACAGGCCCTGATCGAACGAGACATATTCCCGGTGGACCACCGGATACAACGCCTGCGCCGCGAGATTCGCGCACGGCTGCGACATTTGCGCCTGCTGAAGCGGAAAGGGTATCCGGTGGCGCATTCCGAGCGGCTGCTTGGACTGATGTGCCGGACGCTGGCCGTGGACCGCGCCTATCGGCGCGCGATGATGAAGGCGATCCGGGGCCGCCTCCGATAATTCACGGTCGCCCCGGCCACGCGGCGCTTCCATGTAAGCCCTACAACCGACCGGCAAATATGGGGGCCGGCGCCACACCGGCCGGCGGCCTGTCTGCCCCGCGCCGCTCTGCGAATCCCGTGCCAGGAGGGCTGCCAGGGCCCCCGGGTGCTTTGGCAGGAATCTTGCGGCGCGCCGTGCATGTGAACGCACCGCCCGCCGCCATGGTCCCCGACGACACGCTCGGATCGCTGATCGCCCGTTATGACACGCCAGACGGCATGCCGCCGCCCGGCCACGGCCAGACGCTGGCCCGCTGGCGATGCTTCGCGGACGTTGCCGCCACGCACGGCGCCGTCGCCATCAAGCTGTTCGAGGCGCATGCCGATGCGCTGGCCATTCTGCTGGAGGTCGCGCAAGCGCGCCCCCCACGCGGTACGCGCTGGGCGGTGTGGGCGGCCGAGCCCCCCGATGCCCGCGTGCACGCGCGGGCCGCCATGGACACCGACATCCGCCCGCTGGCGGCGCGCACCGGCCTGGCTGGCGGCAGGCCGCTCCGGCTCGATGGCCGCAAGGCATGGTGCTCCGGCGCGCAAGCCGTGTCGCATGCACTGGTCACCTGCCACGACGGCAACGGCGGCGCGCTGATGGCGGCCATCGATCTGCACGGCGCCGGCGTGCGCATCACCAGCGAGGGATGGCATGCCGTGGGCATGCGCGACACAGGCAGTGGCGACGTCATGCTGGATAACTGCCCCGCGCTGCAAATCGGCCCGGCAGGCGCCTATCTGGACCGCCCCGGCTTCTGGCATGGCGGCGCGGGCATTGCCGCCTGCTGGTACGGAGCCGTCCTGCCGTTCGAGCAGACCGTGCGGCGCGCGGTTAGCCGCCATGGCGACCCCCATGCTGCCGCCCACCTGGGCGCCATCGACAGCGACCTGCGCGCGACAGCCGCATTGCTGCGCGAAACGGCCGCCTGGATCGACGCACACCCCAAGGACGACGCCTACGTGCCGGCCATGCGAGTGCGCGCCACGGTCGAGGCCACCGTCCAGCGCGTGATGCAGCGCGCCGGCAACGTGCTGGGCGCCGGCCCGCTGTGTCGCGACGCGCGGCTGGCCGCCCTGTTCGCGGACCTGCCCGTACTCGTACGGCAAAGCCACGCGGAACGCGACCTGGCGTTGCTGGGGGACAGGCTGAGCCAGCGCACTGGCGGCGCCCAAGCAGGCGATGCCAGCAAAGCCACCGATGCCGGCGAGCAGGGCCATCGGCTATGACGCCCCCGGACGCCACCACCGACTTCCATGCCATCTTCGAGCAGGACGACCCCTGGGGCCTGGCTTCGCTCTGGTACGAGGCGCGCAAGCGCGATCTGCTGATGGCTGCGCTGCCTGAGCCGCGCTATGCCCGGGCGCTGGAAGCGGGCTGCGCCACGGGCCTGCTGACCGAGCGGCTGGCCGCGCGCTGCGACGCGCTGCTTGCCATCGACATGATGCCGCGCGCTATCGAACGAACCCGTGCGCGCGTGGCAGGCCTGCCGCAGGTCGAGACGCGCGTGGCGGCCCTGCCCGATGCGTGGCCAGCCGGCCGCTTCGACCTGATCGTGCTGAGCGAACTTGGCTACTACTTTGATCGCGAGCCGTGGATGCGGACCGTGGCGCAAGCCGCCCAGGCGCTCGCGCCTTACGGCACCATCGTGGCCTGTCATTGGCTGCGCCCGTTCGCGGAGCGCGCCCAATCCACCCGCCACGTGCACGCCGCGATTGCGCGCTGCCCGGGCCTGCATCGGCATGTTCGGCATATCGAGCCGGACTTCCTGCTCGATGTCTGGTCGCGCAACCCCGAACCGCTGCGCCGCCGGGAGCCCATGCGATGATCGGCGTCGTGGTGCCCGTCCACAACGAGGAAGCCAGTCTGGAGGCGTGCCTGCTCGCGCTGCGCGCCGCCGCGCTGCACCCCGGCCTGCAGGGCGAGCCGGTGATGCTGGTCGTGGTATTGGACGACTGCAGCGACCATTCGCTTGCCATCGCGAGCCGCCATGGGCCGGCCCACGTCACCTGCCTGACCATCGCCGTGCGCAATGTCGGCATCGCGCGGCACACCGGCGCCGAACTGCTGCTGGCGCTGGGCGCACGCTGGCTGGCCTTCACCGATGCCGACAGCCGCGTGGCACCGGACTGGCTGGTGGCGCAACTGGCGCTCGCCGCCGATGCCGTGTGCGGGCTCGTCACCGTCGACGACTGGAGCGGGCATCCCCCGCATGTCCCCGTACGATTCGCCACACGGTACCAGCGCGCCGACGATCATCGTCATGTTCACGGCGCCAATCTGGGCGTCTGCTCGCGGGCCTATCGCCGTGCGGGCGGATTTCCGCCCCACGCCAGCAGCGAGGATGTGGCACTGGTGCAGCGCCTGATCGCGCTGAACGCGCAGATTGCCTGGAGCGCGCTGCCGCGCGTGGTGACCAGCGCGCGCATCAAGGGCCGTGCACCAGGCGGATTCGCCGATCACCTGGCGATGCTGGCCGGCCTTTGCAACGACGCCAAGCCTAGCGCGTGACGTCGCGAAAGGCGGCCTGCCAGTCGGCAACAAAGCGTTCGATGCCAAAACGCTCGCGCGCCGTGCGGGCGGCCGCCTGGCCCCAGCGCGCCGCCATCCCGGGGTCTTCCAGCAATGCGCGCATGACATCGACCAAGCCCTCGACGCGCGTATCGACATGGCCGTTGACACCGTTGCGGATCACCGTCGCCAGTTCGGTCGTGGCCAGGCCGACGACGGGCATGCCGATGGTCATGGCTTCCACCACCGCGAGCCCCAGGCTCGTATAGCGGATCGGGTGAAAGAAGAAGCGGTAGCGCGCCATGAAGGCGGCAAGCTCGGTGTTGGCAACTTCGCCGATGCCGCCTGCCGCCTGTGCGTCCATCCCCACCAGGTCCACCGGCACGCGCCGGCTGACGTCGGCAAAGATATCCGCGCCCAGCCGCCGGCCGCGCCTGGCCAGGTGATTGACCACGCTGATGCCGCGCGCGCGATGGCCGGTGTAGCGTACCGCCGGATCGACCACCACGCCGTGGTCGATGACACGCGTCGGCGTGATACCGCTGTCCCACATCAGCGCGTTGAACGGCGTGACATGCACCAGCAGCATCTTCGGGTCCTGCACCGGGTGCCGCGTGTTGGTGGGATGCGCCTGCGGCGGGTCGTGCTCGAGATAGATGGCCGGCAGCCCGCGCTGGGCGGCGGTCAGCAGGATTTCCCTGTCGTTGGCGTAGTGGTCGTGGTGCTGGTAAAGCACGCAGTCGAACGCCGTGCGGGGCACCGCGTCATACGGCACTTCGCTCACGTTCCCGCCCCATGGCAGCTGCCCGCCCACGCCAGCGTAGCCGGGCGGATAGCCGGGCCGGGTCACCAGCAGGAAGTCGTGCGGCACCTGCGACAGGTAGTACAAGTAGTTGCCATGGACGTGCCACGTCAGGATGCGTAATCGCCTAGACATATACGGTCTCCCGATCCGCAAGGCGCCGTGCGGCGGCGGCCACGCTGTCCACGTCGATGTGCATCGCACATTCATGTCCATACGGGCACGCCTGCCAGGCGCAGGGGCGGCATGGCGGATAGTCGGCCAGCACGTGGTGCAGCGTGCGGTCCAGCGGCGCCCATCGCTCGCTGTCACTGCCGCACGACACCACCACGCTGGGCGTGTCCATGGCCGCGGCGATATGCGATGCCCCGGTGTCATTGCAAACCAGCAACCTGGCATGGGCGATCAACGCGGCCATCGCGCCCAACGACGTCTGGCCGCACAGGTTTACCACCGGCACCCCGGTCAAGGTGCAAAGCCGGGCAGCCAGTGCGCGCTCGTCGGGCGCACCCGTTACCACGATCCGCCATGGATTGCCCAGGCGTTGCGCCACCTCGGCAAAGCGTTCCACCGGCCAGCGCCGCGACAGCATGCGCGCGCCGGGGTGAATGCAGACATAGCCGCCCGGCTCCAGCCCATGGGCATCGGCCAGCTTGCGCCAGTCGCGCAGGTCGTCCGCGTGGAGCGGAAAGGAAAGATGCGTGTCCGCGTGCGGATAGCCCAGTGCGTGCATCAGGCCGAGCAGTCGTTCGATCTCGTTGCCGTCAGGCCAGGCGATCCATAACTCGCCCGGCGCGGCGGGCCGTGCGCCGTCGGACCTGTCGCAAAACCCGGCCACGCGCCGCGCGCCAAGCTGGCGCACCAGCGGATTTGTGATTGCCCCGCTTCCATGCAGCTGAATGGCAAGATCGAATCGCCGGCGCCGCGCGTCGGCGAGGAAGCGATCCAGCGCCTGCGCATCGGTGCCCTGCTCGGGCATGCCTGGCGCGCCGGGGAAAGCCATGAAGTCGTCGATCAGCGCGCAGTAGCGCGCGGCGAAATCACGTGCCCACGGCAAGCCGACAAGCGTGATGTGCGCATCGGGCTCCGCCGCGCGCAATGCCCTGAGCGCGGGCACGGCGCAGAGCATGTCGCCCAGTTGCAGCGCGCGAAAGACGGCGATCTTGCGCGTGTCGGCCGGCATCACAGAAAACCCGTGCGGAATGCCAGCGCCCCGCGCAGGCGCCAATAGAGCGACAACGGCGGGATGACGATCGACGTCACCACCATCTCGCAGACATGGCGCGGCCGCCACGACGCACCGCGCAGCCGGCGCGCACAGAATGCCGCCGTCAGCAACACCCAGCCGGCTGCCGCGACCGCCGCCACCTGCGCGGCGCCGGCAAGCACGCCGGCCAGCGCCACACCGGCACACGCCACGATCGCGTAGTAGTGCCAGGGCGGCACACGCCGGATACGCTGGCGATACAGCCGCGGATGCTTCTTGTACAGCAGGGCATCGAAGAAGACCTTGGCCTGTGCCCGCGCGCTGGCACCCCATTCGGCGGGGCGTACGGGATGCTCGACCACCGCATCGGTCGCGCGGCCCACCGGGCCGACCTGCCCTTCGAGACGGAACTGCAGGTCGGAGTCCTCCCGCCATGCGCGCGTGAAGCGTTCGTCAAAGCCACCGACCCGTTCGAATGCCGTGCGTCGCACAAAACAATTGGCGGTAACGAATTCCGCGCTGGCCAGCCCGGCCGTATCGCGCTCGTGGTCGGTTGGCCGTGCCGGCGTGGGCACCACGACCCGGCCCGCCGCCGCGCACCATCCGGGCGTGCTGGCCAGGGCCAGATAACCGTTGCAGACCCAGTCCGGCGACGGGATCGTATCGTCGTCGGTGAAGGCCAGGATCTCTCCCCGCGCCAGACGCGCGCCAGCATTGCGGGCCCCGGCCGGCCCCTGCGTGGCCGGCACCGCCGTGTAATGGAACGCCACGGCACGATACCGGGCCGCCAGCGCCGCCACCAATGCCGCGATGGCCGGCTCGCAACCATCATCGGCCACGATGATTTCGAACGCGCGCGTATCCATCTGCTGATGGCACAGCGCCTGCAGACAGCGTTTGAGCAGCGCCTCGCGCCGATAGGTGGCAATGACAACCGAGACCAGCGGTTCAGATGCTTGCATCGGCGGTCTCCTTGTGGCCGGCCTTCATCGCTGGCGCGGCGCCTGGCTTCTCCACCAGGAACGAACCGATCACCAGCGCGTCCAGCGGAGACGTCCAGAAGCACTCCACGGCATCGCGCGGCGTGCACACAATCGGCTCGCCACGCGTGTTGAACGACGTGTTGACCAGCACCGGCACGCCCGTCAGCCGCTCGAAGGCCGCCAGCACATCGTAGTAGATGGCGTTCTGGTCGCGACGGATCGTCTGCACCCGTGCCGTGCCATCCACGTGCGTCACCGCCGGAATGCGCTTCGCCTGCTCAGGAATCACGTCATAGACGAACAGCATGAACGGGGCGGCACCGTCGCCGGGCTTCTTCGCGCGGAACCATTCGCCCAGGCGCTCCTGCATCACGACCGGCGCCACCGGCCGGAAGTCCTCCCGATCCTTGATGTCGTTGAGCCGCTGCTGCATGCCCGGATCGATCGGCGACGCCAGAATCGAACGCGCTCCGAGCGCACGCGGGCCGAATTCCATGCGTCCCTGGAACCAGCCGATGATGCGGTTCTGCGCCAGCAGCTCTGCGGCGCGTGCCGCCACGTCATCGAGCCGGCGATAGGGCAGCTTGGCCCAGTCCAGGAACGCCGCGATCTCGTCGTCGCCGAACGCCGGCCCCAGGTAGGCGTGTTCCATCGTCCAGTGCCGCGACGGCCGGCCGCGTTCCGTGAAGTCCACCCACAAGGCCGCGCCCAGCGCCGTGCCGGCGTCGCCAGCGGCCGGCTGCACCCATACCGCGTCGAACGGCGCCTGGTCGCGCACCCGCGCATTCATCACGCAGTTGAGCGCGACACCGCCGGCCATCGCAAGGTTGGCTTCGCCGGTGGTTTCCGCGAGCCACGCCGCCATGCCGACCACGGTCTCTTCGAGCACCTGCTGCAGCGAGCGCGCGATGTCGAAGTGCCGCGCGTCGAAGGTATCGCCGCGCAGGCGCGCGGGGCCCAGCACCGTTTCGAGATCGACATCGGCCACGCGGTAGCCGCCTTCGCCATCGCTGGTCACCATCCGGCGGAACACATCGAGATGGGTTAGCTTGCCGAACGACGCCAGCGCCATGACCTTGTACTCGTCCGACGAATGCAGGAAGCCCAGATGACGGGTGACCTTCTCGTACAGCAGCCCCAGCGAATCGGGCAGGTCGATCTGCTTGATCCGCCGGTACTCGCGCCCATCGAACATGCCGTAGCTGGTGGTGGCCGATTCGCCGCGGCCGTCCATCGTCAGCACGGCGCATCGCTCGAACGGCGCCGCCAGGAACGCGCTGGCCTCATGCGCCATATGGTGCTCGATGAAATGCCAGCGGAACGGCCCGTCGTGACGGATCTCGCGGAAGCGGGCCGACAGGTGATGCGGGGCGCCCGAAGCCAGTTGCCGTGGCGCATTGACCACGTACGACAGGAACAGCGGATCCCATGGCGATGTGCGGGCATCGGGTTGCCGGTCGCGCGACGGCTCCAGCGGCAGCACCACCGATTCCTGGCCATGCAGCGCGCCAAGCAGCAGCGCCGGATCATAGGAATACGCCACATGGTCGACGTCCGCCAGCGTGATACCGGCTTCGCGCAGGCAGTAGTCGATGGCATGCCACGGCAGTTCCCACGCGCTGAACGGCACCGGCCGCTTGCCGTGCTTGATATGCGTGAAGCGTTCGTCTTCCGCGGCCGCCACCACCACCCCGTCATGCACCAGACAAGCGGCGGAGTCGTGATAGGCGGCGTTAATGCCGAGCGTGTACATGGACATCCTCCTTGGCGATGGCTTGCACGGGCATGTCCTGCCCGATGGAAACGTGCTGCGGCATAAGCACCTGCCGGGCCTGGCAAGCCCACGGCATCGTCGTCCGTGCGCCGGCCTCGCCGCCGAGGAGCGCCATCGATGCCTCCACTACCTGCAGCACCGACACTTCGCGCAGGCAGCGATGATGGCCTTGCGGGCATGCACTCTTGTAGCAATAGCGGCACGGCACGTCCTGGAACAGCACGCGGTGCGGCACCATCCATGGCGTGTGCTGCGGATTGGTCAGCGCGTACAGATCCACGACCGGCGTGCCGAGCGCGGCCGCCATATGCACCGGGCCACTGTTGTTCGACACCAGCAGATCGCTCGCCGACAGCAGCGCACCCATTTCGCCGATCGACAACCGGTCGGCCATCGGCACCACCGCCGGATGGCCGGCCAGCTTGCAGACTTCCTCCACCAGGCGGCTTTCGCCACCATTGCCCGTGACGACGACAAGCGCCCCGACACCAACGGCCAGTTCCCGCGCCACATCGGCGAAGCGCTCCGCAGGCCAGCGCCGCGATGCGGCCGTGGCACCGGGATGCACCACCACGCGCACGGTGGCGCGATGCATGCCAGCCAGGTCTGTCAGCAGACCGTCCGCCATCGCGCGGTCCGCGTCGGTCAGTGCAAACCGCAGGCGCGGGTCGCCAGTGACGGCGCCCACGTGCGCCACAAGGTCCAGCTGGCGCTGCGCTTCGTGCCGTGGCGGCGCATCGCTCTTCGTGTCGGGCTCGGTGTCGGGCACCCAGTCGGTCAGCAAGGCATAAGGGTTCTCGCGGCAATGGGCCAGCCGCAGCGGAATGCCCGCCATGCCGCAAAGCATGGCCGCTGGCAGCGCGCTCTGGCTGTAAACGGTGAAGATCACCGCCGCGTCGAAAGACTGCGCTGCGAGCTGCACGACCCCGTCGCCGATGGCGGCAGCCATGCCGTCTGCATCGTGCGCATGCCGGACCCACGGCGCATCCCACGCCATCACGTCGTCGATCATCGTCAGATGCGGCGCCAGCATGGCCGACGCGCGCGACGTCAGCAGCGTCAGGCTGCGCCCCGGTACGCTTTCCGCAAGCGCCTGCATCGCCGGGGTGGTCATCAGCACATCGCCCATGTTGTCCAGCCGGACGCACAGCACGCGCCGGGCTTGCTGCCATGTCAGCATGGCCGCTCCGTCATCATCGGGGGCGATGGCGAAATCGGCAGACCGGCCGCAATGACCTGGGCCGCGCGGTCGAGCGTCGGGACGATAAAGTCCGGCGTACGCAGGGCACCGCCAATCCATTCGGTTTCGTTGCCGCAATCGACAAGTACCGTGCCGCAGCCGGCACGGCGTCCAGCTTCCACGTCGTCGAGGATGTCGCCCACCATCCATGATTTGCCCGGATCGCAGCCCAGCGCCGTGCAGGCCTGCCGCAGCAGGCCGGGCGCGGGCTTGCGGCACAGGCAATGCACGGCGTAGGGCCTGACCTGGCCGTCCGGATGATGCGGGCAATAGAAGAAGCCCGAGAGCCTGGCGCCATGCAGGGCAAACAGATCGCTCAGGCGCTGGCGGACGGCGTCGAGCGCCTCCGCGTCGAACCGGCCCAGCGCGATGCCCGGCTGGTTGCTGACCACGGCAAGCGGCAATCCCAGCCGCGAGAGCCGGCGCAGCGCGTCGCCGACCGTATCGGCCAGGCGAATCTTCGCGGGGTCCACGTTGTAGGGCACGTTCTCGAGCAGCGTGCCGTCCTTGTCCAGCAGTACCGCGCCGCCACGCTCGACTATGGCCATGAGGTCTCCTTCATCGGCAGCACCATGACTTCCGGGATCACGGTTTCTTCGGGCTGCGTCAGCACGAAGCGGACGGCGCGCGCCACGTTTGCGGGGTCCTGCAGGTTCGAGGTGTCGATATCGGGAAACCTGTCGAGCAGGAAGGGCGTGCGCATGCCGCCTGCCACCACGGCCGATACCTTGATGCGATGCGCGCGCAGTTCGGCATGCAGCGCATGCGACAGGCCCAGCAGGCCCCACTTTGTCGCGTGGTACGCCGACGCGTTCGGCCAGGCCCGCTTGGACGCCGTGGAGGCGATATTGACGATATGCCCGCCGCCCTGGGCCTTCATCAGCGGCACCGCGGCATGCGTCAGCAGATACGGACCATACAGGTTGACCATCAGCACGCGCCGCCACTGCTCGGTATCCACTTCCTCGACGGGCAGCGTGATGTCGATGGCCGCGTTGTTGATCAGCCCGTCAAGCCGCGCCCCGCCATCCGCAATGTCGGCGAACAGCCGCTGTACGGCGGCCGGGTCCGAGACATCGGCGCAACACACCGTGGCCTCGGCGCCCGCTTCGCGCAATGAGGCCGCGCACCGTTCGCCAAGCGCCTCGTTGACATCGGCAACGATCACATGCGCGCCGGCTTGCGCGAGCATGCGGCAAATCTCGGCGCCCAGACCGCCCCCTCCGCCAGTCACCAGATACCGTTTGCCTTCCAGCTGCGGATGCCTGTCTTGCTCGAAGTCCCGCATGTTGCCCTCCCCTTGCGTCGTCAATGAATGGAGCCCTCGCAGCGAATTGCGTGCCATGCATGTCGTCGCCCAGCATCAGCCCTGCATGTTGCCGTGCAGCCGTTCCCGCACCACGGCACGCAGCAGGCTGGCAATACAGCGCGAAAATGCCTCGTCATACCATCCGTTTGCACCGCTGGCGGCCACGACGATGCCGTCCAGCACGATGGCGCCGGCCAGCACCGTGTCGCCCGTGCAAAGCAGGTGTGGCGCGCGATCCATCAGCTGGCCGCTGTCGATGGCCGTGCGCCACGTGATGCGCGCCTTCTCGCGGGCGTAATACGCATAGTCGGCATCCCAGCGGTCGCGCGACGGCAGCGAGTGCTCGTACAGGATCGCCTGTTCGAACGCGCAGGCACCGTAGGGCTTGCCCGGATCCATGATGACGATGTGCAGGCAGTGGCTCTCGCCGACGCCCTTGTCGTCGAGACTGGCCTCGAGCATGGGCAACGCGAGCGCGATGGCACGGCGCGCGGCCTCTGTATCGGCCAGCGGCAGGCGGCCGGCTTCGGTATGGGCTGACATGGGGTTCCCCGACAGGTATGGGTGCGTCTGCCATGCAAGCTTTGCGCCGAGCCGTGCCCCCGCCGCCGCCGCAGCCATGTCCGTGGCAATCGCCTTCCGTACATCGGCTGCGGACCAACGCTTCTACACGGCGGCAGTAGAAACGGCTCTCGCGAACTGCAAATGCGGCGCGCCCGCCCCCCGGCTTGGCGGGCGGCGCGGCGTGACGCGGAGAACCGTTATAACGGTTCTCCGTACGGGCGACGTCTCCTTTCCGCCGATTGGCATGCATGCTGCAGACGGCCGGTTTGAACAACGACCACAACGCGGAGTCCGCCATGCGAAGAATTGCCCTGATCAGCGAACATGCCTCGCCGCTTGCCAGCATCGGCAGCGTCGACAGCGGTGGACAGAACGTCTATGTGGCTCACCTGGCCCGGCAGCTCGGCAAGAGCGGCTACCCGGTGGACGTCTTCACGCGGCGTGACAAGGCGCTGCTGCCGGACGTCGTCGCCTTCGCGCCGAACGTCCGGGTCATCCATGTGCCGGCGGGGCCCGCCGTCCAGGTGCCTAAGGAATCGCTGCTGCCACATATGCCGGCGTTTGGCGACTACATGGTGGAGTTCATGCGCCATGACGCCATCGGCTACGACATCCTGCACGCCAACTTCTTCATGTCTGGCGTGGCGGCGCTACGCGCCAGGCAGGCGCTGGGCATCCCGCTGGTCATGACGTTCCACGCGCTGGGCAAGGTACGACGGCTGCACCAGGGCAGCGCGGACGGCTTTCCTGACGCGCGCTTCGATATCGAGGACGCGCTGGCACGCGAGTCCGATTGCGTGATCGCCGAATGCCCGCAGGACGCCGAAGACCTCGTTACCCTGTGCGGGGCGCAGCGGTCACGCATCGAAACGGTGCCGTGCGGCTTCGACGACGAGGAGTTCGCGCCGGTGGAGCGCACGCACGCCCGCGCCGCACTGGGCTGGGACGGCAGCGAGTTCACAGTGCTGCAACTGGGCCGCCTGGTGCCGCGCAAGGGCATCGACAACGTGATTCGGGCCATCGGGCATCTGCGCCACACGTTGGGCATACGTGCCCGGCTGTACGTGGTCGGCGGCAACGCGGAATCGCCGAGTGTTGCGGCCACACCCGAGATCGGACACCTGCAACAAGTGGCCGACGCGGCCGGCGTGGCCGACAGCGTCACCTTCGTCGGCCGGCGTGGCCGGGAACAGCTGCGCCAGTTCTATGGCGCATCGGACGTCTTCGTCACCACGCCGTGGTATGAGCCATTCGGCATCACGCCGGTGGAAGCCATGGCCTGCGGGGTGCCGGTGGTGGGCGCCAACGTCGGCGGTATCCGCTCCACGGTGCTCGACGGCGAAACGGGCTTTCTGGTGCCGCCCAATGCACCGGAACCGCTTGCAGAGCGGCTTGCGCAGCTTTGCGCCGACCCGGCCCTGATGCAACGCATGGGCGAGGCCGGCCGCCAGCGGGCTCAGGCCCTGTTCACGTGGGCGGGCGTGGCGCGGCAGATGGAACAGGTCTACGCCCGGCTGGTGCATGGCGCCGCTGGCGCCGGCCGCGTGGCGGCATAGGGGACACACCATGAAGGATCCTCATCAGAAGCGCATCCTGGTAACGGGCGGCGCCGGCTTCCTCGGTTCGCACCTGTGCGACCGCCTGGTCGAAGCCGGCCATGATGTACTTTGCGTCGATAACTTCTACACGGGCGGCAAGGAAAATATCGCTCACCTGCTGCCACGGCCCAATTTCGAATTGCTGCGTCACGACGTGACGTTCCCACTCTATGTGGAGGTCGACGAGATCTACAACCTGGCCTGTCCGGCGTCGCCCGTGCATTACCAGAGCGATCCGGTGCAGACGACCAAGACCAGCGTGCATGGCGCCATCAACCTGCTGGGCCTGGCCAAGCGTGTCAAGGCGCGCATCCTGCAGGCTTCCACCAGCGAAGTCTACGGCGACCCGGACCACCATCCGCAACAGGAAAGCTACTGGGGACACGTGAATCCCGTCGGCCGGCGGGCGTGCTACGACGAAGGCAAGCGGTGTGCGGAAACGCTGTTCATGGACTATCACCGCCAGCACGGCGTGGACGTGCGGATCGCCCGGATTTTCAATACCTACGGGCCTCGCATGCATCCGGCCGACGGCCGCGTGGTGTCCAATTTCATCTCGCAGGCGCTGGCCGGCGAGCCGCTTACGCTCTATGGCGACGGGTCACAGACGCGCTCGTTCTGCTACGTGGACGATCTGGTCGAAGGGCTGATCCGCCTGATGGCATCGAATGCAGCCGGCACGCCGGTCAACCTGGGCAATCCATGCGAGACCACGATGCGCGACATCGCCACCGAGATCCTCCACGCCACCGGCTCGGCCTCGACGCTCGAACATCGGCCGCTGCCGGAGGACGATCCGCGCCAGCGGTGCCCCGACATCACCCTGGCCCGCACGCTGCTGCAGTGGCAGCCGGCCGTGCCGCTGGCACAGGGATTGCGATTGACCGTGGCTGCGTTCGTATCCCGCCGGGCGGTGCAGCAACGCGCGCGCGCGTGCGCGACCCTGTGGCAGCCGCCCGTGGGCGAGGCACGCGACGAGGCGCCCGCGCCTGACTGGCACCCGACCGACTTCCGCTGACTTCCGCTGATATCGATGACGTTTCTTGAGATTCCCAAGCCGCTGACCGTCATCTCTCCCCACCTGGACGACGCCGTCTTCAGTTGCGGCACGCTGCTTGCCGCCGCGCAGGATGCCGTTGTCGTCACCGTGCTCGCGGGCGTGCCGGACGCCGGCACCGAGGTGCCGGACTGGGATCGGGCCGCAGGCTTCGGCAGCGTGACGCAGGCCGTTTCGCAACGGCGCCGCGAGGATGCACGCGGCCTGAACATGCTCGGCGCGCGACCCGAGTGGCTCGGCTTTCTCGATGGGCAATACGGCCGGCAGCACAGCGCAGAAGAGATCATGGCCGGGTTGGCCGCTTCGCCCTCGATGCAGCGCGGTGGCACCGTGATTGCGCCGATGGGGCTGTTCCATAGCGATCACATCCTGGTCAGCCGGGCCTGCATGCTTCTGCGTGCGACGGTATCGAGCATGCAGACCGCCGATACGGCGGAAGGCGGCACGCCAGTGCCGCCGGTGCAATGGCTGTTCTATGAAGACGCGATCTACCGGCGGCTGCCCGGCATGGTGCAAAGCCGCCTGATGGGCTGGTGGCAGGCCGGGCTGATCGCCGCGCCGGTGCACTTTCCGCTTGCACCCTGGCAAAACATGAAGATGGCAGCCGTGGAGGCCTACGAGAGTCAGCTGCCGCTGTTCAACGCGGGGCAGCTCGCGGACCTTGGCGCGCCCGAGCGGTACTGGGCGCTCGACATCGTGCCGGCCAAAGGCACCTGATCCGGCGCACGAGCCGGCACACTGACGGTCGCGCAAACGACAATGGACGCTATCCCCTGGCACGCCGGCATCAGCGTGGTCGTGCTGACCCACAACCGCCGCGACACCCTGTGCTGGACGCTGCGCCATCTGCAGGGCTTGCCCGAACGGCCCCGTATCGCAGTGGTGGACAATGGGTCCACCGACGGCACGGCGGCCATGGTGCGCGATGTCTTTCCGCAGGTCGTCTGCCTGCGCAGCGACACCAACCTGGGCGCGGCGGGCCGGAACCTTGGCGCGCAATGGGCGGCCCAGGTGGCCGGCACCCCGTACGTGGCGTTCTGCGATGACGACTGCTGGTGGCAGCCCGGATCGCTCGCCCGGGCCTGCGCACTGCTCGACGCGTATCCCGCCGTGGCCTCGTTGACCGCGCGCATCCTGGTGGGCGCTTCCGGCAAGGAAGACCCCACCAGCACGCTGATGTCGCGCAGCCCGCTGCCCTCCGCGGACCTGCCGGGTCGCGCCATTCTGGGCTTCATGGCCGGCGCGACGGCATTCCGCACGGATGCCTTCCTGGCCGCCGGCGGTTACGACGAACGGTTTTTCATCGGTGGAGAAGAAACCGTGCTCGCCTGGAAGCTTGCCGCGCACGGCTGGCGGATGGTCTACGCCCCGGAACTGGTGGTTCATCATCATCCCAGCCCGTTGCGCGACAGCCGCGCCCGCCGCGCGCTGCTGGCACGCAACGCCGTGTGGGCGGCGTGGCTGCACCTGCCAGCCACCATGGCGATTGGCGATACCGTGCGCGCCATGCCGTCCCTCGCCATGCATCTGGGCGTGGCAGGATGGCGCGAACTGGCGCACGGCATGCAGTGGGTGCTGCGTGAGCGGGCCGTGGTGGGCGACCACGTGGTGGCGGCGCTGCGGCTCACGCGTCGGCAACGCTGACGCCCGGCCAGTCAGGACGACTCATTGCGCGAGCCACGCAGCGCGCCGGAAGACCCTGCTGGAAGCGGGTCGCCCGATGGGGCCGACGGTCCGGCCGCGGCATGCCGGTAGTGGGCCGATATCGCCGCGATCAGCTCCGCCATCTGCACGGGCTTCGACAGATGCAGCTGGAAACCCGCCATCATCGCGCGGATGCGGTCCTGCGGCTGCGCGTGACCGGACAGCGCAATGGCGGTGACGCGGCGCACCAGCGACACTTCGCGCTCGGATTCCAGGCGCCGCACGTCGCGCAGCACGGTGTAGCCATCCTCCTCGTCCAGCGCGATATCGCAGAGCAGCACCTGGGGCCACTGGGCCGGCGCGGTCTCCGACAGGTGCTGCAACAGGTCGCGCCCGTGCGCGAATGCCAGCGCCTCGGCACCCAGGTCTTCAAGCGCATCGACCAGCACGTCGCGCGTGGGCGCATCGTCGTCCAGCACCAGCACGCAGCAGCCGCGCAACGTTTGCGGACCCAGCACAAGCGGCGGCGCGTCTGTCAGTGACAGTTGGGGCGTCGCCAGCGGCTCGCCTAACGGGCGCATCGGCATGCGCAGCTGCCACATCTGCTGGGCCGTATCGGCCTTCAACGTGATGCCCGCCTCGGCCAGCTCCGCCTGCAGCCGCTGGATCTCGGCGGCCGACACCGGATGCCCCTGCGCCGACGCCGTGGCCGACAGGGTCAACGCCGCGTCGCCGTTGCTGCGCTCCAGGCGCAGCTCGATGCGGCCACCCGCTTCCACCGCCTCGACGATGCGCTCGCAAAGCTCCCATATCACCTTCTGCAGCAATCCCGGATCGCCGGTCACGCGCAGCTCGGCCTCGCCCACGACCGTGAACAGGTGGATATGGCGGGACGCGATGCGCTCGCGCAGGCCGTCCACCACGCCGGCGACAATCGTTTCGAGCCGGATGGGCTGCAGCGCCAGCCGCTCTTCGGTGCGCTCCAGTTCGCGCTGCTGCTGCTGCAGCCGCCACATCTGCGCGTAGACGCCGCCGCGCGCCAGCAGCGCCTGGTGCGTGCCGGCCTCCACCACCCGGCCATGTTCCATGACCAGGATATGGTCTGCATCGGTGATGGTCGATAGCCGGTGCGCGATGATGAATGCGGTACGGCCCTTCGCCACACGCGTCAGTTCCACCTGGATGGCGCGCTCGGTACGCGTGTCGAGCGCCGACGTGGCTTCGTCGAACACCACGATCGGCGGCCGCTTGAGCATGGCGCGCGCGATGGCCACGCGCTGGCGCTCGCCGCCGGACAGGCGCACCCCGCGCTCGCCGACCATGGTTTCGTAGCCGTCCGGCAGACGATCGACGAACGCATCGAGCTGGGCCGCGCGCGCGGCTTCCACCACATCGGATCGCGACGCACCCTCCAGGCCATAGGCGATGTTGTAGGCAATCGTGTCGTTAAAGAGAATGGTGTCCTGCGGCACGATGCCCACCGCCTCGCGCAGGCTGCGCTGGGTGACCAGCCGCAGGTCCTGCCCGTCGATCAGCACGCGACCCGAGTCCGGTTGATAAAGCCGGAACAGCAGGCGCGCCAGTGTCGACTTGCCGGAGCCGCTGCCGCCCACCACCGCCACGGTCTGCCCCGCGCCCACGCGAAAGCTCACGTCCCACAGCGTCTGGCGGCTGGGGTCGTAGCTGAAATTCACGTGCTCGAACGCAATCTCGCCCTGCCTGACCACCAGCGGCCGCGCGCCGGGCGCATCGTCGTCCTCGCCGGCGCGGCCCTTCGCGTCTAGCAGCGCGAACAGGCGTTCCACGTTGGTCATTGCGTCGTTCGACTCGCGAAATATGAAACCGAGCGTATTCAGCGGCAACACCACTTGGATGATGTACGCGTTGATCAGCACGAGGTCCCCGACCGTCAGCGTGCCCTGCGCCACCCGCTGCACGCCCAGCAGCATGACGCTGGCCACCCCGATGGCAATGCACCCGCTCTGCGCGATATGCAGCGCCGACAGCGCGTGCTGGTTTTCCACGCTGGCCTCGACCCAGCGGTCCAGCAGGCGGCCAAGGCGGCGCGACTCGAACGATTCGCGGGCGAAGTACTTGACGGTGTCGTAGTTCAGCAGGCTGTCCACCACCTTGCTGTTGGTCTGCGCCTCCACGGCGTTGACGCGGCGCTGCACCCGCATGCGGCGGCGGGTCAGCAGCGCCGTACAGGCCGAATAGAGCACGAAGACGACCAGGATGATCGCCGCGAACTGTCCGCCGTAGCCCGCCACCATGATCACCAGCACGGCCGTGATCTCCAGCAGCGTGGGCACGATGGTGAAGACGGCAACACCAAGCAGGAAGCCGATGGCGGCCGTGCCCTTGTCCATGTCACGAATGATGCCGCCGGTCTCGCGCTGCGAATGGAATCGCGCACCCAAGCCGTGCAGGTGCGAAAACGCGCGGGCCGTGAAGGTGGCCACGGTGCTCTGCGCCACTTGCGCGAACACCACGTCACGCAGTTCGTTGAACGCGTTGCCGAGCAGCCGCAGGACGGCGTAGGCCAGCACCAGGAAGACCGGGATCGTGACGATCAGGCGCACCAGCGGCCCCATGCTGGCGGCGCCGGCGGGGTTGGCCAGCGTCTGCGCGGACGCCGCCTCGTCCACGATCAGCTTCAGGATCAGCGGAACCGATACCGTGGCGGCCTTGGCCAGGAGCAGCAGGACGATGGCCACCACGACACGGACGCGATGGCGCCAGATGGCCGTCCAGAGTTCGCCGGCAATGCGCCGGCGCGATACTGGCATCGCGGTTTGTGGCATGCGCTTGGCCTCCGCAACCGGGAAAGTTCGGGAACGGTATCGCCAGGCGCAAGGAGTATGCCCATCGCCACGTCAGCGTTCACGCACGGTCGGCGGCGGCGCACGGGCAAGAATTGCATCGCGCCACGCCGATCGTACATGGTGCGGGGGCGCCGCGTCACTCCGGGTGGACGTCCCGGATCCGCATGATGGTCTGGCGTGACACCTTGAAAGTGCGGGCCAGTTCGCTGACCGACGTGCCCCGGCGCAGCGCCGCCCGGATTTCATCATGCATGTTGGTGGCCAGCGCCGGGCGCCTGCCCAGGCGGCTGCCGCGCTCGACGGCCTGCTCGGCGCTGGCCTTCATCCGGGCGCTGCGCGTGTCGCGTTCCAGGCCCTCCACGGCCTGCAGTGTCCGGAATGCCGTGGATGCGGCGTCGGTCAGCATCCCTTCGCCGGTTTCGAGGCAGTGAAGTTTCACGCCAAGCGCCCGGAACCGCTCCACCGTGGCGACCACGTCGCGCACGGAACTGCCAAGACTGCACAGGCGCAGCGTGGCTACCACATCCCCGGCGCGCAGACGCCGCAGAAGTTGCTGCATGCGCGGACGTTCCAGCGCAGCGATTGACGTCGGGGTGCATTCCCACCAGGCCTGTCCGAAATCCACGACATAACCGGCGGCGTCAAAGCTGACGCATTCCTTTTCGAACTCGCGAAGGGTGGAAGCCTGATTGGTGTAGACGTGGATCGAGGGCATGTGGCGGTGCGTGACCGATAGTGAGTGCAAGCATATCAGGATGTCCTGAACCTGGACATTCCGGACAACGCTGCCATGTATCGCCACGGGGGCGACCTTCTTACAATTTTTCCACAGGCAATCGATATGCCTGGTATCTGGAAGCAAGGAGACCGCCATGGCAATGCAACAGTATTATGGGCATACCGTCGAAGGCGCCGCGCTGTTTCTGGGCGAAAACAACTGGCAGGCATCGGGGCGCGTGGCGCAAGGCGGCGCGGTCCTGGTGCAGTCGTGCGACATTGGTGTTTTCCGGACATGCGAACGGGCCATGGCCGAAGGGCTGGCCTGGGCCAAGGACTGGATCGACCGCAACCAGTGTCCTGGCTACGTCCAGCCGCTTCCTCCTGCGGCGGGACATCCCGAGCCGCTCCATGCATGATCCGTCCCGTACCGGGGAACGTCGGTGCTTCGACCCTGCAGCGGCGCTGGCCCAGGTAGACCGACACATCGCCGAAGGCCGGACGATTATCCGCCGCCAGATTGCCGTGCTGCGCCAGATGCAGCAGGACGGCCTGCCCACCCGCAATGGGCTGGAACTGCTGGCGGCGCTGCGCGCTACCGTCGAGGCATTACGCCGGCATCGCCGGTTCGTACTCGAAGCCATGCCGCCCGGGCCGGCGGACCATGCGCCGCGCCCGGATTGTTCGCCGGATGTCAGGCAAGCCGAAGGCGCATGAGCGTGGAAAGCAGGTCATCCAGCATGACCGGCTTGGGCAGATGCGCATCGAATCCCGCCTGCAGCGCCGCGTCGACGTCACTGTGGCGGCCATAGCCGCTGAGCGCGATAGCGGGCACTTCCTTCAGCGCGTCCTGCCCGCGTACCCGGTGGACCAGCTGATAGCCGTCCATGCCGGGCATCCCGATATCCGACAGTAGCAGGTCGGGCTTGCGCAACTGCATGGAAGCCAGCGCCGACTCGCCATCGCTGGCCACGTCGACCAGGGCGCCCTCGGCCTCGAGCAGCATGCGGAAGGTTTCCACGGTCTGCTGGTCATCGTCGACCAGCATCACATGCATACCGCGCAGCAACGATGCCGGCAGCACACCGGCGTCGTCTTCGGCCATCGCCGGCGTGCCGACCGGCAGCGTCACGGTGAAGGTACTGCCCTGACCGGGGCCGGCCGATGCGGCCTCCGCGGTGCCGCCGTGCAGTGTCGTGATTTCCTTGACCAGGTTCAGGCCGATGCCCAGCCCGCGCGACCGCGCCCGCATGGCGCCGCCCTGTCGGAACATGTCGAAGATATGGGGCAGCGTCTGCGCATCGATGCCCATGCCGGTATCTTCCACGGTCAATCGCGCAACGCTGGCATCGCTTTCCAGCACCACCTTGATGCGGTCGCCTGACTCCGTGAATTTCAGCGCATTGCTGAGCAGGTTCCAGACCACCTGCTCGATGCGCGTCACGTCGGCATGAATCCACACGGGCTGGTCCGGCAATGCCGCCTCGAGCGTCGTCCCCCGCTGGCCCGCCTCTTCTCGCACCGCATCGCTGACGTGCCGCACAACCTCTGCGAAATCGATCGTGGTGCGCGCGACCGACAGCTTGCCGGTGCGCACGCGGGACATGTCCAGCAGGTCGTCGATGATCTGTGCCTGGCCAAGCACCGTGCGCCGGATCGTTTCCGTGGCACGGGCGATCATGGGATTGCGGCGCGCCTCCGCGGAACGCGCGATCAGTTCGCTGCTGGCACTGATCAGGTTCAGCGGATGCTTCAGTTCGTGCGACGCCACGGCCAGGAACTCGTCACGATGATCCTGGACGGGCGTGGCGCGGAACCCGCCATCAAGACGCAGCGCGCCGGCCGGCACCGCCTCGTTCATGTCGCGGCAGATCTTGGCATAGCCGCTGACGCCGGACTGTTCCAGCCGGGACAGCACGCCCGTGGAGCGGAAGCGCGTGCCGTCCTTGCGCAGGTGCCAGCGGTCTTCCTCCACCCGCCCGAACTTGCGTGCCTGCGCTCTTTCCTCCGCCGGCACACCGCGGTCGCGATCCTGCGGCAGATAAAGCACATCGGCCGGCTCGCCCAGCAGTTCCGCTTCGGTGTAGCCGAAAATGCGTTGGGCGCCCATGTTCCAGCTGGTAATGCAGCCGTCGTCGTCGAAGGTGATGATCGCGTAGTCGCGTGTGCTTTCGGCCACGATGCGCATGCGCCGTTCGCCCTCGCGCAACTGGGCCTCCGCCGCCTTGCGCGACGTGATGTCGATAAACGACAGCACAGCGCCGTCGATGCGGTCTTCGGTCGTGCGATAGGGCAGAAAGCGCGCCAGATACCAGCGGCCATCGCTGCTTTGCACCTCGCGCTCGATCAGCCGCAGCGAATCGAAGGCCTCGGCCGCATCGTCGGACAGCTTGTCGTAGTCGAGCCGGTGCGTGATGTCCAGCAGCGAGCGGCCAATGTCGGACGGGATGATGCTGAACACATCGGTGGCACGCGGCGTGTAACGCTTGATACGGATGTTCCGGTCGACGAAGATCGTGCCAATGTCGTTGGCCATGATCAGGTTCTGCAGATCGTCGTTGATCTTGCTGGTTTCCTCGACCTTCGACTTCAGTTCGGCATTGACCGTGGTGAGTTCCTCGTTGATCGACTGCAGCTCTTCCTTGCTGGTCTCGAGTTCCTCGGTGGCCGAGCGCAGTTCCTCGTTGATGGCCTGCAGTTCCTCGTTGGACGCCTTCAGTTCCTCGGTGGACGTCTCCGACTGCTCGATCGTGGCCTGCAGTTGTTCCTTGGTGCGATGCAGTTCGCGTTCGAGCTGGCTGACGATCGGGTCGGGCTGGCGCTTCTGCGGGGCGTCGGACGACTCGCTCATGCTGTCCTCCACCTCATGGAACAGGATCAGGACGAAGTCCGCATTGGCCTCGGCGTCATGCACCGGCCGCGCAATCATGTTGACGAAGTAGTTGCGCCCGTCGCGCGTCAGCTGCACGCGTCGCGCCTCCACGCTATGGTTGGTCTGCAGGGCCTGGAAGATGGCGGTGCGCAGTTCCAGGCGCAACTCGGGCCGTACGGCCGCAATCACGTTGTGGGACGGCTCGCCGCCTGCATATTCGAGGAAGCGCCCCGCGCGATCCGACAGGTGAACGATGTCCGACTCGCGGCTGACCAGCACGCTGGGCGGAGCATGCTGCTCCACCAGACGCTGGTGCAGGTCACCGAACGAGAACTTGCGGCGCCCAGGCGGCTGCATGATCGCAATCGGCATGCGCATGTTCTGCATGGCCGCCGACATCGGCACGGGCGCATCGCCGCGTACCGCGACATTGGCCCGGTAGATGCGCGCCTTCTTGTCCACCACCGAGAACAGCGAGCTGACGCTGTCCGCCGCCTCGGAACTACCGAGGAACAGATAGCCGCCGGGACGCAGCGCAAAGTGGAACGTGCGCAGGACGTCGAGCTGCGCTTCGCGATCCAGGTAGATCAGCAGGTTGCGGCAGCAGATCATGTCCAGCCGCGAGAACGGCGGGTCGCGCAGCACGTTGTGCAGGGCAAACAGCACGTGTTCGCGCAGTTCCTTCTTGACGCGGTAGTGCGCGGCGTCCTTCACCAGGAACTGGCGCACCCGGCCAGCATCGACATCGGCCAGGATCGATTCCGGATACAGCCCGGTGCGCGCGTAGGAGATGGCCCGCTCGTCGATATCGGTGGCAAACACCTGGAACGGCACGGCTTCCGCGTTCCGCGACGAGGCCTCCGCCAGCAGCATTGCCAGCGAGTAGGCCTCCTCGCCCGTGGCACAGCCGGCAGACCAGACGCGAATCGGCTCGTTTTCGAGGCGATGTTCCAGCAGTTGCGGCACGACATCGTTCTGCAACAGGTCGTAGGCGTCCTTGTCGCGGAAGAAGTTGGTCACGCTGATCAGCATGTCCTGCAGCAGGTGCGGCGTCTCGTCGGGGTGGTCGTGCAGGAAGTCGCGATACTCCTGCAGTTCCGACAGCCCGCTGACCTGCATGCGGCGCTCGATGCGGCGCAGCACCGTGGCGCGCTTGTACTGGCGGAAGTCATGGCCGGTGCGCGTACGCAGGATGACCATGATCTCGCGCAGAATCCGCTCGTTGTCCGTGGCCACGACGTCGTCCGCATCCGACTCGGCCTCCACGGTGGCGCGAATGCGGCGCTTGTTGGACCACATCTCCAACAGACGCTGGGGCATGTCCGCCACGGGCAGCACGAAATCGACCTGACCGGTACCGATGGCGGCGCGCGGCATGCTGGAGAACGCCGCGTCATCGGGTTGCTGGGCCACCACGATGCCGCCCAGTTCCTTCACCCGTGTGATCCCGACGGCGCCGTCGGCACCAGCGCCCGACAGTACGATACCAACCGCCCGGTCACGGTGGGCTTCCGCCAACGAGCGCAGAAACAGGTCGATGGCCATGCGCCGGTCATCATGTGACGCAGCCGCCTGTACCCGCAGGTATCCATCCACCATCGTCAGCACCATCGACGGGGCAATCAGATAGACGTGATTGGGCTCGATGGCGGTGGCTTCATTGACCTGTTGCACCGGCATCGAAGTGACCCCGGACAGGATGCCCGGCAGCGAAGTGGCGTGGTCCGGCGACAGGTGCAGGACAATGACGTATGCAGCACCCGTGCGCGCCGGAATGGCTTCGAAGAATGACCGCAGGGCCTCGATTCCGCCCGCGGATGCGCCGATTCCCACCACAGGAAAGTGAAGTTGACTGGGAATGGATTTCACCTTGGACGGAGCCATGAACGTAGATGCGCCGATGCTGGATAGAGACCGCAATCATACTACGCAGGAAGTTCGCCACCGCTGGTGTCAGGCTTCCCCGGCCTTCCTTGCGGAACCCCCAAAAAAGAAGGCCGCTCCCAAGGAGCGGCCCGAATACGAACTGACTCTCTTGCGTGGCGCGAATCGTGCAAGAGCCTCCCGAATATATGTCCAGCCGTGATGCTATCGTACGTCCGAAATGCATGCTATACGGACACTCCATAAAAGGGATTTTCCGCCGAGTTTGGCGACATGCGCGCCGGTCGTGCCGATATATTGAAGTGAGTCATTCCTCAATCCCTTGACAGCCATGCAAAAAGGAAAAGCACTGCGGGATCTGGTGATTCTTGACCGCTATATCGCCGAGCGCGAGGCGGAATTGCGGCGTGCGGAAGTGGCAGCCCGGCTGGCCTCCGCCAGCGGCGACGCCCAATCGGCAGGAACGCTCGCCGTCCTGCGCCAATCGATCCACGTCCTGCGGACGCGCCGCGAGGTCCTCGGCGGCAACGGGCGCGGGTAACACCCGAACGGTGCGCGCCCGCTGGCGGTGACGCGCGATCAGGTAGCCATCACGGCGCAAGTCGCGTGAATACGTAGTCGCGGTTCTTCACGAGCGCGTTGTGGCACGCAAAACACGTCTGATGCTGTGCCAGGTCGGCTGGCTTGCCGTCGATAAAGCGCCCGTAGCCCCAACCACCCGACGCGGCGTACTTTTTCGAATCCTTGACCATCACCTGCACGGTGGTGGCGTGTCCGGGCACCAGGGCCGACTTGAACTCGGGCGATTGCGTGTACTTCCATGCCAGCTTGACCAGTACCGCGCCATCCGGGAACGGTAGCTCGCCGCGCTTGTACGCATCGATGGCGATCTTGTTGCCCACGACGGTGCGCAGTTCGTTCAGCGGCTCGCCCTCCAGGGCAGGGGCCACCAACTGCCAGTTGCGGTAGCCCTCTGGCAGGGTCACGCCGTAGATGGGCGATGCGTGGGGATTGCCAGTGGGGCCGGCATTGGAAGGTGCAGCGGACTGTGCGGTGGCGACAGTGGCGCCAGTGAGCACGACAGTGGCGACCGCGGTCAGGGCTACGACAGACATCAGCTTCATGGTGGCTCCGCGAAATCGGTAATCGGGATTCCATTAGGCGGCGAGGACGTACCCCGGATGTTTCACCGGACCACGTCCTCGTATCAGCGTGTGTCTGTCGTCTGGCTCGATACGTCGTGATACAAAACCCCGCGCCTTGTCGCGGGGCCCTGACCGGCCAAAAGCCGGGACCTCGCCTTCAGTTGATGATCGGATTCTTCTTCTGCATATCGTCCTGGATCATCTTTGACCAGGCCGCCCCCACTTGCCGCTCGGTCACGTAGCCGTGCTTCCGGGTATCGATCTTGTCGAATCGTTTGTAAACCTCGGGCATGCCAACGCGTGCTTCTTCACGGGTCAGCTTGCCGTCGTGATCGGTGTCGGCCGCCTTGAACCGTTCCATGAACCACTTCTTGCGCTCGGCCGGCGTCATGCCTTGCGGAGGCTGCGGGACTTCGTTGACATCGGTGGTGGCGGGCGGCGCCGCCGGTGCCGCAGGTTGCGAGGCCTGCGCGCTGGCGACACCGCTCGCGATGCTGATCGACAAGGCCAGGGCAGCCGCAAGGCAGTGGATACGGTCCATTTTTTCTCCTCGATTCTCGTTGTGTGACGATGCCCCGGGCCGGGAGACGCCGCCATTCCGGAATGGCGGCATTCCACGCGGGTATCCGTCCCAGTATTGGCGAAATTTCAGCCGAGCATTTGACATTTTGGGACCGTCGTTTGATGCCCGGGGACATCGTTCCGGAATCTCGAGGCGCTCCAAGGCCTTGTTGCGCTGCAGCGTCCCATCCTCGACATATGATGGAACAAACCCGATCGCTCCTAGGATTCAGGAGGTAGTGGCGGGCCTAGCCAGCCAAGCGAGGACAAATCATGAACGGGCGCAGGTACTGCAAGATCGCCCTGGCACTGGTGGCGGGCGTAGCAATGGCCGTCTGCGGCGCGTCCCTGGCCGGTGGTCGAGGCGCCGTCGGGGGCGGCGGCATGCGCGGCGGGATCATGCAAGGCGGCGGCTTTCATGGGGGCGGCTTTCATGGCGGCGGCTTTCAAGGCCACGCCGGCTTTCGGCATGGCGGGTTTCGCCGCAGTCATGGGCACGTGGTCTATTTCGCGGTAGGCACTGCCTGGCCCGGCTGGTGGGAATATTCATACGACGGCGGGCCGTACTACCGGGCGGACTACACCGGGTCCGGCTACGACACGCCTTCGGCGCCCCCTGCCAGCCGGAAATCCGCCAGGACTGACCGTTCGTCAGAAAACGGGTGGTCGTATTACTGCGACCAGCCCGGCGGGTATTACCCCCAGGTCAAGCACTGCCCGGGCGGCTGGCAAATGGAGCCCGCCCGGCCGCGCCCCTAGCAACAAGGCGTGACGGCGCAACCACGGACCGTCGCCTGCGTAGCCGTTGCCTCGTCAATCATCACCGCCTCGGCAGCGACCGCCGATGCGCTGCACGTGCGTGCGCCAGCAGACAGATCGAACCGCCAGGGTGGCATTCCATGCAAGCGACAAGCGTGAACCCGCAACGCCAGCAGCCATGACTCACCCATAACAACATCGAGGAGGCGGCAGACATGAGATTGACACTTCTTGCACTTGTGGCGTTGCCGACCCTTGCCTGGCAGGCGCACGCGCAATCGAACGTGACGCTCTATGGCGTCGTCGACGTCAACGTCGAATATGCCAATCACCTTGGCGCGGTACCCACGTCCGCAAATGGCTTCAGCCCCGGCCCCTCGCACAGTGTGGTGCGGATGGATTCCGGCGGCGTATCCGGGTCGCGCTGGGGGCTGCGCGGCACGGAGGCCCTGGGCATGGGCCTCAAGGCGGTCTTCGTGCTGGAAAGCGGCTTCAATGCGGACAGCGGCACCTCGCAGCAAGGCGGCCGGCTGTTTGGCCGGCAAGCATTCGTCGGGCTGCAAAGCGAGTATGGCCAGTTGTCGCTCGGCCGCCAGTACACGTCGATGTTCGAGGCGCTGGCGAACTTCGTCCCGGCTGCCTATGCCACGCAGTACGAGCCTGCCGTGGTGCTGGCCGGGGCCAATTTCCGCGAGGACAACACCATCAAGTACACCGGCAGTTTCGGTCCCGTCACGACACTGGCCCACTTTTCGTTCGGCACCGGCCTGGCGCTACCGCCGACGGTCGGCGCACCGTTCATTCTTGGCGGCAACGGCGAAGTACCGGGCCAGTTCCGGCGCGATACCGCCTATGGTGCGTCGGTGGTCTATACCGCCGGGCCAGTAGGTCTGGTCGTGACCTATGACCAGTTCAATCCGACCATCGCACCCGCCGCCAACCCGGCCAATGCGGGCAGCGGCACGTTCAAGAAGGCTGGCGCGGGCGCCAGCTATGCATTCGGTGCCGCCAAGATCATGGGCGGCTACCGCTGGGGCCAGAACAAGAATCAGGTAGGTGCCGAGTTCTTTCGCGACCATTTCTACTGGATCGGCGGGACTTATCAGCTGACGCCCTCGGTCGGCCTGATGCTCGAGTACAACTACGACGACGTCAGGAACCAGTTCGGCAATGCCAGCCAGCCCAATCCCTGGCAGATCGCGTTTATTTCCAACTACGCATTCTCCAAGCGCACCGATGTCTATATCAGTGCTGCCTATGCTAAAAATGCCGGCCTTGGTCTGGAATCCGCCGCCATCTTCTATGCCAACAGCCTGTCGCTTGGCAACAGCTATGCCCTGGCGAACGGGCAGAGTTCCATGCTGGGCATCGCCCTGGGGCTGCGCCACAAGTTCTGAGCGCAGGGTGCGGGTTTAGCCGCCTGCCGGACGCTGGAATAGCGACTAATATGAACGAGCGCATGGCTGCGTGGAGTAATGGCAACACTGAGGGAGACCGCAATGGCGAATAGACTGAGCCGGCTCGCAGTGACGGCTGGGGCACTCGTGACACTGGTATTGGCGACCGGCGCCCGGGCCGACGAAATTCCACTGGTGACCGGCAAGCAATGGACAGCTTCCACCGAGCAGACCAAGAAGGCCTACCTGGTAGGCATCGCCAATATGGTCCAGGTGGATATCGCCTATCACGAAGGCAAGCCGCCTCCCGACGCGCAGAGTATTCTTCCGCGCTTTGCCAAAGGGCTCAAAAGCCATTCGCTCGATTCGGTGAGCCAGGGACTGGATCGCTGGTACGCGGCCCATCCCGACCGATTACAACGGCCGGTCATTGAAACCATCTGGTTCGAAATGGTTCTTCCTGGCCTGAATGCCGGCAAGTGAGGTGACGCCATGAAACGACTCCATCTGGCTGGCGCGATCCTGATCGTCGCCGGCGTCGCGGGATGCACGAACATGACCCCGCAGCAGCAAGGCACCGTGACCGGCGCCGGCCTCGGTGCCGCGGCCGGTGCCGGCATCGCCGCCATTGCCGGCGGCAGTGGCTGGACCGGCGCGGCGATTGGCGCCGTGGCTGGCGGCGTGGCGGGCAACATCAAGGGCAAGCAACAGCAGCAGTGGTAGCCCCCGGGCGCCGTGCCGGAAAGCCCCTCGGAAACTGACGGCGAGCCCCAGCGAAACGCCTGGCAAGTCATTGCCGAAGACGTAGCGGAAGACCGCGCGCGCGACAGAAAGACCTCGTTTTCATTAGCCCTTTGGGCCAATTGAGCGGCCCGGCAAGACCGGCTAGCGTGGCAACTGCAACGTGGCGTGACCGACAACCGCACGGCAGAGCGAAGGCGCGAACAATGACGGCGATGCAAGAAGGTAGTCGCTCTGGTGGGGGCGATCTTAAGCTGCTACTTCCAAGGCTTGGCAGGATGCGGCTCGGCATTGCGCTTTGCCTGGCCATGGCCGCGGGGGCCGGACATGCCGAATCGCCGCCCGCAAACGGCTGGACGTTTGCGGTCGCGCCGTACCTGTGGCTGCCGAACGTGAGCGGGGCGTTCAGCTTCTCCGGGAATTCATCCACAGGCGGCGGCAGGCTCGACATGGGCACCGGTCCGGACAGCTATCTCTCGAACCTGAAGTTCCTCTTCATGATGCAGGCCGAAGCCAGCAAGGGGGACTGGACGGTCATCGCCGACGCAGCCTACCTTGACTTCAGTAACCACCAGACCACGCTCAATACCGTCGGCTCGGTTGTCATCCCCCGGGAACTGGCGACCAACACAGGCAGCAGCCTCAGCGGCGGACTGCTCGGGCTCTACGCCGCCTACACGGCAGTGCGCGCGCCATGGGGAACCGTCGAGCCGCTCGGCGGGCTTCGTTACCTGAACCTGAGCGCCAGTGCCAACTGGACGCTATCCACCACGTTCACGCAACAGGGCGCCACGCTTGCGACGCAGGGAAGCGTGTCGCAGACCGAGAACATCGTCGATGCGATCATTGGCGTGCGCGGGCGAATCCGTCTTGGCAACAGCGACAGATGGTATCTGCCGTACTACCTCGACGCCGGCACCGGCGCTTCCAGATACACGGTGCAAGCGTCCGGCGGCGCCGCCTATGCGGCCAGGTGGGGCGACATTCAACTGACCTATCGCTACCTGACCTACCAGCTGGGCAGCGGCGAACTGGTTCAAAGGCTGACGCTGAAGGGCCCCTTGGTCAGCGTGATGTTCCGCTTCTGAGCGCAATGCTGCCCGCCCGCAGTCAGCCTGACGTGGTTGCCGCCAGACGCCATAGCGTCGCCGAGCGGGTACCCGTACGGCAGTACGCGAGCACGGGCTTTGGCAGGTCTGCCACCAGCGAACCAAAGGCGGCGGCATCCTCGGCCGTGACACCGTCCGATTTCACCGGCAGGTAGCGTGCGGCCATGCCAAGCGAATCCGCCACCTCAGCGATATTTGCAAACCGGGCCTGACCGTCAGCCTCGCCATCGTGCCGATTGCAGACGATGGCGCGGAACCCAAGTGCATGCGCCGTCCGCACGTCGGCATCGCTCAACTGCGCCGCAACGCTGACGTCGTCCGAAAGATGCTGGATCAGCATTTCCCGTCGCCCCGCACGCACTTGCTGGCACCGGGCAAGGACGTTCTGGAAGCAGTCAACCGCAAAGTCGACATCTGCCTCCGTTGTGAACCGTCCAAGGCTCAGCCGCACCGTGCGTTGCGCGGCATCTTCATCCAGCCCGATGCATGTCAGCACGTGAGAGGCCTTGCCAGCCGCCGAATTGCACGCCGACGTGGATGACACGGCCAAGCCATCGGCCAGCATAAGCGGCAAGAACTCGGGCAGATTCACCGTCAGACTGAGTGTGTGTGGGATGCGGGTCGCGTTGGCGACGTTCTGCATGACAACACCCGATGCGCGCACACCATTCAGCAGGCGTTCGCTCAGTTGCACGATTCGCTGATTGTCAGATGCCATTTGCAGGCGCGCCAGTTCGCACGCGGTGCCCATGCCCACGATCTGATGCGTAGCAAGCGTTCCAGATCGTAGTCCTTGTTCGTGCCCTCCACCGTGCATCTGACAGGCAATACGAGGCGCCACCTCGCGGCTGACATAGAGCGCACCGATGCCTTTCGGCCCATAGAGCTTATGTGCCGACATCGACAGCAGGTCGATGCCCATTGCCTTGACGTCTATTTCAGTCTTGCCCGCAGCCTGCGCTGCGTCCACGTGAAGTAGCGCGCCAGCAGCGTGAACGACCCGCGAGATATCGGCGATATTGGTCAGGGTGCCGATTTCGTTGTTCACCATCATCAACGACACGAGGCCCGTGCGATGGCCGCAAGCCGCTTCCACCGCGGCCAGCGAAATTTCGCCCGACGCATCGGGAGCCAGGTAGGTGACCGATACATCCAGCCGCTCCAGATACGCCGCCGTATCGAGTATGGCCTTGTGCTCCAGCTTGCTGGTAATCAGATGGCGCCGTCCCTGCTCGTAGTCGAAGAAACCCTTGAGAGCCAGGTTGTTCGACTCCGTTGCACCGGACGTCCACACGATCTCGCACGGCTCGGCGCCAATGAGACCGGCGACCTGCGCGCGAGCCTGCTCGACCAGGTTCTTTGCCACGAGCCCCGCGGCGTGAGAATTCGACGCAGGGTTTCCGAAGACGCCGTCGGCCCCCAGACAGCCGAACATCGCCTCCATCACGCGAGGGTCCGCTGGTGTCGTTGCAGCGTAATCGAAGTACCGCAGGGTGTCCGCACTCATTTCCAGTCATCCTTGAATCGGAAGGCCATGCTACGACGAACCCCCTGAAAAGTACTTCTAAATTCCCACATTGGCCGCTGCCTGCTTAGCATTCCATGCTACAGACATGCAATTCTTCGGAAAATTTTTTCTGACAGGCCATGCGGGAGCGACAGCGGTTGTAAAAATCCCATCGCCCTCCGCCCCGACGTCTATGTGTTGAAAGTCATTTCAGAAGTCGGTATGAAACTTTTCGCTCCAACCGAAGACCGGTTGTGGACGGCCGCGACGGTCGGTAATGTGGCCGGGAGTCAACCCCATTTCTAAAGAGGGTACGCGCGATGACCGGGACCGTGATTGTTGTGGACGACGATGAAAGCATTCGCAAGGCCTTGGGACGGCTGCTGCTTGCAAAAGGATTCTCATCAAGGACGTTCGGTTCGGCCGAAGAGTGTCGGGTTGCCCTTGACGGCATCCGCGGCCCTGCCTGCGTGGTGGCAGAGTTGATCCTGCCTGGCATCAGTGGTCACGAACTGCTGAAGCTCTTGCCGTCGCATGTGCCCTTCATCATGTTGACAGGCTGTGCGGACGTGAAGCAAACCGTGGAGACGATGATGGCCGGCGCCATCGATCTTCTTGAGAAACCGGTGGCCGAGGATCGTCTGGTCACGGCGGTGAGTCGTGCGCTGGCGTTGGCCGCGCAACGCGGTATGGAGCGGACCATCAAGGCGGCCCTCGATGCAAAGATGCAGCGGCTGACCAATCGCGAGCGAGAGGTCATGGCAATGGTCACGACCGGACTCCGGAACAAGGAGGTCGCCAACTTCCTCGGCATCGTCGAGAAAACCGTGAAGGTCCATCGCGCCCACATCATGGACAAGCTGGAGATCGACTCGCTCGCAGAGCTGGTGCGCTGCGCCGACAAGCTGGGAATGACATACATTCCACCCGCGACAAGTCGGCATGCGAGTGCACGGAGCACCCTGGAAGTTGGCTCCGTCAATTGACGGGCAGGTCGGCATGGCTTCCCCAACACGGCGGGTGTCATCGACGCTGCGGCCACCCGTGCCACCGAAGCGCGATCTTTGCCGACTTCCCCGAATTTCTCATCGTACCGACCTGTCATACCTGCCAAGGAGCCGCTTTGAGGTCCACCAAATCCGATCAGGAGTGCGCGGAATCGTTGTATGCCTTGCTCAGAGGCGGAGAGTGTCTCACCCGCAAGGAAATCGTGGAACGCGACCTGCTGTCCAACCACGATTTCGGAAGAGCCCGCAAGGTTCTGGCAGGGGCGGGAGTGCTTCAGCATGTCCATAAATCGGGATATACCTTGTCCATCCATGTATTGGGCGGTCCGCCTGAAGCGTTCCTGCGTGGCGTATCGCCTGTGGAGGACGAGTTCGACGCGCTGTTGTCTGTATGGAAAATCGAGCCGCTCAAATCCGCTGTCGGGACCAGCAGCCGCGTCAATCGAAGATTCGCGCGGGACGAGCAGGCAGATGCCTGCGAACCGCTATCCGCGGCCTGAGAAAGGGGTCGTGGCCAGAAGGCAGGGAAAGCCTTGTGATAGCCGCCGGCTCAGCGCAGGAAATCGGGGGCGCCACGCACAGGCCGCATAAGGGCATGCGGAATCGGTCGTTACCCGTCGAGAAAATTGCTGCACGATGTCTTTCGTGCTCATTCGACGAGAAACCCGAAGGACAACCGCATGCCATTTCAAGAATCCCTTGCCCCTGCAAACGCGATCGACACGGCCACCGCATCGCCAACATCGACACCGCAACCGCTGCCTCCGGCCGGCGATGTCGCGGTACTTCGCCAGCGCGCCCAGGCCCTGCTGCCCGAGATCGCGCGGGATGCCGCAAAGCGGGAGAGCCGCCGCGAACTGCCCTTTGATTTTGTGCGTCAGGTGGCCAATGCCGGCCTGCTGACGTTCCGCATCCCGAAGGCGTATGGCGGCCCCGGCGGCAGCGTGCGCGATGCCATCCGCTTCGTTCAGGAACTGGCCGCCGTCGATGCCAACCTCGCCCAGGCATTGCGACCCAACTTCGGACTCATCGAAGGCCTGCTCGCGGGCCAGGACAATGAAGCCGACCGCCGGCGCTGGTTCGACCGGCTGCTGGGCGGCCAGATCGTCGGCAATGGCGGCGTGGAGCGCGGCGGCAAGCATGGCGCCATCCAGGCCACCATCGTCCGCGAGGGCGATCACTATACCGTCAACGGCACCAAGTACTACAGCACCGGCGCGCTCTACGCCGACTGGATCAGCTCCATCGCCGTGGACGAGGCTGGCAAGGAAACGCACTTCACGGTGCCACGCGAGCGAGCCGGCATGACGCTGGTCGATGACTTCGACACCATCGGCCAGCGGTTGACCGCGAGCGGCACCACGCGATTCACGAACATGCGCGTCGCGCCGGATGAACTGCGCGCCAGCCACCTGCCACGTGACCGCCGCAACCCGGTCTCGCCGGTCTTCCAGCTCTTTCTGGCCGCCACCGAAGCCGGCATCGCCCGCAACGCGCTGGACGACGCGGTCTGGTTTGCGCGCCACAAGGCCCGGCCGATCAAGCACAGTTCGGCCGAGCGGTCGGTGGACGATCCCTATGTGCAGGAAACGATTGGCCAGATTGCCGCGCAAGTGTTTGCGGCCGAAGCCGCCACGCTGCGCGCCGCTGACGCCATTGATGCCGCCTGGGCGGACAACCTCAGCAATGCGTCACTGACGCAGGCGTCGATCGACGTCGCCCAGGCGCAATACTTCGCCGTGGCGGCCGCGCTGAAGAGTGCGGAGCTGGCGTTCGATGTCGGCGGGGCATCCGCCTGCGATCGCCAGTACAACCTGGATCGCCACTGGCGCAATGCGCGCACCGTGGCCAATCACAACCCCCGCCAATGGAAGGCGGCCGCCGTGGGCGCATGGCTGCTGAAGGACGATCCGCCGCCCACGACCGGCCTCTTCTGACAAGACGCCGCCACTCCGAAAAGGAGACGGCGGCGGGGCTATCGCCGGTGATCGAAACGGCGAGCCAGCCGCTCGCCCGTGAATTGCACCACCGTTACCAGCACCACCAGGATGGCGATCACATTGAACATGACGGCCGTTTCATAGCGTTCGTAGCCATAGCGGATCGCCAGGTCGCCGAGGCCACCCGCCCCCACGGCACCTGCCATGGCCGACGACCCGATCATCGCAATCACGGTGACGGTGGCCCCGCCGATCAGCGCCGGCAGCGCCTCGGGCAACAACACATGCCGCACAATGTGCCAGCGCCGGCAGCCCATGGCCCGCGCCGCCTCGATCAGCCCCGCATCGGTTTCATTGAGTGCCACCTGGGACACCCGCGCAAAGAATGGAATCAGATGCGCGCTTAGCGGCACCACCGCAGCCCATGTGCCCATCGTCGTGCCGACGATCAGCCGCGTAACGGGCAACATGGCCACCAGCAGGATGATGAAAGGGATCGATCGGAACATGTTGACCAGCACCGACAGCACGCGGTTCGTTCGCGGCCTCGGGGCCAGGCCGCCGGGCGCGGTCACGGTCAGCACGATGGCCAGCGCCATGCCGACGACAAACACCACCAGGCAGGCGCTGCCGGTCATCAGCAGCGTTTCGCCGAACGCCTTCAGGTACTTCTCAGCCATTGGCAACACGATGGGCGTCCTCCGCAGGATGTACGTTCGCAGGCAGACGCTTGCGCAGCGGGCGCAGCAGCGACAGCGTGGCTTCGGCCTGCGGGTCGGCAAATATGCGCCATACCGGCCCCTGCTCTTTCACCTGGCCGTGATCCAGCACCAGCACCCGGTCGCAGGCCTCCTCGATCACAGCCATGTCGTGCGTGATCAGCACCACGGTGAGGCCGAACTGCTTGTTGATGTCCCGCAGCAACGCCAGGATCTGCTCGGTCGTTTCCGGATCGAGCGCCGAAGTCGCTTCGTCGCACAACAGGATTTCCGGGCGGTGTACCAGCGCACGCGCAATACCCACGCGCTGCTTCTGACCGCCCGACAGCATCGCCGGGTAGGCCTGGGCCTTGTCCGCGAGCCCCACTGTCGCCAGCAGGTCGTTGACACGGGTTTCGATCTCCGCGCGCCGCACGCCCGCCACGCGCAGCGGCAGCGCCACGTTGTCGAAGACGTTCTTCGCCGACATCAGGTTGAAGTGCTGGAAGATCATGCCGATGCGCCTGCGTAGCCTGACCAGACCATCCTCGTCGAGCTTGCCGATGTCGGTGTCGTCGATCCATACGTGACCACGGTCAGGCCGCTCCAGCATGTTGATGCTCCGCAGCAGCGTCGACTTTCCCGCGCCACTGCGGCCGATGATGCCGAATACCTCGCCGCGTTCGATCGTGAACGAGACATCCGCCAGCGCAGGCGCGGCGGCGCCCGCATAGGTCTTGCCAACCTGCTCGAACACGATGTGCGGGTCGCGCGCCGGCAATTGCGAAATCGTGCGCATGCAATCGTCCCTTTTCTTCGGCACTTCAGAACGCCGGAATGACCGACCCCTGATACTTGGTCAGGATGAACTTGCGCACCGCCTCGGACTGGTAGGACTTGACCAGTTGCTGCACCCACGGTGCGGCCCGGTCCTTCTCACGCACGGCAATGACGTTGACGTAGGGATTGTTCTCGCGCTTTTCCACCGCGATGCCATCGCGCGTGGCAATCAGGCCGGCCTGGTACGCGAACGTGTTGACGATGGCGGCGGCGTCCACGTCGGGCAGCGCACGCGGCAGCACCACCGACGCACTTTCGATGAACTCGAGCTTGCGCGGATTGGCCGTGATATCGGCCAGCGAGACGGTCCCCGTGTACGGATCGAAGCCGTCCTTCAGCTTGATCAGGCCGTGGTCGCGCAAGATGACCAACGCCCGGGTCTGGTTGCTGGGATCGTTCGGGATGCCGATGCGGGCGCCATTCGGCAGCGCCTCCAGCGACTTCACCTTGCGCGAATAGAACGCGATAGGCGAGATCAGCGTGTCGCCCACGTTGGTGATCTTGTAGCCGCGCTGCTTGATCTGGTCACGCAGAAATGGAATGTGCTGGAACGAATTGGCGTCGAGGTCACCGTTGTTCAGCGCCTCGTTCGGGCTCGCGGTGCCGGTGATGATCACTGTCTCGACCTTCAGGCCGTTCCTGGCCGCCTCCCGGGTAACAACCTCCCAGATCTCCTCGTCCACGCCGCCGCGCACGCCAACCTTCAGCGGCTTGCCGCCCGATGACTGGGCGTAGGCCGATGCAATCGGCAAGGCGGCCAGCACCAGAGCCAGCGTAGCGATGACACCAAGGGCGGAGCGTCGTTTCATGATGAAAGGTGCGAGAGTTTGGGAAGCACCAGTCTATGAAACCCTCCTGCCCGGGTCCACGAAGTAATCCGATATAGCAAATGCGGACTACGCCGCCGCGCGCGAGGCCGTCCTCCCGGCCGGCCGGGCCAGCCCCATGTGCTCGCGCAAGGTGCTGCCCTCGTAGTCCTTGCGGAAAAGGCCGCGGCGCTGCAGGATCGGCACCACCCCTTCCACAAAGTCCTGCACCCCATCGGGCAACGCATCGGGCATCAGGTTGAACCCATCGGCCGCGCCGCTGCGGAACCAGTGCTCGATGTCATCGGCGATCTGTTCGGGGGTGCCGACGATGACGCGATGCCCACCGCCACCCGCAAGCTCGCGGATCAGCCCCCGTACCGTCAGGTTCTGGCGCTGCGCAAGCGCAATCGTCGCGCGAAAGAACGTGTGATTGCCATTGGCCGGCAGCGCGAGCCCGTCCGGCAACGGCGCATCGAGCGACAGCCGGTCGGCGGTAATGCCAAGCGTGCCGGCCAGCCGGTTCAGGCTGTAGTCCCACGGAATCAGGTCGACCAGCGCATCGCGTCGTTGGCGCGCCTGCGCCTCGGTTGCACCGACGATCGTCGTCAGCCCCGGCAGGACCTTGATCGCGCCTGGCCCGCGACCGAGGGCTTCGGCACGCTGATTCAGCGCCCGGCGGTATTCGCGCGACTCCTCCAGCGATTGCGAGGCCGAAAACACGGCTTCGGCATGACGGGCCGCCAGTTCGCGGCCATCGTTCGACCCACCAGCCTGGAACAGCACCGGATGCCCCTGGGGCGGCCGTGGCAGGTTCAGCGGCCCTTGCACATCGAAGAACGGGCCATGATGGGCAATGGGCTGCAGGCGGGCCGTGTCCACGAAGCTGCCCGACTGACGGTCCCCCACGAACGCGCTGTCTTCCCAGCTATCCCATAGCGCCTTGACCACGCTCGTGAACTCGTCGGCGCGCGCGTAGCGTTGTGCATGATCGGGCGGCCCCGCCCGACCGAAGTTGCGCGCGGACCCGGCATCGGCCGTCGTTACGACGTTCCATCCCGCGCGCCCGCCACTGACGTGATCGAGCGTGGCAAAGCGCCGCGCGATGTTGTACGGCTCGTTGTAGCTGGTCGAGGCAGTTGCCACCAGCCCGATATGGCGCGTGGCCGCTGCAACGCAGGCAAGGAGCACGGTGGGCTCCAGCGCGGTAATGGGCCGAAAGTTGATCTGGTCGGCGATGGACGCGTTATCGGCCAGAAAGATGGCATCGAGCTTGCCCGCTTCGGCGATCTGCGCCAGCCGGACATAGTGCTGCACATCGACAAAGGCACGCGGATCGCTGCCGGGCAGGCGCCATGCCGACGGCACGAAACCTGAATGCAGCGCGTTGAGATTCAGGTGAAGCTGGGGGGGCGGCGAGGCAGCGGGCATGCGGGGAACGGGCGAGCGTTTGCAATGGTGTCTGGCACACGAGCATAAGGAAGCCCTTCACGGACGGGAACGAACGAAAGCCGATATCGATATGCCGTGCGTCGTCGGCGGTGGGACGCGTATCGCGAAAACCGGATAAGCATTGGCCGAAACCTTCCTTCTCGCCGCTGGCGCCGTTTCCTATACTGGCCGTCTTTCCTGCCATGACCAACGCCCATGAAAAGCTTGCTGAAGACGATGATGGCCTGCGCCGCGCTGCTGATTGCCGGCACCGCCATCGCCCAATCGAAGGAAGTCGTGATTGCGTACCAGGACATGGTGGTGCCATGGCGCTATGCGCAGGATGCCCAGACCATCGAGAAGCAAACCGGCTACAAGGTCACGTTCCGCAAGCTGGCCAGCGGTGCGGATGTCATTCGCGCGCTGGCGTCGGGTTCGGTGCAGATTGGCGAAGCGGGCTCCGCGCCGATTGCCGCGGGCCTGTCGCAGGGCCTCGGTATCGAGCTGTTCTGGATTCTCGACAATATCAACGACGCCGAAGCGTTGGTCACGCGCCACGGCAGCGATGTGAAGTCGCTGGCCGATCTCAAGGGCAAGCGCCTGGCGGTGCCGTTCGTCTCCACATCGCACTTCCACACCTTGCTGGCCCTCGAGACGGCCAAGGTCGATCCGCGCAGCGTGAAGATCGTCAACATGCGCCCGCCCGAGATTGCCGCCGCGTGGGAACGGGGCGACATCGACGCGACGTTCATCTGGGACCCCGTGCTGGCAAAGGCCAACAAGAACGGCCATGTCCTGACCACGTCAGGCAGGATCGCACAGGAAACCGGCAAGGCGACCTTTGACGGCATCGTCGTCAACAAGGCGTTCGCCCGGGACAATGACGCGTTCCTGACGTCTTTCGTCAGGATTCTGGCCGATACCGATGCGGCGTACCGCGCCAACAAGGCGGCGTGGACGCCGGAATCGCCGCAGGTCAAGGCGGTGGCGAAGTGGTCGGGCGCAGAGGCCGCCGACGTGCCGGCCAGCCTGGCCCTGTATGACTTCCCCACGCCCCAGCAGCAGGCCTCGGCGGCCTGGCTTGGCGGTGGCGCGGCGAAGTCGCTGGCGGCTACCGCGGCATTCCTGAAGAGCCAGGGCACCATCCAGACTGTCTTGCCCGACTATGCCACCGGCGTCAACGCGACATGGGTACGCAAGCTCGCGCAATAACGGACAAGGCCAGCCCGGGAACGGGCGGCCGCATCGAAGCGCACCGCGTGGCAGTGCGCTTTGCTTCGTCTGGCGATCATGCCCCGCTGGCGCTGTCCGGCGTTGACCTGACCATCGCCCCGGGCGAGTTCGTGGTGGCTCTTGGGCCTTCCGGTTGTGGCAAGACCACGCTGCTGAACTGTCTGGCCGGATTTGTCCGGCCGTCCGCCGGACGCATCCTGCTGGACGGCGAACCGGTCACTGGCCCCGGTCCGGGGCTGGGTGTCGTCTTCCAGAAGCATGCGCTGATGCCATGGCTCAATGTGCAGGACAATGTCGCGCTCGGGCTGAGGTTTCGGGGTATCCCCCGCGCCGAACGCATCGCGCTCGCGCAGCATCAACTCCGTCTGGTGGGCCTTGAGCGCCACGGCACCGCGCCCGTCTACCAATTGTCTGGCGGCATGCAGCAGCGCGTTGGCATTGCACGCGCGCTGGCCAACGATCCCCGCGTGCTGCTGATGGACGAACCGATGGGCGCGCTCGATGCGTTATCGCGCGAATCGGTCCAGGAGGTGCTGGCCAAGGTCTGGGCAGCGACCGGAAAGACTGTGTTCTTCATCACCCACAGCGTCGAAGAAGCCCTGTTTCTGGGCACCCGGGTCATCGTGATGTCGGCCGGCCCAGGACGCATCGCGCACGAATTTCCGCTGCCATTCGTTCAACGATATATCGAGACCGGCGATGCCCGGGCCGTGAAAGCGTCGCCCGAATTCATCGCCTGGCGCGAGCGCCTTCTCCACCTGATACACGGGCAACCCGCATGAGCCCCGCTGACGAGACCGTCGCCGCTGTGCCGCTGCAGCAGCATGCCAACGTTGCGTCGCCCGACGCCGCCACCGAAGCCATCATCCCCGTAGCGCAGGTGCTGCCACGTCTGGGCAGCGGCCGGACCGGCACCATCACGGCCGCTACCATCCTCGCGCTGCTTGGCCTCTGGCTGGCAATCACCCGTGCGGGCTGGATTCCACCATTGTTCCTGCCGCCGCCTTCGGCCGTCTGGCATGCCGCCGTTCAGGCCTGGGACGGCAACGTGCAAGGCGGCCTGCTGTTGTGGCAGCACGTGGCATGGAGCCTGGCCCGTGTGTTCGGCGCTTTCCTGTTAGCGGCCATCACGGCAGTGCCGGTGGGGTTGTTGATGGGCACGAGCCGTGTGGCACGGGGCATCGCCGACCCCATGCTCGAGTTCTACCGGCCGCTGCCGCCGTTGGCGTATCTGCCCCTGATCGTGATCTGGTTCGGCATCGACGAGACGGCCAAGCTGCTGCTCATCTACCTGGCTTGCTTTGCGCCGATCGCGCTCGCCACACGCGCCGGGGTGGCTGGCGTACCGACGGAGCAGTTGCACGCCGCCCAATCGATGGGCGCCACGCGATGGCAACTGGTCCGCCACGTGGTGCTGCCAGCGGCCTTGCCGGAGATCCTCATCGGCCTGCGCATTGCCATCGGCTTCGGCTGGACAACACTGGTGGCTGCCGAGATGGTGGCTGCCACCGCCGGCCTGGGTCAGCTTGTGCTCAATGCGTCGAACTTCCTGCGGACCGATGTGGTGGTGATGGGCATCGTACTGATCGGCGCCATTGCGTGGCTGTTCGACCTCGCCATGCGCCGGCTCTCGCAATGGCTCGTGCCCTGGCACACGCATCGGTAGCCCCCGCCATTCGTGTCATATCCTCGTGCCGAATGCTTCGTTCCATTTCGCGGCAGGCCGGCGTAGGTTCATGCGGTGTTCCCCACCGAAAGGCCCGACATGAGCAGCGTATTGCCAATCGAACGCCGTGGCGCGTTCGTTCCCAACCCCAAACCACAGCAGAAGTTCTGGTTTGATCCGGTCCCCGCACGGCCAACGATCGAGGCGGAGCGACGCCATCGGCAGGAACGGTTGGCTGGCGCATTCCGGATCTTCGCGCGCCAGGGATTCGCCCTCGGCCTGGCCGGCCATATCACCGCGCGCGATCCCGAGTTTCCCGACCACTTCTGGGTCAACCCGCTGGGGGTCCATTTCTCGCGTATTCGTGTTTCCGACCTGCTGCTTGTCAATGCGCAAGGCGAGACGGTGGTGGGCGACCGACCGCTGAACAAGGCAGCGTTCGCGATCCACGCGGCGATTCATGAAGCACATCCCCATATCGTCGCGGCCGCGCACACCCATTCCACTTACGGCAAGGCGTGGTCCACGCTCGGACGCCAGCTCGATCCGCTGACGCAGGACGCATGCTCGTTCTTCGAAGATCATGTGCTGTTCGACGACTTCACGGGGATGGTGGTCGACACCTCCGAAGGCCACCGGATCGCCCAGGCGCTGGACAAGGGCAATGGCCAGACCCACAAGGGCGCGATCCTCAAGAACCACGGCATCCTCACCGCCGGCCCGACCGTCGAAGCCACAGCCTGGTGGTACATCGCACTGGAAAACGCCGCCCATACGCAGCTGCTGGCCGAGGCCGCTGGCACGCCGCAGCCCATCGACGAAGCGACGGCCCGGCATACGCATGGACAGGTCGGTGGCAACGAAGGATCGCTGCACGCATTCGAAAGCCTCTACGCCGGACTGGTGAAAGCCGAGCCCGACCTGCTGGACTGACCGCGCTTCTTCCCTCTCTCTCGCCCCCGGCCGGCCCTGGCCCGGGGGCGCAGTCTTCTCCCCCTTCCGTTGCACCGATCCCTGAGCACTGCCGGCATTGGCGTGTATCGGCCACGTCTTCTTGCATGCTCCTGTGCGCGCTGCGGTGCCCACGGCGTTCCTGTGAGCGGCTCACAGTACTGGGCTGCCCAGTCACAGCAGCGTCTTCATATGCTTCCGTAAAACCGTTCGTTTGCTTCCCAATGCCTCGGCTCTAAGCTACGCCCATGTATTTCAAGGCGGACATGCGTACCGCCCGACAATCGCGAAGGAGCAAGGGACGATGTTCGTGCAGGCCGGCATTGCAGAGGACGCCCAGGACACCAGTCTGGGCCTTGCCGCATACGCGGCGCTGCGCCGCGACATCCTGTCCTGCAAGCTGGTGCCGGGCGCGCTGGTCACCGAAGGCGAGTTGATGACGGCCTACGGCTTCGGCAAGAACAGCTGCCGCATCGCGCTCACGCGATTGGCGCACGACCGGCTGATCTTTGCTCGTCCGCGTCGTGGATATCAGGTGGCGCCCATCACGCTCAAGGACGTCGAGGAAGTTTTCGCGCTGCGCGTGCAGCTGGAGCCGATGGCTGCCCGGCTGGCCGTCGGACGCGTCGACACGGCGCTGCTGCACGGGCTGGAGGCGGCGTGCCGTGATGAATACGCGATTCCGGCGCCGCGCCGCATCGACAAGTTCATGGACGCGAACAAGCAGTTCCACCTTGCCATCGTCCACGCCACCGGCAACGAGCGCCTGACGCGCACGCTGTCGGCGCTGATGGATGAAATGTCGCGCCTTGTCGCGCTGGGCTTCAACGTTCAGCGCGTGCGTCCCGAAATCCGCCACGACCACAACTCGCTGATCAAGGCCTTCGAGGATCGCGACGAGAAGGCTGCCGAAACGATCGCGCGCCGCCACATCGAGGCATTCCGCACGCAAACCATGGAAAAGGTTTATGCCAGCCTGTCGCAGGCCGGTACCTACCTGCCGATGCGCGTGGGCGGAGGTGCCGCATGAGTCCGCCCGTTCTGTCTGCGCAGGGCATCGTCAAGCGATTTGGTGCCGCCACGATCCTCGATGGGGTCGACGTCAGCGTGCGCCGTGGCGAGGTACTGGCGCTGGTCGGTCCGTCCGGTTGCGGCAAGAGCACCTTGCTGAACATCCTTTCCGGGCTTGTGCTCCCGGACGCCGGGCAGCTTGCGGTGGACGGCGTGCCCGCCCCAAAGGTGTCCGACTGGCGCCGAATCGCCTATATGTTCCAGGAAGACCGCTTGCTGCCGTGGCGTACCGTGCGCGATAACGTCGCGTTCGGCCTCGAAGCCAGCAACCTGTCGCGCGCCGATCGTCGCCGCCGCGCCGACGACATGCTGGAACTCGTAGGCCTGCACGCACGCGGCGACGCCTGGCCGCACGCGCTATCGGGCGGCATGCGCAGCCGCGTGGCGCTGGCCCGCAGCCTGGCCGTGCAGCCCGAAGTCCTGCTGATGGACGAGCCGTTTTCGAAGCTCGATCCCCAGACGCGGAGCCAGATGCACGACGAACTGCTGCGCATTCAGGCCGGCAATGGCATGACCGTGGTGTTCGTGACGCACGATATGGAAGAAGCGGTGGTGCTGGCAGACCGCGTGGTCCGGCTGGCGGCCCGGCCGGGGCGTGTGGCCGACGTGGTCAACCTGGCGGATCTGGTGCGACCGCGCGTGCCCACCGAGCCCATCGTGGCGGAACAGGTGCGCGTACTGCGCGCCGCGGCATGAGGAGCGCCACCGTGACAGTGACTGCTGCTCGCCAATTCGCCACGCTGGTGCTGCAACGCCTGCTGCTGGTTGCCCTGCTGCTGGGGCTCTGGTGGTGGGGCGCCGCGCGCGTGCCATCGTTCGTGCTGCCCGGCCCCGAAAAGGTGGGCCTGGCCCTGATCTCGCTGTGGCACAGCGACACCTTCGCCGCCGACGTGGCGGCCACGTGCCAACGGGTGCTGTCAGGCTTCGTGCTGGCCACCATCGTGGGCAGCGGCCTGGGACTGACACTGGGTGCAAGCCGCGTTCTGGCCCGCTTCTTCGAGCCGGTCCTGACGGTCTTGAACACCGTGTCGTCGGCCATCTGGGCCATTTTCGCGATCATCTGGTTCGGCATATCCGATGCCACGACGGTCTTTGTCGTGTTCATGACGGCCATGCCGCTGATCCTGACCAATGTCTGGGAAGGCACCAAGACCGTCGATCCGCACTATGTCGACCTGGCACGCAGCTTTCGCATGTCCCGCGTGCAGGTGCTGCGCAAGATCTATGTGCCGACCATCCTGCCGCATTTCTTTGCCGGCGCACGACTGGCGTTCGGCTTCGGCTGGCGGGTGTCACTGGTGGCGGAGACCATTGGGTCGTCCAGCGGCATCGGCTATCGGCTGCGGCAGGCCGCCGACCTCGTCCAGACCGATCAGGTCTTCGCATGGACCGTGCTGCTGGTCGGGCTGATGCTGCTGCTCGAAGGCAGCTTGCTCAAGCCCGCCGAGCGCCGGCTGTTCCGCTGGAAAGCCGCCGCGCAGCAACCGTCCACCCCATCCGTTTCCTTCCAAGCCTGAGGATTTCATCGTGCGCAAGCTACTGTCGGCGGCCGCCGCCGCGTTTTCCGCCTATTCCGCATTTATCGCGCTGTCCTACGCGGCGATCACCCCGGCCACCGCCGCCGAGCCGGCTCCCGTTGTCAAGATCGGCTACTGGACCAGCGGCGTGAGCCTGGGCTACGGCTCGGTCCTGGAAACCAGGGATTTCCTTGCCAAGCGTGGTGTGCGCGCCGAGTTCGTTCACTTTCCCGACGTCAACGCGCCGCTGCGGGCGCTGGCTTCCGGCTCGATCGATCTCGCGTTCGGCGCACCCGTAGCCGGCGTGTTCGGCACCGCGGCGTCGGGCGTGCCCATCCGCATCTTTGCCGCGACGCAACCCGCCGATGTGCAGTTCGTCGTGCCAAAGGACTCACCGATCCAGTCCATCCGTGACCTCAAGGGCAAGAAGGTGGGCATGTCCCCCGCCGGTTCCTCGGTCGCGGTCATCGCGGGCGCCGTGCTGGCCGGAAACTACCAGATCAAGAGCGGCGATTTCGCGCTGGTTGGCGGCAACGAATCGCGCCTGGCGCAGTTCCTGGTGCAGAAGCAGGTGGATGCGGCGGCGCTGCGCTCGGTCACCGTGGAGCAACTTGGCGACGAACTGCCGGTGCGCAAGCTGGGCACGTTCGCCAGCGAGTGGAAAACGCTGACCCAGTCCGACGCCGTGCCCTACATCGGCGTGGGCGCCGCGCGGTCCGACCTGGTCGACAACCATCCCGAGGTCGTGGCGCGCGTGATTGCCGCATTGCGCGACACCCTGGCCTGGGGCAACGCCAATCGCGACGAAGTCGTCCAGATCCTGCAGAAGAAGGCCAACCTGCCGGCCGACGATGCCAAGGTCTATGTCAGCCACTGGAACGACATGAACCGCGTGGCGTTCGAGCCGGCGGACATCGCCACGCTGCGCCGCCAGCACGCCGTGTTCGTCGAATCCGGCCTGGTCAAGGGCGAGCTCAAGGACGATCTGTTTGCCCGCAAGCCCTATGAGCAGGCCAAGGCGCTCAAGTAGGCCAGCTCGTCCCATTTTCCGCCTGATGTCTTTTCGCTTCCCTCCCCCAAGGAACCCATCGTGACTCAATCCATGCAAGCGCTGGTGCTCGACGCACACGGCACCCTCGAAGACCAGCTGCGCGTCGTCGCTGACAAACCCGTACCGAAGGCCGACGAAGGCCACGTCGTGATCCGGGTGGGCGCGTCGTCCTTCAACTACCACGACGTCTTCACCGTGCATGGCATGCCCGGCATCAAGGTGCCGTTCCCCGTCGTGATCGGCCTGGACCTGGCCGGCACCATCACAGAACTGGGTGCCGGCGTGACGTGCTGGAAGATCGGCGACCGCGTACTGGTGAACCCGCTCAAGCCCGGCGTGGGCCTGATGGGCGAAATGACCGATGGCGGCATGGCCGAATTCGCGCGGGTGGATGCGCGCCAGCTGATTGCCCTTCCCGACAACGTCACGTTCGCCCAGGCGGCCGCGCTGCCGGTGGCCTATGGCACGGCACACCGGATGTTGATCACCCACCAGACCGTCAAGCCCGGTGACAAGGTGCTGGTGCTTGGCGCCAGCGGCGGCGTGGGAACCGCCACGGTACTGCTGGCAAAAATGCTGGGCGCCGAAGTCATTGCCGCGGCGGGTTCCGACGAGAAGGGCGAACGGCTCAAGGCGCTCGGTGCTGACCACATCATCAACTATCGCGAAGTCGACTTCGGCAAGTGGGTGATCGAGCGTTACGGCAAGCCGCAGCGCCGCACGCACGAGGGCGGCGTGGATGTCATCGTCAATTTTACGGGCGGCGATACGTGGCTGCCCTCCATCAAGAGCCTGAAGCGCGGCGGCACGCTGCTGGTGTGCGGCGCCACGGCCGGCCATGACCCCAAGGAAGACCTGCGCTACGTCTGGAGTTTCGAGCTCAACATCAAGGGCTCGAACAGCTTCTACGACGACAACCTCAAGGCCCTGCTGGCCCTGGTTGCCGAAGGCAAGCTCGATCCGGTGATCGACAGCGTATTGACGCTCGACCAGGCCGCCAAAGGCCTGGCGCTGATCCGGGATCGCGCCGTGCTGGGAAAGGTTGTGGTGACGCCGTAAGCCATCGCCCCTTTGCCCTACCCCGCACCCCGCCCACCGTTTCATACCGACACCGAAGACCGAACATGACCCAGACCACTACCCCGCCTTCCGCCGCCGACGTACAGGCACGACTGCTTCGCGGCCCCTATCATCAATGGCTCGGCCTGCAGGTCGTATCCGTCGCCGAAGGCGAGATCACGCTGACGGCGAAGTTCCGCGACGAATGGATCGTCAACCCCGACGGCGGCTATATCCACGGCGGTATCCTGGCCGCGCTGGTTGACCTTGGCGCCGACTGGGCGCTGGTATCGCACACCGGCAGGGGTGTGCCGACGGTGGACCTGCGCGTGGACTACCATCGCCCGGCGCGCGGCGATCTTCGGGTCGTAGGCACCGTCATCAAGACCGGGCGCCTGGTGAGCGTGGCCCAGGCCAACGTATATGACGCCGAAGACCGCCTGGTAGCCAGCGGCCGCGGCGTCTACGCCACCCCCGCGCAGGCCTGACGCATCATGGCAGCGGAAGCACACGCAGCAAGTGGCCACAGTCCGGGCCGCAACCTCGGTAGCGTCATTGCGCGCGACGCCGATCCCAGCGCGCTGGCCATCGTTGGCGTCGGCGCCAACGGCGAGGCGATCCGGCGTACGTTTGGCGACATCGACATCGCCGCCGACGCCGTTGCACGGGGCCTGCTCGGGCGTGGCCTGGCGCAAGGCGACCGCATCGCGCTGCTTGGCGTGAATTCGGTCGACTACGTCGTGTCGCTGCTCGGCATCATGCGCGCCGGGCTGGTCGCGGTGCCGGTGAACTTCAAGCTGCCACAGCCACTGGTCGACTACATCGTTGCCGATAGCGGCGCACGGCTTTTGCTGTGCGATGGGGCACACCGGGCGGCGGTGCCGGCGGCCACGCCGGCCATCGTATTCGGGTCGCCCGAACATGCGGCCCTGAGCGCGCCGGACGGCGATCCCGCCGCCTTCACGGCATACGCACCCGCTGACGACGACCTGGCGCTGCTGCTTTACACCTCCGGCTCGACGGGGCGGCCCAAGGGTGTACGCCTGAGCCATGCCAGCCATCTCTGGGTCGTGCAGGCACGCCAGGCCAGCACACCGCTGGCCGGCGAGCGCGTGCTGATTGCGGCGCCGCTGTACCACATGAACGCGCTGGCGCTGATCCTGCTGGCACTTGCCTGCCATGCGCCATCGGTACTGCTGCCCCAGTTCCAGGCCGCCGCCTATATCGATGCCATCGGACGCTATCAGTGCACGTGGTTGACGGCCGTGCCGCCGATGATTGCCATGATGCTGCGCGAGCGCGCATTGCTGGATCGCACCGACCTGGGCAGCGTCCGGGCAGTGCGCATGGGGTCCGCGCCGGTCAGCCCCGCGCTGAAGGCGCAGATCCATCAGCTATTGCCCAATGCACGCGTCATCAACGCCTACGGCACCACCGAAGGCGGGCCCGTCGTGTTTGGCCCGCATCCGGACGGACTGCCCACGCCAGCGCAATCGGTCGGCTATCCGCACCCCGCCGTGGCGGTGCGGCTGATCGATGAGCAGGGTCAGGCTGCCGACGAAGGCGTGCTCGCGCTGCGCAGCCCCGGGCTGATGCTCGGTTACCACAACCGCCCGGAACTGCAGCCATTCACCGATGACGGTTACTACATCACCGGTGACGTGTTCCGCCGCGATGCGGACGGCTTTTACACCTTCGTGGGCCGGCGCGACGACATGTTCGTCAGCGGCGGCGAAAACCTCTACCCCGGCGAGATCGAAAAGGCGCTGGAGCGGCACGAGGCCGTGCAGCAGGCCAGCGTCGTACCGGTGCCTGACGAGATCAAGGGCACCAAGCCGGTGGCCTTCGTGGTGCTGCGCCCGGGCATCGCCCCACCCACCGAACATGCGTTGCGCGAATGGTCGCTGACGCAGTTGGCCGCCTACCAGCATCCGCGCCGGATCTGGTACGTCGATGCGCTGCCACTGGCCGCCACGCAGAAGATCGATCGCCGCGCGCTCGCCGATCAGGCGGTGCGCCTGCTGGTTCCGTGATAGCGCAGCCTGACCCAACCGATTGCAATCCGCAGGAGTCAATGATGTTGTTCCGCAAGCCGGCGCGCGCCGGCGCCACCCTTGCCGCGCTAGGCACCGCCGCGCTATTCGCCACCTCGGCCCATGCGGTCGATGAAGTCACTGTCGCGCTGGCCATTCCGCCCGCGGTCCACGACGGCGCGCCTTATGCAGCCGCCGAGGCGCTGGGCCTGTTCAGGGAAGCCAACCTCAGCGTCAAGACCATCGTCTTTCAGGGCGCTGGCGCCCTGCTGCCGCAGGTGGCGGGCAAGCGCGTGACGTTTGGCTATCCCACATCGGAGCCCGTCATTGCGAGCCACTTTTCGGGCAAGGACCCGCTGCCGCTGCGCTATTTCTATAACGGTGTGCCTGGCAACACGATGGAGTTCGCCGTGCTGGCCGATTCGCCGATCCGCTCGCTGGCGGATCTCAAGGGCAAGCAGATTGGCGTGGGCGCCTTGACCTGGGGAACGATCCCCGGCGGGCGTGCCGCGCTGCGCCTCGCGGGGCTGGAACCGGGCAAGAACGTCGAGTACGTCGCGGTCGGGGCGCTGGGCGCGGGGTTCCAGGCGCTGCGCACCCATCGCGTCGATGCGCTGAACTTCAACAGCAGTTGGGACGACCAGCTCGAACTGTCCGGCACCCGCATCCGGCGCATTGCCTATCCGGCTGTGTTCCAGGAGACGGCAGGCAACGGCTTCATCGCCCACGTCGACACCCTGCGCGACCAGCCCGACCTGGTGCGCCGCTTCGGCCGCGCCTACACCCAGGCCCAGATCGTTTGCGAGGCGAACCCGGCATTCTGCGTCAAGGCATTCTGGCGCCAGCACCCGGAATCCAGGCCGGCAGGCGACGAAGCCAAGTCACTCGCCGAGGCGTCCGAACTGCTGACGCGCCGTCTGAAGCGCGTGCTGCACACCCCGTCCGGCGCGCCGCGCGTACCGGGGCAGTATGATCTGTCAGCCATCCAGCGCGGCATCGAAGCCATGGCCCAGGCCGGGGAGTATCCCAGCGCCGACGTGCCGCTGCAGAAGATTTTCTCGAACGACTTCGTCCCGGCCTTCAACGACTTCGACCGCGCCGCACTGGTGCGACGCGCAAAGGCGGCCCAATGAGCCGGCCATTGCACGCACGCATCGATATCGCCCCGGCCGACGCACTGGTGGATGTCCCGCGCGACATCACCCTGCGCGGATTCAACGGCGAGGAACACGTCACCCTGACCGCGACCCTGAACCATCCGGACGGCAGCCTGTGGGAAAGCCATGCGGTGCTGACTGCCGATGCCGAAGGCACGGTCACCGTCGGCGATACCACACCGGTCAGCGGCGGCTGGATGGTTGCCGACGCGACCGCACCGGTCTGGGCCATGCAGAGAGTGCGCGCCCCGACGCGCCCGGCATGGAGCGAAGGCGTGGCGCCGCTCGACATCATGCTCACGGCAACCGGTCAGTACGGCGCACAGGCAAGAGCGCAGTACACCCTGCGATTCCTGGCGCCTGGCGTCACGCACCGCCCGGTACGCGAGGCCGGCCTCAGCGGCACGCTCTACACCCCGGCGGGTCCCGGCCCCCACCCGGCCGTACTGGTGCTCGCAGGCTCCGGCGGCGGCACGCACGATCAACGTGCCGCGCTATACGCCGCGCACGGCTACTCGGCGCTGGCCCTGGGCTATTTCAAGGCGCCGGGCCGGCCCGACCATATTGACGATACGCCGCTCGAATACTTCGAAACCGCGCTGCGCTGGATGCACGAACGTCTGGCACCGCAGCACGGCTTCGTCGCGGTATCGGGCGTGTCGCGCGGCGGCGAACTGGTGTTGTTGCTGGCGTCGCAATTTCCGGCGCTCGTGTCTGCCGTCGTGGCGTATGTGCCCAGCGCCGTGGTCCATGGGACCCTGCGCGCGGGCCACCCGGACAAGCCGCGCGATGCCACCGCATGGACCTGGCGTGGCCAGCCGCTGCCCAATGTCTGGCGCGATAATCCGGACGCCGACTGGCACGCGTTCGACCATCCCCCCGAGCCGGGCCAGCCAATACGCCAGGCGCCCGCCTTTCATACGCCGCTGCGCAATGCCCAGGCCGTGGCGCTCGCCCGCATCCCGGTGGAGCAGATCCCGGCGCCGGTGCTGCTGATTTCCGGCACCGACGACGGCTTCTGGCCATCGACGCTCTACAGCGACCAGGTGGCCGCCACACTGCGCGAGCGTGGCAACGGCGCGATCGTCGAGCACTTTCGCGGCGAAGGCGCCGGCCACGCGATCGGCTTGCCGCAATTGCCAGCGACACTGATCGCAAAGCCGCACCCCGTAGCCGGACAGCTGCTCGATGGCGGGGGCACCGCGCTGGCCAATGCCCGGGCCAGCGCCGCCTCGTGGACACGCGTGGTCGATTTCCTTGCCGGTGCCGTGCAGCGATCCGCCGGCAACAATGCCGGGCGGGCTACCGCATCATGAGCCCCGCCCTGTCGATACGCGGGGTGGGCCTGACCTATCCCACGCGCTCCGGGCAGACCGAGGCATTGGCCGACGTCGATGTGGACATTGGCGAAGGCGAGTTCGTGGCGCTGCTCGGCCCTTCGGGCTGCGGGAAATCCACCCTGTTGCGTCTTGCCGCCGGCCTGCTTTCACCGACGCGTGGGCGAATCACACTGAATGGGCACCCGGTCGATGGGCCCAGCCGCGGCACGGGCGTGGTGTTCCAGAAGCCAAGCCTGCTGCCGTGGAAGACCGTACGCGAAAACGTGCTGCTGCCGGCGCGCACCCAGGGCCTGGACCTGTGCCGTGCGAAGGCCCGTGCCGATCAATTGCTGGAATTGGTGGGCCTGACGACATTTGCGGGCAACTATCCGTTCGAGTTGTCGGGCGGCATGCAGCAACGGGTCGGCATCGCCCGCATGCTGCTGCCGGACCCCGCCCTGCTGCTGATGGACGAACCCTTCGCGGCACTGGACGCGTTGTCGCGCGAGACCTTGACCTTCGCCCTGCAGGATATCTGGAGCGTCCAGCGCAAATCCGTGCTGTTCATCACGCACAGCATTCCCGAGGCCGTGTTCCTGGCGGACCGGATTCTGGTCATGTCGCCGCGCCCTGGCCGCATCGTGGAGTCGCTGCAAAACCCGTTGGCGCGCCCGCGCAGCGTCGACACATTCGACCATCCGGAATTCACCGCCCTGACCCAGCACTTGCGGAGACACTTCAATGCCCACTGACATCGTCGTCCGGCGCCTGCCCGCACCGCTCTATCCCGCTATCAGCATCGGCCTGCTGTTGCTCGCCTGGGACCAGGCGGTGCGATGGCTGCAGATTCCCGACTACCTGCTGCCCCCGCCAGAAGCGGTCTTCCAGTCGCTGGCGGAGGGATTTGTCACCGGCACGCTGTGGCCGCATATCGGCGCCACGCTGCTCAACACCGTTGCCGGCTTTGCGGTGGGCAGCGTCCTGGCCGTGGCGCTTGGCGCTTTGCTGGCGGAATCCGAAACCTTCGAGCGCTTTGTCTACCCGCTTCTGGTGGGACTGCAGGCCACGCCCAAGGTGGCGCTGGGGCCCATCCTGCTGGTCTGGTTTGGCTTTGGTGCGGCATCGAAGATCGTGCTGGTAGCCCTGGTCTGCTTCTTTCCGCTGTTCGTCAACACGATCAACGGCATCCGGCGCACCGACCCCGAACTGCTGGAAGCATGCCGCGCGTTCAGCGCATCGCGCGGCTTCCTGCTGTGGCACGTCAAGCTGCCGGCCGCGCTGGTCGACATCTTCTCGGGCCTGCAGATCGGCGTATCGCTGGCCCTGATCGGCGCCGTGGTGGGCGAATTCCTGTCGGCCCAGCGCGGGCTCGGCTACCTGATTGCCTCGTCGTCGGTCAGCATGAGTCTTGCCACGATGTTTGCTGGCGTGCTGCTGCTCGCGGTGACCGGCCTGATCGGCGTGGAAGCCGCGCGCGGCATCCATCGGCGCGTCGTCTTCTGGCATCCCGCGGCGCGCGGCCGGTAAGTGACTGCGCCGGTATCGATGGCTTGGCGTTCCGACGCTATCCCAGTTCGCCGTACCCCAGCCGCTGCGCGTCCAGCGCCATCGCGGCGATCGGCAGGTACGCCGCCGCGGTCGTCCGCACGACGTCGTCCATATGAAGCCGCGTCCGCAGGTCGGCGTCATCGCGCAGCGCCTCGCGCAAGGCGACGCGCACCTGCCTGACAAGGGAAGTGCGGGCGCGCCGCGAGGCAATGAAGGGCAGCCCGGGCACCGCCCGCGTCACGCCGATCTGGCGGATGCCCGCCACCAGCGCTGGATGATGCTCGGACGCAAATGCCAGGGTCACGCAGTCGATCGCCGCGACATCGGCCCGGCCTTCTCCGACCGCGGCCAGCGATGCGAGATGCGAACCCGTGTGCACCACGTCGCCGAAGAATCGCCCATCCCTGGCCAGCGGCGCAACGACGTGACGCAGCGCGTTCATGCCGCTGTGCGAGTCAGGGCCGTTGCACGCGGCGCGTGCGCCCCGGCAGGCTTCGATCGTCGCAGGCCCACCATCGGCACGCACTACGATGACACTGCGGTAGGCCTGCCGATGGCAGCCGGACACCGCAAAGCGCGGCGTGCCGATCAGCCGGACATAAGGGGCCAGCCCGTGGACCAGCGGATAGCCGCAGGTCTGCGACAGCAGCAGGTCGTCGCGGCGCCAGAAGGCGTGCAGCGCGTCGGCGCCTTCGCCAGGGTCTACCGCCGCGAGCGTCACAGGCGCCCGCGCGCGCCCCAGCAACTGGCCAACCCGGTCGATCAGCAGTAGCCAATCGTCGCGCAACGGTGCCGCGACGTTGTACATGGGCAGCGCCGCCACCCAGCGTTCAGGCCTTGCCATGATCACCCGATGTCTCGATATGAAGCGCCAGCATCCCGTCGAACCGTGGATGCACGACAGGCGCCACCGTGCGCCATGCATAACGCACGAGCCATTCGCGGTAGCCCTGGACGAAGAAGCCATCGTCGCGCGCCAGGTAGTCATGCGCCCGTCGTCGATAGACCCAGGCCAGCGCAAACCACGGCACACCTGGCAGATCGTGATGCACAAGGTGAAAGTTGTTGTTCAGGAACAGCAGGCGCCAGCCCAGGCCGGCTTCGTTGATGACACTGCGCGACGCATGGGCTTCGGTGGCGCGATGTTCCTGAAAGGACCGGATCGCCGCCAGGGACAGCGCGGGATACGCGACGCCCGCCAGCATCAGCCAGGCCGGCATGCCGCATTCGCGCTGCAGCCACGCCAGCAAAACCGTCAGGGCGGCAAGATGCGCCGCCCACACGGGGAGATCGCGCGAGTCTCCGGACCGCACCCGGCCGATCGCGTCGCCGACGATCGACGCGATGGAGAACGCCGGCTGCAGCACGATGCGGCCGGCCATCGTGTTGCGTGCCGCATAGAGGCGACGCAAGACACGCGGGGCGGACTGCCATGCACCAACGTCGAGGAAGTAGCTTTCCGGATCGGTATGCGGATGCGTGAGTTCGGCCTCATGGTGCTGCAGATGCGCCCGACGGTACAGCGCATAAGGCAGCCACACCGCCAGTGGCGCCGCGCCAAGCAGCGCATTCAGCCATGGCAGACGCGTCGGATGCCCGTGCAGCAACTCGTGCTGCAGCGACAGGTACCACGTGGTGCACAACGTCAGCAGTACGCAGGCCAGCGGCAGGCCGAGCTGCCTGGCATGGGTCGCCACGCCAAACCAGGCGCCATACACGGCCAGGATCAGCATCCAGGTGGGCAGCTCGGTGCGCCACAGCCAATGCCGCGCCGCCTGCGCAAGTTCCATGCGCTGCTGATCGTCGAGGTAAGTGGTCATCCGCGCGGGTCTATGAAAGAGAGACAACGACACCGCAGCATACGGGCGCCAGTGCACGCTCAGGAACGAACGATTGCCGATAACGATATGTGCCGCGCCCGCTTCGCGTCACATGCGCTCGGCGCCGGCGACACTCACCGGATTTGCATAGTCGGATTCCTTCGTTGACGTACCGGACGTCTGCGTCCACAACATGGCTGGTCGACCATCACGGAGAGCCTTGCCATGACCGATCTGCTCGACTGGTTCACGGCCATCTGCGCTGTGGTTCTGGTCTACGCCGCGCTGCGCCATCCGCTGTACCCGCCCCATAAGGACAGCGAACCCTCGAAGCGTCCGCCACCCCGTTGATCGCGCAAGTCTGTCGCGCATATCGAAGTACGAAAAGATTTGTTCGTATCGGGCGCTGCACTCCATAAGCTGACTGATCCGCGACATTGCGCGATTCCTGCCGACATCGTGTCGGCAGGCGTGTCCGGACTCATACCTGCATCCATCATGCTGCGCCGCAGACTGCTCGACTCGTTGAAACTCGCCCTGGCCGCCTTTGCCTACGCCACCTGCGCCACGCCGTCCATCGCCAACACGCCGGTCGATGGATTCCCGAACCGGACCGTGCGCATCATCGTGCCGGTGGCCGCCGGCGGCAGCGCGGACAAGCTGGCCCGCACGCTGGCCCAGAAGCTCAGCGAGCGGTGGCACCAAAGCGTGGTCGTCGAGAACGTGTCGGGCGCAAGCGGCACGATTGGCGCAGGCCAGGTGGCCCGCGCCACGCCGGATGGCTATACGCTGCTGCTCGGCGGCGAAGGCGTGACGCTGAATGCGTCGCTGTTCAAGCGACTGCCCTACGATACGCGCCATGCATTCCGTGGGGTAACCAAGGCCGTGGTCAGTCCACAGGTGCTGGTGGTCAGGCCCGATCTGGGCGTGAAGACCTTTGGCGAATACCTGGCCCTCGCAAAGCGCAAGCCAGGCGAGATTGCGCTGGGACTGCCCGGCAATGGCGGTATCGCCCATGTCGCGCATGAAATGCTGTCGCGTCAGCTCGGCATCGAGGTCAACTACATTCCCTATCCCGGCGGTGGTCCCGCGACGCTTGACCTGCTGGGCGGCCATATCGATGGCACGCTGATCACGCTGGCCGCAGTCACCGACTATGTGCGCAACGGCCGCCTGACTGCACTGGCCGTCACCACGCCCTATCGTTCGAAGGCGCTGCCGCAAGTGCCGACCATGGCCGAGTCCGGCGCGTCCGGCTTCGCCGTCGAAAGCTGGCAGGGCCTGCTGGCCCCGGCCGGTACGCCAACCGACGTGGTGGAGCGTATCAGCCGCGATGCCACGGCCGTGCTGGCGCAGCCGGGCACCCGACAGCAACTCGAAGACGCCGGCTTCGTCGTGGTGGCGTCATCGGCGCAGGCACTCGACGACACCCTATCGAAAGACCTGCCGCGTTACGCGGCGGTCATCGCCTCGGCGGGCATCAAGCTGAACTAGCTGCAGCGAGACGCCCCCAACTCTTTCCACGGCAAAACTGCCCTTGCCGTGCAGCCATACCCTTTCAGGGCATCGGCTGCCTGGCGCCAACTTCACCTGCCCCATGACATCCGCCTACACCCTGCGCGCCATTGCCGCGCTCGCACTCACACTCATCGCCACGCAGCCGGCACGCGCCGACGCCACGCTCGACAAGATCAAGCAGCGCGGCAAGGTTGCCATCGGCGTGCTGGTCAACGGCGGCCCATTTGGATCGATCGATCCGGCCACCCAGCAACTGGTCGGCTGGAACCCCGAACTCGCCCGTGACCTCGCCAAACGCCTCGGAGTGGAAGCCGAACTCGTCCAGGTCAACCCCTCCAACCGCGTGCAGTTCCTGCAAGCTGGCAAGGTGGACCTGCTGATTGCCTCGATGGAATACAACCCCGATCGTGGCGAACTGCTGTCCTACGCACCCACGCCGTTCTACCGCGTCGGCGGCACCGCGGCAGTGCTCAAGACCAGCGGCATCCATCAGTGGGAAGACCTGCGCGGCAAGACCGTATGCGCGTCGCAGGGCAGCAGCTTCGTGAAGCCTCTGCAGGAGCAGTATGGCGCGCAGGTGCGTGGCTTCAAGACGGCATCCGAATCCCTGCTGGCATTGCGCGGCGGCCAATGCGTGGCGGCCGTGCATGACGCCACGTTGATCCATCCGCTGCTGCGCTCCAATGCCGAGTGGGCCACCTATGCCGCTCCGATCACAACCGAGATCCTGCCAGCGCCGTCGGTGGTCTGGGCCCGCAAGGGTGAAACGGATACGGTGGCCGCCGTGGACAAGGTGGTGCAGGAATGGCACCGCACCGGCTGGTTGATCGGCACCGAAAAGCGGCTGGGCATCACGCCGCCACAGCCGGTGCTGCCCGAACTGCAGGCAAAATTCAAGGGCTGAGGGCCGGCGCGCGATGAACAAGTACCTCGTATCGGCCGCCCTGCTGCTGGCCGGGTTCGCCACGGCCCATACGGCCTGGGCCGACGCCACGCTCGACAAGATTCGCCAGCGCGGCAAGCTGTCGGTTGGCATCGACGGCCCCAGCCCGCCGTTCGGCATCCTCGATACCGCTACCGGAAAGACTGGCGGCTACCAGACGGAACTGGCGGCCGACCTGGCGCGCCGCCTTGGCGTGCAACTGGAAACCGTGCCGGTGACGGCTTCCACGCGTGTGCAGTTCCTGCAGGCGGGCAAGGTCGACCTGCTGGTGGCAAACATTCAATGGACGCAGGAGCGCAGCGAGATCCTGAGCTTCGCCCCGACGCCTTACGACCTGGTCGGCGGCGCTGCCATGGTGTCCAGGCAAAGCGGCATCCAACGCTGGGAAGACCTGCGCGGCAAGGTGGCCTGCGTCTCCCAGGGCAGCAACTTCGCCAAGCCGCTGGCCGAGCGGTACGGCGCCATCGTCAAGGGCCTGCGTGGCATCCCGGAATCGTTGCTGGCGCTCAAGGGCGGCACGTGCGCGGCATCGGTGCATATCCAGCCGGCGCTGTACCAGACGCTGAACGGACCGAACAAGGCTGAATGGACCGCGTTCACGCTGGCCACCGACGACCAGTTGATCCCGTCGCCAACCGTCGTATGGACGCGTCGCGGCGAGCAGGACACGGTGGCATTCGTCGACACGGCGATCCGCGACTGGCATCGCACGGGCTTCCTGCTCAGCCAGGCCAGCAAGTTCGGCGTGCCGGACGGGGCCTACATCCGGCCCGCACGCGATCGCGCCAAACAGGGCAAGTTCGACGTGGCACCACAGGACTTCGCCGTCTTCACGGAGAGCCGGAAGCCATGACCACACCATCCATCACGCTGTCCCAGCGTGCCCGCCGCGTGCGCTTGTCGCCGATTGCCGCCGCCGGGCAGCGTGCCGCCGCGCTGATCCGCCAAGGTCGTGACGTGCTGACGCTCACCGCCGGCGAACCCGAATTCGACACGCCGCCTGCCATCCAGGAGGCGGCCATCGCGGCCATGGCGCGCGGGGAAACACGCTATACACCGACGCCGGGCACCGAAGTGCTGCGTCGCGCGGTAGCCGAACGCTTCAACGCGGACCATGCCATCGGCGTCGCGCCGGCCGAAGTGTTTATCGGCAGCGGCGGCAAGCAGGTGATCTTCAACGCATTCGCGGCCACGCTCGATGCCGGCGACGAAGTCATTGTGCCCGCACCCTACTGGTCTTCGTTTCCGGACATCGTGCGCGTCAACGACGGCAGTCCCGTCATCGTGCCGTGCGACCAGCAGAGCGGTTTCAAACTGACGGCCGGCGCACTGGCGTCCGCGATCACGCCGCGTACGCGCTGGGTCATCCTGAACTCGCCGTCCAATCCCACCGGCGCGGTGTACACGCAGGACGAACTGCTGTCGCTGGCCAAGGTACTGCGCGCGCATCCGCAGGTACTGGTCCTGCTCGACGAGATCTACGACCTGATCCGCTTCGTCCCGCCGGCGCGGCACTGGCTGGCGCTGGCACCGGACCTGCGCGGCAGATCGCTGATCCTCAACGGCGCATCGAAGACCTATGCAATGACCGGCTGGCGCATCGGCTGGGGCATCGCACCGGCCGAACTGGTGCAGGCGATGACAGCAATCCAGTCGCAGGTCTCGTCAGGTGCCAATTCGATCGGGCAGGCCGCCGCCGCAGCGGCGCTGCTGGCCAACGACCGGGCTTTCGTCGATCAGGCCCGCGACGCCTATGCGCGCCGGGCCACGTTGACCGTCGCGGCGATCAACCGCGTTCCCGGGCTGCGCCTGCTACCGCCCGACGGGTCCTTCTTCGCCTACATCCACTGCGGCGGACTGATCGGACTGGTACGGCCCGACGGCCAGGTGCTGGCAACCGACAGCGATGTGGTGGACTGGCTGCTGGACAGCGCGGGCGTTGCGGTGGTGGAAGGCGCCGCCTACGGGCTGTCACCGTACTTCCGCCTGTCGTTCGCCGCTGCGGACAACGTGCTTGAAGCGGCGTTGCAGCGCATTGCGCAGGCCGTCGCCACACTCAGCCCCGCGTCGGCGGAGGCGCACCCATGATCGACGCCTGGATCGTTTCCGGAATCGCCGCGCTGAAGCCGCTGGGCCTGAACTACGCCTTCGTTCTGGACACTACCGAGCGCACTGCGTTCCTGCATGGACTGGTCGTCACGCTGCAACTGTGCGTGCTGACGATTACTTGCAGCCTGCTGGCCGGCGCCGCGCTGGCGGCCATGCTCACCTCCGGCAACAAGGCGCTGGCTACGCCAGCACGCGCATTCGTCGAGCTGACCCGCAACACGCCCACGCTGGTGCAGCTCTATTGCGGCTTTCTCGTGCTGAACATGCTGATCACCCAGCATCTGAGCAGCCTGGGCAGCAGCAACCCGCTGACGCCATTCTTCTGGGTGGTGGCCGTCGTGTCGCTGCACAAGGCGGTGTTTCATGCCGAGGCCCTGCGCGCCGGCATCGAGGCCGTCCCGCGCGTCACGCTGGAGGCCGCACGCTCGCTGGGATTCTCGCGGCGGCAACTGCTGCTGCAGGTGGAACTGCCGCTGGCCGTCCGTTTCGCGCTGCCGGCGCTGGTCAACAACCTCGTCGATCTTGTCAAGATGACGGCCGTCGCGTCGGCCATCGCCGTGGGCGATGTCACGTATGAATCGATCATGATCTGGACCCAGCGCGACAACGTGCTGGAATTGCTCTTGTTGATCCTGGCGTTTTTCGGCGCGCTGACCTGGCTGGTCAGCCGCACGGGCCGCTGGCTGGAACTGCGTTTGAGGATGCCCGGCTATGGCCAGTAACCCGCTTGCCCTGCCCTCGCGCGCCGCGCCGCCCTCCGTCAGGCATGTCCTTGCCAGCCCCTGGGTGCTGGCTGCGTTGTGCGTGCTGGCCGTCGTCGGCTTCTGGAACGCCACAGGCAGCACGCCGGCCGCGTTCCGCAACCTGTGGACGTGGTCGCCGGCGCTGCTGCGTGGCATGTGGGCAAACATCGAAATCAGCGTCCTGGCGATGGCGCTTGGCACATTCGCCGGCCTGGTGATCGGCGCGCTGTCCCTGTCCACCCATCGCGGGATACGCCACCTGGCACGACTATGGGTGCAGGCGTTCCGCAACGCCCCGATCCTGGTGCTGGTGTACTTCACCACCTATGTGTTTCCGTTCGAGCTTCACATTGGCCAGTGGACGGTGCCGTTTCCCGACTGGATCAAGGTCGTACTGGGGCTTGCCCTGCCAGCCAGCGCCAACGTGGCAGAGATATTCCGGGGCGCGATCCAGTCGATTCCAAGCGCGCAATGGGAAGCTGCCCAGTCGCTGGCGTTCCGGCGCAGCCAGATTTTCCGGCTGATCGTGCTCCCGCAGTGTGTGCGGCGCATGTTGCCGCCGTGGATGAACCTTTACGCCAGCATCACCATGAGCACGTCGCTGGCCTCGCTGGTTGGCGTGCACGACGTGGTCGATACCGCCCAGGTGGCCAGCAATACCGTGGCCCGCACCGACTTCACGGTGCTGGTCTATTTCACGCTGCTGGCCCTGTTCTTTGCCTATTGCTATCCGATCGCGCGCGCCACGCGTGCGCTGGAGCGTCGTCATGACCGCCACTGATTCCTTTCTGCGCAACCACCAGCCGCAGGCGTCCGTCGACTCGCCCGCCAGACCGCTCGTCGCACTGCACGACGTGCACCTGACCTTCGGCGACAACACCGTGCTCAAGGGTATCGATGTCGAGGTGCGGCGCGGCGAGGCCGTGACCATCATCGGGCCATCCGGTTCTGGCAAGAGCACGATCCTGCGCTGCATCACCGGGCTGCTCCGACCGCAACAGGGGCAGATCCGCGTTGGCGACACCGCCGTGGAAGCGCTACGCACCGAAGACGAACTGATTGCCCTGCGCAAGCGCGTGGGCTTTGTCTTCCAGCAGTACAACCTGTTTCCGCACCTGACCGTACTGGAGAACCTGGTGATCGCCCCCACCCGGGTAATCGGCCGCAGCCGGCGTGAGGCCGAGCAGGAAGCGCATGCGCTGCTGGGCAAAGTGCGGCTGGCCGACAAGGCGCACGCGTATCCGGGCGAACTGTCGGGCGGTCAGCAGCAACGCGTGGCGATTGCCCGGGCCCTGGCGATGCGGCCCGAGCTGATCCTGTTCGACGAGGTGACGTCGGCGCTCGATCCCGAAACCGTCGGCGAAGTGCTGACCGTGATCCGCGAACTCGTGGAAGACGGCATGACCTGCGTGCTGGTGACCCACGAGATGCGCTTTGCCGCCGAGATCAGCGATCACATCTACTTCACCGAAGCCGGCCGAATCGTCGAGCATGGGCCGCCCGAGCAGATCTTCGGCAACCCCAGCCACGAGCGCACGCGCGCCTTCCTGCGCCGGGCGCTGGGCGCCATTCCGCGCCTGCCCGCCGAATTCAACGCCGCGTTCGCACCGGCACCCGCACCCACCCAAGGCTGACCAGGACCATTCCATGAGCGAGAATCCCACGGACGGCATCCACACACGGCTGCTGCATGCCGGCGCGCCACGACTGCACGATGGCGCCGGCCCCGTCAACGTTCCCGTGGTGCGCACCAGCACCGTCCGTTTCGAGAACGTCGAGACGCTGGCCGACCGCCATCACCGCCGCTCGCATGGCGAGCGGATTGCCACGTATGGGCGTCACGGCCTCGACACCCATGAGGCGCTGGAAGACGCGTTATGCACCCTGGAAGGCGGGCATCGTGCCTTTCTGGCGCCCTCCGGGCTGTCGGCCATCACACTGGTGCTGCTGGCGCTGCTCGGCCCCGGCGACCACGCGCTGGTTTCCGACACGGTCTATGCGCCGCTTCGCCGGGTCGACCAGACGCTGTTGCAGCGGCTTGGCGTGGAAATCCAGTATTTCTCGCCCGCACATGACGACCTCGATGCGCTGATTCGCTCCACCACACGGCTCGTGTATCTGGAGTCGCCGGGCTCCCTGCTGTTCGATGTTCTCGACTTGCCCGCGCTGACGGCCATTGCACGCGCCAAAGGCGTGCCGGTCGCCATCGACAACACATGGAGCGGCGGCTGGTTCCTGCAGCCTTTGCGCCTCGGCGCCAATCTTTCGATCCAGGCGGCGACCAAGTACATCGCAGGCCATTCCGACGTCATGCAGGGCGCCGTCGTGGTGGACAGCCCGGCGCTGGCGGAGCGCATCGCGACCGCACACGAGGCGCTGGGCCTCACCGTCGGTGCCGACGACGCCTATCTGGCGCTGCGCGGGCTCCGCACGCTGCCCGTACGGCTGGCGCAGCACCAGCGCAACGCGACGGAGGTGGCGCAATGGCTGCAGCAGCAGCCGCTGGTGTCCCGCACCTTCTATCCCGCGCTGCCCGACGACCCCGGTCACACGCTGTGGAAGCGCGATTTCACGGGTGCCAGCGGGCTGGTGTCATTTGCCCTGCGCACCCGCGACCACACCGCAGCCGGCCGGCTGGTCAACACCCTGCGGCTATTTTCGATCGGCGCCTCGTGGGGCGGCTACGAGAGCCTGGCGCTGGTGGCGCCCCCCGAACGGCTCAATGCGTCCCGTAGCTGGCAGGAACATGGGGACGACGCGCCGGTCATCCGCCTGCATGTCGGCCTGGAGGACCCACGCGACCTGATCGCGGATCTGCACCAAGCCTTCCAACGGACCATTGCCTAGGATTGACATGAGCGACATCGACCAATTCGCGCGGGACACGCTGCGGCTACTGGGCCCGGCTCCCGACAACTGGGTGCCCCAACGCGACGGCATCGACCATAACGTCGTGGTCGTCGGGGGCGGCCAGGGCGGCACTGCCATCGCCCATGCACTGCGGCGGGCGGGCATCGGCCGGGTTTCCGTGATCGACGCTGCGGCAGACGCTTCCGGCACCGGCGTCTGGCTTACCCGCGCACGCATGCACAAGCTGCGCACGCTGAAATCGCTGGTAGGACCGGAACTCGGCATCACCGCGCTGGGCTTCCAGCAATGGTTCGAGGCCCGCCACGGCCGCGAGGCCTTCGCGGCACTAGACCGCATTGCGCGCGCCGACTGGGCTGCCTATCTCGACTGGTTCCGCGACTTCCTCGATATCGAGGTTCGCCACGGCACGCGCCTCGTCGATATCGCACCGTTCGAGGACGCCGGCGTACAGGCGCTGCGGCTGACGCTGGAAGTCGGCGGTGCGAGGCACGTCGAGACGACGCGCAAGCTTGTCCTGGCCAACGGCGTAGCCGGCAACGGTGCGCCATCCGTGCCCGGCTACCTGCAGGCGGCGGTACAGGCGGGGCTCGCCGCGCATACGGCCGATGCCATCGACTTTGCGGCGTTACGCGGCAAGACCGTGGCGGTGATCGGTGCGGCCGCCTCGGCCTTCGACGCGGCGGCAGTGGCGCTGGAAGCTGGCGCGCAGGCGGTACGGCTGTTCTCCCGGCGCGATCACATTGCGGCCCGGGCCGTGGCCAAGCCGCGCATGTACCCCGGCTTTTTCGAGAACTACGCCAGCCTGTCCGATGCGCAGCGTTGGCAGCACGCGGTACGCTACCGCCGCGCGGGCTCGACGCCTCCGGCAGATGCCGTGAAGCGCGCCACCGCCCATGCGAACTTCCATCTGCACCTATCCTCGCCGTGGCAGGCTGCCACGCTGCGCGACGGCAGCGTCGAAGCCCATGTGGCAGACCGGACATTCGTGTTTGACTTCGTGATCGCCGGCACGGGATACACCACCGACCCTGCCGACCGCGCCGAACTGGCCAGCATCGCCCCATGGATGGCTCGCTGGCGCGACCGGTACGAGCCGCTGCCCGGCGAGCGCGATGACGCGCTTGGCGCTTCGCCCTATCTGGGCTCCGGCCTTGAATACACCGAAAAGCACCGCGGTGCCGCGCCATGGCTCGGGGCAATCCACGTGTTCAATCCGGCCGGCTATGCCAGCACGGGCGTTCCGTTGGGCGATATCCCGAGCATGCGGCGTGATATCCCGCGGATCGTATCGCGCGTGAGCCAGGATCTGTTCACCGCCGACCTTGCATTGCACCAGGCCCGCGCGCTTGCCGAGGTGTCGCCTGATTTCGGGCCGGACTTGTACGCACATGCCGTCTGGCACGGCTGAACGAAACAGGGGGCCGTGACGCCCCCTGTCGTACCGGTTGTCGCGACCGTTCCGCTCAGCCTGCCGCCCCGGCGGCCCCGATCAACCGGAAGCCGATATCGCCCTCGCGCCCGAGCTGCTCCACCAGGTTGACCTCCCAGTCGAGATACGCCTGAAAGCCGGCATTGCGCTGGCCCACGTCGGCATGCTGATACGGGCTGAACCAGTAATCGTCGTCATCGGTCAGCACCCGCTCGGCACCCGTGCCCACCGGTAGACCCGCAGCCGCCCAGGCCTGCGTGCCGCCAGTCACGTAGCGGACATCGCGGCCCGTACGCGCGGCCAATTCCGAAGCCACCACGCGTGCGAGCACGCCATCGGAAGAGATGATCAGAATGGCGTGCTGGGCCGGAATATCGGCGATCAGCCCTTCCAGCCGGTCAGGGACGGCGAAGTAGGCTCCCGCCGCGTGACGCTTCTCGTAGGCTGACCTTCGCTCCACGTCGAACAGCCTTGCCGTGCCGGAGCCCAGCTGCTGTGCTGCCTGCTGTGATGACACCGACGCAGCGGACGGACGCGATGCCAGCACACGGACGGGCTCCGGGCCGGTCACGAGCGCCGCATCGGCGGACGGTGCGTAGACGAACACCTCATGCCCGCCAAGCTGCGCCAGCCAGGCGGCCGTCGTCAGCGCGCGCACGCCGTCGAAGTCCGCCAGCACGATGCGGGCACGACGCGTGGCCAGATACTCGTCGGTGGCCTGTACCAGTTGGCCGCCGGGCGCCCAGCGCCAGCCGGGCAGATGGCCCGATTCATACTCGCTGCGCGTGCGCACATCGAAACGGTAGAGGGTATGCGTCGGCGATGCAGCCTCCAATTGCTGCAGGCCAGCGGCATCGATCCGGCGCACCCCCGCCTGCGCTGCCACATTCTCCGCGCGGTTTCGTACCACATCGAGCGTGGCAGCCGACGGTTCCGGCAGCGGTGTCACGCGCCCGTGCGCCAGCGTCCGGCCTGACAGCAGCCAGGCCATGGTGCCGTCCTTCAGCGACGCCACCGGGTTGGGAATGCCCGCATCGATCAGCGTCTGCGCGCCCACGATGCTGCGGGTGCGGCCTGCGCAATTGACCACCACCAGCGTGCCAGGGTTCGGCGCCAGTTCGCCAATCCGGTAGACCAGTTCGGCGCCCGGCAAGCTGTGCGCGAACGGCAGGCTGAAATCTGCGAACTCTTCCGGGGTGCGGCTATCCACCACGACAATGTCTTCGCCCTTTTCAATACGGCGATGCAGTTCGTCGGCATCGATCCACGGTGTGTGTTTCTCGTGTTCGATGATCTCGCCAAAGGCCTTGCTCGGTACGTTACTGCCGGTGAACAGTTCGTTGCCGGACGCCACCCAGGCCGCCACGCCGCCCTGCAGCACCGACACATTGCCCCAGCCAAGCCGCACCAGCTTTGCCGCGGCCTGGTGCGCCAGCGCATCGGCATCGTCGCCGCTGTCGAGCAGGACGATGCGCGTATCGGGCCTCGGGACCAGCCGATGGATCAGCAGTTCCAGCCGCCACAGTGGCGCGGAAGCCGCCAGCAACGGATGGCCTTTCGCATGGACGCCTGTCTCGCGCACGTCGAGCAGCGCGATTTCCTCTCCATCCGCCAGCGCAGCCTTCAGCGTGGCGACGTCCGTTACCGGCGCCGCCAGCCGGCGCGGCGGCCCGAAGTGGCGATAGCTGCCACCTGCCTTGCTCTCGAACACCACGCGGCCCGCAAGCCGATCCAGTGCGAGGCCATAAAAATGCAAATGCAGCCCGTTCTCCTCACCAAGGAGCTCGATGGTATGCACATCGTCGGGCAACAGCGTGACCGAGGAGCCCGCCACGACATCGGATTCCCCGATGTCGACCAGCTTGTCGCGCGCCGGGTCGTCCGTCGCCTGCCGCACATAGAAGTTGTTGCGCTCCCGGCCGGTGATACCGGCAATGATCGCCCACGTGGTGTGGTCGTGCGGCGGCTGTGCCTTGCCTGGGAGGCCGGCCGAGACATACAGCGCAAACCGGCCGTCGAGATCCTCGGCCAGCCTGTATACCTGCGCGGGGTTCGTGGCCGACACCGGAAAGTGGGCGTCAGGAAATAACTCCCGCTGCTGGCCCAGCGCTTCCAGCGCCTTCGCCACCGGCTCCAGCAAGGACTTGTCAGTCACGTCGGCATTGCCGAGCAATTGGCGCGTCTCGGCGATAAACTGGGCCACCGCCCGGTGGCGGCGGCTGGCGATGTCGGTTCCTGAGGCGGCAGCGTGAAGTAACTCGGATGCGGTCATGGCGAAGGCCCAATGGGTCATGAGTCGGATGGGAACAAGCTACCGACTCTAGGGGCTACCGCTCATCCCAGGAACGAACAAACTCGCACATTGTTATGCGCGAATGGCGTATATCCGCGACGGATTCGACCGGCACTCGCGAAACAGGCAGATGGCGCCGTGGTACACGCTCAGCCCGGAGGCCGAGCGTGTACCACTGCGGCCGTTGCCGTCAGCTGCAGCGGAAGCTGGCTGCGTCGTTGATGTCGCCCGTGCCGTTGTATCGGGCCGTCTTCGGATACGGGCAGAGCGGGCGAGTCCGGTCAACGGTGCCTGTGGTCCAAGCTGCCGGAACGTCGCTGTTAGGTGCTGCGTTCGAACTGCCACGCGCCGTGGCAATGACACTCTCCGGTGCCTTGCCTTGCTCGACCCAGGTCACAAGCGGCGTCAGGATGTCAAACTGATCGGCAGTGGGACCGCCGGAGCAGTGGTTCATGCCGGCAATTGGGAAATAGCGTGCGAAATCGCCCGCGTCACCGCTGTTGGCTGCCATCAGCCGCTCATACCAGTCAGTGGTGTCATTCGAAGAAAACACCGGGTCGCTGGTGCCGTGGTACACGATCAGCTTAGCGCCGCGATTCTTCAGCACTGACAAGTTGGTCTCATCGGGTGGCGTCATGAATGACCAGGCCGATTCCGTGTACGTACCGTCGCTGGCAAAGATCTTCGGCGCGTCGGTGTCCATGCTGAAGTTCAGCGCAAACGCCTTGAGCGCGCTGGCGGTCGACGCTGGCTGCGGCGGCGTCGTGAAAACGAACGCCAAGGCCGCTGGGTCGAGCGAGACCGATGCGCTTTGCTTCCACTGGGCCCAGCCTGCGCTGCCGATACCCGCATCAAACGGGAAGCTGGCGTACAGCGCCTGGCCCGCGCTGTTGCGTGCGCCGGCGAACAAGTTGCTCAGTGCCGTCTTCTGCGAAGCGGTCAGGCAGGTTCCATCACGGGTCGTACCCGCGCAGGTCGGCACGTCGTTGCTCAGGCTGAACTGCGACTGGCATGCCTTGAGGTTCTGCACCATACCGTCTGTCGCGCCGTCCAGCGCATCGCACTTCGCCAGTACGCGACTGGAGATCAAAGCGCGCTCCGCGGCCGACAGCGCCGTGGTGATATCGGGTAGACCATCGGTGCCCGTCGTGGAAACCGTCGCCAATTGCTGCGCGCCGTAGACCTCGCCAATGGCGGCCTTCGGCAGATGGAAGCCGGGGTCGCCCGCCACGATGCCGTCGTACTCCTTGGCCATGCGTGCCGCGGCGACCATCGCATGGCGTCCGCCATTGGAGCATCCGCCAAAGTAGCTGCGATCTGGACCCTTGCCGTAGGACTGTGAGATCAACGCCTTGGCCATCGGTGTCAGTGTTGCGACGGTGTTATAGCCATAGTCCAGCCGGGCTTGTGGATCGATCCCAAACAGGGGATTCTGGCTACCGTTGTGCCCGGCATCGGAGCTGATGACGGCAAAGCCCATCGCAAGCGCGCCGGTCTGGGGCCCGCCGCCCAGTGCACCTTGCGCCTGGTTGACGCTGCCATCCAGGCCACCGTTGGCCTGGTAGTAGAACCTGCCGTTCCAGACTTTGGGCAGACGCATTTCGAAGCCCATGGCGTAGGCCTTACCATCGACAGGACTCGTGCGTGCCTTCATATTGCCCACAATCAGGCAATGCTCTGCCACGCCAGTGGCCCCTGTCTTGATCGCGCCTGCGGCAACTGTCGTGACCGCTGTAATGGACGTGTCCTGGAATGCCAGCTTGCTGGCAAGGCTTTCACACGTGGCGGACAACGTCATGCCCACCGCCGGGCCGAGCACCGGTAATCCCGATACCGGTGCCGGAGTCGAAGCGGCGGGTGGCGTCGATGCAGTGTGGGTGCCGGCGTCGTCGCTGCCACCGCATCCCGCCAAAGGGACGAGCGCGATCGCGGTGGCCAGCAAGGCGGCACCGGTAAGTGGTTGAGGCATGGTGTCTCCCGTTTAGTTTTATGTCATGGCCCAGGGGCCAGGTGCTGGCAACGACGGCTTGGCCGTCGTCGCTGTAAAGTGCTTCCACTGCTGCAAGGAGATGAGCAAGCGCCGTGCGTACGGCCGGTGCGCCCAGGACCGCGCGATCACGCGACCCGGCGGCCGGTCCGGCTAATCGCCTGCGTTCGGCTTCCATCCCTCCCTGTTCATGCTGCGCCAGCCCTACGGAAATCGTGCAATCAATATAATTTCAGGTAGCCTGATATAGCAAGTAGATTATCATTGGTGCGCGTAAACCCCTAACAAGCAACATTCACTTTGCCAAGACCCCCGGCAGGACGATGGCTACCAAGACAAAAGAGATAACGAAAACCAGGTCGGCGAGACAAGCCGCTGCGGCATCGGCGCAAACTCGTGAGCCTGCAGCGGCACCGCCATTGGCGCCCACGCGGTTGCCTTATCTGATCGGGCGCACGGACCGCATCGTCAAACGCCGTCTCACCGAAGCGTTGGCACCGCACGGCATCACGCTTCCGCTATTCACTGCCATGTCCGTGCTACAGGCGAGAGGCAGCCTTTCGAATGCGCAGCTGGCTGAGCGATCGTTTATGTCGCCGCAGTCCGCCAACGAGATCGTGAAAACGATGGAGGCAAAAGGGTGGGTGGTGCGCGAGCCCGATCCCGCGCATGGACGTATCGTGAACTTGAGCCTCACGGCAAGCGCACAAAAGCTCCTGGTCCGCTGCGACGATTCAGTGAAGAAGCTGGAAGCCGAGATGCTGGAAGGTATCGACGCGGAAAACGTCGCCCTGTTGCAGACCTTGCTGGTGACTTGCGCACGAAACTTGCGCTAGACAAAACACCTCGCCGGTGGCGTCCCGCCTGCCGTTCCTGCGGCAGATGCCACTGTTTGACGGCGGTGTCCGGCCGAATGCGAGCACTCGATCAGTAGCATCGGGGAATGCTGAACGTGCGTCGGCGCGGGCGCCGCGCGCAGCATGGCGCTTAGCCTTTGATGTTGCGCGGATCGTGGCCGAAGGAATTTCGCTCACGGATCTGGCCGTCGCGGCCGTGTATCAGCAGCTCGACCTTGTCCCGCCTTGCACGCTCAGTGCCGACCTTGATGGCTTCCTCCTGGGTTTCAAAAAGCTCCGCCGGGCCAGCCGAACCTTCGACTTCGACTGCCCAGCCATCCGCCTGTGTGGGCACGACATGAATGTCAGCGGCCATGGTGGTCTCCTGAATAGTTGGGTGACAGTCTGAATACGGCGATCCGCCGCGGGTACGCGGCGCATCGGGTCACCATTCTCTTCAGCGTAGGAGATCGTGTCGCCCCTACCCAGGGATGGGAATACCTTAACTAGAGATTAATTTCGGCATGGCGTTATACCGGGCTCGCGCTTGCCGAAAAAGTGAACCACTGAGCCGCATATTGTCATTCATCGCATATTTATCGAAGTGATACGCGACCAAAGTTGATGATTATTGAAAATCGATATCGTTTTCAATATTTATAGGGAGCCACGGAAAGACTCTTGGAATATTAGGATGCAATAGATTCCGATATCAATATTGAAACATATTTGCGCCGCTGGTTCCGTCTCAACCACATGGTTGAGAACCTCATCCAAAATAACGGCTGACGGTAAAAATAACTGCCTCGTCAGCGACACTAGTGAAGCTGCAGTATCAATTTGTGGATACGCGCGCCAAACTCAATTGCGGGCGCCTCACGTAGATTGTGCAACGGGTGCTATCGGCCAGACATATTTGCGGGAAGTGGCCAGCTTCTTCGGTACATATCCAGATCGATGTGACGCATAACCGACATACAGTCTTTATTGTCACGCCCCTGTCACATGTGGATGCCCTACCGAGCACATTAACGAGGAAAAGTGCAAGTTGGCCGTGTGGCATTTGTCAGTTTTCGAGAATCGTCTGTGGACCCCATTCGCCGCTGTTTCAAAGTTGCAACCATTCAAGGCAACGGCATACGTCGTGTGGCGGGGTGGTTTGCTGGAATCCCAAATAATCTCTGCGATCCTCGGTGGCTGGCATAACCATCGCTCTGTCTTTTATTCCAAATCGCTACCGCCGCCAAAAGCCGAACCGGGCGAGAAGAAAAGCGACATGCAGCGTGGAAAGCGGTCGCAGACGGTCCTAAAAGCAAGTCGTCGTAGGGGCGTCCCGCCTCCCCAATGGGAACGCCCGCTTTGCACTCAGGAGAGACCGGCATGGCTCAGAAAGTGCTCGCCGTTTTCGGCACGAGGCCGGAAGCCATCAAGATGGCGCCATTAATTCATCGGCTGCGGGAGGCGGCGAACATCGACTTGCGCGTGTGCGTCACAGGCCAACATCGCCAGATGCTCGACCAGGTATTGCGACTTTTCGAGATCGTTCCGGACTTCGACCTGAACATCATTAGCCAGGGCCAGACTCTGTCCGACATCACGACGCGTGTGCTGACGGGCGTGCATGCGGTATTGGACCGCTTTGTCCCTGACGCGATGCTCGTGCATGGTGACACCACCACCACGCTTGCCGCCACCCTGGCGGCGTTCTATCGCAATGTCGCGGTGGGACACGTCGAAGCGGGCCTGCGCACCGGCAATCTCAGCGCGCCGTGGCCTGAAGAAATGAATCGGCGCGTGACCGATGTGATGGCCTGTTGGCTGTTCGCACCCACGCTGCAGGCGCAGGAAACGCTGCTGCGCGAAGGCGTCGATCGCGATCGGATCAGCCTCACCGGCAACACGGGCATTGACGCCCTGCTGCAAATCAAGAAACGCCTCGATAGCGATGCCGCTATGCGCAACCGGCTGGCCGCGCAATATGGCTTCCTGGATAAATCGCGGCGGCTGATCCTGGTCACCGGCCATCGGCGCGAGAACTTCGGTACGCCGTTCGAGCGCCTGTTCGTCGCACTGCGCACGCTCGCCGATCGCAATCCCGATATCCAGATCGTTTATCCGGTGCATCTGAACCCGCGCGTGCAGGCGCCTGTCAAGGCAATCCTTAGCGGGCACCCGAACATCCACCTGATCGAGCCCCAGGAATACCTGCCGTTTGTCTTCCTGATGTCTTCCGCGCATCTGATCATCACTGACTCGGGCGGCATTCAGGAGGAGGCCCCCGCGCTGGGCAAGCCGGTGCTCGTGACGCGTGATTCCACGGAACGGCCTGAAGCGGTAGCCGCCGGCACAGCGCGGCTGGTGGGCACGGATCCGGAACGCCTGATCACCGTTACGGAGCAATTGCTTAACGATACCGAGGAATATGCGCGCATGGCACGCGCCCATAACCCATTCGGTGATGGCCGCGCCAGCGAGCGCATCGTCGTTGCGTTACAGGCGCCGCTCCAGGGCCCCGACCGGCACTGTGGCAACGCCCCGGGCCACGCAGCCCTTGGCGGCCTGAATGGCCGCGCGCCGGCCATGTACGCGGCGACATCCATGACATCGATCACATCGGCGACATCGACCACATTGGCCAATGAGTCGTCCAGGGGCCAACGGCCCGCGCCAGAAGGAGCCATTCCATGAAGCGCTCACGCATGACCCGGTTTGTTGCGTGGGGGACAGCAGTGCTATTTGCCAGTTCCCCGGTCTCGATGCCCGCCCACGCCGCACTGACTGAAGAGGCCGCCGCGGTGGCGGCACAGCCGCCGCTATATCTGCCGGCAAGTCCGGCGGACCCCGGCGGATTGAAGGGGTATGACCATAGCGTACAGACCGACTTTGTCTATGAAGCCGATGCCGTTGGCACGAACAAGGAAAAGAAGGACAAGATCAAGGCGAAAATGCCCAAAAAGCTCAAGGCCGGGCCAAAGGTGAAGGCAGGCACCTACACACTGGCGCCGGCTCCCGAAGCGGAGCCGGATTGAGGTGCGATCCGGCACCGAACATTCTGCATCATGCCTGGCGGCGGGCTGGCGCTTTTCGCATCTCCGCCAAGGCGAGGCACATTGACATCGCGCTGGGAGAAGATCGTGCTTAACAACTCTCACTCATTCATGCTGAGATGCGGCCGCCTGGTGCTGCAGGCAGTCATGGCGCTGCTTGCCCTCGGCGTGCTCGTGCCGGCAATCACGCATGCGGCCACCAATCAGATTGCGCTGCTGGTGCCAGATGGCTTTGCGCTGCCGGACGCGCGCGTCTCCTCGTGGCTCGATGCCGCCCAGGAAGAAGGCCTGAAGATCACGGTCATCAATGACAGCCAGTTCCAGCAGGGCACGACGCCGGCGCAGTTCTCCGGCGTCATCCTGCCGGACCAGGTACACGCGAACGCGAGCGATGCGCTGATCTCGTCGCTCGAGACGTACGCAAATCAGGGCGGACAGCTGATGCTCGTCTACGACTTCGGCGCGCTGACCACCACAGGATTCTATGCACCGCAGAAAAGCCGTCTGAGCAACCTGGCTGGCGTCGACTACGTGCTCTATGACCAGCTGCTCGGCAATATGATCGGCGTAGGACCGGTCACGGGCCTGGGCACTACCCTCAGGACCTTGCAAGTGCCACCCGGCAAGTCGATGGTATGGGACGCCACCGCCACCAATCCCGTGGAAGGTATCTCTGGCTACGTCTACGGCTTCCTGATTTACCCGAGCTTCGTGACCCAAGGCACCTACAGTGGGTCCGCTCTGCTGACGTCCCCCAATTTCGGGCTCGTCGCGGGGCTGCGCAATTTCGGAAACGGGCGCGTGTTGTTCGTGAACATGCCGCTGTCTTACTTGAAGGGCCAAACCGACGGCATGTTGATGCACGGAATGCTGCGCTACTTCGGCACCAACATGATGAAGATGCCGCGACTGTCCGCGCAACCCAAGGCGCTGGGCGGATTGGTACTGAACTGGCACTTCTGTGCCGGTGACCAGATTGCGCCGGCAAACCAGCTCAAGGGCTGGGGCATCTTCCAGAGGGGAACCTTCTCGATGTCCATCACGGCCGGGCCAGACCAGATCAATGTGGGAGACGGCAAGGGCATCAACCTGTCGCAGAACACCACCGCCCAACAACTGGTGGCATACCTGCTGAGCCAGGGCCACAACATCGGTAGCCACGGCGGATGGATTCACGATTTTTGGGGCGCGAACGCCAGCGAGACGAATCAATCGACCTTTGAGCAGTACCTTGTGCTGAACAAGCAAAGCGTGGAGGGCGTGACGGGTCGCCCGGCAGTCGAATACGCGGCGCCGGAGGGCAACACGCCGCAATGGTCGGTCAACTGGCTCGAAGCCAACGGCAACAGCGCCTATTACTTCCTGGGGCACACCGGTATGGCGCCAACCCGGAGCTACCGCAACGGCGCCCTGACCAACGAAACGATCCGCGCGTTCCCTGTCATGCCGTTCGGGCAGTACGCGACCTTCGAGGAGTTCGAAGAGTTCAACGTTCCGGCTGCCAGCATTACGGCCTGGTACAAGCAGCTTATCGATTTTGTGGCGAAGAACCGCACCAGCCGGCTGATCTACATGCATCCGCTGGGAGCCGTCGACTACCAGTCGGTGCTCAACAGCCTTTTCAACAAGGCGGCGACTGTCAAGGCGAGCGGGCAGTTCAACTGGTTCACGATGGACACGCTGGCGAAGTTCGGCCAACGGCGCCAGCAAGTCAGCTGGCAGGCGACTGACGGCGGGAATTCCTGGACCTTTCAGGCTACCCACCCCAGCGACCTGACCGACATGGCATGGGTACTGCCAAAGTCGGCTTACAACCAGCCGGTTGTGACACAGGGACTCGGGCTCGTGACCTGGGATGGCACCAACTGGATCGTGACGGCACTAGGAGGCACCACGCTGGCCTTTGTCAGCAGCAAGCGGTAAAGGACAAGCGCCCGTCCTCGCGCGCTCGCAATGGAAGCGGGGACGCGGCGCTGCAGAAGAACAGCACTACATGGGCCTTCGAGCATGCACCCTGGATATCGCCTGTTTTTGTCGATTGGCGTGATGCTGGTCATCACCGTTCCCATCCCCGGGGCGTTCGCAGCCGCCCCCAACAGCTACATCACAACGTTATCCATCCCCCCGGGCACTGCCGAGGGCGGCGTCCAGGGTGTCAGCGATTCGCCTGCGCAACCTGCCGCCCGGGCCGCGTCAGCAGACGCCGCGCTGAATGTCGCAGTGGTGCTGCCGGACACGCTCGACAACGATGACATGAACGGCTCGACCAAACGCACGTGGTCAAGCCCGCTGCCAAAAAGCCCCGCGCGCGAGGCCTCCGCAACAGCTGAAAAGCCGCGCGCGCAGGCGATTGTGCCACCGCTGACGGTGCTGCTGATGGCGGTCATTGCCTTGGTGCTGTTCTACGCCGTAAGACACTACCTCTTCACCCTGAACCGGCTCTTCGGCTTTCAGCGACACCCGTACCTCGACATCGATATTGCGCAGTGGCCTACGTTGACCGTCATGGTCGCCGCGCACAATGAAGAGGCCGTGATAGCCGGTTCGCTGGCCTGCCTGCTGCATGCGGACTATCCCGCCGACAGGCTCGTCATCATGCCGGTCAACGATCGGTCCACCGATGGCACGCGCGAGATCATCGATGATCTGGTGGCGAAGCACCCCGGGCGCATCACACCGTTTCACCGCGCCGCCGGAAAGCCGGGCAAGGCTGCCGCGCTCAAGGATGCCAGCGAGGCGGTGACGAGCGACATCGTCGTGGTCTTCGATGCAGACTATCTGCCGCCGGTAGGGCTGCTAAAGCAGCTGGTGGCCCCTTTCTTCGATCCAGAGGTGGGTGCCACCATGGGCCGCGTGGTGCCGTTGAATGTGGGCGTGAACCTGCTGACGCGCCTGCTCGATCTGGAACGCTCGGGTGGCTATCAGGTCGACCAGCAAGCCCGCATGAACCTGCAGTTGGTCCCCCAGTACGGCGGCACCGTGGGCGGCGTGAGGATGCGGGCATTGCGCGCTGTCGGTGGCTGGCATGACGATGTACTCGCGGAAGACACCGACATCACCTATCGTCTGCTGCTGGCCAACTGGAAGACGGTCTACCAGAACTGGTCGGAATGTTATGAGGAGGTGCCGGAGACCTGGCCGGTCCGCGTGCGGCAAATCCGGCGCTGGACCAAGGGCCACAATCAAGCGCTGTACCGCCACGGCGTCAGGATGGCGGCTTGCCGGCATCACGGCCTGTTCGAGAAGATCGATGGCGTGGCGCTGCTTGGCATCTACATGATGGCGCCGATCATGCTGTTTGGCTGGCTGCTGGCGATCCTGTTGTTCTATGCCGGCGGCTTGCCACTATTCGGCGAGGCGTTGATCCTCTTCGCGCTGATGTCCTATGGCACCTTGGGCAATTTTGCAGCGTTTTTCGAGATCGCCGCCGCGGTGCATCTGGACGGCACCCGCGAACGCATCCGGCTGTTGCCTCTGAACTATTTCGGCTTCCTCGTCAGCATGCTCGCCGTGTCGCGAGCGATTCTGGGTCAAATCGTCTTCGATCAGCTGTTACGTCGGGAACTGCGCTGGGACAAGACGTCCCGTTATCGCCCGAGGAACTGACTATGTGGCCTCTGTTGCTCGGTACGCTCACCATGCTCGTGTTCGCCCTGCCGCTCGTCCCGGCGGCGCTGGAATGGCGGCGGGCGCGTGACGTCCGGCCGCTGATGATCGACGGGGAACACACCCTCGATGTGACGAAAGTGGCAGCGAATTTTCGCGCTCTGGTGGCGCGGCATGAGGCGGGTGACCGGCTGCACAAGCTCACGCGCACGGCAATGGCGCTACGGCCGGTCGTTCACGTCACCGGTAGTTTCGTTCCGGCACGGGCGGAGACGAATCTGGGCGTCTGCACGCGCACTGTCGTGACTGGCGGAACGCTGACGCTGCCTGACGGTTTCACCTTCTCGCGCGATATCTATGGGCGACGCGGCATTCATACAGGCCGGGAGAACCATCTCCAGGTTCTGCTTTCCGAGGGCGAGGTCGTGATACGCGATGGCAGCGAACTGCAGCGCTGGGCCCATGCGCGCAACATCCACGTCGAGCCGAACTGCCGGCTGCGCGGACCTTTGTCGGCGCACTATGCAATCCGCCTGGAAGAAGCCTGTGAGTTCACGTCAGTGAGCGCGGCGGTGGTCAGCTTCGGGCAGCGGCGTGCCGGGACGCCGCCCGATATCGACGATGCGACTGACGATGCCCGTGCCCGGGCGGCGCCCCCCCTGGAGGCCATTCCCGATGCTGATGACGCGGAGCATGCGGATGGTCGCTGGCTGGTACCCCATGCCCTGACGCTTTCTGCCAACACTGTGCATCGTGGTGACCTGATCGTACACGGCGAGCTTTGGATCGGTGCCGGCTCCTGCATCATGGGCAGCGTGAAATCAACCGGTGGCATCTGGCTGGGACCGGGCGTACGCATCCATGGCGCGCTAATCGCTGCCGGTGCGATCTTGTTGGAGCGCGAGTGTGTCATCGCCGGGCCGTTGGTCTCGGAGCAGGAAATCGATGTGGGCAGGCGCTGTGTGATTGGCGCCGCCGGCCGGCGCACGACCGTCGTCGCGCCGTTGTTGCACATGCACGCGGGCTCGGTGGTCTATGGCGCGGCATCTGCGTTGGAGGAAGGCCGCGTCGTGCCAGAAGCCTCGGCTGGCGACGCGTGAACGACTGCAAAAACCATGAAAACATTGATGGCTTTCATGTTGTTGATCGCCACGCTGGCGCATGCGCCAGCGGATGCGGGTGAACTCTCGCTCCAGGGGTACCAGCGTCCCGATGGCGCTATTACCACCTACTTTGGCGGCGACTCGATCGATCCCTATTTCGCGGCCAAGGCGCTGCTCGCCGCACAGGACGCCGGGGGGGCGATGTCGGCTGCGGCCAAACGCTGGATCGCCTGGCAGTTGCCGCGCCAGCACGCTGACGGCCGCTTCGACCGCTACTGCCTGAAGGCCGAGCGTTTTGTCGCGTGCCAGCCAGCCGATGCGGACGATGCCCTGATGGCAGTCTGGATGGAACTACTGGTCCGTCAAGCGCCATCCGAAGGCATGCCGCCAGCGTGGCAGGCCAGCTTCGACAAGGCTAGCGCGCATATCGACACCCTGCGGGATGCGCAGTCCGGGGTGTACTACATTTCCTCCAGCCTGCATGTCGCCTTGCTGATGGACAACGCGGAGATCTCCAGCGCCTTCAAGGCGACCAGCGCCTATCGGCGGCGCCTGGGTGACGCCGCGGGCGCCACGGAGTGGATGCGCAAGGCCGAGCAACTCGACAAGGACATCCTGCGTGTGTTCTGGCGGCCTGGGCAGGGTTATCTGGTAAGCACCCAGCCACGCGAACAGTATGAGTTTTATCCGGACGCTGTCGCACAGATCTTTCCTATTCTGTCTGATATTCGTCCGCCTAATCGACCGGATGCCTTGACGTATCGCCTCTGGATGAAAGAGCACCGGATGACCTGGCTGCAGATGTCCGAGGCGGATTTCCCCTGGGGGCTGGTGGCACTGGTCGCCGACAAGATGGAAGACAAGGAAGCGATTTCGTGCTGGCGCATCCGTTCCATCCAGTTCCGTCATGGCAAACACTGGAATGTTCTGGAAGAGGCGTTGTACCTGGCGTTCGTGGCGCGCTTGACCCCCGAACAGGCGCTGGCACCGCCTCCGGCCGGGTTGCGCTGTCGTTGAGGCAAGATCGAAAGGATACGCATGGCAAAGCTCTCGCATACCCGAATCCGGTTCTACGGCAGGCTTGTCCTGTCATGCCTGCTGGGCATGGCGATGCTGGTCGCCACCACGGAATCGCGCGCCCAGGCGGAAGCCAGCCCGCCCCGAACCTTCGTGCCGTTACTCACGGGATTCATAGAAGGCGGACTAGGCCATGCCAACCTGACCAACAATAATTCGAGCTGGAACGACCAGTACGTGCGCGGCGGCGTCCACCTGACGCCGAAGGACTATGTGACCGGCGAAATCAGTCACCAGAACCATTTCGGCGACGCAGGCACGTTCTTCGGACTGGGCTATACGCGAATTTTCGATGACGACTGGTACGGCTTTCTAAGCGCCGGCACCAGCGCGGGCGGCTTCTTCCTGCCCCAGGTCCGCGTCGATGGCATGCTGTTCCGCAAACTGCTGGAAAAAAAGAACCTGGTCGCCAGTGCAGGCTTCACCTACTACCGCGCCAAGGAGGTCTATAACGACAAGACCTTGCTTCTCGGGCTGACCTACTACTTCGACGCCCCGTGGATCATCCAGCTCGGGGGGCGGCTGAACCGAAGCGACCCCGGCAACGTCCGTTCCAACCGGGGATCGATCGCTGTCACCTATGGCCGCGACAAGGACCAGTACATCACCTTGCGATACGACGGCGGGACCGAGGCCTACCAGATCACCGGCGCGCAGCAACTGCTCAGCGATTTCACCAGCCATGAAGTCTCCCTGAACTGGCGCAAATGGATCACCAAACGCTACGGCATCAACTTGCGCGCGGTCTATTACGAAAATCCGTCCTACAAACGCAAACAAGCAGAGATAGGTGTTTTCGCGGAGTTCTAGACCATGGCCCATCCTGCTGGACACACTCCCGCCACCCGCGATGCAAGCGACGCACTTGGCCTGACGATCCTGAGCCTGGCCAGGCATCGGTCACTGGACCGGCTAAGTCTGTCGGCGTGGACGATGGCCGGCATTTTCCTATTGCCGGTGCTGTTCAATTCTGCCGAGTGGCTGCTGCGCGCCAAAATCAGCGTGATATGGACCGCAGTGCTCGCGTTCTGGATCGACAAGCTTGGCATGGACGGCGTCGTGATCGAACGCTTGACACGGGTGGCCTGGTTCGACTTCGACTTGCCCTATCTGAATGTCACGGCGACACCGCCCGACGTGGCCATGTGGTCCGCAAACTTGCTGGCCACGCTCATCGTGTGCATATTCGCGCTTCGCATGCATGACCGGTTCCTGCCGCTACGCTACTTCCTTCTGTTCGCCGTCTTCATTCAATGCACGGCGCTGCTGTTCTTCGCAGTGGCACCGACGGATTTCCCCTACTCGGTCAGCGAATATGCCAACAACATGCTGAAGACCTCTGCCAGCTTCCTGTTCCTGCTGCCATGGGGGCATGCGCTCGTCTACTACATCTTCGACTTTTCCTGGCCGAAGAAGATATTCCTGACGCTGCTTACGCTTGTGTTTGTCATCGTGGCTGTGCCTATGCAGCTGGCACTGCATGTCTATGTGATGAAAACCGGGTCGCTGCTAATGATGCCGCTATTGTCGTTCGTGTTCGGGCCGACGATGATCGTACTTGGATGCATGGCGTTGTATGGATGGGCAATGAGCTGGGATCGGGAGACGCCCCGGGCATAGACGGGGCGTGGAGGCCCTGTCACGAAGCGAGCCAGCCGTTGAGCGAACGCAGGGTATCCTCGCTCAATTCTCCCGTCGCGGCGGCAAGGCGGAGGCGACCCAGCAGGTAGTCCAGCCGAGCCTGCACCACGTCCAGCTCCGCGGCGAACACGCGCTGCTGCGCGTCGAGCACGTCGGGTTCGGTGCGTGTGCCGACGTCCCGGCCAAGGATCGTCGCCGCCAGCGCACTACGCGCCGACGTCAACGACTGCTCGAGGGCGGCGATACGCGACACGCCAGTCTTCACCGACAGGAACCCGTCCTGTACGTTCAGGCGCACATCGCGCCGGGCCGCGGCAAGCTCCTGTTCCGCCTGGCTCCTCTTTGCAACGGACTCCCGCTCGCGCGAGTCCAGACTCCCACCCGCGTACAGCGGAATGTTGACCTGCAACCCCACGGTCGCGGAACGCGTATTGGCAGCAACCCAGGGCGCCAGATTACCGGTCTGCCCTTGCGTGTTGTAGCCCGCCACGAGCGAGACGGTCGGGCGGCTGGCAAGCCGGTACTTGTCGATCTCCGCGCCGGCAATGTCAAGTTCCGACTGCCGGGTCTTGACCAGGAAGCTCTGTTCCTCCCCCTTGGCCTGCCACGCCGCAAGATTGTCCGGCTCCGGCGGCCTGGGCGCAAACCGGGCGGCAAGCCCGCTCAGTTGATCGGGCGACGTGCCAACGATCTCCTGGAAGCGCGTGCGACGCTGCTCCAGTGCAGATTGCGCCGTCACTTCGCGGCTCTCCACACCGTCCAGGCGCGCCTGGGCTTCATGCAGATCGGTGATCTTGCCCTGCCCGATGTCGAAGCGCGCCTTGGCGCGATCGCGCTGCTGCCGCAAGGCGGCCTTCTCGGCCTGTACCACGCGCAGCGTCTCCTCGCCCAGGACGACGCCGAAGTACGCTTCTGCTACCCGCAGGGCAAGATCCTGGCGCGACTGGCCGAACTGTGTTTGCGCCAGGTTCGTCTGCTCCCGCAATTGCTTCTTCGTCGCCACCGCACCCCGGTCGTAGATCGGCTGCACCAGCACCACGCCGGCCTGCCGCACAGTGCCCGACGTATTGGACGGGATCAGCGACGCCCCATCGTCAGTGGCCGAAGAATGGACGACAGTACGGCCCACGCCACCTTGCAGCCTCAGGCTGGGCAGCAGCAGGGCCCTGCCCTGCACGGCCTTCTCTTGCCCCGCCGTGAGCGCATCGTTCGCGGCAAGGGTCGACGGATCATGCGCCAATGCCTGCTCGTAGGCGCCCACGAGGTCGATCGCGCCCGACTCACCGGCGCTCAGGAACAGCATGCAGCCCAGCGCCACCTGCCCGGCCCGCAGGGCCATATTGAATCGCTTCATCACAATCACTCTCAACGTCAGATTCGCGATCAGACGGTCGCGGGGCGCTTTGCCCGGTACCACGTCGCGTACAGGGCAGGCAGGAACACGAGCGTCAGCACCGTGGCCACGGCGAGGCCGCCCATGATTGCCCACGCCATGGGGCCCCAGAACACCGAATGGGTCAGCGGCACCATCGCCAGGATGGCCGCCAGTGCCGTCAGCACGATCGGACGCAACCGCCGCACCGCCGACTCGACGATGGCCGTCCACAACGGCACGCCTGCGCGCACGTCCTCGTCGATCTGCACGACCAGGATCACCGAGTTGCGGATGATCATGCCGGCCAGCGCGATGACACCGAGCATTGCAACGAAGCCGAACGGAATCCGGAAGGTGGCCAGCACCACGCTCACACCGATCAGGCCGAGCGGCGCGGTCATCAGGACAATTGCCATCTTCTTCATGTCCTGCAGTTGGATCATCAGCAGCACCAGCACGGCGATGATGGTCCACGGCATCACCGCAAACACTGAACGCTGGGCTTTCGCGCTCGATTCCGATGCACCGCCGATGTCGATGCCATAGCCGAGCGGCAGGTCCTTCTGGAGCGCCTCGATCCGGGGCAGCAGCGCGCCGGTGACGTCGGGTGCCTGCGCGCCCGCGATGTCAGCACGGACCGTCATCGTCGGCACGCGATTGCGTCGCCACAGTTCCCCATCTTCACTGGCAAGGGTCAGACGGGCCACCTGCGATACCGGCACGAACTTCCCGTCGCGAACATAGATCCTGGCGTCCTTCAGGTTGTTCAGGTCCGTACGCTCGGCCGCAATGAGGCGCGACACGATGTCGATACCCTGGTCTTCTTCCCGGAACTGTGTGATCGGCGTACCGGAAATCGACGCCTCGAGTGCCTGCTTGATCTGGGCGGACGTAATGCCAAGTGCACGCGCCTTGTCCTGATCGACGTCTACCTGGACGCGCTTGATGCGCTCGCTCCAGTCCTGGTTCACCTGACGCACATGCGGCTCCTCGCGCATGATCGCTGCTACCTTGTCGCCGATAGTCCGGACCTTGTCGTTGTCCTGGCCATAGACCCGGAATTGCACTGGATAACCAACGGGCGGACCATTCTCCAGGCGGTTGACCCGCCCACGTACGTTTGGAAACTTCTCCGCGAACAACTTCTCGAGCTTTTCCTTCGCGCGCTCACGCGCCTCGCCGCCCTTGGTCATCACCATCATTTCGCCAAGGTTCAGGTTCGGGGTCTGCGCATCGAGCGGCAGGTAGAAGCGCGGCGCGCCATTGCCCACGAAGCTCGTCACCGCGGCAATGTCCGGATCGCCCTTGAGCATCGCTTCGAGCTTCTGCACCTCGCGCTGGCTCGCTTCGAACGTCGAAGCCTCCGGCATCCACATGTCCACGATCAGCTCGGCACGGTCCGACGCCGGAAAGAACTGCTGGGGCACTGCCTTGAACAACATGAGCGCGCCGACGAACGCCGCAAGCGTGATGCCGAGCACCCAGACGCGTTGCCGCAAGCAGAAATCCATGAAGCGGCGGAATTTGACATAGAAGCCGCGCTGGTAGACCGCTTCCTCGTCATGCGAAGCGTGCGCATGCTCCTTCAACAGCTTGAAACCGATATACGGGGTAAACAGCACGGCCACCAGCCAGGACAACAGCAGCGAGATTCCGACCACCTGAAACAGCGAATACACATACTCGCCGGTGCCGGACTTTGCAAAGCCGACCGGAAGGAAGCCCGCCGCCGTGATCAGCGTGCCGGTGAGCATCGGGAACGCAGTGGCCGTGTAGGCGTAGGTGGCCGCGCGGAACTTGTCCCAGCCCTGCTCAAGCTTCAGCGCCATCATTTCGACGGCAATGATGGCGTCGTCCACCAGCAGACCCAGCGCGATAATCAGCGCACCGAGCGAGATGCGTTGCAGGTCGATCCCCATCACGTACATGGCCAGGAACGTCATGGCCAGCACGAGCGGTATGCTCAGCGCAACCACCAGCCCGGTCCGCAGGCCCAGCGACAGGAAACTCACGACGAGCACGATGACCACTGCCTCCGCGAGGCTCTTCTTGAATTCGAAGACGGAATGCTCGACGATGCGTGGCTGGTCACTGACTGCATGAATCTGCACGCCGACAGGCAGGGTGGCCTCGATACGCTTGACCGTTTCATCGAGCTTCACGCCAAGTCGGATCACGTCACCGCCCTTGCGCATGCTCACGGCAAGGCCGATGGCCTCGTTGCCGTTGAAGCGCATCCGCGAAGTGGCCGGCTCGACAAAACCGCGACGGACATCGGCGATATCACCCAGCCGGAAAGTGCGCTGGCCGGCACGGATGCCGATGGCGCGAATGCCCTCTACAGAATCGAACTCGCCGCTCACATCCAGCCGCACCCGTTCGGCACCGGTTTGCACCGTACCGCCCGACGACACTACATTGGTCTGCGCGAGTGTCTGGGCAATCAGGGCCGGATCGATCCCCAGAGACGCAAGCTTGGCAGTAGAAACTTCCACATAGATCTTCTGCTCCTGCTTGCCCACGAGATCGACCTTGTTGACATCGTCAACACGAAGGAACTCGTTGCGCGCCGCATCGGCGATCCGCCTCAGGTCGTCGTAGCTGAATCCGTCGCCAGTGATGGCATACAGATTGCCGAACGTGTCTCCGAACTCGTCATTGAAGAACGGCCCTTGCGTGCCCTGCGGCAGGGTATGGTGGATGTCACCCAGCTTCTTGCGAACCTGATACCACACATCCGGCACGGCGGATCGCGGAACGTCTTCGCGCAGGTTGACCTTGATCTGCGCCTCACCCGGCTTGACGTAGGTGGACGTATAGTCGATCTCCGCGACCTCCTGCAACTTGCGCTCGAGCTTGTCGGCCACCTGGTCGGCCATCTGCTGCGCGGAGCCTCCCGGCCAGTAGGCCTGCACCACCATGGTCTTGATCGTAAACTCGGGGTCTTCCTTCTGGCCGAGGCTGCCGTATGCCAGCACGCCGGCCACGGACAACAGCAACAGCAGGAACGCGATCATCTGCGGGTGTTTAAGCGCCCATTCGGACAGATTGACACCTTTCACTTCGAACCTCCCGCCTGGGCGACGGTCGTCGCCTCCGCCACCTTCACCTGCTGGCCGGGCTGCAGCATGTGCACGCCGGCGGTCACTACCGTCTCGCCACCCCCCAGGCCCGCCGCCACAATGACGCTGTCGTTCTGAGCCGCACCGAGCTTCACTTCACGGGACATCACGCGCGACGTCTTGAGGTCCACCACCCACACGTGCCGGCTGCGCTCGTGATCGACGATGGCGGTCAGCGGCACGCGAACCGCGCCACTGCCGTCCACGTCGGGAACCATGACGGATGCGGTCATGCCCAGCCGCAGGAGGCTGGGGTCGGCGTCCGCTTCCTGGATAGAAATGCGCGCCGAGTAAGTGCGCGTGACACTGTCAGCGTCCGGCGCCAGCTCGCGAAGCTTGCCGCTCCAGGACTTTTCAGGATGCGCCCACACCGTGATCGCGAGCTTCTGGGCCTTGCGTAGTTCGTCGACGCGAGACTCGGGAATGCTGATCGACACTTCGCGCTCGCCGTCGGCCGCAACGGTGACGATCGACTGGCCGGCCGACACGACCTGGCCGGCTTCCGCGTTGATGGCGCTGACCACCCCGTCGCGGTCAGCCACGAGCGTCGTGAATCCGCGCATGTTGGCGTTCAATTGCTGGCGCGCCTGCGCCGAGCGAAGCTGGGCTTCCGCCTGGCTCAACGCCAGGCGCTGCTGGTCCAGTTCGGCCTGCGAAGCAAAGTTCTGTGCCAGCAGTTGTTCGGTGCGCTTTACGTCCACCCGGGCCTGGGCTACCCGGCTTCTCGCAGCGTCCGCATCCGCGCCGGCTGCGGCAACCTGCAAGGCTTCCTGGGTGGGATCGAGCTGCAGCAACGGCTGCCCGCGCTTGACATGGCTGCCCACTTCCACCATCCGGGCAACGATCTTGCCCGCCGTCCGGAAGCCCAACTGGCTTTCGTAACGCGCACGGATTTCTCCCGAATAGTTGGCGCCGATGGTGCCGCTGCTACGCCCGACGACCACGGTCCGCACCGGCCGCACGTCCGACTGTTCGGACGCAGGTTTCTCTGTGCACGCCGCCAGCAGGCTCGCCGCCGCGATGATGGTGAGCATTGCTGCTCGATGCTTCCTGTTCAATTTCTACGCTCCAGTAGGTCCGTCACTCGCCTGCGAGTCATCAGCGTTTTGCGCCACCGAGCCGATACAACGGACTCGTTCGGGGCGTCAGTGTCAGCAGGCCTGGGCATCCGCCCTTCCCAAGAGCCCGAAATATACATCATAATGACGCCGTAGTCAGATTGACGTTTAATTTATTTTGTGTGTGCGGCCGGAGCAACCTCGTTGGGCACAAGCCTATGCGGCGGAGAAGGCGCATGGCCATGCGTGCCCGATTCCCCTGAAAGGAGAGAACCGATCCATGAGTGCGATAGAGCAGGGATTTGCCGCAGCGGGCGAGATGTGGGAGGCGACCGATCATCGTCAGCGCGTTGCGGCCAAACGGAGGCAGCGCATGCGCGCGCTGCTATTGAGCAGTACGTTGCGGTTGCTGGTGGAGAACCGCGACCCTTCGCCTTCGATCGACGACATCATCTGCGCGGCGCAGGTGTCGCGTGGAACGTTCTACAAGTACTTTCCGTCGTCCGAAGCGATCATGCGTGAACTGATAGGGAGGGTGGCCGAGCAGTGGGTACGAGAGGCAGACCCCATCGTCAGGCGCGATGACGATCCTGCCGAACACATCTCCCGCGGCATACGGCTGGCATCGATGCTGGCAGTACACCAGCCGGGTGTGGCAAGCATCCTGGGACGCTTCGGATGGTCGGGTTACCAGGCGCCGAGCATGCTGGAATTCGTGCGCCGGGACCTGGAGGATGGCGTGCGCCGCAATCGTTTCACGCCCATGCCGCTCACGCTGGCGTTCAATATCGTTACCGGCGCCGCAATGAGCGCGATGCACCGCATGCTGGAGAGCGGGTGCAAGGATGATTTTTCCGAACTGGCGGCTGCCGTGGCTTTGCGCGCCCTGGGCGTGGAGAGTACTACGGCCGACGCCATATCCAGTTCGCCGCTCAACGCCAACATCGTGCTTTTCGAGGACATGCTCGAAGCCGCGATCCTCGACCCGTCACAGGCGCGGCATGGCTAGCTGGAGGATTCGGCGAGGGCGGCGAGCTTCTGCTGCGCCGTCTTGAGCAGCGATTCCGGCGGCGCCACGAGCTTGGGAAGGGGCGCCGCGATCAACTTCGCGGCGCCGGCCGCCGATACACCGAGCGATCTCAACACCGCACGAACGATGCGTTCCGGGTAGTCCTTGGCCGTTCTGCCATTTGCAATACGCTGGACGGCGATGAGCGCCGCGCCCGTCGCCATGTCCACCCCCACGTCGGCGGCCTCCTCGTCGAACGTGCCGCGCTTCACGCCCTCCTTGATATCGGCTGGCAGATGTTCGTATATCGCGCTTTTCTTTCCGACGAGACTGAAACCCGTAGCGGCAAGGAAGCGGGCGACAACGGGATAGGCTCGCACCAGGTGCAGATACATCCGGCCGGCGGTAGCGAATCGCAGCGCTGGATCGTCGACGTCCGCCAAGACGCCCTCGATCATGTGCACCATGTCGTGACTGAGTGCGTCGCTGACGGCCGCCAGCAGATCATCGTTGGTGCGGAAGTAATTATAGAAGGAGCCCTGCGAGACACCGGCCGCCGCGATCACCTCCGGGATCACGCTGGAACCCATGCCCCGCTGCGCAAAAACGATCATCGCGCTTTCGATGAGCCGCCTGCGCATGCGCGCACGCCGTTCAGCGGCAACACGTGGACGATGGTCTTGGAATTCGGGATCGGCGGGCATCTTCAACAAGAGAAGCTTAAGTGACGGGCGATTATGGCACAGCGCAAGACGGGCATCCTGCACGCCAACCGCCCACCACCATGATTTGTAAAATAATGACTGTCATCATGACATCTTAGTCATTCTGTAGCAGAATGCCGGACTTCATCAGCTGCTCCGGGACCCGCCGTGCGTCACCCTCATTTGCCTCCGCTGCCTGCGCATCAGGATCCGGCTCGGCTGATCGCGTGCGAGCATTGCGACGCACTTCATGTCCGCACGGCACTGGGCGACGCTGAACGGGCCGTTTGCCTGCGGTGCGGTGCGGAGCTGTACCGCAACAGCACGGGGGCCTACCGCCGCCTGCTGCCGCTCGTCGTGACCGCGGTGATTCTGTTTCTGATCTCAAACATGTACCCGATCGTCGCTATGGACCTCAAGGGCACGCGCATGGAGACCACGCTATGGGGCGCGATACAAGCCCTCTACGCCGACAATATGCCGCTGGTGGCCGTGCTCGTGTTCGTCACGACGCTCCTCGTGCCTCTGGGCGAGCTGCTCATGATGGGCTTTGTGCTCCAGCCGATGGCCCGGCGCCGCATGCCTCGTGCGTTCCACCACATCGCACGCGCCATTCTGCTGACCCGCCCATGGGGCATGATCGAGGTGTTCATGATCGGCGTGCTGGTCACGCTGGTGAAGCTATCGACCGTCGCACAGGTAATGCCGGGCGTTTCGCTCTGGTCGTTCGGCGCGCTGGTGGTAGTGCTTGCCGCCATCCTGTCGTTCCCTCCGCGCGACCTCTGGCACCAGTTCGATGCGCGAAGTACGAACGGCGTGCCGGCCGTCCCTCCGGATACTGCGTCATGAGCGCAGACCGCTTGTGTTACCCCACGGCGACCGGGCAGGGCCTGCTGGCTTGTCATGCCTGCGACCTCGTCAGCCCGCTGACGCTGGAAGGTGCGCCCTGCCCGCGCTGCGGCGCCACGTTGCATCGTCGCAAGCCAGCCAGCATGGCGCGTGCCTGGGCCTTCCTGCTCTCCGCCTACCTGCTCTATATCCCGGCCAATCTGCTACCGATCATGGTGACGCAGTCGATCTTTGGCACCCAGCACGACACGATCCTGTCGGGCGTGATCTACCTGTGGCTTTCGGGCTCACACATGCTCTCTTTGGTCGTGCTGATCGCCAGCGTTGTCGTGCCGCTGCTCAAGATGATGATCCTGACGCTGCTGTTGCTGACGGTGCGCCGCCGCTCGACCTGGCGTCTTCGTGAACAGACCCGCCTCTATACGGTGGTCGAAGTCATTGGCCGATGGTCCATGCTCGATGTCTTCGTCGTCGCGTTGCTCGCCTCGCTGGTGCGCGCCGGGTCGCTGGCCACCATCACACCAGGTGCCGGAGCCCTGGCGTTTGCCTCGGTCGTCGTGCTCACCATGCTCGCCTCACTATGCTTCGATCCCCGGCTGCTGTGGGACAGCCTCGATGCGCCGCCTCTCCCACTCGATTTCTCGGTAGTCAATCATGACCGAACACTTTGATCCCGCCGCGCCATCAGCCATACCGGAGCCGGTCCGCAAGCCGCCCGCGCGCTGGCTGCCCTCGCTGGTCTGGCTGATACCCATCGTGGCCGCGGTGGTCGGCCTCTCGCTGCTCATCAGCACACTTGCATCGCGCGGGCCGGAGATCACGGTCACCTTTCGTACCGCAGAAGGCCTGACGCCCGGCAAAACCCCAGTTCGATACAAGGACGTCGATATCGGCCTGGTCAAAACGGCCCGGTTGGCGGCGGACCGCTCTCACGTGATCGCGACGATTGCTCTGACAAAGGATGCAAGGAGCTTCGCCGTGGCCGATTCGCGTTTCTGGGTGGTACGGCCACGATTTGCCATCAGCGGCGTGTCTGGGCTCGAGACGCTGCTATCCGGCGCCTATATCGGGGTCGATGCAGGCAAATCTGCCGACACCATGCACAGCTTCACCGGACTCGAAGTGCCGCCCGTGGTCACCACCGATGCCTCGGGCAGGCAGTTCGTGTTGCACGCACAAGACCTCGGCTCGCTCGATGTTGGGTCTCCTGTCTACTATCGTCGCGTCCCTGTCGGCCATGTCGTGTCCTACCAGCTCGACCCGAACGGTCACGACATCACATTGCGAGTATTTGTCGACAAGCCCTACGAGAAGCTTGTCTCCGCCGATACGCGCTTCTGGCACGCCAGCGGCGTCGACCTCAAGCTCGACGCGAACGGGTTGAAGCTGTCCACGCAGTCTCTGGTCACCGTGATGCTCGGCGGCGTGGCCTTCCAGGCGCCGGAGCACTCCACTGCGCACTCGGCGGCCGCGGAGAACACCGAATTCCTGCTGGCTGCTGACCAGTCCGAAGCCATGAAGGAGCCGGAGGAGCTTGCTCCCGCGCTGGCAGTCCTCAATTTCGACCAGTCGGTGCGTGGCCTGTCGCCGGGAGCGCCCATCGATTTCCGAGGCGTGACTGTCGGGCAGGTGCGTTCGATCGGCATCGAATACCAGCGCGACAAGAAGGCCTTCCGGATGCCGGTGGTCGTGGAACTCTATCCTTCCCGCATGGGTCTGCGCGATCAGGACGTGGCCGACGATACGCGCAAGCTCGCCATCGTGCATAGCCTGGTACAGCGCGGCATGCGTGCGCAACTGCGCACCGGAAACCTGCTGACCGGACAGCTATACGTCGCCCTCGACTTCTTTCCGAAGGCGCCTCTACCGGATGAGCTGGACCTGAACGCGTCGCCGCCGCAACTCCCCACCACGCCAGGGACCTTCGACGAGTTGCAAGCCAAGCTTGGTGACATCGTGACCAGGATCGGCAAAGTCCCGTTCGATCAGATCGGACAGGACGCGCGCACGGCGATGGTGTCGATGAACAAGATGCTGGTCAACGCAGACAAGCTCGTGGCGCAGGTCAACGGCGACGTGGCCCCGCAGGTGCTTGCGGCGCTGCAGGACGCGCGCCGCACGCTAGCAACGGCCAATGGCGCGCTGGCGCCCGACGCGTCACTGCAGCAGGACACCCGCCGGATGATGCAGGAACTCACGCGGGCCGCCGCTTCGTTGCGCACGCTCACAGACTATCTCGAGCGGCATCCGGAAGCGCTCTTGCAGGGAAAGAGGGAAGAGAAACAATGACACGTTCCAGCATACTAATTCCGCTGGTCATCGCGGCTACAGTCATGATCAACGGCTGCGCGTCGCCCGAGCCACGCTATTACACATTGGCAGCACGTTCATCCGACACAGCAAGGGCCGCACCGGGAAGCGCGGGCCGTACACCCGAGCCGCGATGGATCGAGGTCAGGCCAGTGCGTGTCCCCGAGCGCCTGAATCGCGCGCAGTTGGTAGTGAGCGACGGCGCTGACGGTGGTGTGAAGTTGCTTGACACATCTCGCTGGATGTCTCCATTACCGGACGAGCTTCGCGATGCACTGTCGCAGCGTTTGCAGTCTAGTCTTGACGCGGTCGATATCTACCAGCACGGCCTGCCGGCCACCCAGCCAGCCGTTCGCGTGACCGCCGAGGTAGTCATCCTCGACGCCGACCTGGGAAAGCGGGCCGCAGCAACCATCGCCTGGACCGTGAAGCGCCTGCCAGACGGCAAGACCCTGAGTGGCCGTACCGAAGCCGAGGTGCCTGCACCCGGGCAAGTGGATGGCGTGGTGAATGCTTATCGGCAAATCCTGGCCGCAACGGCAGCCGACATAACAACCAGCGTGCTGGCCCTTGAGCGATAGACAAGAAGCATCGGGCGCGTTGGATAAGATGAACCGGACGCTTCGGGTGGTTGCGCCACAGGTCTCTGCCCGCTTCCGGCGTCGGTCGCACTGTATGGTGAACGTGCTTCCTTGTCCGGGTCCAGCGCTGGTGGCGCTAATTGATCCAGCATGCTTTTCGATGATCGATTTGCAAGAGACAGGCCGATCCCCAGGCCGCCGGTTGCGCTATAACCGGGTTCGTCGACTTGAGTGGTTGCCCGGAGGGTGTCCGGCCAACCACGCCACGGCAACTATTACCTGGCTCCTGCCTTGTTGATGGACTGCATCACCGCTTCCGTCATCTGGTCGATCGTGAAGCTGGCTGGCCTCTGGCTTGGCGGATAGTCCTTGAACGTTTGGAGGAATGGCCCCACGCGCGACGATGCATAACTGATCATGTACGCGTTCTTTGCCGTCCAGTCGTAATATTGGTCGGAAACGATGTCCGCCCGCTCGTAGGGGTCCATGCGCAGGTTGAACGCCTTCGGCACGCGCAAGCACGTGAACGGGTTGGCCCACACTTCGAAGCCGCCAGGATGCCGCTGCTCACAGAAAACGAACTTCCAGTCGTTGTGCCGCATCGCCACTAATACGCCATCGTCGTTGAAGTAGAAGAAATCCTGGCGAGGGCCGGTGTTCGTCTGTCCGGTCAAGTATGGCAGGAAGTTATAGCCGTCCAGATGCACCTTGAAGGTCTTTCCGCCAATGCTCGCACCCTTTAGCAAGCGATCCTTGATGTCGGTATCGCCGGCAGCCGCAAGCAAGGTCGGGAACCAGTCGAGCCCCGAGATCATGGTCGTCGACACGGTGCCGGGCTTGATCCGGCCCGGCCACCGGATCAGTGCCGGAACGCGGAACGCACCTTCCCAGTTGGTATCCTTCTCGCTTCTGAACGGCGTGGTCGCGGCGTCCGGCCACGACCACTGATTGGGGCCATTGTCGGTTGTGTAGATCACGATCGTATTGTCCGCAACCTTCAGATCGTCGAGCGATTTGAGAAGCTTGCCGACATCTCCATCGTGCTCAAGCATGCCATCGGCGTATTCATTACCGGGCATGCCACTCTGGCCTTGCATGGAGTCGCGGACATGCGTGAAGGCATGCATGCGTGTCGTGTTCATCCACACGAAAAACGGTTTATCGGCCTTGACCTGCTTTTCCATAAAGCCGATCGCAGCCGCGGTGGTTTCGTCGTCGATCGTCTCCATGCGCTTGCGGTTAAGGGGGCCGGTGTCGTCAATCTTGCCGTCCGCGAAGGAATGGAGAACGCCGCGCGGGGCGTTTGCCTTGACCCAGGCCGTGTCGTTCTTCGGGTAGTAGGGGCGCTCAGGCTCCTCTTCCGCGTTCAGGTGGTAGAGGTTGCCAAAGAATTCGTCGAAGCCGTGTGCGGTAGGCAAGTACTCGTTCCTGTCGCCCAGGTGGTTCTTGCCGAATTGACCCGTTGCATAGCCAAGCGGCTTCAGTGCCTGGGCGATGGTCACGTTCTGCGCCTGCAAGCCGATCGGCGAGCCAGGGATGCCGACCTTCAGCAAGCCCGTGCGCAAGCCACTTTCGCCAGTAATGAAAGTAGAGCGCCCCGCTGTACAGCTGTTCTCGCCGTAGTAGTCCGTCAGCATCATCCCTTCGGCGGCAATGCGGTCGATATTGGGAGTTCGGTAGCCAACCACGCCGTGGCTGTAGGCGCTGATGTTGGCCTGACCGATGTCATCCCCGAAAATGACCAGTATGTTTGGCTTCTTGCCAGACGGCGAGGTGGCTGCCAACGCGGGCGCGGAAGCGGCAGGCACCGGCACGTTGGCCGCCACGGGCGGATTCTCCCTGGCTGGCACAGGCGCAGCCGCGCTGGACTCCGGCGCCGGAGCGGGCGCTTGTGCCGCCGGCTGCTGTGTCTTTGGGGACTCGTCCTTCTTGCCACACCCCGTGATCGCGAGGACCGCTGCCAGCGTGGCCAGCATCAACAAGCTGCAGCCCGTCTGTGTCGCCCTCCCTTCCTTGCCTCGATGCATTTCCCGCCTCCCTTCGTTGTCCACCGTCGGTTTGTTACTGCTTTCATCGCCTGTTGCACAACAGCATTGCGGTCATTGCGCCGCACACGAATGCGGCGCGGGCAAAGCACAGTGAAAGTGCCCTCCCGGGCCACGTCGAGGACTGAAAGCCGGCGCCCCGCGCGTGACTTTCCCTCCGCAAAACAAGAATCTCGCGCGGAATGCACCTTGAGGCTATCGTTGCAGAAGACAACGCCAAGCGGAATTCAGAATTTTCTGACCGAGATCTTAGTGATCTTTGAATGCGACACGTGCCGCGGGCGAAGCGATGGGCACAGCGCGAACGGCCGCAGCCATCATCGGCGAGGAGTATCGCGCGTTGGCGGCGAGGAATTTTCTGCCATCTTGGGCGATGACATTCAAGCGGCTGCTTGCGGACTCCCCGTTGGCCTGCCCCGACTGGTTCGCAAATAGGCGGCACCCGCCTCGCTGACTTTCACTTCAGCGCCGCCGGGTGAATGGATGCGTGTCAGATAACCTCGCGCGTTGGCTTCTTCCCAAACCGGCAGACGGGGGCACGAGGTACGCCAGGCTTCGATGACCTCGATGTAAGGTCGTGCATCGGGTCCGATCCATTCCAGAAGATCAAGGACCAGAGACTCGACGGTATCGTATGAGTCCGTTTCGGCGTGACGGAATGGAAGATCGGTCATGGCAGCGCTCCGGTTCCAACTCAGGCGCTACCAGTATAGGTTTAGGAAGAGGGCATCCTGATTCGGCGCTATCCCCCCATTATCTGGGGCGTCCCCAGATGTCGGGGCGTCCGCCTAATCAAGTGTTGGCACGGGGGTGCCTTTTGTGCTGAGGGCGCGGCTTGAGCCGCGCCGGTAGCAGCACGAACCCCGGAGCGACATGCTGAACGATGGCCTGAGACGGCCGTCTGGGGATTCACCATGCTCGTACGTCATGCTCCATCGGTGAACGCATCTCTCCTGTCCGTGACGCGCGCGCCATCGGAGAACACATCGAACTTTGACGTCAGCCCGCCATCGCTATAGGGATCCCGCGGGCCCACCGTGTTGGCGCCGTCGGTGTAGACATCCCGCGACCCCACCCCCGCATAGGCCACACCAGCGGTGAGTGCCGCGCTCGCCGCTGCGAGCAAGAAGATTGTTCTTACCATTTTTCACCCCCATTAACGTGGTTGGAAGAACGCCCGAAGCTCAGTTTGTGCCGCTCAACTTCGTACCCGTCAATGTAGGCGTCAACCACGCGTACGCGTATGGGGAACTTGTCCGAAAAGCTCCTAGGGGAACGCCCTATTCGTGGAGTTCCGCGCCACATCCGTGCGAACAGGAATCGAATCGGGGGGGCAGCACGGGAAAATCCGCCATGAGAATCCGGTTTGCCGCCAAATCTGCATGACACGTTGAATCGATCCTTACCCCCATTGGGAATCTGGCATAAATTCTAAGGAGTTTTTTTGCTGCGCCCGTGCCAGCGTGCTTGGCAAAGGCGTAATACCGCGCACAACCGCCGTCATTGTGGCCGAGAAGAAGCCTGAAGTTCCGAAGGTCTGCCACATGATTGGAAGCAAGCCATGCAGAACATCACGCAATCCGCGCGGTCCCATCCCTTTATTAGTACTGCACTTGTCGCCCTGGCGTACTTCGCCGGTGCAAAGGTCGGACTTTCCTATGCGATGGTGGGAGGCGCCGTGTCTCTCGTCTGGCCCTCCAGCGGGATCGCTCTGGCTGCCCTGCTCGTTCTGGGTATCCAGGGGGCTCCCGGAATCGCGATCGGCTCGGTTGCAGCCAACATGTCGGTGGGCGTGCCAACTCGGGTGGCGCTGGTCATCGGGCTTGGCGCGATGACCGCGTCCCTGCTGGGGTGGCTTTCATTGACGCAGTTTGTGCGATTCCGGTGCACCATGGATCGCAGCAAGGACGTCATCGCCTTTATCGTCCTGGGTGCGACGACCAGTACGACAGTGAGCGCGCTCATCGGCGCCAGTGCGCTCGTTGCAGCGGGGCTCGCGCATCCCGGCGAATTCGCCCCTGCCCTTCTGCAGTGGTGGCTCGGGGACATGATGGGCGTTCTGGTCGTGGCTCCTGCGCTCCTGACATCGATCTCGTATCCAAACCCCATTCACTCCGCCAAACTGGCCTCGGAAGCGTGTGCACTTGCCCTTGCGACGGCGTGGATCAGCTATCTCATCTTCGGCTCCGGCGAACTCGCAGGGCATGGGTACTATCCTGCTGCCCTGGCGGTGTTCCCGTTCACCATCTGGGCAGCATTGCGCTTCGACCACTGGGGCACATGCCTCTCGACATTGCTTGTTTCGATCATCGCCATCTGGGGCACCACACGTGGCACCGGTCCCTTTGCAGCCGCAACGTCGGTGGACAGCCTGGTCAGATGGTGCGCATTTGCCAACGTCGTGGCCCTTACCGGGCTGCTGCTCGTGGCAGCACATGCCCAGGAAAAGCGAATCCAGTGGCTCCTGCTCGCCTCCCACGTCATGCTGGAGACGCGCGTACAAGAACGAACCCATGAACTCGAGCGCGCGAACCAGGAGTTGAGGAAGGAGATCGCGCGACGCCGCCTGCTCGAGGCCGAACTGATCCAGAGCGGCGATCTGCAGCAGAGGCTCATCGGCCAGGAGTTGCACGATGGCCTTGGCCAGCATCTCACCAGCCTGGACTTCTACTGTGTGGCGCTGAGCGAGGAATTGCAGAAGCATCGCCATCCCGCAGCCCCCAGCGCAGAGAAGATCGTCGAACTGGTCAAGCAGGCCGCTCTGATGACCCGCAAGGTCGCGCACGGCCTGGATCCTGTCGCAATGGAAGCAGGTGGCTTGACCGCTGCCCTGCAAGCCCTGGTCACGACAACGCGTTCGGTCAACGGCATCGACTGCGCGCTCCAGGTCAAGTCAGCGGCGGACTTCCTGGCGCCGCCGATGCAAAACCATCTCTTCCGCGCGGCACAGGAAGCGGTCAACAATGCGCTCAAATACAGCCACGGCAGCCACATATGGATCGAGCTCGATCGCGACAGCGGTTTCCAGCAACTCTCTATCAGTGATGATGGCGTCGGTCTCGCCGAGGACCAGCTGGCACATGGCACAGGGCTGGGACTGCACAACCTGCGCCATCGGGCGAGTCTGCTTGGGGGCTCGTGCACGGTCTCCTGCAATAGCTGGGGCGGCACCACGGTCGCAATCCGCTTCCCGATACCGGAGAGCCCGGACGATGCAAGGAACATCATATAGCCCGCATCGTGCGGTCCAGATCCTTATCGTGGATGACCATCCTATTATCCGGGAAGGGCTGACCCACTTGCTGCATTCACATGAGAACCTGCACGTTTGCTGCGTGGCCGGCAGTGCCGAAGAAGCATTGACGGCTGTCGCCTGCAAGCCCGACCTGGCCATCGTGGATCTCAGCCTGCAGTCGAACTCCGGCCTGGACCTCGTCAGGCATTTCAGGCAGCACCATCCGACGCTGGCGATCCTCGTTCTCAGCATGCACGACGAAGCCCTGTTCGCCGAGCGTGCATTGCGGGCCGGCGCCAACGGGTATCTCATGAAGCTCGGGGCCACGGAACACATCCTGAACGCCATCCGAGAGGTACTCGCCGGAAACGTCTACTTGAGCGCAGCGATGCATGAGAAGCTCGCGCGCACGCTGACAACGCCGACCAAAGCGCCCACGAGCGCCATCGCCCACCTGTCAGAGCGGGAATTCGAGGTCCTGCACCTGATCGGACTTGGCTTCAGTACACGTGAAATTGCCGAGAAAATGAGTCGCAGTATCAAGACCATCGAAGCTCACCAAGCCAACATCAAGCAGAAGCTGGGCATCCGAAGTGGCAAGGAACTGATGCGCTTCGCAATTCAGTGGCTCGAAGGCCAGTAGGCCGAGGCGGCCTGAACGACTGCGCTCGACGGATCGATGCACCCCATGCCGTGCAACGTCGCCTCAATGGCACGATCGAGCGGCGTGTGTGGTTCCTGTCCGAGCACGGATAGCAGCTTGTCGTTTGTCATGCGCACCGGCTTCTGCCATAGGTAACGCATCTCGCGCATCTCGCGGAAAGTGGTGACGAAGGGCGAGGCGACACTGAGCAGCCACCACGGGAACGGGCGCAGTATTGGCACACGGCCGCCACGACGAACCACGACGCGGCGAATGGCTTCGGCCATCTGCATGCCGTCCTCATCCCAATGCCCTGCCATGTGGAACGCCGCAAACGGTTCCAGCGATTCTCGCCGCGCGAGCAGTTCCACCATCGTGCGCGCCACGTCGGGCAGATACGACCACTGATGCCCAATGCCCTTTCGGCCGGGAAGATTGATGACGGTAACGGCCCGGCCCGGTTTGACCATTGCCTGGGAGAACCAGCTATTGCCAGGTTTCGGGCCAAAGAAGTCACCCGCACGAACCACTATCGTACGCACGCCGCTGGCCGTGGCCAAACGCAGACGCCGTTCCAGTTCGACGCGGATGCCTCCCTTGCGCGTGAGCGGATGCTGGGGCGAGCCTTCATGCGGGTCCGGGAAGGCGTCCGGACCGAAGTTATAGACGGTACCGGGCAGCAAGATGGTGGCGCCTTGTGTTGTCGCCGCGGCGATCGTATTGTCGAGCATGGGCAGCACCAGTTCTGCCCAGCGGCGGTAACCCTGCGGATTCACCGCATGCACGATCACCGAGCACCCCTGCGCGGCCGCCATGACATCCTCTCGGCGCATTGCATCACCGGCGATCCAGGTGATGCCATCATCAGTCGCCGGGACGTGTTGGCTTCGCGTGAGCCCGCGCACACTCCAGCCCGCGTCCCGAAGCTGCCGGGCGACCTCACTACCGATGCCGCCTGTAGCGCCAAGAACCAATGCTGTCTTGTCGGTTTGCATATCGAATCTCCCCTTGAACATGGGGAGCATTTTCAATGCACCGTCGTTATAATAAAATTGTCGAACATCGTATATCTGATATACATTTTTGTATGGGAACGGAACCTAGCTGGGAACTCTATCGCTCTTACCTCTGTGTGCTGCAGGAAGGCTCGCTGTCTGGCGCCGCACGCGCTCTGGGGCTCGCCCAACCGACAGTGGGTCGCCATGTCGAAGCACTGGAGAAGTCCCTGGGGCTCACCCTCTTCACCCGCTCGCAGACGGGGCTGCTCCCAACTCCGGCCGCGCTCGAACTCAAGCCCTACGCCGAGGCCATGAGCACTTCCGCAGCCGCACTGATGCGCGCCGCGGAAAGCCAGGGCGACGTCAAGGGAACCGTGCGCATCAGCGCGAGCGAAGTCATGGGCGCCGAGGTTCTGCCTCCTATCGTGGCGCAACTACAGGCGGCGCACCCGGGACTCAAGGTCGAACTCGCGCTGACGAACCGTGTCCAGGACCTGCTGCTGCGCGAAGCCGACATTGCCGTTCGCATGACGCGCCCGAACCAGGACGCCTTGCTTGCCCGGCGCATTGGCGTCGTCCAACTGGGCCTGCATGCGCACCGACACTATTTGAGCAAACGGGGAATCCCCGAGAAGCCGGCCGAGCTGGCAATGCATGCGTTGATCGGTTTCGACGAGGAGACGCCGTTCCTGCGAGCGGGAAGCAAGACGCTCCCGGGCTGGCGCCGGGATGCCTTTACGGTGCGCACGGACAGCGACCTCGCTCAATTCGCACTGATCCGCGCAGGCGCAGGCATTGGCGTCTGTCAGGTTGCACTGGCTCGGCGCTATCCTGACCTTGTGCGCGTGATGCCCGACGACTTCACGTTTCCACTCGAAATGTGGGTCGCGATGCATGAGGACCTGCGCCACAGCGCGCGCTGCAAGGTTCCGTTCGACGCCCTGTGTGCGGGCCTGGAACACCACGCCGCCTGAAGGCGCTCCGCGCGCACCTCACTGCATTTCCGCCCTGTCGCCGCCCAAGGCCTCTTCCAGGAATTGCATCACTGCTTGTACACGGGCCGTACGTCCGCGACGCGTCGGCACCAGCAATGTCACCGGCGCGCTGTCGAACTCCCAGTCAGCCAGCACCCGCACCAGTCTGCCGCGCGCGACAGCGTCGGCCACGTCCCATTCCGAACGGAGCACCAGTCCCAGGCCCTGCTCTGCCCACTGGCGCGCAATACTGCCGTCATTGCTGGTGTAGGCCGCCACGACACGCACGGTCTCTCGTGCCCGGGATCGCCGCCCTGCGCTGGCGTCCGGCCAACGGAAGCGCCACAGCGTCGCGTCCTCGTCGTTCTCCCGGATGCAGATGCAGGCGTGCGAGAGCAAGTCGCGGGGCTCCGCGGGCGTGCCGTGCTGGCTCAAGTAGGCCGGGCTGGCGCACAGCCAGCGCGCATTGGGTGCCAGTGTGCGGGCGATCCAGGATGAATCGCGTACCGCGCCGATGTGGACCACGGCATCCGAGTCGTGGCGGTCTGGCCAGGGAGTCTCATGCAAATCGAGCTGCAAGCGCAAGCCCGGATGGGCCAGCGCAAAACGCCCCAGCAGGGGGGCGATATGGTGCCGTCCGTAGCCAAAGGGAGCGGCAATACGGAGCGTTCCCGTGAGTCGGCTGTCCTCCCTCCTGAAAGACTCGGGAAGCTCATGGAGCTGAGCCAGCAGCGCCGCACTCTCACGGGCGAAGCGTTCGCCTTCGGGCGTCAGGCTCAACCGCCTGGCAGTGCGGGTGGCAAGCGCAAGGCCCAGGATGGACTCCAGCTTGCGCAGGCGCGCAGACAATGCCGGCGGCGTCACATTCAGCGCGCGCGCCGCTGCGCTAAGCGAGGGCGACTGTGCCAGCGCCTCGACCAGGCGCAGGTCCTCGATCTGGATCATTCACTTCAGCTTAACGATTGATGTTCCGGGATTTAACCACGAGCCACACTATCGTTTCTACACTGGGAACCTCTGACGACAGTGCGCCGCTGCGCAAACCTCTCGTAAAAGGATCTCATGGACAAAGTCGCTCCCCGCCTTTCGCCGGCCTGGCCGCGTGCCGTGCTTTTCGACCCGCTCACCGCATTGCTGGACTCCTGGACCCTCTGGAATTCGGCGGCCGGGTCCGAGGCCGCGGGCCGCGCCTGGCGGGCCGAATACCTGCGGAGGACCTACGGCTGCGGCGCCTACGTGAGTTATGAACGACTGGTGCAGGAAGCGGCCGAACACGTCGGCTTGCCCTGGACGGCCCCGCAGGCGCTGGAAGCGCACTGGGACGAATTACCACCGTGGGACGGCGCGCGCGAGTTGCTGCAGGCACTGCGGCCGCATTGCAAACTGGCAGTCGTGACGAACTGCTCCGAGCGCCTGGGGCAGCGCGCTGCCGCCCTGTTGGGAGTCGACTGGGATGCCGTGGTCACTTCCGAGACGGCCGGCTACTACAAGCCCGATCCGCGCCCGTACCAGCTTGCCCTGGAGGCACTCCGCGTGCAGGCACCCGATGCCGCCTTCGTGGCCGGTTCCGGCTATGACATGTTCGGTACCTCACCGGTGGGATTGCGCACGTATTGGCATAACCGCATCGGCCTCGCGCTGCCTGCCGGTGCGCCCGCGCCGGAAGTCGAGTATTCGACCCTGCCTTCGGCACTGCCGTGGTTGCGGTCCTTTCGTGCTGCAAGCCGCTAAGACGCTCCGCTATGGCCCCTCGCACTCTGCGGCGTCGGGCCTCATCTCGCGTGGCCTGCGCAAAGACGTACCGGCACTAAAGGCCAAGCGCCAATACATGGACTGACAAGATCATGGACGACATGAACACTTCCTCCACGTCGCTAATGAAGTTGGAAACTCCCGCAGCAGTCATCGACACCTCGCGCATGCATCGGAACATACAACGGATGCAGGCACGCATGGACGCGCTTGGCGTGCGCTTCCGTCCCCACGCCAAGACCAGCAAGTGCTCGCAGGTCGTACGCGCGCAGATCGCAGCAGGGGCCAGCGGCATCACCGTCTCCACACTGAAGGAAGCGGCCCATTTCTTTGACGACGGCATCACCGACATCCTCTACGGCGTGGGCATGGTGGCCAACAAGCTGCCCCAAGCGTTGGCGCTCCGCCGCCGGGGCTGCGACCTGAAGATCGTGACCGACAGCGTGGATTCTGCGCGCGCCATCGTTGCCTTCGGCGCGGAAAACGGCGAGGTCTTCGAAGTCTGGATCGAGATCGATACCGACGGCCATCGCTCCGGCATCCGCCCGGATGAACCAGCACTCCTCGATGTCGCGACCGTGCTGCACGAAGGCGGCGCGCGTCTTGGTGGCGTGATGACGCACGCGGGTTCCAGTTATGAACTCGATACGCCGGAGGCACTTGCCGCGATGGCGGAGCAGGAGCGGGCCGGCTGCGTTCACGCCGCCGATCGACTGCGCGAAGCCGGCCTGCCCTGCCCGGTGGTCAGCGTCGGCTCCACGCCGACGGCGCTCTCCGCGAACCACTTGCAAGGCGTGACCGAAGTACGCGCCGGCGTTTACGTCTTCTTCGACCTCGTCATGCACAACGTGGGCGTTTGTTCGACCGAAGACATCGCACTGAGCGTGATCACCACCGTGATCGGACACCAAGCCGACAAAGGCTGGGCCATCGTCGATGCGGGTTGGATGGCCATGAGCCGCGATCGCGGCACGCAGAACCAGAAACGCGACTTCGGCTATGGCCAGGTGTGCGGAGTCGATGGTGCAGTCATTCCGGGCTACATCCTCCGTGGCGCAAATCAGGAACATGGCATCCTGTCGCGCGCGGATGCGACGGATACCGACATCGCCAGGCGTTTCCCGATCGGCACACGGCTGCGCATCCTGCCAAACCACGCATGTGCCACGGGCGCGCAGTTTCCCTCGTACCAGGCTCTCGCCGACGAGGGCGAGATCGCTGAATGGCACCGCTTGCATGGCTGGTAATCAAACCAGGCGCGAAAGCCGGTAGATGGACATGTTCTCGGTGGGATGGATTATTCGACTTTGACGTTGGCCTTCTTCACCAGGCCGGCGTAACGGTCGGCTTCAGTACGGAAGAACTGGGCGGCCGCCTCGGGAGATCCGGGCTTGATGGCGGTGGCCTGCTTCTTCAGGGCTTCGACCACCTCGGGGCTGGAGAACGCCGTGGCAAAGGCATCATGTATCCGCTTCACATCGGCGGGCTTCATGTTGGCGGGGCCCACGACGGCGAACCAGCCTTCGACGTGGTAATCGGGCAGGCCCTGCTCCGCGATGGTCGGCACATCGGGGGCAACGGGCGAACGCGCATCGCCACACACGCCAATGGCACGCAAGGTGCCGGCCTTCAGGTAAGGCAACGCGGCATTGAGTGCCACCACACCCATGTCCACCTGCCCGCCAAGCAGGTCGGTCACCATCGGGCCAGTGCCCTTGTAGGGGATGTGATTGGCCTTGGCGCCGGCTTCGCTCAGGAACATCTCGCCGGCAAGATGGATGATCGTGCCGTTCCCCGACGACGCATAGTTGTAGGCATCGGGCTTCGCCTTGAGCAGCGCCACCAGTTCCTTGACGTTCTTCGCGGGGACTTTCGGATTGACCACCAGCACGAGCTGGGTGGCGCCGATTACGCTGATCGGCGTCACGTCCTTGATCGGGTCGAAGGGCATCGACTTGAATACGCTCGGATTGATCACGTGATTGTTCGACACCAGTCCCAGCGTCAGGCCGTCGGGTTGCGCCTTGACCACGGCGGCCGCACCGGTGATGCCACCTGCTCCGGGCAGGTTCTCGATCACCACGGGTTGCCCCATGGCCTTGCCCAGCGCAGGGCCAGCGGTACGGGCGATGGCATCGACGCCGGAACCCGCGCTGATCGGCAGGATCAGCCGCACCGGCTTGCCGCCTTGAGCCAGCGCGGGCAACGCGGTGCAGAGCAGAAAGCCTGTGGCAGCCGCCACGGCCCTCCAGTGGGGGCGTGAAATCATGGTTGTCTCCGTCTTTTTTATGGGAACAGCGGTAAGGCAATTTCGGGGCCTGGCTCAGTCACCTGGCCTTGTCATGCGTCCCAACACTTCGTCGTTGTGCTCGCCGGGCCTGGGCAACGGATGCCTGACTCCCGGGCGCCTGCCGCCCATCAACAGCGGCAACAGGACCGTGGGCGCCATCGAGCCGTCGTCCATCTGCATCGGCACCAGCCCGCCACTTTCCTTCAGGTGTGGATCGTCGAGCAACTGGTCAGGGCGGACGATCGGCGCATAAGGGATGCCTGCGGCCTCGAGTTTGGGCATCAATGCTTCGGGGCGATGGTGCTGAAGAATGATGCCCAGTTCTTCCAGCAACTGGGGCCGCACTGCCACACGGGACGCGTTATCGCGGTACTCGGGCCGGTGGACCAGTTCTGCATGCCCTAGCACGTTGCAGAGCGTAACGAACTGCTTGTCGCTGACCGCACCGATGAAGAGTTGCTCGCCGTTGGCCAGCGTGAACACGTCATAGACGCTCCACGCCGACACGCGCGACGGCATCGGCGGCGGTGCCTCGCCCGTCATCGCAAACTGCTGCATATGCTGCGACGCCAGGAACACGCAGTTTTCGAACAGCGCGCTCTGGATCTCCTGTCCTCGGCCGGTACGATCACGTTCGCGCAGCGCGGCCAGCACGCCGATGGCGCCGAACATGCCGCCCATGATGTCGTTGACCGACGTCCCCGCGCGCAGCGGCCTGCCCTTCGGCCCGGTCATGTAGGACAGGCCGCCCATCATCTGCACGACTTCATCCAGCGCCAGCCGTTTTTCGTACGGTCCGGGCAGGAAGCCCTTGTGGGAAACGTAGATCAGGTGCGGGTACCTTGCCGACAGCGTTGCGTAGTCGAGACCGAGCTTTTCCATCAGGCCGGGCCGGAAATTTTCCAGCAGCACATCGCTCTGCCCGGCCAGTTCGGCCGCGGCCGCGCGCCCTTCTTCGGTCGTGATGTCCAGCACCACGCTCTTCTTGTTGCGGTTGAAGGCGCGAAAGAAGCCGATGCCCAGCCCCGGAAGGTTGCGGGTCTTGTCACCACCGGGCGGCTCCACCTTGATGACCTCGGCGCCCAGGTCGGCCAGGATCATGCCGCAGGTGGGCCCCATCACCATGTGGGTAAATTCGACGACACGGATGCCGGCCAACGGCAGCGATGTGTTCTCTTGTTGCATGGTACGGTCCAGGATGTCGATCAAGCCACCGCGCGATGGGCGCCGGCAGCAAAGGTTTTGGGCAATCCGGCGCGCCAGAGCGTGCCGTGCAGCGTTTCCCCGGCAAGCCAGCCTTTCACCTGCTGTCGCAATGCCAGCAGTGCATCGATATCGACGCCCGTCTCGATGCCCATGCTGCCGAGCATGTACGCCAGGTCTTCGGTCGTCACGTTGCCGCTGGCGCCGGGCGCGTGCGGGCAGCCGCCGATGCCGGCCAGGCAGGCATCGAAGCGCGTGACGCCGGTTTGCATGGCCGCCAGCACATTGGCCAGGCCCAGTCCGCGCGTATCGTGGAAATGGCCGCACCAGAAGCGGTCGCCGGCCATCGCGACGGCCCGCTCGAACAGTTCACGCACCATGCGCGGATCGGCGTAGCCAACCGTGTCGGCCAGGCTCACGCGATCGGCGCCCGCGTCGAGCAACGCCTGCATCAGCCGCAGCACCTCATCGGGCGCCACGCGACCCTGTAGCGTGCAGCCAAAGGCCGTGCCCACGCCACCTTCGATCAGCGTCCTCGACCCCGCGGCGTCGCGCGCCGCGCGGATACGTGCCACCTCGGCCACCACTTCGTTGGGGGTCTTACGCAGATTGGCAAGGCTATGCGCGTGGCTGGCGGACAACGGCACGATCATCAGGTCGGCACCGCTGGCGATGGCATCCTGGGCGCCGCGCAGGTTGGGCACGAGCACCGAGACGAACAGCCCCGGCAGCGTGCGGGCGAACGCCACCAGCTCGGCGGTATCGGCCAATTGCGGCAACAGTCGTGCGGGGACGAACGAGCCCACCTCGATCTCGCGCTGGCCTGCGGCGTGGGCAGCACGAATCCAGGTCTTCTTGTGTTCGGTGGGGACGATGGTCCGGATACTTTGGAGCCCGTCACGCAATCCGACCTCACGGATTACGGCGTGCAGCGGCCAGGCGGCCAGTTTCTGGTGTTGCGATGCAGGGGTCATGGCTTGCGGCGAGACGCCGGGAAGAGACAGGCGATACCTGCCACTCTATGCCGTTCCAAAAACAATCGGAAGCGATCTTCTGCCATCGCTATCGTTCCATATCGGAACGTCTGAGCCTACAATCCAGGCATGCGAGATCTCGACCTGACCACCCTCCGGCTATTCGTCGCCGTGTGCGAAACCCAGAACATCGCACGCGCTGGCGAGCAGCAACATATCGTGGCATCCGCCATCAGCAAGCGGCTGGCGCAGCTTGAGGAGACGGTCGGCACAAGCCTGCTGGACCGCCGCCGCCGTGGCGTGGTGCCTACCGCCGCCGGCGAAATTGTGCTGACTCATGCACGCGCAATGCTGGCCGCAGCCGACCGCGTGGCGCGGGACATGGCTGACTTTGGCTCGGGCATTCGGGGTCAGGTGCGCCTGCTGGCGACCGTATCGTCGATGGCAGAATCGCTGCCGGACGACATCGCCGCCTTCCTGCAGATCCCGGGTCATCAGGATGTTGGCATCACGATCGAGGAAAGCCTGAGCATCGACGTTGTGCGGTCGCTGCGCGAAGGCTCGGCACCACTGGCGATTTGCTGGGATGCGGCCGACCTCGAAGGATTTCAGACCCGCCCGTATCGGACAGACCATCTGGCAGCGATCGTGCATGGTTCGCATCCGCTCGCCCGGGCTGACAATTGCGCATTCGCGCAGACGCTGGATCATCGGCATATCGGCATGCCGGCGCAAACAGCCGTCCAGACCATGCTGAATCGACATGCCGCAATTCTCGGCCGACGTATCGACTACCGGGCAGTCGTATCCACATTCGATGCCGCGCTGCGCTGCGTTCGCGCAAATCTGGGATTGGCCATCCTCCCGCAGGAAATTGCGGAACCCGTTGCGCAGGCACTCGGTATTCGCGCAATCCCCTTGCGCGACGACTGGGCCCGCCGCCGGTTTGCCATTTGCTCGCGCGACTTCGATACGCTGTCGCCGGTCGCAAAGATGCTGGTGGATTTTCTGGAGGCTCGGGCAAATCCACAGACCGGCGTTACGCGACGTGGAGATTCGTGAGGCGCCGTTCGTGGCATTGATCCAGTCGAACGACTGCGATCGGCCAGTTCTTCCCGTGCCCGTGCCTTACAAGGCCATATCCGGCACCTTCTTCACCACGCCCGGGTTCGTCATGGTGCCGGTGGCCGGGATGACGCCGTCAAGGCTTGGCGGCGCGATGGCCAGTTGCAGCGTTTCGGCCGTGGTCGCCCATTCCTTTGCCAGAAGCTGCGGATTGTCATTGAGCTTCTTGCCGTAGCTGGGCACGATCTCGCGAATCTTCTGCTGCCAGGCCGGCGTTTTCATCTGCTCGGGGAACACGCGCTCGAGCAGCGACAGCATGATCGCCGGCGACGTCGAGCCACCCGGTGAAGCGCCCAACAGCGCAGATACCGAACGGTCGCCAGACACCACAACCTCGGTGCCAAGCTTCAGTACCCCGCCTTTCTGCGGGTCGTTCTTGATGATCTGCACGCGTTGTCCAGCCTCCCACAGACGCCAGTCCTCGTCCTTCGCCTCGGGCATGTAGTGGCGCAGCGCCGCCATCTTTTCTTCGCGGGACAGCGTCAATTGCTGCGCAAGGTACTTTACGAGTGCAAATTCGTGAGCGCCGACCTGCAACTGAGGAATGACGTTCGACGGGGTCGTCGCCTTGACCAGGTCGAAATACGAGCCGTTCTTGAGGAATTTGCTCGACCACGTGGCAAACGGCCCGAAGAGGATCACCTTCTTGCCATCGAGCACGCGGGTATCCAGATGGGGCACCGACATGGGGGGCGAACCGGTATCCGCCAGGCCATAGACCTTTGCCAGATGGCGCGAGGCAATCTCGGGCTTGTCCGTAACGAGGAATTCGCCGCCCACCGGGAAGCCGCCGTATTGCTCCGCCTCGGGGATACCGGACAGTTGCAGCAGCGGCAATGCCGCGCCGCCCGCGCCAATGAACACGTTTCGGGCATCTACCGTCTGAATCCGGGAGCCATCCTTCGTGTCGAACGCGGACACGCGCCAGGTGCCGTCCTCGTTGCGGGTAATGGAACGCACCTCGTAGCCGGTGGAGACTTTCACGCCTGCATGGCCGGTCAGGTGCTTGTAGAACTGACGCGTGATTTCGCCCAGATTCACGTCCGTACCGAGTGGCGAACGCGTGGCGGTGACCACCTCATCGGCCTTGCGGCCTTCCATCATGATGGGAATCCACTCCGCAATCTTCGCCGGGTCGGTGGTCATTTCCATGCCCGCGAACAGCGGCGAAGCCTTGAGCGCCTCGACGCGCTTACGCATGAACTCACGGTTTTCCTCTCCGAAGACCAGATTCATGTGCGGTGTCGAGTTGATGAACCCTCGCGGGTTGCCCAAAACACCCTTGCGCACCTGATGCGCCCAGAACTGGCGCGAGATCTGGAAGTTCTCGTTGATGTCGATGGCCTTGTCGATATGGATATTGCCCTTGTCGTCCATCGGCGTGTAGTTCAGCTCGCAGAGTGCCGAGTGTCCGGTGCCGGCGTTGTTCCAGCCGTTCGAGCTCTCTTCCGCGACCTTGTCCAGGCGCTCGAACACCTCGCACGTCCAGTCCGGCTGCAGCTCTTTCAGATAAACGCCGAGCGTGGCGCTCATGATGCCGCCGCCAATCAGCAGCACATCGACCTTGCGATCCGCCCTGGCAGCGCGGTACTGACTGCCGAAAAAGTACGAATAGCCGCCCCATGCGGCTGCAGCGCCGACAGCGGTTGCAATGAATTTACGACGGGTGAAAGGCTTGCCGCCGCGGCGTGCGGCGGTCTTCTTGTCCGATTGAGTCATGGGAGTCACTTCAAATTAGCGTGCAGCGTCGACAGACTGATCAAGCCGAGGCAATACCAACGTTGATTCAGACTGCGGGGGGCGCCGTCGTTTTCTGCGCGGCGGGTTGGAAGTGAACCCACATGCCGGCGATACAGGCGGCGATTCTAACGCACGTCGAGCGCCAATGTAGGGGAAAACCCTGATATATCAAGCAAGACTCGCTCGCCTGATATGCCGAATGAGGCTTCCAGCGACCCGGATTTGCCGTATCTGGACCGCGCACATTGGCCTTGACGGGTGCTTTGCCAGACGGCACAAAAAAACGGTTCATCGGAGAATTCCGGGGAAGGCAGCGCGGATTTTGAGGAAGAAGTATTCCTCGTCGCGGTAGCCGTAGGCGCGGCGCTTGATGACCTTGATGGTGTTGTCGATCCCCTCAACGACGCTGGTGTTCAAAGGATGCCGGCATCGGGCAATGATGCCGTGCCAGTAGCCACTAAGGCGTTGGGCGAACAGTTGGAGAGCAGGAATGCCGCTCTGGCGCGCCTGTTCACACCAGTTTACAGCGCCAGCGTACGGCTCTCCCCTTCAGGCCATACCACTCGATCCAGATTTGTAGCCATCCCAGCAGCCCAAGGCCTGCAGCGTCTTCCTATCCAACATCCCGTCCCTCAACGGCAGTCTTAACAGCCATTAGGATACGGAATGTGGCAATTCAGTCCCCGGAATTCTCCGATGAACCAAAAAAAATCCCACACCCGTCAGCACTAACGGAGTGTGGGCAGTTGGACCTCCCCGTGTGTCGCGACGAGGTCAGAAGACGTGCTTGACACCTAGCATCGCGCCAAGCTGGGTGCCGCCCGCTACCGGGCTGGCACCGGTCGACGCGCTATCTACCGAGAGCGCGAGCTTGCCACCATTGTCGATGTAGCCGAATGTTGAGTACACCGAGGTCCGCTTCGAGAATGCGTAGCTGGCGCGTACGGCGCCGAGCCATGCGCGGTCGGAGCTGTGGCGGTAGTCAAGGTGGAACGCTTCGCCTGACAGCGTTACCTGTGGCGTGATGTCGTAGGCGACGCCTGCGTAGTACATGTTGCTGCGCGGCGTGGCCAGTGCCCCGTTGCGGCGCGCCAGCCAGCCGGCGCCGATCTTGGCGTGGCCTACGAGCGCATAGCCGCCCACCGTGGCACGGTCGTCCTTGAGCTCGCTTGATGTCAGGCCGGCGAACGCGCCAGGGCCGCCGCGCAGCGAGTCATAGGCAGCAAGCACGCCCCACCAGTTGGTCTCGTAGCCGAGCATGGCCGACCATTCGCGGCAGGTGGTCATGTTGCCGGCGGTTTCGCCCGCGCAGTTGGTGCCAGATGGGCTGGGTCCCGCATTGACCGAATCGCGGCCGAAGCTGTACGTCGCCCCGACCGTGAACCCGCCGAACTTGCCTTTGTAGGCGATGGCGTTGTCCGCGCGTGCGTTGGGCAGGTAATTGTCGAGCGAACTGGAACCATAGGCGTTGGGCCCGAGAATGTCGGTGTCGAGCATGGCCCAGAACAGCATCGTGTACTGCCGGCCCAGGCTGACCTGGCCCCAGTTGCCGCTCAGGCCCACCCACGCTTGCCGCCCGAACAAGCGGCCGCCCTGGTTGGTGACGCCGCTATCGGGAGCAAATCCGGATTCCAGCACGAAGTTGGCCTTCATGCCCCCGCCAAGGTCCTCGGTGCCGCGCAGGCCCCAGCGCGACGGCACGGTGCCGCTCAGGTTGGCCATCTTCACCACCGAATTCCCGGCGGTGCCGACGTGGTTCAGGTACTCGATGCCCGTGTCGATGACGCCGTAGAGCGTCACGGATTGAGCCTGCGCCAGGGCTGGCAGCCCGAGCGCGATCGAAAACGCCAGGTGGCGCAGTTTCATCGTTTTCTCCTCCGTTGATATTCTTGTTCGGTCTGTGCCGCGTGATTACGTCCGCCTACATGCCGCGCGCCTTCAGCCGCGCGTCCAGGCGCGTGTACACGCGACGTGCGTTGCCTTCGTAGATCAGGTGCCGTTCCTGGGCCGACAACGCAGCCTCGTCGATATAGCGGCGGGTGTCGTCGTAGTAGTGTCCGGTCTCGGGGTCGATGCCACGTACCGCGCCGATCATTTCCGAGGCAAACAGCACGTTTTCCACGGGAATTACGCGGGTCAGCAGGTCGATGCCGGGCTGGTGATAGACGCAGGTATCGAAGAACACGTTGTTCAGCAGATGCTCCTGCAACGGCGGCAGCTTCATTTCCTGTGCCAGGCCACGGAACCGGCCCCAGTGGTAAGGCACGGCGCCGCCGCCATGGGGAATCACGAACTTCAGCGTCGGAAAGCGCCGGAACAGGTCGCTGGTCAGCACCTGCATAAATGCTGTGGTGTCGGCGTTCAGGTAGTGAGCACCGGTGGTGTGGAAGCAGGCGTTGCAACTGGTGCTGACGTGGATCATCGCCGGCACGTCGAGCTCCACCATCTTTTCGTAGATCGGGAACCAGTACGGGTCGGACAGCGGCGGCGACGTCCAGTGGCCGCCAGAGGGATCGGGATTCAGGTTCACACCGACAAAGCCGTACTCGAGCACGCAGCGTTCCAGCTCGGCCACGCAACTCCGCGTATCCACGCCCGGCGTCTGGGGCAGCATGGCGGCACCCACGAAGTGATCGGGGAACAGTTCGCTGACGCGATGGCAAAGCGTGTTGCAAATCGCAGCCCACGTGGCGCTGGTCTCGAAGTTGCCGATGTGGTGTGCCATGAAGGAGGCGCGCGGCGAGAAAATCGTCAGGTCGGCACCGCGCTCGCGCATCAGGCGCAACTGGTTGCCTTCGATGGCTTCTCGCAGTTCGTCGTCGCTGATGTGCAGGTCGCTGATGGACGGCGCCTGCTCTGGTGCGGTGAGCGCGGCAATCTGGCGCTTGCGCCAAGCTTCCAGTGCGTTCGGGGCGGTGGTGAAATGCCCGTGGCAATCAATGATCATAGACAGAGAGCTCAAAGTGGCCAGGCGCTGGCCGGAACCAGCACCTCGCCGCGCATGATTGGACGCGCCGTACGGATCAGCGCGCTGCGGAGTATCGTGCCGGGATCGGCGAGATCGGTTTCAAGTTCCACTGCGAAGTCGCCGGTGGGATGTTCGACGTTGATGGCGTGGACCGGTCCTGCGTCGACGACCGCCACGCCCTCTGCCACCGTGCCGGGAAGCACGCACGCCGTGCCCACCGTGATGGCAGCCAGTACGCCAATGGCGTCGTGACAGACGCGCGGGATGAAGCACCGCGTGGCAATGCTTCCGCCGGTGCGCGGCGCTGCGATCAGGCACATCTTGGGATAGTTTTTCTGCGCCACATTGCCCAGACCCATCATCTCGCCGGCAACCAGCCGCAAGGCTTCGATGCGCTGCTTGAGCGGGGTGTCGGCATTCAGATCTGCGACGGATTCTTTGGCCGTGCGATCCAGATCTGCCGCGCGCATCAGCACCATGGGCATGCCGTTGTCGATCAGCGTGGCTTCGATGGCGAGAGGCTGCCCGGTGACGGGGTCGATGATCGTCAGGCGGTCGACAGCGTTGCCTGTCGGCAGGAGCGCATGGCACACCGAGCCGGCCGTGTCGAGAAAGTTGATCACGATGGGCGATGCAGTGCCCGGCACGCCATCAATGCGAGCATCGCCATGGAAGCGCGGCACTCCTTGCGGAGTCTGCATCGTGACGTCGCACAGCATGCCCGTGTTGCGTGTCAGCACGCGGGCACGGGTGAAATCTCCCTGCGGTGCCACCAGCCCGCGCTCGATGGCGTACGGCAGTACCGCGGCCAGCATGTTGCCGCAGTTTGGCGTAGTGTCCACGGTGTCCGCATTGGGTTGCAATTGCGCGAACGTGAAGTCGAGATCGGCCTGCCCCGGCGTGCCGGGCGCCACAATGCCGACTTTGCTGGTTAGCGGGTGCGCGCCGCCCAGTCCGTCAATCTGGCGCGGGTCGGGGCTGCCCATGGCCGCCAGCAGCACGCGGTCGCGTGCGGCAGTGTCCGCGGGAAGGTCGCTGGCCAGGAAGAACGGTCCGCGCGACGTACCGCCCCGCATCAGGGTGCAAGGAATGCCGCGCAGATCAGAGTCAAGGCATGGCGTCATGGCGGGTTTAGCGTGGGCAGGCTCGGCATTTGTCGGGTGCCCGCAGTATCCGCGCCCGGTACAAGTCCTTGGTTGCGATCTCGCACGACAATTGTTCTAATCTGCTTATCGCCCGTAGGCGCGCTGCCCAGACCGACACGACAATAGCGATATGGAGACCGTCAGCCTGCATCACCTGCACGTATTTGCCGGCGTGGCCGCGGCCGGGGGCGTGCGTCGGTCGTCCGAAACGCTGCACCGCGCTTCGTCGGCCATTGCGCGCTCGGTGGCGGCGCTGGAACAGACGCTCGGTGTGGCGTTGTTCGAACGCAAGGGGCGCGGCATGCTGCTGACGCGTGCTGGCGAACTCGTGCTGGAGCGAGCCCGCCACATCGAGGCGGCGTTGCGCGAGGTGCGCGACGAAGCGGTGCGCCTGCGCACCCGGCCCGGCGTCACCGTAGCCAGCCTCGAAGCCCTGCACAACGAGCGCCGCCTGGAGGTGGCCGTGATGCTGGCCGAGGTACACCATATGCCCAGCGTGGCGGCGTCGGTGGGTGTATCGCAATCGGCGGTGAGCCAAGCCATCGCCCGGCTGGAGGATGCGTTGGGCCAGCCCGTCTTTACGCGGACGGCACGCGGCATGGTGCCCACCGATGCCGGTAGCCGGTGGGTAGTGCGCTTTGAGCGCGCGCTGGCCGAACTGCGCCACATCCGGGCCGATATTGCCGCGCTGCAAGGCGTGCTGGAAGGCGCCGTGACCATCGGCGCACTGCCGCTGGGCCGCACGCTGCTGATGCCCATGGCCATCGCCGATGTCCACCGCCGGCACCCGCGACTGCGTTTCCGCTCGCTGGAGAGCCCTTACGAGGAACTCACCGGGGGCCTGCTAAGCGGGCGCATCGATTTCATCCTGGGCGCATTGCGACCGCATCCTTCGCAAGGACTTGCCACGGAAGTCCTGTTCACCGACCGTATCGCGCTGATCGCGCGGGCTTCGCATCCGCTGGCCCACGGCAAGCGCATCACGCTTGCCGACCTGGAGCCCTATCCCTGGGTGCTGTCGCGCGCCGCATCGCCGTCGCGGCAGGCGTTGGATGGCGTATTCGCATCGCGCGGGCTGGCGCTGCCGCAACCGCTGGTGGAAACGGGTGACCTGGCTCTGGTGCGCGGCTTGCTGCTGCAGGGCGATCTGGTCACCGCACTGTCGGCGCACCAGTTGCACCACGAGATCGAGGCCGGCTGGCTGGTCGAACTGGACCTGCCGCTGTCCGACACCACTCGCAGTATCGGCATCACCACGCGCGCAGGGGCACGCCTCTCTCCGGGCGCCGATGCCCTGATCGCCGCGCTGCGGCAGGCCAGCCAATCCATGGAAACCCGGGGCCGATAAGTAAACGGCAACGCGGGCCGCCCCACAAAGCAATACTGCAGACCCGGCTCGAACGTAGACTGCCGTTGCCGTACACAGGGGGTGCGCGGCCATCCGCCCATGCGGCGATTAGCTTACCGATAACAAGATTCCGCCGTAGCACGCTCGGCGGGACTATGCCCGGAGACGGCACATGACCATCCAACGGCTCGATATCCGGGCCCATATCAACGAACGAAAGATGTCAGGCTACCAGTGGCTGCTGCTGGTACTGTGTTTCATGATCGTCGCCACCGATGGCATCGATGTCGCTATCATGGGCTTCCTGGCGCCGGGCATCACCAAGGAGTGGGGTGTTTCCAAGGCCGCCTTCGGCGTGGTGATGAGCGCCGCCCCGATTGGATTGGCCATCGGGGCGCTCTTGGTAGGGCCGATGTCCGACCGTTTCGGCCGCAAGAAGCTGTTGATCGGCTCGGTCTTCCTCTTCGGCGTCTTCAACCTGCTGTGCGCGTTCGCGGAGAACACCACGCAGTTGTCGCTGCTGCGCTTTCTGACCGGCCTGGGATTAGGTGCGGCAATGCCCAGCACCACCACGCTATTGTCGGAGTACGTACCGGAGCGTTCGCGAAGCATGCTGCTTGCCACGATGTTCACGGGCTTCAACCTCGGCTCGGCGTTGGTCGGCTTCGGTGCCGCCGCCATCCTGCCCGAGCACGGATGGCGCGCCGTGCTGATCGTCGGCGGAGCGATCCCTCTGGTCTGCCTGCCGCTGTACATCTTGCTGATTCCGGAATCGGCCCGCTTCCTGGTGGCGCGCAATGCTTCGCCCGAACGCATCGCTCGTACGCTGCGGCGCGTGGTGGGCAGCGAGATTGCCGCCGGCACGACCTTCACGATCAGCGAGCCGGCCGTGCCGGGCAAGCAGCCAGTGCGTACCCTGTTGTCCCCGGGCTATCGCGGCATGACGCTGGCGCTGTGGGTGACCTATTTCATGGGCCTGCTCGTGATTTACCTGCTCAGCGGCTGGCTGCCCACGCTGATCAAGGACGCCGGCCTGCCTATCGAACGCGCAGCCAACCTGACTGCACTGTTCCAGCTCGGCGGCACCGTTGGCGCGCTGGTGGTGGGATACTGCATGGACCGCTTTGCGCCGCATCGCGTAATCGGTGTGGCGTATGTGACGGGCGCGGTTTTTATCCTGCTGTTGGCTTCAGGCAGCGTGATGTCGTCGATGTTCGCGGCCTATGTGCTGTTGGCGGGCTTCTGCATGAGCGGTGCGCAGACCGGCCTGAACGCCTTCGCACCGCAGTGCTACCCGACGCTGGTGCGAGCCACCGGCGTGAGCTGGATGCTTGGCATCGGCCGATTCGGCAGCATCACGGGCTCGATGGCCGGTGGTCTTCTGCTTTCGATGGGCTGGAGCTTCAGCGCGGTGATCGCCATCCTGGCCATCCCCGCCACCGTGGCAGCGATTTCCATTGTTTCGACCAAGCGGGCACAGCTTCGCGCGGTCACAGCCTGACGTACTGACTTATGGCCACCATCATCGGCGCAATCGCCTCATCCCATACGCCCACCATCGGCTTCGCGCTGGACGCGGGCAAGCAGCAGGACCCCGCATGGGCCCCGATCTTCGCGGCCTACGCGCCGGTGAGCGAGTGGCTGCAACAAAAGAAGCCAGACGTGCTGCTGGTGATCTACAACGACCACGTCACGTCGTTCTTTTTCGATCACTACTCGGCCTTCGCACTGGGCATCGGCGAGAAATACGAGGCCGCTGACGAAGGGGGCGGCCCGCGCAACCTGCCGCCGGCATATGGGCACGTCGAACTGGCCCGGCACGTTGGCGCGTCTCTGGTGGCCGATGAGTTCGACATGTCATTCTTCCAGGACAAGCCGCTCGATCACGGCTGTTTTTCGCCGATGTCGGTGATGTTGCCGCACGATGGCGCATGGCCGGTGAAGATCCTGCCGCTGCAAGTGGGGGTGTTGCAGTTCCCGGCACCATCCGCGCGCCGCTGCTTCAAGCTTGGCCAGGCGATTCGCCGTGCCGTGGAAAGTTATCCCGAGGATCTCAAGGTAGCGATCGTTGCCACCGGCGGACTGTCTCACCAGGTGCATGGGGAGCGCGCGGGCTTCAACAACACGGCATGGGACCACGAATTCCTGGATCTGTTCGAGCGCGAGCCGCAAAAGTTGCTGGACATCACGCATGCCGAGTTCGCAAAGCGTGGCGGCTTTGAGAGCGCCGAGGTAGTGATGTGGATGGTCATGCGAGGCGCGATGGGCGACGTGCGCTGCCTGCATCGCGATTATTATCTGCCGTCGATGACCGGCATCGCCGTGGCGGTGTACGAGAACGTCGCCACTGAGGATGCTGACGTGGTGGCCACGCGCGCCGCCCATCAGCGGCAACATATCGGCCACCAACTCGAGGGGATCGAGGAACTCGAAGGCACGTACCCGTTCACGCTCGAACGCAGCGTGCGCGCGTATCGGATCAACCGCTATCTGCACCAGCTCATCGACCCGGACTTCCGCAAACGTTTCCGGAGCGATCCGGTTGCCACCTATGATGCGGCCGGCCTGACCGACGAAGAGCGCGACCTCATCACGCGGCGCGACTGGCGCGGCATGATTCACTACGGTGTGATCTTCTTCCTGCTGGAAAAGCTCGGTGCAGTGAGCGGGGTGTCCAACCTGCACATCTACGCGGCCATGCGCGGACAGTCGCTGGAAGAGTTTCAGAAGACGCGCAATGCGCCGGGCGCACTCTATTCCGTGGCTGGCGGAACAAGCAGCGGCACGCAGTGGACAAGCAGCAAGTCGTAACGGTCCAGGGGTGATCGAGCCAACGTCAAGGATCCTGGTCAAGCCGAGCGTGGCAGGATCGGCAGGTCGGAAGCGGGCCGCCTTTCAGAAATACCCCACGAACCGCTTCATGATCGGCGACAACGCTTCGGCGCGATGCGCCATCAGGATGCGGCTGGCGGCGTCCGGGCCGGCGATGGGCAAGTAGGCCACGCCCGGAATGCCCGTCCGAGCATAGATCTGCGGCAATACCGAAATCCCCGCGCCGCTGGCCACCAGGCCGATGATCGTGGTGGCCTCCCGCGCCTCCTGTGCGACGTTCGGCGCGAACCCCGCGCGGTTGCACAGCGTGGTAGCGTGATCGAACAGGCCGCAGCCCAGGCCGCGCGGGAACAGCAGGAAGCGTTCGCCAGACAGCGCGCCGATGTCGATCTCGTGCTGGCCCGACGCCAACGGATGAGCCACCGGCACCACCGCCACCAGCCGGTCAGCCAGTACCTCGCGCACGGCAATGCTGGCCGGCGGCCGGAATTGCGGCGATGGGCGCAGGAACGCGATATCGATCTCGCCGTTCTCCAATTGCTGCAGTTGCTGTCCCGTGGACATGTGGACCAGTTCCAGCTTCGCATTGCGATGCGCCTCTCGGAACGCATGCACGGCACGCGGAAAGATGTCCTGCATCGGCACCGACGCGGTGAACCCGACCCGAATCTCTCCGGCCTCGCCCGAAGCCACCTGCCTTACCACTTCGCGAGCTTGGTCGAGGTTTGCCAGCGCCGCGCGTGCCTTGTCCAGAAACAGCTCGCCAGCGGGTGTCAGGGCCACATGATGCCGCGACCGCTCCAGCAACGCACTGCCCAATTCTTCTTCCAGCGCCTTGATCTGCACACTGAGCGGAGGCTGGCTCACATGCAGTCGCCGTGCGGCTTCACTGAAGCTGAGTGCCTCGGCCACGGCCACGAAATAGCGAAGTTGGCGAAAGTCCATTGATAGGGTTTCGGAATAACAAGCAATCTGAAAACGTATTGGACAGTATCACGGGGGCCACCCAGAATGCGAGCACATCCTTAAAACATATGGAGACTTGCATGCTGCGCGGCCTCGTTCGTATTCGTAATCTGCAGGGCGGGAGCCGCCCGGTACTGGCATCGCTGATGGCCGCCACGGTGGCAGCCCTGTCCCTGGGCGCCACGGTGGCGCTGGCCGACAGCTATCCGGACAAGCCGATCCGCCTGGTGGTGCCGTACGCGGCCGGCGGCGCTGTCGACATCGTGGCCCGCTCGGTAGGCCAGCGCATGAGTCAACTGCTCAAGCAGCCGATCATCGTCGACAACCGGCCCGGCGCAAGCACCAATATCGGCATGGATTACGTCGCCAAGGCTCCGGCCGATGGCTACACGATCATGATGGCGTCGAACAGCCTGGCTACCAACGCGGCACTGTTCAACAAGCTCAGTTTCAATCCAACCACCGATTTCGCGCCCATCGCGCGCATCGGCGAAGCTTCGCTGGTGGTGGTGGTGCCGGCCAAGTCGCCCTTCAAGTCGTTGAAGGACCTGGTGGCACAGGCCAAGGCGCAGCCGGGCAAGCTCAACTACGCATCGGCCGGCAATGGCAGCTCGGGCCATCTGGCCGGCGAGATGCTCAAGGACACGGCCGGCATCGACGTGCTCCACGTGCCCTACAAAGGCGGCGCGCCCGCAATTACCGACCTGATCGGCGAGCGCATCACGTTCATGCCGATCAATCCGCTCGAAGTGGTTTCGCATATCAAGGCCGGCACGCTGCGTCCGCTGGCGGTGGCCAGTGCCCAGCATTCGGCGCAACTGCCGAACGTGCCGACGGCCAAGGAAGAGGGCCTGCCGAACTTCACCGCGTCGGTGTGGTGGGGCCTGGTGGCGCCGGCCAAGACGCCCGCGCCGGTCATCAAACAACTCAACACCGCCGCCAACACCGCGCTGGCCGACTCCGAGGTCAAGAAGCAACTGGGCCAGCTTGGCGTGACGATCGTAGCGGGCACGCCGGAACAGTTCGGCCAGTTCGTGAAGTCGGAAACCACGACGTGGAACAACGTGATCCGCAAGGCCGGCATCACCGCGGACTGACGTTCCTACAGTTACAGATTTAAGGAAGTTACGATGTCCCAACCCCAAGCAACCCAGCCGTCGATCCTGGTGGTGAGCGCCCATGCGGCCGACTTTGTCTGGCGTGCAGGTGGCGCGATCGCGCTGTACGCAGAGCGCGGCTACCACGTGCGCATCGTGTGCCTGTCGTTCGGCGAGCGTGGCGAATCGGCCAAGATGTGGCGCCAGCCGGGCATGACGATGGAGCGCGTCAAGGCTGCACGTCTCGAAGAGGCGCAGCGCGCCGCCGACATCCTGGGCGGCACGCTGGAATGCTTCGACCTGGGCGACTATCCGCTGCGCGTGCCCGACCAGGCGCTACTGCGCCTGGCCGACATCTACCGCGAGATCCGCCCGGAACTGGTGCTCAGCCATTCGCGGGAGGACATCTACAACTTCGACCATCCGCTGGCCACGCACGTGGCGCAGGAAGCGCGGGTCATCGCCCAGGCCCACGGCTACAAGCCCGAAGTGCCGGTGATTGGCGCGCCGCCGGTGTTCCTCTTCGAGCCGCATCAGCCCGAACAGTGCAACTGGAAGCCTGACGTGCTGCTGGACATTTCATCCGTCTGGGAGAAGAAGCAGCGGGCTTTCACGACCATGGCCGCGCAGGAGCATCTGTGGGAGTACTACACCCGCGTGGCGCTGCAGCGCGGCGCGCAGGCCACGCGCAATTCGGACCGCAAGATTCAATACGGCGAGGGCTATGCCCGCGTGTTTCCGCAAGTATCGGAGGTTCTGGCATGAGAAACGTTGCCTACCGCAACATCCTGCGCGCCGAGGCGCGCGACATCGATTCGCTGGGCAAGTCCGGCGTGGCGACAGTGCACGAGGCCCAGCGCCGCACTGGCCTGATGAAGCCGTACCTGCGCCCGATCCAGTCGGGCACGGCCATCGCCGGCAGCGCCGTCACGGCCCTGATGCATCCAGGCGACAACTGGATGATCCACGTGGCCGTGGAGATGATCCAGCCGGGCGACGTCCTGGTGGTGGCGCTGACCAGCGACTGCACCGACGGCGTGTTCGGCGACCTGCTGGCCACGTCGCTGAAGGCACGAGGCGCTCGGGGCCTGATCCTCGACGCGGGCTGCCGTGACGTATCGACGCTCAATGCGATGGGCTTTCCGGTGTGGTCCCGCGCGGTGTCGTCACAAGGCGCGGTCAAAGAAACCTTGGGCGCAGTCAATGTGCCGGTGGTATGCGCCGGTGCGCAGGTGCGCCCGGGCGACGTGATCGTGGCGGACGACGACGGCGTGGTCGTGGTGGCTCGTCCGCACGCCGCCGACATCGCCCGCAAGGCGGCCGAGCGCGAAGCCCTGGAGGCGGCCAAGCGGGACAAGCTGGCATCGGGCGTGCTGGGGGTGGACATGTACAACATGCGCCCCGGCCTGGCCGACAAGGGCCTGGTCTATTTGGACCAGACAGTCGACTGGTACAGCGGCGCCGACGAGGCGTGACGCACTGACACGCCGGCCTAGTCGGGACGCCGGCTTGTCAGCCAGCCTGGCACACGGACTGGGATGCCGGCGTATCCGGTACAAGACGCCCTACCCCCTCTACCATGCGGTACGTGTACAGCCCTGGAGAGGGGGAAAAGACAGGTCAAGGCGCGAACGCCCCTAGAACCTGGGCCGCGTGCGGCGTGTAGAAGCTGGAGCCGACCCACGGGGCTGTGGCGACGTTGTACAACGCAGCGCCTTGCGTGTAGTTGCCGCCGTCGCGCCAGTCGCCCGAGCCCTCGTATTTGGCAATCGCCGGGTACGGATACACGGGGCGCGACGCGGTCACCGTGCTCGTCGTCGCATCGGTCTGGTAAGTCATCACGTCGTTAGGCGCCGTGCCATGCTCCGCCCAGGCGGTCACGCGCGACACCAGGTTGATATTGGGATTTCCCTCGCCACCGCCGCAGTGGCTCACGCCAGGAACCAGGTACATGCGCGCAAATCCGTCAACGGTGGAGGCCCCCATCGTGTCCTGCATCGCCTCGTAGTAGGCGATGGTGAACAGCGGCCGTCGGCGGCTATGGGTCGGACAGAGACGGTTGAGCTCGACAGCGCCTGGCCGGTTGAATCCACAGCCATCAGCGGACATTGCCAGGCTCGGGCAGCGACAACCAACCCTACCCGAAAACAAAGGGTCTTTCGTTTGACCGCACTATTCGTTGCGGGATGTGTATTGCATAGCGCGGATCATTCACCCCGGCGTGGCGCATTCTCCACTGTCCCCGAAAGAGCGATCAGGACGTTTAATTGAGCGCGCAGAAAAGCTAACTTCACCAGACCGGACTGCGCTGGCAAACTCGCAGGGTGCGGGCAAACACGTGAGGTATCGATGAGCACCGTCCTCATTGCGGAGAGCGAGAGCCTATCCCGGCATGCCCTACGTCAGTTGCTCGAAGCCGAAGGCCATACGATTGTCGCCGAGGCGACTGATGGACTTCAGACGGTCCGCCTGGCCATCGACACCTCGCCAGACCTTCTCGTAGTGGCTCTGCGGCTCGATGGCCTGAGTGGGTTGGAAGTCGTCAAACGCCTGCGCGCCCGGAAATGTCCCGCAAAAATCCTCGTCGTCTCCTCTCAGGACGATAACCACTCCATTGGCTTATGCATTGCCGCCGGAGCGAACGGGTTCGTCAGCAAACTGGATGATATTGCCGACTTCAAGCTCGCCGTTGACGCGGTCAAACGGGGACGCATGTACTTTCCCGTTACAGGCGAGGAGCAAGCAGGCGCGCATCATGACGAAGCCAGTCAACTGGCCAGTCTTTCTGACCGTGAGCGATCGGTGCTCATGTATCTGGCACGTGGCTACCGCCTCACCAAGATCGCTCAACTTCTCGTGGTTAGCGAGAGCACGGTGAGTACGTACAAGACCCGCTTGCTTCGGAAGCTGAATGCCGCCTCTGTGGTCGAACTCGCCGACATCGCCCGACGGAACCATTTGACTGGGGACGCTGAGGGGGATGGAAACACGCGCCCAAAGCCGAGTTGGATGATGGATGAATCCTCCGTGGTCAGCAACCTGCTTGATGCCATCCCTTCCGCAGTGAGCATCCGGGACACCCGTGGCAGCATTCTCTTCGCCAACGCTTATATGCGTGAACAGTTGGGATCGCTGTTTGACCAGATGGCTCAACGAGGGTCGGAATCCCTTGAGCGCGTGCTAGGTATGTCCGAGCATCAGGCGACCGAGCTTGAAAACGCCTTCGAGCAGTCCTCGAAAACTGGCAAGCCCTTCACCAAGGAATACGCGCTTATGCTGAATGGTCACCCACGTAGCGCCGTCATATGGAGCACCCCTCTTCTTGATGACCAGGGCCAAGTACTGGCAATGGTGAGCGGTAGTCAGGACATCACCAGCATCGATCTCACTATCGCCGAGCTACGGCAGTCGCGTGAGGAGCTCGGCAGACTCGCCAGGCTGAGACGCCTGTTGCTGGAGGATCTTGAGCGCGACTTGACCGAACCCTTGCGCGACGCCCTTAACTGCATCGCAAGCGCAAGATCAGCGCGCGCAGAGGGTGCCGCGCTGGAACAATACCTCGCCAATACTGAGTCTGCCTTGCGAAACCTTGAACGCCGACTCGCCAGCATGCAGGTGTTAGTTGAGGACGCAGCGGAATCCGCGCGGCCACTACGCGATCGCTGCAACCTCAATGCCCTGTTCGGTGCCGCAACTGCGCCGGTCGTAGCCGCGGCCAACCGCGATGCGCGACCCATTACCCTTCAATTCGTCGGGCCTGAGGACCTTTGTATCTGGGCAGACCCAGTGAGAATTCGTCACGTGATCTTTGCGGAAATCGACATCGCGTATCGCGCCTCTGCTCACGGACCGATTACCGTCCGCCTGGTTGCCGACAGGACAACTCGTGGCTTGGCTGAGGTAAGCCTCGACATTCTCGCGCCCACCACGCACACCCTTCTTGAGATGTTCGCGCCAGAGCTGGCCCGCCTCAATGACATCCTTGGCGCGTGGAACGGCTCTCTTCAGTACGACAATGACGCCCGACACACCCATGTCTCTTCCATTGCACTTCTCCAAGCTGCGGAATCCTGACTACCTCAGTCCGAAAGCGGGCCAAGCCCCGCTGTAGCGGAAACGCGACGAGAGCTTCGCCCTTCCTTTATATGTCATGAGCACCCTCCAATCCAATACTTCATTGCGTGATTAGCGCGATCTGCGCACATCAAATGAAGCATTGGTCAGGAGGGCATCATGAACACGATCTTCCGCTCGATATGGAATGCGACCACACGAACGTGGGTGGCTGCGGCCGAAAACACCAAGGGACGCCGGAAGGGCGCGGCCCTTATCGCTGTTGCGCTCGCGCTTGCCACAGCAATTCACCCGGCAATTGGTAGCAGCGCGTCGCCAACCGCAACGCTCGACGGCCCCGCAATTGCCGGTCAGGTATTCAGCGCGCCGTCTGCAACAGACCCGTCTGCGCCCGATACTCCCGACAAGGAAACGCTTCCGGATAAGGACGCAGGTGTTTCCCCCGCGCCAGCGTCATCAACCAGTGAAAGCGGTGAATCGCCTGATTCCATGACGCCGGTATTTGAGACGTTTGGCCAGCCGCTCCTGCTTGCAGCCAACACCGGCGTAAAGCTTGGCCAGGATGCGGAGGCGCACGGTGATGACGCGGTAGCAGTCGGCAAGTCCGCGACCGCAGATAGTGCGCGCGCCTCAGCAATTGGCGGGTACTCACGAGCGGCCGAAAGCGCCTCGGCATTCGGCCATAGCGCCGCAGCCAACGGCACCAGCTCGACAGCACTTGGTACCGGCTCACAGGCGAACGCAGACAACTCCGTCGCGCTTGGCTCAGGATCCGTCGCCAATCGCGCCAACACCGTGTCCGTGGGCTCGGCGGGAAGTGAACGCGTTATCTCGAACGTCAAGGACGGCGTACTGGCGACCGATGCCTCGACAGTCGGACAGGTCACCCGCGCTGCCGACTCGTTCGCTGAGGCTCTCGGCGGCGGCGCCAGGTACGACCCTGACACCGGTGCGCTGATCATGCCTTCGTACAACTTGACCGACGGCACTTTCAACAATGTCGGCGACGCGCTCACCAGTATTGATCGGCGCACCTACATCAACCATCAAGCCATCACAGACCTGAGCACAAGTATTGTGAACGGGACCGTCGGCCTGGTGCAGCAAGATCCTGCAACCGGCGTAATTACGGTCGGTGGGCAAACTGGCGGCTCACTCGTCGACATGAGCAACGCCCGGGACGAGTCGCGTCAGGTGCAAGGTGTCGCTGCCGGTGCCATTACCTCTGACAGCACGTTTGCCGTCAATGGCGGCCAAATCCACGCGGTCGGATCCTCGATATCATCGGCGCTTGGCGGCGGATCTCAGGTGCTCTTCGACGGTACGGTGTCCGTCCCGGTCTACTCGGTCGGCGGACAACAGGTGCATGGTGTCCAAGGCGCAGTGGATGCGTTGGATTCTCGTGTCACAAACGTGGAAGGACAGGTCACCACCGTCACCCAGCAGATCAACAACGGCGAAATCGGGCTCGTCCGCCAGAGCGCCGACGGCACCGTCACGGTTGCCGCAGAAAAGGCCGGCACCACCGTGGATGTGTCCGGCACCGATGGAACTCGGGCTGTCACCGGCGTGAGCGACGGCACGATCGCCGCTGGCAGCACTGACGCTGTCACGGGCAATCAACACTATGAGACCAACACTCGTGTAAGTGGGCTGGAGCAAAGCGTTGGCCAACAGATCGGGCAGCTAGCGGCCGGTAATGCCTATTTCAAAGCGGACGGTGCCAATGACACGTCAGACCGCGCATCGGCAGCAGCGGGCTCGAAGGGTGTCGCAGCCGGTGCAAACGCTACCGCACAAGGTACGAACAGCGTGGCCATCGGCGCTGGCTCTGCGGCACAGGCCGGCAACAGCGTCGCCCTCGGCGCTAACTCTGTTGCCGACCGTGCGAACACAGTTTCTGTGGGCTCGGCGGGCAATGAACGAGTCATCGCCAACGTAGCCGATGGCGTGCAGCCGACTGATGCCGTGAATCGTCGCCAACTCGATTACTCATACGGCCAACTCGGCAGCCGTATCGATCAGGTGACGGGGATGATTGGCGACGTCGCGTCGAAGGCATACAGCGGTATCGCTAGCGCCTCCGCCCTGTCGATGCTTCCTGATGTCGACCCTGGCAAGACCATTTCGATCGGCGTGGCCGGCGCCTCGTACCAAGGGTATGGCGCTGGCGCGATCGGTATCTCGGCCCGGATCAATCAGAACATCAAGTTGCGGGCTGGCGCAGGCGTTTCGTCCGGTGGCACAACAGTGGGCGGTGGTATTGCGTACCAATGGTGATGAAGCATTTTGCTGGAGCAGTGCGTCACGGCCTGACACTCAGGAACTTCCTGGCCGACCAGTCGACGCACTGAGGAATCATGACTACAAACGAGTTTCCGTCCTCGGCGCATACGGCGCTCGGGGTAACAATTGCCGCGGCTGTAGAGCAAGTATCCAAGGAACCCGGCTTTGACGGTGCGCAATGGCTCCAGGCGGCACAGGAGATGTTCGACCACGGCAATCGATGTGCGAATCTTATGGCAATCCTTGCGCAAGAGTACGCCGAACGTGTTCCAAACCTGGAATTCAATGCGAATCTGCTGGCCTTTGGTGCGTACTTTCATGACGTAGGAAAGCTGCGTGTTCCGGCCCATCTGCTGCTGGCACCGCGCGGCCTGGCCGCAGGCGAGTATCGGATTGTGCAAGCGCACGTGCAACATGGGCGGCGCATCGTCGAAGCCGCCTTGTCACTACTCCCAGAGAGCAGCCAGACTCTGGCGTGCCTCCATCAGATGGCGGCTTGCCATCACGAGCATTGGGACGGCAGCGGTTACCCGAATGCGCTCGCGGGGGACTCAATCCCCATCCCGGCCCGTCTGATGGCGATCGTAGACGCATACGACGCCATTCGATCCCGGCGCCCTTACAAGCCGGCCATGGCGCATGAGGAGGCCTGCGCCGCTATTCGAGAGGGATCAGGTACTACCTTCGACCCTGAGATGACGAAGCTCTTCGTGGCGCTTGCCGGCAACTTCGTAGGCTACATGTGACAGTTTAGCCACTGTATTGCGAAGAGTTGAGCATCTAAATTGCGGTGCGGGACAGGTGGCGCAACGCCACCTCACCGCATCATCCCAGGAACCTGAACAGGTTCATCTGCTGGATCTGCATGAAGGATTGCTGCGCGCCCTGCAGTGCCGTCTGACGCTGGTAGTACTCGGTAATGGCCGATGCGTAATCCAGTTCGGTCAGGTCCGAGAGCGTCTTGGAATTGCTCAAGTCGCGGTTCGAGCCGATGGTGTCCAGCGCATCGAGTTCGTTCATGCGCGAGCCCACCGACGCACGCACCGTCAGCACGTTGTCCAGCGAGTTGTTGTTCTGGCGCAGGCCGGTCGAGATCGCGTTCTGCAGGTTGGCCGCGGCCACGTCCTGGGCAGTGCCGGAGTCGATCGGTGTGCGCAGGGCGGTAATCACGTCCTTCAGGTTGGCGAACATGTCGGCGCCTGCCTGCTGGGCCGGTTGGGCCAGGAACGTGTCGTTATTGGCGGGAGTGCCCTTGATCGAAAACGACACGCCGGCCACGTTGATGGAGCCGCCATCGACGTAGTTCGTTGCCGGGCCGACGGGGTTGCCCGTGGTCAGGTCGTTGACCGTGTATTGCGTGACGCCGGCAGCGACCGAGAACGTCACGCTCAAGTTGTGGCCGTACAGTGCGTTGCTCGGATCAGTCACCGAAATCGCGCTGAAGGTGCCCGTGCCGGCGTTGGTGCTGCTGCCCTTGATGACGTAGCCAGCATTGGCCGTGACGGTCTGGAAGATCTCCGCGCCGTTGTTGCCGGCTTCCATCTGGCGCGCCACGTCAACCTGTAGCAGCTGGTGGCCGGTGTCGCCCTGGTACGTGAGGTTGCCGGCGGCATCGGTCGCGAAGGGGGCGGTGCCGGTCTTCAGGCCCGCGAACAGGTAGTTGCCATTGCCGTCATCGGCGTTGGCCAGGCCCACCAGTTGATCGTACTGGCCTTGCAGGGCCGTTGCCAGCGATGCGCGATCGTTGTCGCTCAGCGTGCCGTTACCGGCGTTCACCAGCAGCGACTTGATGTTCTGCAGCACGGTGGTTACCGTCGACAGCGTGTTTTCTTCCAGGCCCAGCGACGCATTGGCCTGCTTGCGCGAAGCGGTGTACTGGCCGTTCACGGCGACCGATTGCGACACGCCCAGCGCGCGCGTGGCCGCGACGGGGTCGTCCGACGGCGTCAGCACGCGGCGGCCGGTGGCCAGCTGCTGTTGCACGTGCAGCAGGTTGGACTGCTGGCTGTTCATCGAGGACAGGCCCTGGTGATACAGGGTGGAGGTTGCGACGCGCATGGCGTGATTCCTTCTTTTCCGGTGTTGTCAGGGATGTCCGCGATCAGCCGATGCTGACCAGCGTGTCGAAGATCGTACTGGCCGCCTGGATGACCTTGGCGTTGGCCTGGTACAGCTGCTGGAACTTCAGCAGGTTCACGGTTTCCTCGTCCATGTTCACGCCCGACACCGACTGCTGGGCCGTGTAGATCTGGTCCGTGATGCTGTCCTGCGATGCCGACGCGATGTCGGTCGACTTGGCCTTGCTGCCCACGTCGTTGACCAGCTGGGCATACGCGTCGTTGAAGCTCGACGTGCCGTTGATGGTCTTGGCGGTCTGCAGCTTGGCCAGCTTGAGCATGTTGCCGTTGTCGGCCACCGCGCCCGTGTTGTTCGACAGCGTGAACTGGTCGCCATTCTTGGGCGTGCCGTTCAGGCTGAACGTCATGTTGTTGATCGTGATATCCGTACCCGTGGCCGTGGTGGTCACGGTGGGCGCCGGGGCCAGCGGATTGCCGGTGACGGAATCCACGATCACGTAGGCGCCACCGGTGTACGTAACCTTGACCGGATTGGTCAGCAGCGAGTAACCCGGGGTCACGTTGGACAGCGACGCCTTCACCGTGCCGGTATTCTGCGTGCTGGCATCCACGCGTGCCGGCGATGCCGCGGCAATCTTGGCCGGATCGGTAATCAGCGCGTTGAAGCTCGACGCAACGTTGCGCGTCGGCTGGATCTCGAACGAGTCGTTCGGATTCATCGGCGCGCTCAGCGTGATGTTCATGCCGTCCGCGGTAAAGGTCGGGAGCGCCGGCCCCGGGAAGCTCTGCACCACCACGTTGTCGGTCTTGCGCGTCAGCGAGTATTGGCCGCCCACGAAACTCAGCGTGTAGTCGCTGGTGGTCAGGTTGCTGGCGTTGCTGATCGTCGCCGTCACCACCGAAGTGGACGTGTTGTTGTTGTTCGCGTACACCACCGGCGAACCCATGGCAAACATGTCGGTGCCGATGGCGCCGTTCAGATCGATACCGAGCTTGTGCTGGGCATTGAACGTCTGGCCGATGGCCAGCGAGATGCGGCCGATGGCGCTTTGCGCCGTGTCCAGCGTCTCGCTGCGGAAGCGCATCAGGCCGCCGATGGAGCCGCCGGTGACCGCGCCGGGTTCGGCCTCGATCGCATTCGACGTGCCCGGAATCGTGTAGGCGATGACCGTGCGGCTGGGGTCGGCTGCCGAAGCCACGGCCTTGATGTCGTACGAATCGCTGCCCATCACCAGCGGCTGGCCATTGCCCACGAACACGTTGTACGTGCCGCCGTCCTGCACCACCACCTTGGCGCCCACCAGTTCGGTCAGCTTGGCCACGGCCTGGTCGCGCTGGTCGAGCAGGTCGTTGGGGGGCTGGCCGCCGGCGGAGGCGGTCATGCGGGTGATTTCCTTGTTCAGGCTGGCGATCTGCTTGGTGTAGTCATTGACCTGCGTAACCGACGACTGCAGCTGGGTATTGATGCCGTCCTGCAACTGCTTGAAGTAGTCGCTCGACGACTTGATCTGGCCGGCCAGTGCCTGCGCCGACGAGATCAGGCCCTGGCGCGTGGCCGGGTCCGACGGCGTGTCCGACACGGCCTGCACGGCCGCGAAGAACTTCTGCATCAGCGGCGCCAGGCCACCCTTTTCGTCTGCCAGCAGGTTGTCGATCTGGCGGATCTGGTCGGAATACGTCGACAGGTCGTGACTGGCCGACGTGGCGCCACGCAGCTGGCCGGTCAGGAAGCTGTCGTACACGCGCTGCACGGTGACCGTGTTCGCGCCCATGCCGTAGAAGCCCGAACCAGTGGCCTGGCCGCCGGCCGACGCAATGATCGTGTTCTGGCGCGTATAGCCCGCGGTGGCCGCGTTGCTGAAGTTGTGGCCGACCGTGGTAAGCCCGTTCTGGGCGACGTTCAGGCCCGACAGACCGATATTAAACAGAGACATGTTTGTCTGACTCCGGATCGAATGGCTAGCCAGCGGCGAACGGCCGACGGCGGTGGATGTGTTGGTTATCGGCGGAAATGCGGCGCGACTTTAGCGGCGCAATGCCTTGGAATACCCGGCATTTGTGAGCGATCACTCTCATCGAAATGCAATGCAGAAGCGCAAACAGCGCGACCGCTACACGGTCACGCTGGATGGGGAACGGGGCGGCGACGTATGTTGCTGTCATCACCGCCGGCGGCGTCAGGTCGAGACTTTCTTCATGATCCGCACGAGCTTCTCGCCGTAGGCCGGATCGGTGGCATACCCGGCGCGTTGCAGGCCATGGGCAGCTTCCTCGGCGTTCGAGGCGGTCACCACGCCCGCATAGCGCGGGTTGTTGCTGATCAGCTTCGCGTAATCGTTGCAGGCTTCCTCATACGAGCCGTAGGCGCGGAATTTCGCGCGCACCTTCTGCGGCTGGCCGTCCACGTACTCGGTGGTCAGGATCTCGGTGGTCGGTCCCTTCCAGTTGGCGCCTGCCTTGATGCCGAATACGTTGAAGGTGCTCGAACCATCGGGATTGCGGATCTCCCGGCGGCCCCAGCCCGACTCCAGCGCGGCCTGGCCCACGATCAGCTTGGCCGGCACGCCCGAGGCGCGCGACGCCGCCATGGCCGGCTCGGCCATGCGGTTGACGAAGTTGCTGATGTGCTCCGGCGAATCGTCCGGCAACTGGCCCAGCTGCGCCTGGCCATTGCCTTGCCAGTCGGCCTGGTTCTGGTATTGGCGCAAACCGGCGGTCGGGTTCCACGCCGCGCCCGGCAGCGTGGTGCCGACTGGCGGCGGACCATCGGCGTCGGTGGCGCCGCGGCTATCGAGCATCTGCGCCATTTGCGCGTCGCGCACGCTCGCGCCCGTGATCCCGCCGGCGCCATTCATGCCGGCCGGCAGTGGCGTGCCGGTGGCGCGTGCCAGCTGGCGAATCATGACATCGGCCAAGCCGATGCCGCGCGACGACAACTGCTGGGACATCTGCTGGTCCATCATCGACATGTAGAGCTTGGTCTGCTCGTTGTCGAAAAGGCCGTCGGACGGCGTGGCGTCGCGCATGCTCTTGAGCACCATCTGCGTGAACACCGCCTCGAACTGCTTGGCAGCGGCCTGCAGCGTCGTCGCGTTGTTGCCGGCGCGGGCCTGGTTCTTGAGCGACTCGAATCCCTGCGTATCCAGGGCAAACCGCTGCGAGATATCGGCCTGGCCGCCAAGCGTGGTACCCGCCGACATCAGATGATCTCCAGTTCGGCGCGCAGCGCGCCGGCGGAGCGCATGGCCTCCAGGATGGTCTGCAGGTCGGCCGGCGTGGCGCCCAGCGCGTTCAGGCCCTTGACCACGGCGGCCAGTGACGCACCCGCCTTGACGATCTGCAGCGAACCGCCGTCACGCTTGAGGTCGATCTGCGACACCGGCGCCACCACGGTCTGGCCCTGGCTGAACGGAGCCGGCTGGCTGATCACCGGCTGCGTATTGATGACCACCGACAGGTTGCCGTGAGCAATCGCGCAGTCTTCCACGGTGACCGCCTGGTTCATCACGATCGAGCCAGTCCGCGCGTTCAGGATGACCTTGGCGGCGGCCTTGGCCGGCGTCACATCGATACTCTCGATACGGGCCATGAAGCCCACGCGTGCGGTCGGCGTCTGCGGCATGCGAACCTGTACCACGCGGCCGTCCATCGCGGCGGCGGTGCCCGGGCCCATGTTGCGGTTGATCGCCTCGACCACGCGTTCGGCCGTGCCGAAGTCCGTGTCCTTCAGCTCCAGGTTCGTGAAGCCGTTTTCGGGCTGGAACGACGCCACGGCGCGTTCGACGATCGCGCCGTTGGCGATGCGGCCCACGGCCAGCTGGTTGATCTGCACCTTGCTGCCGTTGGCCGACGCGCCCGCGCCGCCCACCAGCATGTTGCCCTGGGCGATGGCGTAGACCTGGCCGTCGGCGCCCTTGAGCGGCGTCATCAGCAGCGTGCCGCCGCGCAGGCTCTTGGCGTTACCCATCGACGACACCACGATGTCGAGCTGGCTGCCCGGCTGGGCATAGGCCGGCAACGTGGCGGTGACCATCACGGCAGCCACGTTCTTGAGCTGCATGTTCTTGCCGGCGGGCAGCGTAATGCCCAGCTGCGACAGCATGTTGCTCAAGCTTTGCGTGGTGAACGGCGTCTGCATGGTCTGGTCGCCGGTATTGTCCAGGCCCACGACCAGGCCGTAGCCCACCAGCGGGTTGTCGCGCACGCCCTGGAACGTCGCCAGGTTCTTCAGGCGTTCCGCATGCGCGGCGCCGGCGCCCAGACCCAGTACGAGCAGGAGCAGCAGGCAGGCAAAAGATACCGCGCGACCTGAGCGGGAAAGACGGCCGGGCGGGTTGCCAAAATACGAGCCTGGCTTGTGGAAAGGCATCGGAGGCAGAAACATGGCGGGATCAGTACGGTAAGACATTGAGGAAGAAACGCTGCAGCCAGCCCATGTTCTGCGCCTCGTCGATATACCCCTTCGCGGTGTATTCGATGCGCGCATCCGCCACCTGGGTGGACGGTACTGCGTTGTCGCCGGTAATCGTGCGCGGATTGACCACGCCCGAGAAACGAATGAACTCGGCGCCCTGGTTGATCGCCATCTGCTTCTCGCCGGACACCACCAGATTGCTGTTGGGCAGCACCTCGATCACCGTCACGGTGATCGTGCCGTTGAAGGTGTTGGCGGCACTGGCGCCGCCCCCGGCCTTCAGCGAGTTGGCACCGTTGATGTCGGCGTTCTGGCTGGTGCTGAACAGGCCGCTCAGGGCACGCGGTACCGCATTGAACGCCAGCGCGGTGCTGCCGGTGCGGTTGGCGTTGGTGGCAGAGTTCTTGCTCGCGTTGACGTTCTCGCTGATCACGATGGTGAGAATGTCGCCAACATTACGCGGCCGCCGATCCTCGAACAGCGGATTTCCCGCGTACGAGGATGCGTAGATCGAGCCCGTGGCAGGGGCCATCGCGCGCGGCTCGGCGCGTGCGGTGGTGGGCATCTGCACAAGCGGCTCCCTGGGCATCATCGCGCAGCCGCCGCTTGCCAGCGCGGCCAGGCCGACGATGGCACGAACGACGAGTGGGCTGATGCGATACTGCGTGGCGGCCATGATCATTCCCGTTCTTAGCCCATCTGGCTCAGACGCTGCAGCATCTGGTCCGAGGTCTGTACCGCCTTGCTGTTGATTTCGTAAGCGCGCTGGGTCTGGATCATGCTGACCAGCTCTTCCACCACGTTCACGTTCGAAGCTTCGACGTAGTTGTTCTGCAGCGTGCCGGCGCCATTCAGGCCAGGCACCGACGTGTTCGGCGCGCCGGAGGCATCGGTCTGCACGTACAGGTTTTCACCCAGGCTTTCCAGGCCGGCCGGGTTCGGGAACGTGGCGACCTGGATCTGGCCCACCGTCGCGGCGTTGGTCGAGCCCGGCTGCATCACGGTCACCGTGCCGTCGCGTGCGATGTTCACCGACGTGTAGTTGGCCGGCAGCGTGATGGCCGGGTTCAGCACAAAGCCGCTGGACGTCACCAGCTGGCCGTTCGGATCCACCTGGAACGAGCCGTCGCGCGTGTACGAGGTGGTGCCGTCCGGCATCGTCACCTGGAAGAAGCCCTGGCCGATGATGGCCACGTCGCGCGAATTGCCCGTTTGCGTCGGGTTGCCTTGCGTGTGGATGCGTTCCGTGGCCACGGGGCGCACGCCGGTACCCAGCTGCATGCCCGACGGCAGCACGGTCTGGTCCGACGACAGCGCGCCCGGCTGGCGGATCGTCTGGTACATCAGTTCCTCGAAGACCGCGCGGCTGCGCTTGAAGCCCGTGGTCGACACGTTGGCCAGGTTGTTCGAGATCACGTCCATCTGCGTCTGCTGCGCATCGAGGCCGGTCTTGGCGATCCAGAGAGAGCGAATCATGGAGTTGTCCTGGTTCGAGAGTTCGTTATGCGTGCGACGGGTGCCGCGCGCATCATCAGTTGTTCGACAGCAGCGAATTGGCCCGCTGGTCGTTGGTATCGGTGCCCGAGATCATCTTCATCTGCATCTCGAAGCGGCGCGCGTTGGCGATCATGTCCACCATGGCCTCCACCGGATTGACGTTGCTGCCTTCGATCGCGCCGGCAATCACGCGCACGTTGGGGTCCTGCTGCAGCGCGTCCACGCCGGGACGCAGGCGGAAGTAGCCGTCGTCGCCGCGCGCCAGCCCTTCGGGCGGTGGCGTGACCACGCGCAGCTTGCCCACCTGGGCCAGGCCGTTGGCAGCCTCGCCCGGCCCGCGCGCCACGATGCTGCCATCGGTACCGATCGACACCGTCGAGCCGGGCGGCACGGCAATCGGGCCGCCGTCGCCCAGCACGGGCCGGCCGGCCGACGTCTGGAGCTGGCCGTCGGCCGACACCTGCAGCGAACCCGCGCGGGTGTAGGCCTCGGAACCGTCAGGCATCTGCACCGCCAGCCAGCCATTGCCCTGCAGCGCCACGTCGAGATTGCGGCCGGTGTAGGTCAGCGGGCCGGCCCTCATGTCGGCGCCGGGCGTGGACGCAAGCGTGAACGCCCGCGTCTGCATTTCCTGGCCCTGCACCGGGACGGCCCGGTACAGGTTCACCTGCGCCTTGAAGGCGGGCGTCGAGGCGTTGGCCAGGTTGTTCGATACCGCGGCCTGCTGGTCGAGTATCTGCTTGGCGCCCGACAGGGCGGTGTAGAGCATGCGGTCCATGGCGAGTGCTTCTGGCTAGGCGTCGATCAGATGTTCACCAGGGTCTGCAGGACGGTGTCCTGTGCCTTGATGGTCTGTGCGTTGGCCTGGTAGTTGCGCTGGGCCACGATCAGGTTCACCAGCTGGCCGGACAGGTCGACGTTCGACTCTTCCACGGCGTTCGACTTCAGCGTACCCATCGCGCCGCCTGCCGTCCCCAGCAGTTCCTGGCCCGACGCGCCGGTGGCCGACCACACGTTGTCGCCTTCCGGCTTCAGGCCTTCGACGTTGCCGAACGATGCCATGGCGATCTGGCCCAGCGACTGGGTCTTCTCGTTCGAGTACGAGCCCAGGATCGTGCCGTCTTCCTGCACCGAGAAGCCCAGCAGCGCGCCGGACGCATAACCGTCCTGCACGATCTTCTTCGGGTCGTTGTCCGAACCGAACTGCGTCGAGCCGGTCAGGTCCAGCGTGGCCGACATCGCGGCAGCGCCGTTCTTGGGCGGCAGGGTAACGGTAGCCAGCGCGGCCGGCGTGACCATCTTGCCGCTGTTGTCGAATTCGACCGGAATGGCCGCGGGCGCGGCCGGCGTGGGGTTGCCCACGGGCGTGCCGTCCGGCAACGTCAGGTACATGTTCCAGATCGTGCCCTGGGTGTTCGGGGCGGCCGGCGTGGTGTTCGTCTTGGCGAAGTACGCGGTCAGCTGCTGCTTGTTGCCCAGCGAGTCGTACACCGTGATCGACGTGCTGTAGTTGAACATCGACGAGGTCGGCGGGTTGCCCGCGCTCGACGTAAACGCCGGGTTGGTCGGCAGCGTGCTGCGCGAATCGAGCTGGAACTGGGCCTGGATCTTGGTCGTCGGCTGCGGGTTCATCTGCGCGTTGCTGATGACGATCGGTTGCGGTGCCACGCCGCCGGCGGTGGTGCCTGCCGGGTAGCCCGTCACCTGCAGGCCCGTGGCGTTCACCAGGCGGCCGTCGTCCAGGCGGTTCAGCTGGCCGTTACGCGAGTAGAACACCGAGCCGTCGGTGTTCGTCAGGCGGAAGAAGCCGTTGCCGTTGCTGATGGCCACGTCGAGGTTGCGGCCCGACGTCGAGATGTTGCCGTTGGTGAACGACTGCACGACGGCGTTCACGCGCGTGCCCAGGCCGATCTTCGAGCCTGCATACACGTCCGCGAACTGTGCCGTCGATTGCTTGAAACCAACGGTGTTCGCGTTGGCGATGTTGTTACCGATCACGTCCAGGTTGGACGCCGCGGCGTTGAGGCCGCTTACCCCTTGACCAAAACCCATGATGTTTCCCCTAAGTAGGCTGTCGTTCGTGAAATGCCCGCGCGTATGCCCGGACCGGGTGAATCGTTATCAGGAAATGCGGCGCACGTCGTCGACGTTGGCCTTCTTGCCGTCGCCCAGTTCCACCAGCACGCCCGAGCTGTCGCCGCTGATGGCCTGCACCTTGCCGTAGACCAGCGCGACCGGCGCCACGTCCTTGCCGTTGGCGGTGGCGGCCACCTTGAAGGTGTAGTCGCCGTTTTCCACGGCGTTGCCCTGGTCGTTCTTGCCGTCCCAGGCGATGTCGTGCACGCCGGCGGTCTGGCCCTTCATGTCGATGTTGCGCACCACGTTGCCGTTCTTGTCCAGCACCTGCACGGTGACGGCATCGGCCGTCGACGGAATGTCCACGCCGATCTTGCCGACGGCGCCGTCGGCCACGCTCACGGTGGAGCCCGGCACCATCACGGTCTTGCCGATCAGGCTGGCGGAATCCATGGCGCGGCTGGCGGCGGTCTGCGTCAGCAGCTGCGTCATGGTTTCGTTCATGGTCTGCAGGCCGCTCACGGTGCTGATCTGCGCCAGTTGCGACGTCAGCTGCGCGTTGTCCATCGGATTGAGCGGATCCTGGTTGTTCATCTGCGTGACCAGCATCTTCAGGAAGTTGCTTTGCAGGTCGGCGGCGCTGGCGCTGCCGCTTTGCAGGGCCTGGTTCACGCCCGAGTTGGAGGTGCTGTTGCCTACGGTGGAAGTTGCCATGGTTGTGCGGTTTATTCCGGAAGAGATTTCGATCGGGACTTGCTGCCGTTACTGACCGATGGTCAGCGTCTTGAGCATCATGTTCTTGGCGGTGTTGAGCACCTCCACGTTGGCCTGGTAAGAACGCGACGCCGAGATCATGTTGACCATCTCTTCCACCGGGTTCACGTTGGGCATCGTCACGTAGCCGTTGGCGTCAGCCAGCGGATGCGTGGGGTTGTGGATCATCCGCGCGGGCGCGGAATCCTCCATCACGCCGGCCACCTGCACCCCGCCCACGTCGGACTGCCCGGGCGTGGGCGCCATCTCGAAGATGACCTGCTTGGCGCGGTACGGCTGGCCGTTCGGCGCCACGGCGCTGTCGGCGTTGGCCAGGTTCGACGCCGTCACGTTCATGCGCTGCGACTGCGCGGCCATGGCCGAGCCGGCCACGTCGAAAATGTTCATGGAAGCCATGGTGTCTCCTTCCTTACTGCTGGATCGCGGACAGCATCGTCTTGATCTTCGAGCTCATCACGGTGAGGCCCGCTTCGTAGTGCACCGTGTTGTCGGCAAACGCCACGCGCTCGGTATCCATTTCCACGGTGTTGCCGTCGATGCTCGACTGCAGCGGAATGCGGTACTGCAGGTCGCGGTCGCTCGTGCTCATGGCCGGCGCCTGGGCGGGCAGATGACGCGCGGACGTAGTCGACAGCGACACGCCGTCGCGCTGCTGGTTGCCGCGCTCCACCGACTGGGCCAGCGTGCTGGCGAAGTCGAAATCGCGCGCCTTGTAGCCCGGCGTATCCGCATGGGCGATGTTGGAGGCAATGACCCCTTGCCGCTGGGTCCGCAGGCTCAGTGCTTCCTGCTGGAAGCGGAACGCCGCATCGAGTCTGTCCATGATGTCTGCCTTTCCTGCAATGGCTTCATTTCGGGGAGAGAGCTGCCGTAGACCTGGGTATACCTGCTGGTTACCGCCGGCCGGGCTTCTTCAGGGTTGCCATCTTAGGGGCCGGGTTGTCACGCCAATCGTCTGAATAGGGCCGAGAAACCTGTGCATTTCCGGTTCGGCTTCCCGCGCGAGGCTGCCTACAATGGGTCCCACTGACTGGCATGGCCGGACGCCGCATCGCGGTGCCAGGCGGCGCCACGCAAGGCGCCCCGGTCAGCGCGCGGCGAGGCTTTCATTCACGGTGGGCAGGCGGCGCGCGACGTTTACAGATGTTCAACTGTTGTGCGACGGCATCGCACGCCTGACGGGTATACGACGCCCCGGCCACCGCTGCCGTCTACATCCTTGCTGGGATGCCCTATGAATTTCCATCGACAGGCCGTCACGCTGATGGCACTGGCCGGCATTGCGCTGGCGGGCCCGGTACTGGCCGCCGCACAGGCCACGCCGGTCGCGCCGCCGGGCGCCGCCCAGGCGCAGGCCGCCCGCAATCCTTTTGCCAACGACGACCCGGCCCGGGTTGCCGTCGAACAGTTCCTGCTGCGCCAGTCCGCCGGGCTGCCGGGCAAGGTCAGCGTGCAGGTGGTGCCGCCCTCGGGCGGCCGCGCGCCCGAATGCGTGGACCCCGAACCGTTCCTCCCCGCCGGTGCCGCGCCGTATGGGCGCGTCAACGTGGGGCTGCGCTGCGGCGGCGAACGCCCATGGACGCGCTATATGCAGGCCCGTGTGTCAGTGCTGACTGACTACTACGTGGCCGCGCGCGCCATGGGCCCGGGCGAAACCGTGACCGTGGCGGACCTTGAATTGCGTCAGGGCGACCTGGGCGCACTGCCGCGTGCGGTGGTGACGGATGCGTCGCAACTGGAAGGGTCGGTCGTGGCCAACCGCATCGCTGCCGGCTCGCCGATGCGCACCGACCTGATTCGGAAGCCGATCGCCGTGAAGTCCGGACAGACCGTCAACGTGACCGTGATGGGCGATTCGTTCCAGCTGTCGAGCGAAGGCAAGGTGCTGACCGACGCCGCCACGGGAAACCCGGTGCAGGTGCGTCTGCGCAACGGCCAGGTGGTCAGCGGCGTGGTCCGCAGCGGCGACACGGTCGTGCTGCAGCAGTAGGCCCTAAAGCATCACATACGTCACTTTTTCTAGGTTTTCGCAGTAACGGGAAGTTAGTCATCACACGGGCTGGGATCCCCGAAACAGCAGGAAGCAGACAGCCGTATCCACTGGCGCAGGCGGACCGTGCGAGAATGCGGGCCACCTGCTCCGAGGTCGACCCGAAAACCGGCGAATCCGCCGGCAGACAGCCTAAAGTTTCCGGTGGCCAGGTCGATAACTCAGAGGAACCCAGCAAGGATTTCACCGTGAAGATCAACAACTCCACTCCGTCCCGGCCCGCCGACACTGCGGCTACCGAAGGCAACGCCCGTGCGGGCGCCAACGGTGCCACGTCTACGGACCCCTCCGCCCTGACCGGCGTGCGCGTCAGCCCCCTGGCCGCACAGGTGCGCGACATCGGTGCGCGCCTGATGCAGGACAGCGATAGCGACATCGACGCTGCCAAGGTTGCGGAAGTCCGTCAGACCATTGCGGAAGGCCGGATCAAGATCGATCCAAGCAAGATCGCCGATGGCCTGCTCGCCTCTTTGCATGAGCTGAGCCAGGGCGGTAGCCAATCCTGAACCTGACATGAGCCAAGCTGCACTGATCCAGTCCCTTTCGGTTGAAGCCAACGCCATCGCCGCTTTCGGGCGCGCCCTATCTGAAGAGCGCGACGCCATCAAGCGGCAGGATTTCCAGGCACTGAGCGAACTGCTCAACAAGAAGGTGGAACTGGCTCAGGCGCTGACCCGCGCCTCGGCCTCCCGCGAGGCGCAGATGATCGCGCTTGGCCTGCGTGTCGGCGACGGCGGCCTGCTGGTGGGGCGCGAAGTCGAACCGGCCGTCACCGAGGCATGGCGCAAGGTGGTGTTCTTCGCCCACAAGGCCAACGACGCCAACGAGCTGAATGGCGCCATCGTCAACGCCCATTTGGAATTCACGCAGGAAGCCATCCAGGTGCTGCGCCAGGGCGGCATGGGACCGAACGAGATGTACGGCCGCGATGGCAAGGCACAGGCGGCCGCCAGCGGCGTGAGCCTGGCGGCAGGCTGAAGCGCCACCTCGCGCCGTCGGCGCGTCAGAGCCTGCCTACGTCAGGCTCGGCCATTGCCTGATCGCAAACGACAGGCATCCTCCCTACATTGACATTGAGCCACCCGCTGTTGCCTGCCCGGCGCAGCGGCGTGACGTCCGGTAACCAAAAGAATCTCCGGAGGTACAGCCATGTCATTCCTGCTCTATGTAATCGGTCTCGTGGTGCTCGTGGGCGGCATCGCCTGGGGGCTATCCGTGGCCGGCGTCGCGCATGTCTATATCGGCATCGCCTGCGTGATCGTGCTCGGCATCGGCATCATGATGGCGGTGTCGCGTACCCGCGCCAAAGATCCGTCATGATTGCCGCGGCTGGCTGACACCGCCGTGGATCTCGAACGCACAACGCCGGGTCTGGCCCGGCCCGCCCACCCGCAGAATGTAAACATTGCGGAACATGGGCCTCGCTCTATACACTCGAAGCGTTCAGATCTCCGCACGGTGATCGCCGCCATGTTCGAGGCACTGCGAAAAACAACCAGCGCGCTGCTAGACCCCGACCGACGATTCCGGCAGGCCCGCATCTTCCACGCCACGCGTGTGGCGCTGGCCCTGCTGGTATCGATTGCGCTCACCACCGGCATCAACATCCCCCACGGCGAATGGGCCACCATTACCGTGCTGGTGGTCATCGGCGGGCTGCAGCACCACGGCAATATCCGCCGCCGGGCCGCCGAGCGCGGCGCCGGTACCCTGATCGGCGCATTGATCGGGCTATTCCTGATCATCCAGGAAACCTACTTCGGCATCCCGACACTGACCTGGGGCCTGATGGCCGTCATCTGCGGCTACTGCGCCTACCACGCCGTAGGCAAGGGTGGATACATCGCCCTGCTGACGGCGGTGACGGTGGTCATCACGGCAGGCCACGGCAACCAGGATGTCTATGACGCGCTGTGGCGCACCGTGGATGTCCTGATCGGCACCGCCATCGCACTGGTCTTCTCGTTCGCATTTCCGGCGTATGCGTCATATTCCTGGCGATTCAAGCTGGCCAGCCTGCTGCGCGCCTGCGCCGCCGTGCATGCCAAGATCGAGCGCGGCGAGCGCGACGAGAAGGAACGGCAGCAGGACATGATGAAGCTGTCTGGCCTCCTGGTGCAGATGCGCAGCCTGATTCCATCGGTGTCGAAGGAAACCCGGGTGCCGACGGCCGACCTGGAAGAGGTTCAGCACAGCGCCCGGGTCTGCATCAGCGCCCTGGAGATGCTGGCCGCCATCGATCCCGACGCCACCGAAGAAACCAGCGGCGAGCGCAATATCCGCGACCTGCTGCTGGAGATGGCGGCCGCGCTGGAAGCTGCGGACGAGACGATGGTGCACCAGCACGCCTCGCTGCCGTCGCCGCACCCCGACGATCCTTCGATCGGACACAGCTCCCATGCTTTTCTGACGCTGCAGCTTTCGGCCGAACTGGCTCACCTGCGCGATCACCTGTCGACGATGGCGGCGCAAACCCGGTTTCCGTACGGACGCCGCTGAACGGGCGCCGCCTCTCCTGGTGGCGCCGTGTCAGACAACATCCCCTTGCCTTGCGCGCCGCCCTCGGCCACATTGAGGGCACCCCGTCCCGGTGTGCCGCCATGCAACTCCTCGACGCCCGCATCCGCCTGGTGCTTCGGCAGCCCTGGCGTTTCCTGCTCGATGCGCTGGTCCACTTTCGCGCCAACCAGGGCCTGTTGCTGGCTGGCGCCGTGGCTTACTACGCGCTGCTGTCCATCGTGCCGCTGCTGATCCTGATGCTTATCGGGCTGTCGCAGCTGGTTGACCCTGTCGAACTGCTGGAAACCGTGGAACGCTATCTCGAATGGCTGTTGCCCGGGCAATCGCACGCGCTGGTCACGGAACTGGCCCGGTTTCTTAACAATCGCGGCGTTATCGGGTGGGTGCTGGCGATCACGATGGTTTTCTTCAGTTCGCTGGCGTTCACGGTGCTGGAAAACGCGATGTCGGTGATCTTCATCCATCGCGTGGCCATCCGGCGGCGCCATTTCCTGGTGTCCGCGATCCTGCCCTACTGCTACATCCTCGTGCTCAGCGTGGGGCTGCTGATCGTGACCGTGGTGGCGGGGGGCCTGCAGACCATCGGGGAACGGCATCTGGAGGTGCTGGGCCACGACTGGTCGCTGGGCCGCCTGTCCGGCTGGCTGCTATATGGGCTGGGCTTCGTGGGCGAGATCCTGCTGCTGACGTCGATCTACCTGGTGATGCCGGTCGGTCGGCTATCGGTGCGGCATGCGCTGGTCGGCGCGGTCTTTGCCGCCGTCCTCTGGGAAATCTCGCGCCATGTGCTGGTCTGGTACTTTTCGACACTTTCCCAGGTCGGCAAGGTCTATGGGTCGTTGACCACGGCCATCGTGGTGCTGCTGAGCCTGGAGATCGCCGCCACGCTGCTGCTGTTCGGCGCGCAGATCATCGCCGACTTCGAGCGCGGCGGCGAGGCAACGCCGGTGGCAACCGATGGCGAAACCTTTCGCACGTGATCGCCACGCGCGAAAGTTGACAAAGGATCACACGACCCTCCGAAATACCCGAGCACCTTACTCGAACTCTTCTATAAGACATAAGAATCAGGAATTTTGCAGGTTCCTGATTCCGACCTAAATTGATGAACTTGCGTGCCAATGCGCGCCGAAGCCGGCCAGATGCGCAAATCGGCGATGAATGCCGCTGCATACAGCACACAAATTTCACATGAAGGAGCGTACCTCCGCCATGCAAAATCAGGCAAAATTCGAATCTTGCCCCGCACCGCGACCCGGGCGTGGCATTTCCCAACCCGAATTTGATGCGAGATAAGCGATGAGTAACCAGCAGCCCACCATCATCTACACCCTAACCGACGAAGCTCCGCTGCTGGCGACCAGTGCCTTCCTGCCTATCATTCGCACGTTCACCGGCCCGGCCGGCGTCAACGTGGTAACCAGCGACATCTCGGTGGCTGGCCGTATCCTGGGCGAATTCCCCGAATACCTGACCGAGGAACAGCGCGTGCCGGACAACCTGGCCGAGCTGGGCCGTCTGACGCAGGACCCGGACACCAACATCATCAAGCTGCCGAACATCAGTGCGTCGGTGTTCCAGCTGGTCAGCGCGATCAAGGAACTGCAGTCCAAGGGTTACAAGATTCCCGACTTCCCGGAAGATCCGAAGACCGACGAAGAGAAGGCCATCCAGAAACGCTACTCGAAGTGCCTGGGCAGCGCCGTGAACCCGGTTCTGCGCGAAGGCAATTCCGATCGCCGCGCCCCGGCCGCCGTCAAGAATTACGCCCGCAAGCACCCGCACAGCATGGGCGAGTGGAGCATGGCTTCGCGCACGCACGTGGCCCACATGAAGCATGGCGACTTCTACCACGGCGAAAAGTCGATCACGCTCGACCGCGCGCGTGAAGTCCGCATGGAACTGGTGACCAAGAGCGGCAAGACCGTGGTCCTGAAGCCGAAGGTCGCGCTGCAGGACGGCGAGGTCGTCGACAGCATGTTCATGAGCAAGAAGGCCCTGCTGGCCTTCTACGAAGACCAGATGGAAGACGCGCGCAAGACCGGCGTCATGCTGAGCCTGCACGTCAAGGCCACCATGATGAAGGTGTCGCACCCGATCGTGTTCGGCCACGCCGTCAAGGTCTTCTACAAGGACGCCTTCGCCAAGCACCAGAAACTGTTCGACGAACTGGGCGTGAACGTCAACAACGGCCTGGTGGACCTGTACACCAAGATCGAGGCGCTGCCCGAGTCGAAGAAGGAAGAAGTCATCCGCGACATGCACGCCTGCCACGAACATCGTCCGGAGCTGGCGATGGTGGATTCGGCCAAGGGCATCTCGAACCTGCACGCGCCGAACGACGTGATCGTCGACGCGTCGATGCCCGCCATGATCCGTATCGGCGGCAAGATGTGGGGCGCCGACGGCCGCACCAAGGACACCAAGTGCCTGATCCCGGAATCGACGTTCGCCCGCATCTATCAGGAAATCATCAACTTCTGCAAGACCAACGGCGCATTCGACCCGGTGACCATGGGTACGGTGCCGAACGTCGGCCTGATGGCGCAGAAGGCTGAAGAGTACGGTTCGCACGACAAGACGTTCGAGATTCCCGAAGACGGCGAAGCCCGCATCGTCGACAACGCCACCGGCGAAGTGCTCACGGCGCTGACGCAGCAGGTCGAGCAGGGCGACATCTGGCGCATGTGCCAGGTCAAGGACGCGCCGATCCGCGACTGGGTGAAGCTGGCCGTCACGCGCGCCCGCAACTCGGGCATGCCGGCCGTGTTCTGGCTGGACCCGTACCGTCCGCACGAGGCCGAGCTGATCAAGAAGGTGGAAACCTACCTGAAGGATTACGACACCAAGGGCCTGGACATCCAGATCATGTCGCAGGTGCGTGCCATGCGTTACACGCTGGAACGCGTGATCCGCGGCCTGGACACCATCTCGGTGACCGGCAACATCCTGCGCGACTACCTGACCGACCTGTTCCCGATCATGGAACTGGGCACCAGCGCCAAGATGCTGTCGATCGTGCCGCTGATGGCCGGTGGCGGCATGTACGAAACGGGCGCGGGCGGTTCGGCACCGAAGCACGTGCAGCAGCTGGTGGAAGAAAACCATCTGCGCTGGGATTCGCTCGGCGAATTCCTGGCCCTGGCCGTATCGCTGGAAGAGCTCGGCATCAAGTCGGGCAACAACCGCGCCAAGCTGCTGGCCAAGACGCTGGACGCCGCAACCGGCAAGCTGCTGGACAACGCCAAGAGCCCGTCGCCGAAGACCGGCCAGCTCGACAACCGCGGCAGCCAGTTCTACCTGGCCATGTACTGGGCCCAGGAACTGGCCGCGCAAACGGAAGACGCCGACCTGGCGAAGACGTTCGCGCCGCTGGCCAAGACGCTGACGGAAAACGAGAAGACCATCATCGGCGAACTGGGCGACGTACAGGGCAAGCCGGTGGATATCGGCGGCTACTACAAGCCGGACGAAGCCAAGCTCGAAGCCATCATGCGCCCGAGCAAGACGCTGAACGCAGCACTGGAAGCGGTCAAGGGCTAAGCCTGATCCGACCCACCGTCATGCGGGCTGCCCGGCAGGCGCACGACGGAGAAGCACCCAACGAAACGCCCCGTGGCAGAAATGCCCCGGGGCGTTTTTTCTGGCTTGACCACGCCGCCGAACGGCATCACGGCTGCATGGCCCAGGCTGCGCGCGTCAGCCGGTAGAGCACATGCCGTTCCAGCCGATGGCCGGGCGGCAGCGCGGGATGATCGAAATCGCCGGCGGCGTCATGGTGCATGCCCAGCCGCTGCATCACGCGTTCGGACCGCCGGTTGATCGCCGCCGTGAACGATACGATCTCGTCGAGATGCAGGACATCGAATCCATAGGCCAGCGATGCCCGGGCCGCTTCCTGGGCATAGCCTTGCCCCCAATTGTCATGGCTCAGACGCCAGCCGATCTCCACGCAGGGGCCGAAGGGTGTCTGCCATGCCGGGATGCTGAGTCCCGTAAAGCCGATGAACGTGGCGGCCCCCGACGCTTCCTTCCGCACCACCGCCCACAGGCCGAAGCCATGCTGCGCGTGATGGGCCACGATGCGGTCGAACAGCGCATCGCTCTGCACATCGGTCAACGTGGATGGAAAGCATGCCATGACGCGTGGATCGGCATTCATGGCGCGAAACGGCGCACGGTCTGCCTCGCACCAGGCCCGCAGCTGCAGCCGCGCCGTCGGCGCGGGCGAATGCACGGTCATCGGGAATGTACCTTGAAGGCGTTGTCCTGCGTGGTCATGGCTGGATCGGGTGACAGCCGAGTGACGGGAGGCGGCTATGATGGCACGAACACCGACACGAACACCAACACCGACACGAGTAGGAAAGGAGACACCCATGCTGGAACTGCGCCCCACGTGCGAACACTGCAACACTGCCCTGCCGCCGGCCTCCACGCTGGCCCGCATCTGCAGTTTCGAATGCACGTTCTGCGCCGATTGCGTGGACAACGTGCTCGACAACGTCTGCCCTAACTGCGGCGGCGGCTTTACGGCGCGACCCATCCGCCCGTCGCGCGACTGGAAGAATGGCAACACCGTGGGCAAATACCCGCCGTCCGCCACCATCAAGCACCGCCCGGTGGACGCCGCCACACATGAAACGTTCGCGGCCGCCATCCGCGGCGTCGCGCCGCAGGATCGGTAGCATCGGCGCCGGGATTCCGCGACCGAAGACGATCGCCGAGGCCGCCCATATCAATGCGGACTGACGCCCCGCCCGCCGGGATCGCCGCCGCGCTGTCCCTCCCGCTCCGCAGATCGCGGCATCGGACACGCAGCTTGACAAGTCCCAGCCTTTCGGCGCAGCATTAACGGAACAACGTTCTAAACAATAGAACGAAGACTGTTAGATGCTGCAGGAGACTCCATGACACGCCGCGCCTTCCTGGGTGCCGTTGCGCTGGCCGCCGCCAGTGCAATCGCCCCTGTCCACGCCATTGCCGCCGATACCTTCCCGTCCAGGCCGATCACCGTGATCGTGCCGTACGCCGTGGGCGGCTCGGCCGACCTGATTACCCGCCTGGTGACCACGGGCATGAGCGCCAACGGCACCAACACCGTGGTGGACAACCGCACCGGCGGAGGCGGCGTGATCGGCTGGAGCACCGCGGCGCGCGCCAATCCGGACGGCTACACGCTGCTGACCACGGAGATGTCCTACGCCATCGCGGCCACGCTGCAGCCCAAGCTGCTGCCGTTCGATCCGAAGACCGCCTTCCGCCATATCTCCGTCGTCGCATCGGTGCCGCACGTGCTGGTGGTCAATCCCAACGTGCCCGCCAAGACCGTGCAGGAGTTTGTCGCACTGGCCAAGGCCAACCCGGGCAAGTACTACTATGGTTCGGGCGGCAATGGCACCAATACCCATCTGGGCGGCGCGCTGTTCAACAGCGTGGCTGGCGTCAACCTGGTTCACGTGCCGTATCGCGGCGCCGGTGCCGCGCTGCAGGACGTGATGGGCGGCCAGATTCAGGCGCTGATCACATCACTGCCGACAGCACTGCAATACATCAAGAGCGGCAAGCTGCGTGCGCTGATGCTGGCCAACGATGTGCGCTCGCCCGTGCTGCCAGACGTGCCGGCCGCGCCTGAAGTGGGCATGCCAAAGATGGTGATGAAATACTGGGTGGCGTTTTCGGCGCCGGCCGGCACGCCGCAGCCCGTGATCGACCGCCTGAACAAGGACATCGTGGCCGCCGTCAACACGCCCCAGGTCAGGAAGCAGTTGCAATCGCAAGGTCTGGACCCGGAAGGCAGCACCCCCGCGCAGGCGACCAAACTGGTCGACGACGAGATCAAACGCTGGGCCGCCGTGATCAAGGCCGCCAACATCAAGGCAGACTGACATCGCCATGTGGAACGTCAACTTCACGCCGCCACAGATCATTGAAGCGCGCGTGCTCACGCGCATGCCGGACCCGCTGCGGCTGCCCCAGCGCAGCGCCTGGGCCGACGCGAACAAGCCCGGACAGATCGCCGACAGCTTCCTGGAAGGCCCGACCTTCGACCGCGACGGCAATCTGTACCTGACCGATATCCCGCACGGCCGGCTGTTCCGCATCACACCGGACCTGCAATGGCAACTCGTCGGCGATACCGGCGGCTGGCCGAACGGCATCGCGCTGCATCGGGACGGCAGTCTGTGGATTGCCGACTATCGTCGCGGCATCCTGCGAATGACCCCGGGCCAGGGCGATGTCGAAGTGGTGCTGGGCCATCGCAATTCGGAAAGCTTCAAGGGGGTCAACGACCTGACGTTCGATGCGCAGGGCAACCTATATTTCACCGATCAGGGCCAGACCGGCCTGCACGACCCGTCCGGGCGCGTCTACCGGCTGCGCCCATCCGGCCAGCTCGACCTGCTGCTGTCCAACGTGCCGAGCCCCAACGGCATCGTCATCGATCCGTCAGGCCGCTTCCTGTTCGTGGCCGCCACGCGCGGCAACGCGGTATGGCGCATGCCGCTGCTGCCCGACGGATCGGTATCGAAGGCCGGCGCCTTCCAGACCTTCTTCGGCACCAGCGGCCCAGACGGCCTGGCGATGGATGCCGACGGCCGGCTGGTCGTGGCCCATGCCAGCCTGGGCGGCGCGTTTGTCATCGACGCGCACGGCTGGTGTACCCATTTCGTGCGCAGCCCGCTGGGCGGCACGGTGACCAACGTGGCATTCCGGCCCGGCACGAACCGCCTCGTCATGACCGAATCGGCCAGCGGCTCCGTCCTGGAAGCGGAGTTGCCAGGGGTGGGGGCGACGTTGTTTGGGGATGGCGCAATGGCTTAGTGCTGCCGCCCGAGCGCCTCGCCCATAGAAAAGGTCGGGTGCCGCGAAGGCTCAGAACTCCACCATCGCGAAGTCTTCCTTGCCGACATCGCATTCCGGGCAACGCCAATCGTCCGGAATGTCTTCCCAGCGCGTGCCGGGTGCGATGCCGTCTTCGGGCAGGCCAGCGGCCTCGTCGTAGACCCAGCCGCAGATGATGCAGACCCATTGCTTGAACTCGGCCTCCGCTGCGGCCGGCGCCGGCTGCTTGTCCGATGTCGGGGCTGCCTTGGATTCCGGCGCCGCCGGCCCTACGAGACTGAACACCAGCGGTGCAGCGGTGCCTTGGGTGGCCTGGGCCAGATGCGCCTGCAGGCGTTCGAGCAGCGCCTGCGCCTCATCGATCGACAAATCCAACCAATAAGGGTCGCCGGCGGCGTCGTTCAGGCGTTGCGGGGGAAACTGGATTTCGACGGAAGTGCCTTTCTGGTACATGCGGGGGGCTGTTGGAAACTTGAGGGCGTGAGAAAGCAAACAGGCCCCATCTGGGGCCTGATCGCCAAACTTCAAGATTTCGGTGGGACGCCGTGCCGTGTCCGGCTCACAGCCTTGCTGGCGTCGCCCCCACTGGCAACGCCGCACAAGCCACCCGAAACACATTGCCCTCAGGGTCTTGCAGCACGATTTGCCATTGTCCATAGTACGTGGCGAACGCCGGCTTGATCACGGCGCCGCCCAAGGCTTCAACGGACCTGCCGGCATCGTCCACGCGTGCCGGTGTTTCCACCATGAAGGTCGCATAGGCAATGACCGGGGAGACACATCCCGGCGTGGGACGCCGATCCGCCATTCCCAGCAGCTCATACGCCGCCGCAGCATTGAACCCCAGCTGAAAAGTTGGCGTCTCCAGCGCGCGGTAGATAGCCGACCGGCTCTGTACGGCCTCGGGTAGGCCGAGCATCTGCCGATAGAACGCACACTGCGCGTCGATATCGCGGCAGAGCAGGTTGAACCACAGCTTCATGCGGGCACCTCTGGTACATAGGTCTTCCGGTACATCTCGGTCAGATGTTCTCCGGCCGTGCAGGGTGCAAAGCGCGGCGTCTCGCCGTCTTGCAGGGTGCCAGGCACCGGCTCGATGCGGGCCAGGTAGTCAGGCTCGTAGAAGAACGGAATCGAATAGCGTGGCGCGCCGCCGGAGTGGACGTTACGCACGCGGTGGGGATTCGAGTGGTACCGGCCATTGGTCCAGCGAGGCACCATGTCGCCCAGGTTGACGACAAAGCAGCCGGGCATCGGCGTGGCCGGCACCCAGTCGCCATTCGGCATCTGGACTTCGAGCCCGCCATGCGCGTCCTGCGCCAGGATCGTTACGGCGCCCCAATCCGTATGCGCCCCCGCGCCAAAGGTGCGCGCGTCGGCATCGGCGGGATGCGCGGGATAGCGAATCATGCGCAGCGTCACCATCGGACTTTCGCTGGTGTGGTCGAAATAGTGTTCCGGCAGATCGAGCGAGAGGGCCATCAGTTGCATAAGCCTGCGCGACAGCACGAGCATCGCGTCGATATAGGCCTGGCATTGCGCCGGCGCCTGCGGCAGTTCCCGGGGCCACTGGTTATGGCCGTAGGTCTGATATCCCGCCTTCACGTAAGGATGATCGTCCGGATAGGCCATGCCGCAGTAGAAGCTCTCTTTCAGATCGGGCCTGGCTGCGGCATCGAGCCGTTGGTCGCCGAGGTTTTCGAAGCCGCGCATGGTGGGCGAATTGGCCATGGCCAACGCTTGCCGTGTAGCAACCGGAAGGTCAAGCAGCGCCTGGGCCAGCGAGAATTGCCGGGCGACCATCTCCGTCGCCACGCCGTGATGGCGGACATAGAAGAAGCCAGACGACATGGCTGCGGCACGGAATGCCTGCGCCACCTCGGCGCTGCGCGCGCCACCGGGGCGCAGCGCATCGGAGAGATCGATGACAGGAATCGACATGGGCGCTCCGCGTCAGGCCTTGAGCTTGCGATCCGCCGCCGACGGCAGGAACTGATCGGTCCAGATGTCGCTGACGGTCATGCCCGGCTTGATGCCGAACGCACCCACGGTCTCGTCCACCGTGGCCTGCAGCCGCGACTGCGTGGCCGCGCCCCATCCGTCGCGCAACGTATCGGGGGTCCGCATTGCACCCTCGACGATCAGCTTCAGCCGCTCGAACTCCAGCGTCTGGTCGGCCAGCGGCTCACGGGCCTTGACGGCCGCCGCGCCGGCCTTCGGGTCCGCCATGGCTTCGATCCAGCCGCGCGTCGACGCCTTCACGAATGCCTTCATGGCCTCTGGCTGCTCGGCCATGCTCTTGCGATTGGCCACCAGACCGTTGCCATACGATTTCATGCCGTAGTCCGAAAAGCGGAACACCGTCAGCTTCTCGGGCCCCATGCCACGCGCCTTCAGGTTGAGCAGGCCCGTAAAGTAGAAGTAGGCGGCGGCGTCGAAATCACCCTTCACAAAGCGCGTGTCGCCAATATCCGGGGTGACGCTTTCCCACTTGACCGTCGACGGATCGAAGCCCTGCGCCTTGGCGAACACCGGAAACAGCTTGCGCGACGCATTGAACGGCTGGCCGAGAATGGACTTTCCCGCCAAGTCGCCCGGCTTAACGATGCCGCCGCCCTTGCGCACGATCACCGCGTTCGGGTTCAGGTCGTACTGGATGGCCACCGCCTTCAGGGCGGAGGCCGGGTTGGCCGCGTTGAATTCGATGATCGCCGCCAGGTCGGCCGACGCGCAGTCGTAGGCACCGCCGGCCACCAGGCTGATGGCCGAAGCCGATCCGTTGCCGGTATCGATCACGACATCCAGCCCGGCGTCCTTGTAGTAGCCCCGCTGCAGCGCCAGCAGGAATCCCGCGCCGGAGGCTTCCACCTTCCAGCCAAGGTTGAACTTGAACTTCTGCAGCGACCCGGTGGCGCGCACGATGGCCGGCGCGGCGAACAGCGAGGAAATGGCGGTGGCGCCAGTGGCGCGCAGGAAGGAACGACGGCGCATGGAGAGCTCCGGAAACAGATGTGTGGGCACATTGGCGAGCAATTTCCGGGCGGCGCGCGGCCGCTGAACGCTTCTACTCTCCGCTGTCCTGTCGAGCACGTTCCGTGCCATCCGTATTCACGCATTTGGCGCGCAGATTGCACCGGGATGCGCCCATGCGTAGGCCGGCATGCGCCGGGACGGCGCACAGCGCCGCCTGCAAGGCCTTCCACTGCCACCAGACAAGTGGAACCCGATTGAACATGGCCACCCAGGACCCAATGCCGCCATGAATCCACTGAAGGAGCTCCATCCCGTCCTGATGAATTGCCTCCGGGCTGCCTTCGATCCATAGCAGGGGTTCGTGGTGGAACGTGCGATTGCGCAGATGACGTATCCGGTTGACGATCCCCGAGATGGTGGCGCGCTTGCGTCGCGCTTTCGGACAGTGCGGAAAGGCCTTGCGAATTCGCGGCCACAGACTTGCATGGAATTCGGCGTTGAACAAAGTCGACCAGAACCCAAATGTCAGCTCGGCGACAATCTTGTCAGGAGTCGGCACCTCGTTCCTGATGGTCAATTTGCGACGCGCCTGTGATATGTACTTGAGTTGCTGTTGAAACTGCAAATCCTCCCGCCAGCATTCCCACCAGTCATCACGACGATGATGCTGGCAAAGCTGCCTGTGCACGGCGTTACGCAGCGCGATCTCGAATGTGCTCAGGAATGGTGTCAGTGCCTCAGACAGCAACAGATTGAGATGGTAGGCGGCCATGGCGAATCTCTCGTTGCCATGACATCTTGCCTTGTACCGTCCCACCCTCGCGGCGGAAAAGATGCTCTCCAGTTCAGTCCACTCCACTGTCAACCTCGTCGTCAGCCAGTACAAGCCATTGAATCATCGACAACGATTGAAATCCATGAGACAGCGGCGCATAATTGCCCCGCTGCCCTAATCTGTCCACTCCCGGATGTCCATGCCGGTGATGACTCTAGGTCCGATCGGCCCGCCTCGCGCGGGCCAACTTATTTGCGCGGAAGCGTCGTGCCTCGAGCAATGGTCGCGGCTCCGCAATGGCTTCACCGGTTCGGCGCCCTCCGCAACCTTTGCGTACCATGTCCGCCATGACTACCCCCGCCCCCACCCCTTCCGCCCCGCGCATCGCGGTCATTGGCGCCGGCATCGTCGGCAGTTGCATCGCGCTGACGCTGCGCAAGCGTGGCGCCACGGTGACGCTGATTGACCGGGAGGGGCCGGCCAGTGGTTGCAGCTTTGGCAACTCGGGGGCGATCAGCGTCAGTTCCATCGCGCCGCTGGCCATGCCCGGCGTGCTGGCGTCGGTGCCGAAGATGCTCGCCGATCCGGACAGCCCGCTGCGTCTGCCGCTCAGCTATCTGCCTGCCGCCATGCCATGGCTCACCCGCTTCGTACTGTCTGCCACCCCGCAGCGGGTCGAACGCGCCGCCGCCGCGCTGGCGGCGCTGCATGCGGGGGCTGTGGACAAGCACGAGGCGCTGGCACGCGACATCGGCGTGCCCGAGCTGTTCATGCGCCGCGGCCACTTGCACCTGTATCCCGGCGCCACGGCGCTGCAGGCCGATGGCGCGGCATGGCAACTGCGGCAGCGGTTCGGCTTCCGCTTCGAGACCCTCGATCGCGCCGGCATCGACGCGCTGGAGCCCGGCGTCGCGGCGCGCTATCAGGCGGCGATCTACCTGCCCGATCACGGCACGATCCTGAACCCGGCGCGCTATACCCGTGCGATTGCCGATGCGTTCGTGTCGCGCGGCGGCCAGCTGTTGCGTGACGATATCCAGCGGATAACCTCGGGCGCCGATGGCTGGACGCTGCATGGGGCCAACGGCACGCATGCCGCCGACCACGTGGTGGTGGCGGCCGGCGCCTGGTCGCGTTGCCTGCTCGATCCGCTCGGCGTGCGGCTGCAACTCGAAAGTCAGCGCGGCTACCACGTGCAGTTCACCGGCATGCGCGACGTGGTGACGCGCACGGTTGTGCTGACTGACCACAAGATCTTCGTCACGCCAATGGAAGACGGGCTTCGCGTCGGCGGCACCGTCGAGATCGCGGGCTTGAAGCGGCCGCCCGATCCGCGCCGTGCCGCCAGCCTCGAACGGATTGCACGACAGACCTTCCAGGGCCTGGCGGACTGCCCCGTGACCACCTGGATGGGGCATCGCCCCTGCATGCCCGACTCGGTGCCAGTGGTGGGCCAGGCCGCCGGCCACCGGGGCTTGTGGCTTGCCGTCGGCCACGGCCATCTGGGGCTGACCGACTCCATCCCCACTGCCGAACGCATTGCCGACGCATTGCTTGCCATGTGAAGCTCAGGGAAATCGCTAGATTCGGCCGCCGCGAACTCGTTATACAGTAGAACAATCCGGCCGCGGCGCCGGGGAGGAAACACATGAAGATCGCGATCGCCGGCGGTGGTATCGGCGGGCTCACGCTTGCCCTGCTCTGTCATCAGCAGGGGCTCGATGTCGAAGTCTGGGAGGCCAGCGAACAACTGCGGCCGCTGGGTGTCGGCATCAATCTGCTGCCGCATGCGGTGCGCGAGCTGTCGGCCGTGGGCTTGCAGGATGACCTGGCGCGCATCGCTATCGAGACCTCTTCACTGTCCTACTACAACAAGCACGGCCAGCCAATCTGGCATGAGCCGCGCGGGCGCGCCGCTGGCTACGACTGGCCGCAGTTTTCCGTACATCGCGGCGAGTTCCAGATGCTGCTGTACCAGACCGCGCTGGCCCGTCTTGGCGCCGCTCGCGTCCACACCGGCCACGCGCTGGAATCGATTACCAGCCCTGGCGGCAATGGCGAGCCGGCACGCTTTACGCTCCGGCGCCGCAGCGACGATGCCCTGGTTGAAGCCAGCGCCGACGTGCTGGTAGGCGCCGACGGCATCCATTCCGCCGTGCGCCGCCATTTCTACGCGACCGGCGATGCCCCACGGTTCTCGCGCCGTCTGCTGTGGCGTGCCACCACCGACGCCGCGCCCTATCTCGACGGCCGCTCGATGTTCATGGCCGGTCATCAGGACCAGAAGTTCGTGGCCTATCCGATCTCCGAGCCGCTACGCGCCCAGGGCCGGTCACGCATCAACTGGATTGCCGAACTGCGCGTACCCGACGACTATCCGGACACCCCACCGCGCAGCGACTGGAACCGCCAGGTCGACAAGTCGGTCTTCCGGGCGGCGTTCGAGCATTGGCGCTGGGACTGGATCGACATCCCCGCGCTGATCGACGGCGCCCAAGCCATCTATGAATTTCCGATGGTCGACAAGGACCCCTTGCCGCGCTGGACGTTCGGCCGCGTCACGCTGCTGGGCGACGCGGCGCACCCGATGTATCCGATCGGTTCGAACGGCAGCGCGCAAGCCATTGTGGATGCGCGCTACCTGACCGACTGCCTGCTGGCGGAGCCCGACCTCGACTACGCGCTGCGCGAGTACGAGGCCGAGCGGCTGCCGCGCACGGCCGGCATCGTGTTGCGCAACCGCATGAACGGGCCCGAGCAGGTCATGCAGCTGGCCGAAGTCCGTGCGCCGCAAGGCTTCGCCCGCATCGACGATGTGATACCGCGCAGCGAACTCGAAGCCATTTCCCAACGCTACAAGACACTGGCCGGCTTCGGGCAGCAGCAGCTGCAGGCCCGAAAGCCATAAGCCATAAGCCCTAAGACTTCAACAGAACAAGACCGCAGGAGACCCCGCCATGCCCCAGTTCCGTATGCCTCGCGCCGGCCTTGCGCTGGGCGCCCTTGCCCTCGTCCTGGGCGCCGGCGCCGCGCAGGCCGACGTGACCGTTGGTGTCAGCATCGCGTCCACAGGGCCGTCGGCGTCGCTCGGCATTCCGCAGAAAAACACCATGCCGTTCCTGCCAACGTCGATTGCCGGCGAGACAATCCACTACATCGTCATGGACGACGGATCGGACCCGACACAGGGCACCAAGATCGCCCGTCGCTTTGTCACGGAAGACAAGGTCGACATCATTCTGGGGTCGTCCGCCGTGGCGCCTTCGATTGCGATCTCCGAAGTGGCCGATGAAAGCCAGACCGTGCAACTGGCGTTCTCGCCGATCGAACTGAAGCCGGGCCGGGGTGCATGGACGTATCGGCTGGCACAGCCGGTGCGGCTGATGGCTGATGCGGTGGCTGGCGCCGCCAAGGCGAACGGCGTGAAGACGGTCGCATTCATCGGCTTTGCCGATGCCTACGGCGAGACCTGGCTCAAGGAGTTCACCTCGGCCGCGCAGGCCAACGGCATTCGCGTGATCGCCACCGAACGCTATGCCCGTTCCGATACCAGCGTCACGGCCCAGGCGCTGAAGCTGATTGCCGCCCGTGCCGACGCCGTGCTGATTGCCGGGGCCGGCACCGGCGCCGCGCTGCCGCACACCACCTTGCGCGAGCGCGGCTATACCGGGCCGATCTACCAGACCCACGGTGCGGCCACGCGCGACCTGATCCGGATCGGCGGCAAGGCCGTGAACGGCGCGATCCTGCCGGCCGGGCCGGTCATCGTGGCTGAACAGTTGCCGGCGTCCAGCCCCGTCAAGAAGCCCGCCATGGATTACGTGACGCGCTACGAAAAGCAGTATGGCCCCGACACCCGCACGCAGTTCGGTGCGCATCCCTATGATGCCGGCCTGGTTCTGCAGCGCATCGTGCCGGTCGCGCTGAAGAAGGCCAAGCCCGGCACGCCGGCGTTTCGCAAGGCGCTCAAGGACGCCCTGGAAAGCGAGCGCGACATCGTGGTATCCCACGGCGTGCTGAACTACACCGCCGAGGACCACTTCGGATTCGACCAGCGCGGCCGCGTGCTGCTCACCATCGACAACGGCAACTGGAAGCTCGTCAAATGATTTCCGCCTCCCCGGCCATTGCACTGCCCACACTGGAACCCACTGCCGACTTCAGCCTGCAGGTGGCGGCCCCCACCGAGGTGGGCGTCACGGCGCTGGGCCAGCGGCGCGTGATCCCGATCCTGTCGGGCACGGTGCGCGGGCCGCGCCTGAACGGGCGCATCCTGCCCGGCGGTGCCGACTTCCAGCTGATCCGTCATGACGACGGCAGCGACGTCACCACCGCCGACATCGAAGCGCGATACGTGCTGGAAACCGACGACGCCGCACGCATCTACATCGTCAATGCCGGCGTGCGCACTGGTAGTGCCCACGTGATCGCGCGGCTCAACCGGGGGGAGCAGGTGGACCCGTCCGAGATCTACTTCCGCACCGCACCGCGCTTCGAAACGGCCGCGCCACAGTATCGCTGGCTGATGCAGCACCTGTTCGTAGCGGCCGGCGCACGTTACCCGGATCGCGTCGAGCTGCGTTATTTCCTGGTCAACTAGGCATGGCGCCACCCCGCAAACCGCGCGACACGCTCGCGCCCGACCCCAACGGCAGCCACTTTGAACCGCACCTGCCAAATGTCGACTATGGCGTGCTCGACTCGCTGATCGGATACGCGATTCGTCGGGCGCAGATTCGCGTGTACGAAGACTTCGTGGCATCGCTGGCCGCGTGGAACATCACGCCACCGCGTTTTTCGGCGCTGCAGATCATCGCGCGCAATCCCGACCTTAAGCTCACCGAGCTGGCCCGGATCCTGGGCATTGCGCGTTCCGGCGCCGTGTTGCTGGTGGACACGCTGGAGTCGATGGAACTGGTGAAGCGGTTGCCGTCGCCCACCGACCGGCGCGCGTTCGGCCTGGTGCTGACCGAGGCCGGCCGCAACACGCTGAAGGAGGCCACCGCCGCCGTATGCGCGCACGACGCGCGCATGGCGGCGGGGTTGTCCGATACAGAACAGACCGTGCTGAAGGGGTTGCTGGAGAAGCTCGGACGGTAACTGCCTGGGGTCGCTACCCTCAGGCCACCACCGGCATGCCCGCCAGCAGCTTGTCCAGCGTTGCCGGATAGTCGCGCACGCGCACGCCGGTGGCGTGATACACGGCATTCAGCACCGCAGCCGCCACGCCGCAGATCCCCAGTTCGCCCACGCCCTTGGCCTTCATCGGCGACGAGATCGGATCGGTCTCGTCGAGGAAGATCACCTCCTGGTGCGGGATGTCGGCGTGTACCGGCACCTCGTAGCCAGCCAGGTCGTGATTGGCGAAGAAGCCCACGCGCTTGTCGACGTGCAGGGCCTCCATCAGCGCCGCGCCCACGCCCATCGTCATCGCCCCGATCACCTGGCTGCGCGCCGACTTCGGATTCAGGATCCGCCCAGCCGAGCACACGGCCAGCATCCGCTGGACGCGCACTTCCGCCGTGGCCAGGTCCACGGCCACTTCCACGAAGTGACCGCCGAAGGTGGACTGCTGGTATTTCTTGTCGAGTTCGCCGAACTCGATCGAGTCCTCGACCGACGCGCCCGCGAACTGCGCCAGCGGCACGCTGCGTCCGCCGCCGCGCACCTGGCCCTCCTCGAATACCGCGTCTTCGGCCTTCAGGCCGGCGCGTTCGGCAATGGTCTGGCGCAGCTTCGCGCAGGCCGCGTAGACACCGGAGGTGGAACTGTTGCCGCCCCACTGGCCGCCCGAGCCGGACGACACCGGGAAGGCCGAATCGCCCAGCCGCACCACCACGCGGTCGAGCGGCACGCCCATCATTTCCGCAGCGGTCTGCGCGATGATCGTGTAGCTGCCGGTGCCGATATCGGTCATGTCGGTTTCCACCACGACCATCCCGCTCGAATCGATGCCGACCCGCGCGCCCGACTTGGTCACCAGGTTGTTCCGGAATGCGGATGCCATGCCCATGCCGATCAGCCATTGGCCTTCGCGCATCGACCCCGGCTGCGGGTTGCGACGGCTCCAGCCAAAACGTTCCGCCCCCAGGCGCAGGCATTCCACGAAGTGGCGCTGCGAGAACGGCCGCTCAGGCTTTTCCGGGTCCACCTGCGTGTCGTTGAGGATGCGGAACTGCACCGGGTCCATGCCCAGCTTCACGGCCATCTCGTCGATGGCGATTTCCAGCGCCATCAGGCCCGGTGCCTCGCCTGGCGCGCGCATGGCATTGCCTTCGGGCAGGTCCAGCGTTGCGAGCTGCATCGATGTCATGCGGTTGGCGCCGGCATAGAGCAGGCGCGTCTGCATCACGGCGGTCTCGGGCTGGCCGCCTTCGAGATCGCCAGACCAGCTCTCGTGGCCAATGGCCGTGATCCTGCCGTCGCGGCTCGCACCGATGCGGATGCGCTGGATCGTCGCGGGCCGGTGGGTGGTGTTGTTCGGTATCTGCGGCCGCGTCAGCGCCACCTTGACCGGCCGGTGTACGGCGCGCGCGCCCAGCACGGCCAGCAGCGATTCGGCGCGCAGGAACAGCTTGCCGCCGAAGCCGCCGCCAATGAACGGCGAGACGATGCGCACCTTTTCCTTCGGGATGCCCAGCGTGGTCGCCATATCTTCGTGGGCCCACGCCACCATCTGGTTCGATGTCCACACCGTGACCTCGTCGCCGGACCAGGCCGCCATCGACGCATGCGGCTCCATCATGCAGTGCGACTGATCGGGCGTGGTGTAGCGGGCATCCAGCTGCACGGGGGCCGCGGCAAAGGCGCCAGCGAAATCGCCCACGGACGTATCGGGAATCGCGTCCTTCTTCGGCTTGCTGTCAAAGCAGCACGCGGCCTCCAGGTCGAAGCGGCCCTTCTCCTGGGCGTAGTCCACGCGAATCAACTGCGCAGCGGCGCGGGCCTGCTCGAACGTGTCGGCCACCACCAGCGCAATGGCCTGGTGATAGTGCTGGATCTCGGGGCCGCCCAGCAGTTTGGCGGTATTGCGCTTGGCCTTGCCCAGCTTGCCGGCGTTCTGCGCGGTTACGATGGCCAGCACGCCCGGCGCGCGGCGCGCATCGTCCAGATGCATGGCCCGGATGCGCCCCTTGCCGATGCCGGCGCCCACGATGTAGCCATAGGCGGGGTTCGGCGCCACGTCATGCCATTCGTAGGCATAGGTGGCCGTGCCCGTGGTTTTACGCGCGCCGTCGATACGGTCCACCGCCTGGCCGACCACGCGGCCCGTGTCGATGGGATTGGTAGTGGCGGGTGTGTCGAATTTCATGGCTTGGCCCCGTTTGCCTGCGTGATCACGGCGGCCAGCGTGCGCCGCACCAGTTGCACCTTGAACGCGTTGTCGGGCTGCGGCGACGCACCGTCCAGCAGCCGTTGCGTCACGGCCGTGGGGCCATGCGGCAATTCCGCATCGGCGGCGTCCGTGCGCCACGGCTTGTGGGCCACGCCGCCGAGCGCCACGCGCCCGGTACCGTCCGGCTGCAGGATGGCGGCCACCGAGACCAGCGCGAACGCGTACGAGGCCCGGTCGCGCACCTTGCGATAAAGCTGCGAGCCGCCCACCGGCGGCGGCAGTGTCACCGCGGTAATCAGCTCGCCCGGTTCCAGCGCCGTTTCGATGTGCGGCGTATTGCCCGGCAGACGGTGGAAATCGGCGATCGGGATCACGCGCTGCTGCCCGCCGGGGCGTACCGTCTCCACGCTGGCATCGAGCACGCGCATGGCCACTGCCATATCGCTGGGATGCGTGGCGATGCACGCGTTGCTTCCGCCGATCACGGCCAGCTGACGGCTGAAGCCGCCAATCGCCGCGCAGCCGCTGCCCGGCTGGCGTTTGTTGCAGGGCTGGGCCGTGTCGTAGAAGTAGGGACAGCGCGTGCGCTGCAGCAGGTTGCCCGCCGTGGTGGCGCGATTGCGCAACTGGCCCGATGCGCCCGCCAGCAGCGCGCGCGACAGTACGCCGTAATCGCGCCGCACGCGTGGATCGGCGGCCAGGTCGGTATTGCGCACCAGCGCACCGATACGCAGGCCGCCTTGCTGCGATGGCTCGATCTTGTCCAGCGCCAGGCCGTTCACGTCGATCAGATGGGTTGGCGATTCGATGCCAAGCTTCATCAGGTCGAGCAGGTTGGTGCCACCGGCGATAAAGCGGGCACCGGGTGTCTTCATGGCAGCCCCCGCCGCGTCCGCGGGCGTGGCCACGCGCTCGTAGGTGAACGGGTTCATGTCTGGCTCCCCGCGACCTCGGTGATGGCGTCGAGGATATTCGAGTACGCGCCGCAGCGGCAGATATTGCCGCTCATCCGCTCCCGGATCTCGCCGGGCGACAGCTGCGGCCGCGTGTTCAGGTCCGGCGTGACGTGGCTCGGGATGCCGGCGCGCACCTCGTCGAGCACGGCAACGGCCGAACAGATCTGGCCCGGCGTGCAATAGCCGCACTGGTAGCCGTCATGCTTGACGAAGGCCACCTGCATCGGATGCATGTTGTTCGGCGTGCCGAGTCCTTCCACGGTGGTGATTCTGGCACCCTCGTGCATGACGGCGAGGGTCAGGCAGGAATTGAGGCGCCGGCCGTCGACGATCACCGTGCAGGCGCCGCACTGGCCGTGGTCGCAGCCCTTCTTGGTGCCGGACAGGTGCAGATGCTCGCGCAGCGCGTCGAGCAACGTGGTGCGCGTGTCCAGCGTCAGCGAGCGCGGTTGCCCGTTGACGACAAATGATACGTTCGAAGCCACCGGCTTGAGGGCGCCGGGGCTGACCCGCGATGGCGGCGCGGTGGCGGTGGCGGCACCGGCAGGCAAGGCGGCGGCGCTCACCGACGCCGCGCCTGCCATCACGAATTCCCGCCGCGAAAGCTTGATGTCGCTGAAATCTTCCATGTCGTTGGATCCTTCCTGGCTGACAGATGACGGACAGAGGACGGCAACGTGGCGAGACTTGCACGTAGGAATTACATGGCGCCAGCGGGCATGGCAGACACAATGCCGCCGGGGATATGCGCGGGAATACCGCGCAGGGGACGAATGTAGCGCTTGCCGCACGTTGCTTGGGCGGAAAGGCGCAGGAAGCGTGCCACCGGCCGCGCGGGGACAGCGGCGGGGGTGGGAATGCGGGGGGTTCGCCGGAAGTATCGGCGTGGATCTGCGGGCCCGGGACAGGCCGTGGCGCTCAACGGTAGCTGACGGTCACCTCGTTGCTGCGGCCCTGGAGCATTGGCGTGAGTCCGCCCTGGCCCGGTACGCGATAGGCAAAGACGAAGCCCTTGGTGGCATCGTCGCCGACGAAGGCATCGGTCTTGCCCTCGGCGCCCGCCAGCAGCACGCAACGGTCGGCATTGCACAGGTATGCCTGCAGGTCGACGGGCGGGGTGCGCGTGAAGCTGTAGCGCCAGCGCACCGATGTGATGCGGCCCATGGCCTGCGGCATCGTGGCCAGCGGCACCACGGGCGAGGACAGCGCACGCTGGCCCTTGTTCGTGATCTGCGGCCCCACTGACGATGCCGTCCACGCAAAGCGCGAGCCGGTCAGTTCATAGGTGGCCTTCGTAAAGACCGGCGCATAGGTCTGCGCATGGGCTGCCGCCGGACCCATCGCGCACACCACGGCCAGGACCAGGGCGCGCCGCATCACAGCATCCCGCGCAGCTGGGTGCGCAGGCGCCCGATGGCCTGGCTGCGGATCTGGCACACGCGCGATTCGGTCACTTCCAGCACCGCGCCGATCTCGCGCAGGTTCAGTTCCTGGTCGTAGCACAGCGACAGCACCAGCTTTTCGCGCTCGGGCAGCTTGTCGATGGCTCGGATCAGCGCCTCGCGCATGCCCGATTCCATCAGCACGGTCAGCGGGTTGCCGTCGTCGGTGACACCCAGGTGGCGATCGAGGAAGTCTTCCTCGCCCGAGCGTTCGAAATCTTCATAGTGCAGCAGCTGGCAGCCATAGACCTCGTTCAGCAGCTCCTGGTATTCCTCGAGCGGCATCTCCAGTTCCTTGGCCACCTCGGAATCGATCGGCGTGCGGCCAAGCTTCTGTTCCAGCTGGCGCTGCGTGCGCTCGATCTTGCGGGTGAACTGGCGCAGGCTGCGCGATTGCCAATCGTTGGCACGCACCTCGTCGAGCATGGCGCCGCGAATGCGCTGGCTTGCGTAGGTCTCGAACCGGGCGCCATGGTTGTCTTCATACCGTTTGGCGGCGTCGAGAAGGCCGATCATGCCGGCCTGTATCAGGTCGTCGATCTGTACGCTGGCGGGCAGCTTGGCCGCCAGCTGCAGCGCGATGCGCCGCACCAGTGGCGCGTGTGACTTGACCACGTCGGCCTGCTCGAGCTTTCCCTGAATCGTATACATGGTGGAACTCTCGTTAAATGCTTACTGTTTGTGCCAGCGCCGGAGAGGCTGAAAATCGGCGGCTGGCAGGCTGAGTTTCCGGTCTTGTCGAGACTTCTTGTTCTTCGCGTTCATGCGGCAACGGCCGAGGCCATTCCCAGGGGCGATGCTTCGTGACGCAACGGCCATGCGCCGATACCGCTGGCGATGTGCCGCAATGCACCGGTGGCCGCAGCGGCGGGATACGCCTCCACCACGCACCGCCCAAGCTGGAGCGCACGCGCCACCAGCGGATCCATCGGCAGGTACCCTGCCAGGCTGGCCTCCACGCCCAGGTACTGGCTCGCCGTGCGGGCCAGGTTGCGCGCGAGCGCCGTGACCGTCCCCTCGGCGGCCGCCAGATTGACGACCAGCTGGAAGTGACGACATGCGTATTCGTGGTGCAGCCGCTTGATGCATGCATAGGCCGCGGTGATCGACGTGGCCTCCGGGCGCATGACGATCACGAAGTTGTGGGCCATGCCCGCCAGCGGCGACAGTGCGCCGGTGATGTCGCGGCGGGTGTCGATCAGCATCGAGCGCACGTCAGGCAGTCGCGCCGCCAGCGCGCGCTCGTCGGGACGAACGGTCATCGCGCCTGCCTGCAGCACGGCAATGCCGCTGGCTCCGCGCGTGCCGGCCGCGGCGGCCAGCGGCGCGCGGCCATCGAGCACATCGGCCAGCGTGGCCGCCGGCGCAGCGCCGGCAAGCCGCATCGCCCGGGCGCCGTACATGTCTTCGTCCGCCAGCAGCACGCGCTCGCCCTGCATCGACAGCGCGTTGGCCAGGCCCAGCGCCACCGTGGTGGTGCCGACGCCCTGTTCCGCCCCTACCACGGCGATCCGCCGCGTCACGCGCGGTGCCAGCAGGCGGCGCAGGCTTTCGGCCTGATCGGTGGCCATCGTGTTCAATCCTTACTCCCCGGCGGCCGCAAGCTGCGGCGTGGCGTCGATGGCATCCAGCGCGTCCATGGCTGCCATGGCGTGCGTGGCCGACGCGGCCGGCTCCGGCGCGTCTGCCATGGGCGGTACAGGCGCCGCCATGCCGCGGCCCGGATAGTTTTCAAGTACGTCGAGCAGTGCCAGCAAGCGGCCCATGCCTTCGTTGAGCACTGCACCCGGCACCGGCGCATTGACGCGTGCCGAAGCCCGGCCAGCCAGGCGGGACAGAAATGCCGGGGCCGTAGGCGTGGGCGTGTGTTGCAGGCGCAGCGCGGTCAGGCCCAGCTGCACCGCCACCATGCCGGCGCACAGCGACGCGTCAGCATCGCCTTCCTGTGCAAAGTGCTCGATGGCGTGGCGCAGCGTGCGGAACTGTTCTTCGGCGGCAACCGTCCAGTGCAACCAGCGTGCGACTTGCGCGGCATCGTCGGCAAGCGCGGGATCGCACAGCACATATTCGACGGACAGCGTGTCGCCGGTTTCGTGGTCGATCATGCGCGACACCACCAGGCAGGCCTCGATGCCGGCCTCGGCGGCGTTGCCGCGGCCACGCGCGGCGGTGCGCACCTGGCCTTCGGGAATGCGGACCGGGCAGTGTGCCAGCCAGTGGGCGGCGGCGCGGTCGCGGCAGGTCACATCGCCCACGGCATGGAACGTCAGCGTGTCGGCAACGGTGTCGAGCTTGTTGGCCAGGCCCTCTGCGATCACCCGCGTGGTCTTGCGCGTGCCGGCGATCCAGCGTTCGCCCAGTTGCTGCCAGCGTGCCAGCGTGGCCGGGCTCGGCAGTGACGTATTCAGGTTGACCACGGTCCGGGCGGCGGCCAGCGTGGCGCGCACGGTGGCGGCTTCGGCATCGGCCTCGGCTTCGGCCAGCGACTGGCGGGCGCGGCCCGCCGGCACTACGGTGCTGGCCAGCGGCATGCCGTCACGGTCGGCCAGCCACAGCGTGTGTTGCATCATCTGCGGCGCGCGGCGGCCCTGCACGGTCTGTGCCACGCTCTGCGTGATGGCCAGCACATAGCGATCGCACGCACGGCTGGCGTCGCGGCACATGGCCAGGCGCACTTGCTGCACCATCGGGCGCAGCGCCGACACACCGGCCGAGCGATGCTGCCAGAGCTGGCGGGCCACGTCGAAGCCGTACCGTGCCGCGTTGAGTTCGTCGACACACACCCCCACCGCGTTGGCGCTGTCGGTCAGCGAGCGCAGCATGTCGTCCGCGCCACTACGTTCGGCCTTGACCGGCGCGGCGGCCTCGGCGCTGCCCGCCTGGCGGCGCGCCACGTCCGCGTCATTGAACAGCGAGCCACGGCGCGGCGTCAGGAAGGCGCGCTCGACCAGCGCGCCGGCCTGTGCCAGTTCCAGGTGTTCCGGCACGCGCTGGCCGGTGGACGCATAAAACACGGGCAGGCGATGGCGGATCACCACGTCCAGCACCGATCCCAGGTGCGTGGCTTCGTCGAGCTTGCTGATGATGCAGCCGTCGATGCCGCCGGCGGCGCCCGCGGCGTCGTTGCGATAGGCGTGCACCACCTCGTTGAGCGTGTCGCCGTGGGCCGCGCCGTTGAGCAGCAGCACGCGCTGCATCGGCGCCTGCACGCCAGCCAGCATGCCGATCTGGTCCGACAGGCTGCGGTCGCGCTGGCTCATGCCGACGGTGTCGATGATGACCAGGTGCTTGTCCTTCATGGCCGACAGCGCAAAGCGCAGATCGGCGGCGTCCTTCACCGCATGCACGGGCACGCCCAGGATGTCACCGTAGATGCGCAACTGCTCATGGGCGCCGATCCGGAAACGGTCGGTCGTCAGCAGCGCCAGGCTTTGCGGCCCGTGGCGCAGCACAAAGCGCGCGGCCAGCTTGGCGGTGGTGGTGGTCTTGCCCACACCGGTCGGGCCGATCAGCGCCAGCACGCCGCCCTGGGCGAACAGCGAATCCTCGTCGGTCAGCACCGGCACCTTGCTGGCCAGCTCCTGGCGGATCCAGGCCATGGCCGCCGGGCGATCGGTGCCGACCGGCAGGCGCGACAGCAACGTGCGCGACAGCTGGCCCGAAAAGCCAGCATTGACCATCCACTCGAACAGCGATTCACGCAGCGGGTCGCCGGCTGCCACGCCGTTCGTACCTTGCGACAGCCCAGCGAACTGGCGTTCCAGCATCGACCGCATCGACGCCAGCTCACCGCGCAGGTCGCCCAGCATCGCCTGTTCCTGGCCGATGCCGGCGGGCAAGGCCGATGGTGCGGACGGTGCCGGGATCGCGCCCAGCGGCAGGAACGGCTCGGGGCTGGCCGGATGCAGGTCATGCAGCGACTGGAGCATCGGCAGCGGGGACGGCGACGACAGCGAAGGCGGCAGCGCCGGCGCGGACGGCTGGTACATCTGCGCGCCAGCACTCACAGCGCCCAGGTCCGCGTCGCGCATCGCCACGATTTCCACGCCGCCCTCGATGGAGCGGTTGGAGAGCACCACGGCGTCGGGCCCCATGGCCTCGCGCACCTTGCGCATCGCTTCGCGGCCGTTGGCCGCCACAAACTTTGCCACGCTCATTGTTCAGTCCTCACGCTGCGCCGCCGATCATGGCGGTGATGCGAATGTTGCGGTTGTCCGGTACTTCGGCGTGCGACAGCACCTTCAGCTGCGGCAGCGTGCGGCGCAGGAAGCGCGCCATCAGCGGCCGCATCGGGGGCGGCACCAGCAGCACCGGGTCCAGACCCAGCTGTTCCTGGCGTACCACGGCGCCCTGTGCCTGCTGCAGCAGCGCATCGGCCAGACCCGGCTCGATGCCGCCGCCATTGGCCAGCGCCTGCGTCAGCACACGCTCCAGGCCGGCGTCCAGGCCGATCACCTGCATGTCTGCGTTGTTGGGGAACAGCTGCTGCGTGATCGCGCGGCCCAGCGACACGCGCACCAGCGTGGTCAGCTCGGCCGGATCGTTGATCTTCGGGGCGTTGTCGGCCACCACATCCAGGATGGTGCGCATGTCGCGGATGGCCACACCTTCGTCCAGCAGGTTCTGCAGCACCTTCTGCAGGCCGGTCAGCGAGATGGTCTTCGGCACCAGATCCTCGGTCAGCTTCGGGGCTTCCTTGGTGATGCGGTCCAGCAGCGCCTGCACTTCCTGGCGTCCCAGCAGTTCCGATGCATGCATCTGGATCAGGTGATTCAGGTGCGTGGCCACCACGGTGCTGGCATCCACCACCGTGTAGCCGTAGGCCTGCGCCTGTTCCTTGAGCGCGGCATCGATCCACACGGCCGGCAGGCCGAAGGCGGGGTCGCGCGTGGCGGCGCCCGGCAGCGTGCCGCTGACCTGGCCCGGGTTGATGGCCATCCACTGACCCGGATTGGCCTCGCCACTGCCGATCTCCACGCCCTTGAGCGTGATGCGGTATGCGTTCGGCTTCAGTTCGAGGTTGTCCCGGATATGCACCACCGGCACCAGGAAGCCGATGTCCTGCGCCATCTTCTTGCGGATGCTCTTGATGCGGCCCAGCAGTTCGCCGTTCTGCGCGCGATCCACCAGCGTGATCAGGCGGTAACCCACTTCCATGCCCAGCGGATCGACCATCGTCACGTCTTCCCACGTGGCTTCGGCCACTTCGGCCTGTACGGCCGGGCTGCGCTCTTCCTGGGCCTTGGTCTCGGTGGCCTTGACCGCGCGGCGCATCTGATAGCGGCCGAACCAGATCAGGCCGCCGGCGAGCAGCAGGAAGGCAAAGTGCGGCATGCCCGGGATCAGGCCCATCGTGCCGATGATGGCGGCGGTGATGAACATCACGCGCGGGTTCGAGAAAAGCTGGCCGGTCAGCTGCTGGCCGACGTCCTGCTCGTTCGACACGCGCGACACGATCACACCGGCAGCCGTGGAGATGACCAGCGCCGGGATCTGCGCCACCAGGCCGTCACCGATCGTCAGCAGCGTGTAGTTGTGAACGGCCGTGCCGAAGTCCAGGTCGTGCTGCACCATGCCCACGACCATGCCGGCCGCCACGTTGATGAACATGATCAGCAGGCCGGCGATGGCATCGCCACGCACGAACTTCGACGCACCGTCCATGGCACCGTAGAAGTCCGATTCCTGCGCCACTTCGGCGCGGCGCTTGCGGGCGCCTTCCTCGTTGATCAGGCCGGCGTTCAGGTCGGCGTCGATGGCCATCTGCTTGCCGGGCATGGCATCGAGCATGAAGCGCGCGCCAACTTCGGCGATACGGCCCGCACCCTTGGTGATCACCATGAAGTTGATCACGACCAGGATCGCGAACACCACGATACCGACCGCGAAGTTGCCCCCCACCAGGAAGTGGCCGAAGGCCTCGATCACCTTGCCGGCGGCATCGGGGCCGGTATGGCCTTCGAGCAGCACCACGCGGGTGGACGCCACGTTCAGCGACAGGCGCAGCAGCGTGGAGAACAGCAGCACGGCCGGGAAGGCGGCAAAGTCCAGCGGGCGCTGGGTATACATGCCCACCAGCAGCACCATGATCGACAGCGCGATGTTGAAGGTGAACAGCAGGTCCAGGATGAACGCCGGCAGCGGCAGGATCATCATGCCGAGGATCATGACGATCAGCAGCGGGCCAGCCAGCGCCTTCATCTGGGCGCCACCCCGCAGTGCGGGCATGTTGAAAAGGTTGGTCAGTGCGTTCATGCGCGGCTTTCCGGTACGGCAAGTTCATCCGGCACGAGCAGTTCGGTCGGCGAATCGGGCTGCGGACCGTAGCTGTAGTGCCAGTTCTTCAATTGATAAACCCAGGCCAGGACCTCGGCCACGGCGGTATACAGGCCCGCAGGGATTTCGTGGCCCAGTTCCACGTGACGGTGCAGCGCCCGCGCCAGCGGCGGGGCGGACAGCACCGGCACGCGATGCTCGTTGGCCAGCTCGCGAATGCGAGCAGCCACTTCGTCGGCGCCCTTTGCCACGACGCGCGGCGCGTTCCAGCGCGCGCCTTCGTCGTATTTCAGTGCCACGGCGAAGTGGGTGGGGTTGGTCACCACCACGTCGGCCTTGGGCACCTCGGACATCATCCGGCGCCGCGCAATGGCCCGCTGCTGCTGGCGGATACGGGCCTTGATGTGCGGATCGCCATCGGTTTCCTTCATCTCCTGCTTGACCTCTTCCTTGGTCATGCGGAGCTTCTTGTAAAACGTCCAGAGTTGCCACGGCGTGTCGAGCGCCGCCACCAGCAGCAGCGACCCGGCCACCATGCCGCACACGTACAGCACCATCTCTATCATGTGCAGGAGCGCCTCGTGGACCGGCGCATTCATCAGCGCGATGGCTTCGGGCAGCATGTGCCAGACCATCCATGCGCCCACGCAGCCCACCAGCAGCGACTTGGCGATGGCCTTGATCAGTTCCACGAGCGTGTGCGACGAGAACATGCGGCCCAGGCCCTGCAACGGCGACAGGCGCGAGAAATCGGGCGAGAACGACTTGGTCGAAAAGCTCCATCCCCCCAACGCCAGCGGAGCGATCAGGGCCGCCACGCCAAACATCAGCAGCAGCGGAAAAAACGCCAGCAGGCTGTCCCAGATCGCCATGCCGAACTGCGACAGCATGCGATTGGTGTCGAAGGCCGTGGCCGGCTCGAAGGCCAGCGTGGCTTGCATGACCGCATTCAGCTTGCGGCCCAGCGTGCCGCCCATGACGTACAGGCCCAGCACGCCCGTCATCAGCATCACGAACGTACCGAGCTCGCGCGAACGCACCACCTGCCCCTCCTCGCGCGCCTTTTCAAGGCGCCGGGGTGAGGCGGGTTCGGTTTTCTCGAGATCGCTTTCCTCGGACATGAATGCTCCAGTGCAAAGCGCGCGGGCGGCACTTCGTCACCGAGGATTATCAAATCCCGGGGGGCAAGGCATTGGGGGGAAAAGGCGGGGAAACAGGTGCCTGTTTCAGGAATGAGGGGGGCAGCGGAAATAACGGCCCGGGCGATGGCGATCTTTAGGGCCGGAACGCCAAATTGTGCCGATCTCGCCCGGTTCGGACGGGATCGGCCCCGATGATGTCACAGATCGCCCGTGTCATCCATGCCTGGCGGCGGCCGCCGACGGCCATGTGCCTGTATACATACAGCTGGCCGACCTTGTTGCCAGGAGTGGGCAGGCCGTCATTCCCAAACCTTCGGGAGGTGAAGTGCTCTAATAGCTACATATAGTGGCTAATTATCTGGAGAGATCAACGCAGCCTAGAAGGTCTCGGGCAAATACTCGGCATAGCGGTGTCGCAGCCAGGCCAATCCCTCGTCGCGCGGGACCGTATGGTTCAGTTTGGCGCGAAAAGCCTCAAGCCGAACCCGAGAGGCGTTCAGAATGCCCGCCCAGGTAGCCAGCCCGATTCGCAAGGTTGGATCTTCGTGAAAGCAGCCGAACGCGCCGGTCGGGTGTCGCAAGGTCCGCGCGGCGGCGGGAGTCAGTTCATTTGACACTGCCAGGAAAGTCCAGTGGGTATGCCGGGTGTCGAACCGCTCGTCGGATGCCACGGCCATGGCGTAGCTTTCGATCTGCGCTTTCGCCGCAAGATCGATGTTCTTCATCGGACGCTTGAGCTCGACAACCAGAAACTCGCGGCTCGCGCTTGCGTACGACGGTATTTCTCGGCCGAGCACGAAATCGATAAAGCCCTTCCGTCCATCGTCCCGGACCACGGTCTGTTGATACCAGCCCTTGCCCATGTCCAGCTTCTTGACATGCTTGCGCAGTACCGTGCTCAGGCTCTCGCCGTCACTCGTGAGCCGGAATTCTTCCCCGAACACCCAGGTTTCATTGGCCAGCATGCGATGAAGTTCGCCGCGCTCCTTGAAGCCGCGTTTGCTCCCGATATCGAATAACAGTTCCTCCAGCCCTGTGAGAAAGCGAAGACGCTCCGTCACCATCGTGCTGCATTCGATGACCGAAGACAGCGACGCCAGCTCAAGCAGCCCCTGCAGTTCCTCCGCCTTGTCCGCCGGCAGCCTCAGGACTTCCGTCAGCAGATACCGCAGGGTCGACGGGCTGTCTTCGAGCGTGGCCTTGAGCATGCCCAGGGTAAAGCGGCGGTCTTGCTGACTGCCCGAGCGAAAGACTTCCAGATGCTCGTGGATGCCCAGTGCGCAGATGTCGAACCGCTCGCGGCGCGCCACTTCGATGGCGTCCTCGGCAATGCCCTCGAACGGATAGACGCCCTCGCTCTTCCAGAGCTGGATCAGTGCGCCGGCATCTTCCGCCCGCTGGCGACGGTGCCGCGCCTGCAGCGATTCCCGCGCCGACCTGACCACACGCTGCAGGGCCGGGTCGATGCGTTCATCCAGCGCCTGCGCAGTGTCGATACCCGCGATCGGCATCCGGACAGTCGTGGAACCGAGATTCCGCATTTCCATCGTGACCTCCTTCGCTTGAACACGCGAAGAAGGCTAACACCGCATCACCCCCGGTGGCGCCTTTGGACACACGTTGTGACACCGTTTCAGATTCGTCTCAATCCAGTCTGCCGGGCTCGACTTCGATGCCGAGCTGGCCGGCCATTTCAACCACCAGCGCCTGCAGCCGTGACACCTTGTCTTCGAGCGCGCGATGGCTGATGCGCAGGGCCTCGAATTCCGATGGCGACGCCGTGGTTTCCGCGCCGGCGCGCGTCGACGCCGTGGCCGGCTCCGGCATGGCGACTTCACCGCAGAGCAGGTGCATCCAGCGGCTTTCGCGCTCGCCGGGCGCGCGGGGCAGCTTCACGACAAGCGCCGGCGAGCGTTCGACCAGTTCGTCCAGAAAGGCCTCTACCGAGGAAATGTCCGCGAAGGCATGCAGCCGTGCCGAATTCAGGCGCAGTTCGGCAGCCGTTTGCGGACCGCGCAGCATCAGCGTGGACAGCAGCGCAGCCGACTGGCTCGGCACGCCCAGCACCTTGCCCAGGTTCTGTTCGAAGCGCGGCACGCGGCTGCTGCTGCCCTCGAAGACCAGGCTCAACGACTTCAGGCCATCGATCGCGGTCAGGATCTCGGCCTCCGTCACGCTCATCACAGGCGAGCGCGCGGTCTTCTGGTTACAGCCAGATGCCAGCGCGTTCAGCGACAGCGGGTAAGTGTCGGGCACGGTGAACTGCTTTTCCAGCAATACGGCTACCACGCGCGCCTCGATCGGTGTGAGCGTGCGCAAGGCGGGACGCGAGGGAATGTCGGGGGTCTGGTCCATGGATGACATCGGCAGTTTGGGGGGCCCGAAGGGCCAAGGCGCCCATTGAAGCGCAAGGGCGGCGGCGATGCAACCTCCCAGGGGCAAGCTGTGCCGGCAAGTCCTCAGTGCGGCCCGCATGGGGTTTGACGGGCCGCAAGGCTGGCCGATCATCGCTGAATTCGTGGGCTGCCTGCCTGACATCCCGCCCTCCTGCGGAGCGCGCCGCCGCCGCGCAGAGCATAAGAAACCGCGAAATCATTCGTTGGTGCGCAACGGGGGCAGGCGTACGGTCTGGCTTTCCGCCACCCATTTCGTACGCACGCATGTCCAGCTCCCGCCGCCACTTCCTGCACGCCGCCAGCGCCGGCACCTTGTCCGCCCTGCTGCCCGCTGCCGCGCGGGCTCAATCCCGCCCGGTGTTGAAGGCCGGCGACCAGAAGGGCGGCCTGCGCGCGCTGCTGGAGTCGGCCGACGCGCTCAAGGGGCTGGCCTACGACATCCAGTGGACCGAATTCCCGGCTGCGGCGCCGCTGGCGGAGGCGCTCAATGCAGGCGCCGTGGACAGCGGGCCCATCGGCGATGCGCCCGCCATCTTCGCGCTGGCCGCCGGTACGCGCATCCGTCTGATTGGCGCCAACCGTTCCGACCCCTACGGCACCGCCGTACTGGTGCGGCCCGATTCGCCGCTGAAGAGCGCGGCCGACCTCAAGGGCAAGCGCATCGGCACCAATCGCGGATCGATTGGCCATTTCGTCGCGCTCAAGGCGCTGGCATCGGCCGGCCTGAAACCCGAGGATGCCGATTTCCGCTTCCTGCCGCCCGCAGACGCCAAGCTGGCCCTGACCAACGGCTCGGTCGATGCGTGGTCCACCTGGGAGCCCTATACGGCCATGGCCGAAACCAGCGGCCATGCGCGCGTGCTGGTGAGCGGACGGGGGCTGTGGTCGGGCCTGAGCTATCTTGCGGCAACCGACGCCGCGCTGGCCAGCAAGCGGGCCGTGCTGGCCGACTTCCTGCAGCGCGTGGTGCGCGCCCAGGTCTGGTCCTATCAGCACGTGGCCGAGTACTCGGCCACGCTGGCGCGCATCATCGGCATTCCGCCCGAAGCGGCGCGGCTGCAGTTCGAGCGCCGCCGCACCCAGTGGCAGCCCATCGACGCGGACCTGGTGGCCATCCAGCAGCAGACCGCCGACTTCTACCTGAAGGCGGGGCTGCTCAAGCAGCGGCTGGACGTGGCCACCACGTTCGATCGCGGTTTCGCGCTCAGCGCGTAGCCGCCGGCCTGGCTGGCCGCTTTGCCAGCAGCGGTTCGCCGACGCCATCCACCCCCACCAGACCCAGCACCGTGGTCAGGCCCCATTGCGCGCCTTCATGGGCATTGGTGGGGTCGAACCACTCGTCGCGCGAATGCGATCCACCCGACTTGCCGCCGCTGCCGATGATGATGGCCGGAATGCCCAGCGCCATCGGCACGTTGGCGTCGGTGCTGCCGCCGCGCAGCGACGGCGCTTCCTTGCCGTGCGCCTTGATCACGCGCACGGCCGACTGCACTATCACCGAGTCGGTAGGCGTGATGCCGGCGGGCCGGTCGCCGATCATGCGGGCCTGGTAGGTGATTTCCTGTCCCTTGGCCGGCTTCCAGCGCGCATTCTCGTCCGCCACGCCCGCGGCGATGGCTTCCATGATGTGCTTCTCGGTTTCCAGCAGCGACGGCGTGCCGTTCGAGCGGATATCGATCGCCATGCGCGCGTCGCCGGCAATCGCGTTCACCGACGTACCGCCGCCGACCGTGCCCACGGTGAACGTGGTCTTGGGGTCGGCGGGCGTTTGCACGTCGCCGATCTTGCCGATGGCGCGGCCCATCGCATGGATCGCGCTGGGCAGGCCGAAGGCCCCGAAGCTGTGGCCGCCCGGGCCCTTGAACGTCACTTCATAGCGATGGCTGCCGGTGCCCTGCGTCAGCACGCGTTCGCCGGTACCGGGCTCGATGCCGACCATGCCGTCGATATCGGGGTGATCGCGGAACACCGCCTTCATGCCGCGAAGATTGCCCAGTTCCTCTTCGCCGACGTTGCCGACGAACACCAGGTCGCCTACGGTACGCACCTTGTTCTCATTGAGCACCTTGAGCCATGACAGCAGGACGGCCAGCCCGCGCGTGTCGTCGCCGATGCCCGGCGCGTACAGCTTGCCGTCACGCGACTTCACCGTGACGTCGGTGCCTTCCGGAAAGACGGTATCGAGGTGGGCCGAAATCAGCAGCCGGGGGCCGTTGCCGGTGCCCTCGCGGATGCCGATGGCATTGCCTTCGGCATCGATATGCGCATCGGTCAGGCCCAGTGCCTTGAGCCGCGACACGAAATACTCGGCGCGCGCCTTTTCCTTGAAGGGCGGCGCCGGGATCTCGGTCATGGTCTTGAGTTCCGCCAGCGCCCGCGCGTCGTCGGCGCGCACGTCGGCCATCAGCTTCTGGTAAAGCGGCGTGGCTTCCAGCCGGGCATAGGCACTGTCAACGGTGGGGGAAACCTGCGGGACGGTCAGCGTCTGACCCTGGGCGATGCCGGCGAATGCGGAAACTGCGGCGGCAACGGAAACTGCAACGACGGTACGGCGAGCATGCATGGGGGCGATCCTCTGGCAGTAGGAAACCGTGGTTGCCCACGATTGTGCCAGCGAATGCGCCGCCATGTGACGAAAAACGCGCGTACGGCGCATCGTCGCGACAAGCCCGGGACGCGCCGGCGGGATGGCCGGCGCGTCCCGCTTACCGGGCTCAGAAGCCCAGGCTGGCCAGCAGGTCGTCCACCTGCGACTGGTCCGACACTACGTCGGTCTTGCCTTCGGGGTTGATCTGCGGACCGTTCATGAGCGTGGGGGGCGCTTCAACGCGCCGCTCGGCCGGCACGTTATCGATCAGCACCTGCAGCAGTTCCTGCTCCAGGGTGCGGATCATGTCCATCATCTTCTTGATCACCTGGCCGGTCAGGTCCTGGAAGTCCTGGGCCATCATGATTTCAAGCAGGTGGCTGCCGGTCGCCTTGGCCTTTTGCGGAACGTCGGTCAGGAATTCACGTGTGTCCAGCACCAGTGCGCGGGCGTCGCCCAGCTCCACGGGTTGCGCGAACCACTCGTCCCAACGCTTGTCCAGCGCGGTGGCCTTGCTTTCCAGATCTTCCTGCAGCGGCTGCGCCAGTTCGACGGCGGTGAGCGTGCGCTCGGCCGCCTGCTCGGTCATGGCGGCGATGTAGCTCAGGCGGTCGCGTGCATCGGGAATGGCCAGGGCGGCCTTCTCGATTTCCTTGTCGAGCCCCAGCTCCCGCATGTTGTCGCGCAGCATTCGCGTCAGGTTGCCGATGCGATGGATGATCTGCTCGGCCGATTCTTGGCTGAAAGTCGGAGTCGTCGACATGTCGCGTACCTCTTCTTATTGAGCCAGCTTCTCGAAGATCTTCGTGATCTTTTCGTCCAGCGTCGCGGCGGTGAACGGCTTGACCACATAACCATTGGCACCAGCCTGCGCGGCGGCAATGATGTTCTCCTTCTTGGCTTCGGCCGTCACCATCAGCACCGGCGTCTTGGCGATCTCGGGAATCGCACGGATCGACTGCAGCATGGTCAGCCCGTCCATGTTCGGCATGTTCCAGTCCGACACCACGAACTGGAAGCTGCCGTCCTTGACTTTTTCCAGCCCGGCGGCGCCATCTTCGGCTTCCTCGACGTTGGTGAACCCCAGCTCCTTGAGCAGGTTGCGAATGATCCGACGCATGGTCGGGAAGTCATCGACCACGAGGATCTTGATGTTCTTGTCCACTTTACGGCTCCAATACGGTTACGGATGACACGGCCATCCGGTTGTTGTTGCTAATCCGACCTCTCTCGCGCGCGATCCAGGACTACACGCGCTGCGCCCGTGCGCCAAACGTGGCCAGGTGCGCCATGACGCGCTGGCTCATCTGGTTCAGGGGCACGACTTCATGCACGCCGCCGGTGGCGATAGCCTCCTTCGGCATGCCAAACACGATGCAGGACTGTTCGTCCTGCGCCAGGTTGTACGATCCGGCCTCGCGCATGCGCAGCATGCCGCGGGCACCGTCCTTGCCCATGCCGGTCAGGATCACGCCCGTCACGTTCTTGCCGCCGTGGATGGCGGCGGAATCGAACAGCACGTCCACCGACGGACGATGCCGGTTCACCGGTGCGTCTTGCGACAGGTGCGCCACGTAGTTGGCACCGCTACGCGCCAGCAGCAGGTGGGAGTCTCCCGGCGCGATATACGCATAGCCGGGCAGCACGCGTTCGCCGTGCTCCGCTTCCTTGACCGTGATGCGGCACAGCCCGTTCAGGCGCTGCGCGAACGACTTGGTGAAGCCGGCCGGCATGTGCTGCACGATCATGACTGCCGGCGAATCGGGCGGCAGCGGCATCAGGAATTCCTTGATGGCCTCGGTGCCGCCGGTCGATGCGCCGACGATGATCAGTTTTTCGGTCGACAGCAGCGGCGCGCGCAGCATCGGCGCGGCAGGCGCGCTGCCCGCAGGCGCCTCGGACCGTGCCCGCACGCGTGCCCGCGACGCCGCGCGCAGCTTGTCGGCGATCGTGTCGGTGTATTCGATCAGACCCTCGCGGATACCAAGCTTGGGCTTGGTCACGAAATCGACCGCGCCCAGTTCCAGCGCGCGCATCGTGATTTCCGACCCCCGTTCGGTCAGCGAGGACACCATCAGCACCGGCATCGGGCGCAGGCGCATCAGGCGTTCCAGAAAGTCGAGCCCGTCCATCCGTGGCATTTCCACGTCCAGCGTCAGCACGTCCGGGTTCAGGCGCTTGATCATGTCACGCGCCACCAGCGGGTCGGGGGCGGTACCCACCACCTCCATGTCGGGCTGGCTGTTGATGATCTCCGTCATCAGGCTGCGAATCAGCGCGGAATCATCCACGCACAGCACCTTGATCTTCGCGGCGGTCATGTTCGTCTCTACGTCTTCAGTTTTCAGGTCGGCGACTTGGCCGATGCCTGCCGCGTAAACAAAGCCACGGCACCACGGGCGGGCGCCTTTGTGGATGTGGACAGCGCGCGTGCCAGGGCACGCTCGTCGCGCTCCACGCCAACGGTATCGTCCGAGCGGGTCAGCCGGCGCACCAGCGCCAGACCCGTTCCCGGAAAATAGCTGACGCGTCGCGCGTGCGGCCCGCGCAGGTCTTGCGCGGCCACCCGTATCTCTTCGGTGCGCAGGTACTTCAGTACGAAATCGGCATTCCGGTCCCCAATATTGAGGGTCGTCATGTTCGCCAGTACCGCGCCGCCGCCAAATACCTTGGCTTCCAGACGCTCGCGCCGGGCGCCCATCTTCAGCAGTTCATTGATCAGCACTTCCAGCGCGTAGCAGCCGTAGCGCATCGACGCCGACAGCATGCGGTCAGGGCCGGCGTTCTCGTCATCGGGCAGCATGAAATGGTTCATGCCGCCCACGCCGGCCACTTCGTCGCGGATGCATGCGGCCACGCACGATCCCAGCACCGTGGTCAGCACCACGTCATCGCCCGTCACGTAGTATTCGTTGGGCAGCAGCTTGATGGCCTGCTTGCCGAATTCGCGATCGAAGTACTTTCGCGTGGCAATGGCCTCGGGCATCTGTGGCGTGCCGCGCATCATGCGCCTCCGCCTTTGCCCGCCAGTTCATACACGGTCTGCCCGCGCAGCTGGAACGCGCGCGTGACATACGAGAAGTTCTCCGAATGGCCGGCAAACAGCAGGCCGTTCGGCTTGAGCAACGGCGCAAACCGCTCCAGGATGCGGCCCTGGGTCGGCTTGTCGAAATAGATCATCACGTTGCGGCAGAAGATCGCGTCGAACTTGTCGCGAATGCCCCAGTCCGGCGCCAGCAGGTTCAGCGGCTCGAACGCGATGGTCGATGCCAGCTCCGGCTTGACCTTGACCGAGCCCGCGCGTGCGCCCGTGCCCTTCAGGAAGAAGCGCTTGAGCTGCTCCTGCTGCAGCCGGGACACCTGCTCAGTCGTATAGACGCCGGCGCGGGCCTTGGCCAGCACCTGGGTGTCGATGTCGGTGGCCAGCACGGTCCCGGCGCGGTCGCCCAGCGCCTCGGCCAGCGTGATGGCGATCGAATACGGTTCCTCGCCGGTCGACGCCGCCGCGCACCAGACGCTGTAGGGCCGGCCAGTCTTCCTGGCGTGCTCGGCCAGCAGCGGGAAGTGGTGCGCCTCACGGAAGAACGACGTGAGGTTGGTCGTCAGCGCGTTGGTGAAGTACTCCCACTCGTCGGACCGGTCGTCCGACTCGAGCAGTTCCAGGTAAGTGCCGAAGTCGCTGAGCTGCAGCGAGCGCAGCCGCCGCGCCAGACGGCTGTACACCATCTCGCGCTTGTGGCTGCCCAGCGAGATGCCGGCGCGCTTGTGGATCAGCGCGCGCACCTTCTCGAAGTCGCGCTCGGTCAGCAGGAAGTCACGCATGTCGTCGCGCAGGGGCGCCAGCACCGGCGTCGCCGTGCTGGCGGCCGCGCCTGGCTTCCCGGTGGCGCTGGAGGAAGAACGGAGCGGCGTCATGAGTGTATGTCGTCAGGGTTGCCGATGATCGGCGGTACAGGCAGTTGGGGGCGATCCGGCGCGCGCTCAGGCGAACTCGGCTTCGATCAGTTCCATCTCGGCGCTGGTCATCATGCGTTCGATGTCGATCAGGATCAGCATCCGGCCTTCCACCGAACCGAGGCCGGTCAGGTGCTCGTTGGATACCGATACGCCGAATTCCGGCGCAGCCTTGATGTCGTCGCCGGTCAGCGTGAGCACGTCCGACACACCATCGACGACGATGCCGACCACACGCCCCGCCACGTTCAGGATGATCACCACGGTCTGGTGGTCATAACGCACGTTGGCGAGGTTGAACTTCAGGCGCAGGTCCACGATCGGCACGATCACGCCGCGCAGGTTCGTCACGCCCTTGATGAAGTCGGGTGCGTTGGCGATGCGGGTTACCGTCTCGTAGCTGCGGATTTCCTGCACCTTCAGGATGTCGATGCCATATTCCTCGGTGCCCAGCGTGAAGACCAGGTATTCCTGGCCAGAGGCTTCGCTGCCCTGGGTATCGATGTGTCCGATGCCGGCCATGTCCGTTCTCCTTGCTGTCGATTACAGTGCCACCGCCATGTCCTGGCGGCGCACGCCGGTGCGCTGCAGCGCGGCCACGTCCACGATCAGCGCGACGCTGCCGTCGCCCAGGATCGTCGCGGCCGAAATGCACGGCACCTTGCGGTAGTTGGTTTCGAGGTTCTTCAGTACCACCTGGTGCTGGCCGATCAGCTGGTCCACCAGCAGCGCGAAGCGCTTGCCTTCGGCGGCCAGGATCACGGCGATGCCCTGCGTGGGCTCCTGCACCGCATTGGCCACGTTGAAGACCTTGTGCAGTTCCAGCAGCGGCAGGTATTCGCCGCGCACGTTCATCACGCGCTCGCCGTTGGCGGCGGTGTGCACGTCGTCGGCCTTCGGCTGCAGCGACTCCATCACGCAGTTCAGCGGCAGGATGAACGTCTCTTCGCCGGTGCGCACCGACATGCCGTCCAGGATGGCCAGCGTCAGCGGCAGCACGATGCGGGTGGTGGTACCCAGGCCCTGGCGCGAGCTGATCTCGACATGCCCGCCCATTTCCTGGATGTTCCGCTTGACCACGTCCATGCCCACGCCACGTCCCGACACGTCGGTCACCACCTCGGCAGTGGAGAAGCCCGGCGCGAAGATCAGCTGCCAGACCTCATCGTCGGGCATGCTTTCGGACACGCCCGGCAGGTTGTTCTGCAGGGCCTTGGACAGGATGCGCTCCCGGTTCAGGCCACCACCGTCGTCGCTCACTTCGATGACGATGTTGCCGCCGGCGTGCTGTGCCGACAGGATCAGCTGGCCGGTCGGTTCCTTGCCGGCCGCCACGCGCTTCTCGGGCGTTTCGATACCGTGGTCGAGGCTGTTGCGCACCAGGTGGGTCAGCGGGTCGATGATCCGTTCGATCAGGCTCTTGTCCAGTTCGGTCGCCTTGCCGAACGTGACCAGGTCGATCTGCTTGTTCAGCTTGCTGGCCAGGTCGCGCACCAGACGCGGGAAGCGCGAGAACACGTAGTCCATCGGCATCATGCGGATCGACATCACCGCTTCCTGCAGGTCGCGCGCGTTGCGCTCCAGCTGGCCCATGCCCGAGAACAGGCGGTCGAACAGTACGGGGTCGAGCGACGACGCGGTCTGCGCCAGCATCGATTGCGTGATGACCAGTTCGCCCACCAGGTTGATGATCTGGTCGACCTTCTCGGTCGGCACGCGGATCGAACCCGAATCGGGGCCATGCGCGGCGGCGGCGGCCGCAGGCTTGGCCTTCTCCTTTTCCTTGTCCTTGGCTACCGGGGCGGCGGCCGGCGCAGCGGCCGCCGGGGCCGGCGCGGCGACGGGCGCAGGCGCCGGTGCGGGCGCGGCTGCGGCCGGGGCCTCGCCGGCTGCCACGGCTTCCACGACGATCTGCTTCTCGTCGATCACGAAGCAGCAGACCGCGATGATGTCGTCGGTGCCGCACTGGCTGTTCAGCCAGATGGTCAGGTCGCCATCGGCCTCTTCCTGGCCGGTGATCTCGCCCAGGTTGGCCAGTTCCTCGCGCAGCAGCGCCTGGTCCGCGGCCGATACCTTGATCAGGCGAACCTTCAGGTTGCCGCCGGCCGGTGCGGCGGCCGGGGCCGGGGCTGCCACGGGCGCGGGTGGGGGGGCCGGAGCGTGGGCCGCTTCGCCGCCGGCTTCCTGGGCCAGCTGCTGCAGGACGGCGCAGATGCGCTTGAACGTTTCCGGATCGGGTTCGGTGCCGTTGCGATAGGCATTGAGCTGGTCTTGCAACACGTCCTTGGTTTCCAGAAAGGTGTCGATGATGACCCGCGTGAGGGCCAGTTCCCGCCGACGCGTGCGGTCGAGCAGGTTCTCAAAGATGTGCGTGGTTTCGGTCAGGGCCGTGAAGCCGAACGTCGCGGCACCGCCCTTGATCGAATGCGCGGCACGAAAGATCGCGTTGAGCGCTTCGGCATCGGGGGACTCGATGTCCACCTCCAGCAGCAGCTGCTCCATTTCTACGAGCAGTTCCTCTGCCTCTTCGAAGAAGGTCTGGTAAAACTGCGTGATATCGATATCGACAGACATGATCGTCCTGGCTCGCTAGATTTCCTGGGAAGACACGCCACCCACCGCGGCGGCGCGCCCTCGTTCCTACTTGCCCTTGGGCGTGTTGGCGGGGCCTGCCGCGGGAGCCGGGGCGGCTTCCGCCTGCGCCGGCACCTGCGACTGAAGCTCTTCGGCCATGCGTCCCTTCTGGGCCTGCACCGAAACATCCGCCGCGCTGGCGTTTTCGGACTCGAACTGGGCCTGCGCGCGCTTGTTGAGCACCACAATGCTGATGCGACGGTTGGTCGGCGCCAGCGGTTCGTTCTTCTCCAGCGGCATGGTGTCGGCCAGGCCCAGCACCCGCAGCACCTTGCCTTCCTGCATGCCACCGGCGATCAGTTCCTGGCGCGACGCATTGGCGCGGTCTGCCGACAGTTCCCAGTTGCTGTATGCGCGCTCGCCCATCATGTAGGTGGCCGAGTCGGTATGGCCCGACAGGCTGACCTTGTTCGGCATCTCGTTGAGCACCGGGCCGATTTCGCGCAGGATGGCACGCATGTACGGCTCCACGGCGGCGCTGCCGGTACGGAACATCGGCCGGTTCTGTGTATCCAGGATCTGGATGCGCAGGCCCTCGCTGGTGATGTCCAGCAGCAGCTGCGGGCGGAACTGGCGCAGCGTGGGGTTGTTGTCGATGATCTGTTCCAGACGACCCTTGAGCGCGCGCAGGCGCTCGCTGTCCATCTGGTCGCGGCGGCGCTGGGCGTCGGCCGGATCGTTGGTCAGGGCCTTCATGACCTCGCCGTCCTTGGCCATCGGGTCCTTGCCGCCGCCGGGGATGACACTCTTCGACATGCTGCTCTTGTCGCCGCCGGCCACCGCCACTTTCAGCGGCGTCTTGAAGTATTCGGCCACGCCGACGAGCGTTTTCGGGGAAGACGAGCTCAGCAGCCACAGCACCAGGAACAGCGCCATCATGGCCGTCATGAAGTCGGCGTAGGCGATCTTCCAGCTGTGGTTGCCGTGCGGCTTGGCGTGCGACTTCGCCTTCTTGATGATGATCGGACGCAGGTCCTGGGCGCTGCTCATGGCTGCTCTCCCGTCAGGTCAGGCTCTTGACTTCACGCACGTGGTCGTCGAGCTCGAGGAACGACGGACGTACCGTGGAGTACAGCACCTTGCGGCCGAATTCCACCGCCACCAGCGGGGCATAGCCGTTCAGGGATGCCAGCAGCGTGACCTTGATGCACTCGTACATCTTGATGCTCTCGGACACCTGGTGCTCGACGCGCGATGCCAGCGGCGACACGAAGCCGTAGGCCAGCAGAATGCCCAGGAACGTACCGACCATGGCGTGGGCGATCAGGGCGCCCAGTTCCGCCGGCGGCAGATCGGCCGAGGCGAGTGCGTGCACCACGCCCATCACCGCGGCCACGATGCCGAAGGCGGGCAGGCCGTCGCCGACGCGCGACAGCGCATGGGCGGGAATCTCGGCTTCGTGGCGGAACGTTTCGATTTCGTGGTCCATGAGCGCCTCGATCTCAAAGGCGTTCATGTTGCCGTTGACCATCATGCGCAGGTAGTCGGTCAGGAACTCCATCATCTTGGCGTCGGCCAGGATGCGCGGGTACTGACTGAAGACGCTGCTCGATGCGGGATCGGCAATTTCCTTTTCGAGGAACAGGATGCCCTCGCGACGTGCCTTGGACAGCAGCACGTACAGCAGCGCCATCACGTCCAGGTACAGTTCCTTCTTGTACTTGGAGCCCTGCAGCAGCGAAGGCATGGCCTTCATCGTGGCCTTGATGGCCTTGCCGCTGTTGGAGCTGATGAATGCGCCGACGGCGGCACCGCCGATGATGATGAGCTCCGCCGGTTGATAAAGCGCGCCCATATGTCCGCCGGTGAGGGCGTAACCGCCCAACACCGCCACGACTACGACGACATAGCCAATAACTACTAGCACGATCGGATCCCCGTCTGAAAAACACGCGTCAGGCACGCACTGGGCATCCGGCGCGGACGAGCGGGGTCACCGCCCGCCGTTACCGGGGCCCACCTGCCACGCGGACGTCAGGCCCGGTGAGTCAGGCTGGCGTCTGCGCGGATGCGGCGTCCTTCGAGAGCTTCTTCACCTTTCCGGCGCGCGAAGGCGGGCGGCACAGGCTGCAGACGAAGTTCGCGTGCGGCTCATAGGCATGCGTCACGAACTGACCGCCGCAACAGGTGCACGAGGAAAGCTGCAGCATGTTGCTCTCGAAAAACCGTACTAACGTCCAGGCACGGGTGAAACTTAAGACGATTTCGCCACCGAGCAGCGAAACGTGCTCGAGGTACAGACGGTAAGCGGCCACTACGGCACGAATGCCCGACGTCTCGCCTTCCTGCACCATGAACTGGTAAGCGGAGAAGAACAGCGACGAATGGATATTCGGCAGCCAGGTGGTGAACCAGTCTGTCGAGAAGGGGAGCATGCCCTTGGGCGGCGACGCGCCCCGCAGCTCCTTGTAGAGGCGGATCAACCGGTCGCGCGAGAGCGTGGTCTCGGCTTCAAGCACCTGCAGGCGCGCACCCAGGCCGATCAGCTCGATGGCGAGCTGGGTCTGGTTGGCATCCTGCAGGACGCTCTTGCGGTTGGGGACGGGAGTGGCCGTGAAACTGCGGGCCGGCTGGGCCTGGAGGAGCGCGGTCAATTGAGCGACTCCACGGGTTGCCGGGCCAGCAGGATAGCAGCGTGGATCTGCTGCATATCATGGCTCTTGGCCGTGTGTGTCAGGGTGGACAGCAACGCGTGATCGTCAAAGCGGAACCGGCACAGCACCATGTTCGATGCAGCCAGCTTGACGAGTTGCGCCGAGGTCAGCTTGGCGAGGATCTCAGCAATTTCCTTGCTGACACCAAGCCTGAACATGGCTTCCACCTGGTTTTCGCGCACCAGTCGTTGCGCAAGCAGAAGATAGGCGAGGTTAACCTCCCTGATCTCCTGGAGAACTTCACTGCTTTCCAATTTTTCCCCGCTACCAAAAAACCCCTCGACCGCTTGTCCGGCGCTTACCAGCAAGGAAATCCTGCCGGCGACCAGATCGTTTGTTGCGTGTTCGAGTGGGTACGACGTACTACGAAAGAACTTCGCCCGGTTACACCTGAACTCTGAAACGTTACAGATGTTACAGAGTGTAAGTGAAACTGTTACGTTTATATCGGCATTCCGCCCACCATGCCAATCCCTACTTACGTTGGGGATTGGGGAATGTCGTAAGGAAAAGACATGGGCCCCGAAGTTTGTAACAACAAACGTGCCTGTCTTCTGATTTTCATCAAAGGTGTAACAGTTTGTGCACTGAACGGAAACGGATTTCCGACGGTGGACACGCCACGCACGAAAGGGGGTTGCTGGTTTCCACTATTGACGAACAAGCGCACCTTGGCTAAACACGCGACGCAGCCACGCCGCCAGCCGCGCAAACACGTCATCGGGTGCTTCCCGGAACAGGTGCGGACGCGCGCGCTCCACCTGCTCCAGCACGCGCGCGGCTTCCTCGGCGCTCACCGATCCATACTCCAGCGCCAGGCCCAGCAGCGCGCGCAACTCGCCCACCTTGCTGCGGCCAAGCGCCTCGCTTTGCTCGGTCTGCAGCGCGTACATGACGTCGTAAGCGCGCTGCCGCAGGCTGTCCGCAATGCGCCACGCAGGCGTGCGCATGCGCTCCTCGATCGTGCGCACATCGACAGCGGAGGCCGATATCTGGGCCGCCAGCGCCTCGGTGAACGCGGCATCGGCGCCCGCTTCGGACAGGATGTTCGCGGCCCACTCCCGCGCATGCTCCACGCGCTGCTGGGACGTCCAGTCGGGCTGCACGGCCAGCGCGAAGCCGAAACGCTGCGCGTCGCGCATGAGCGCCGCCAATGCGTTCGGCAGCTGCTTGTCGAAGACCTTGCGCGCCCATCCGTACTCGCCGCTGGCCAGCAGGCGCATGACGGCACGCTCGGTGAGCGGCCCATCCTGCTGGATCAGCCGCGCGCGCAGGAAATCGTCGAACGCGGGCGGAATGAACTGCGGGTCGAGTCCGGTGGAAACTTTTACAAACGCATCGAAGTCTGCGCGCAGCCGCGCTGCGGCTTCGGCCGACAGGGACAGACTGATGTCGGTGTTCATGGTGTTCTGCAGACGAGTGAACGCCCGGCGCAACAATTACAACGCTGCGCCGGGACGCTGCCGTCTTTTCAGACGACGATTATGTGGCGGTCCGAAGTTGTCCCGATGACGCTCAGAAGGCGCTCCAGTCGCCGTTGTCCGATGCCGGGCTGGCAGACGCAGCCGCCGTCAGCGCCGGGCGCTTCTTCTGTGTATCGGCATCCGCGCCGGCAACTTCAGCCATAGCCGGTGCGGCAGCCGCCAGCGCAGTGCCGGTCCTGGCCGGCTTGCCCCGCTTGCCGCCCTTGGCCACGCGGTTCACCGGGGCCTTGGCGGCGGGCCTGGCCACCGAGCGCACGGCGGGCGCCGCCGGGGCAGCGAGCATCGGCACCGATGCCGCCGCTGCATCGTCGTGCGACAGGCGGAAGCCCGACACCGATTCCAGCAGGCGCGAAGCCTGGTCCTGCAGCGAACCGGCTGCCGCCGCGGCCTGCTCCACCAGCGCCGCGTTCTGCTGCGTCACTTCGTCCATCTGGGCCACGGCCTGGTTGACCTGCTCGATGCCCGAGCTCTGCTCGGCCGATGCCGCGCTGATCTCTCCCATGATGTCGGTCACGCGCTTCACGGCCTGCACGATCTCGTCCATCGTCGTGCCGGCCTGGCTCACCAGCGCCGCGCCGGTATCCACCTGCGCCACCGAGTTGTCGATCAGCGTCTTGATTTCCTTGGCGGCATTGGCGCTGCGCTGCGCCAGGCTGCGCACCTCGCCGGCCACCACGGCAAAGCCGCGGCCCTGCTCGCCGGCACGCGCCGCTTCCACGGCGGCGTTCAGCGCCAGGATGTTGGTCTGAAAGGCAATGCCCTCGATCACGCCGATGATGTCGACGATCTTGCGCGATGCCTCGTTGATTTCGTTCATCGTCTGCACCACGCGCCCCACGGCCTCGCCACCGCGTACGGCCGTCTCCGACGCATTGGCGGCCAGCCCGGTGGCCTGGCGTGCGTTGTCGGCGTTCTGGCGGACCGTGCCGGTCAGCTGCTCCATGCTCGAAGCCGTTTCCTCCAGCGAGGCGGCCTGCTGTTCGGTGCGCTGCGACAGGTCGTTGTTGCCGGCCGCAATTTCGCGCGACGCCGTGCCGATCGACTCAGCCGACTCCTTGAAGTCGCGGACCATCGACGACAGCTGTTGCTGCATCTGCGCGATCGCGTGCAGCAGGCTGTGGTCGTCGCCACGGCGCAGTTCCACCTTGGCCGAGAAGTCGCCATCGGCAATCTGCGCGGCGATCGAAGCGGCATAGCCCGGTTCGCCACCGAGCTGGCGCGACAGCTGGCGGGCCAGGAACCAGCCCAGCAGCACCGAGATCACGACCCCGCCGAGCACCAGCAGCAGCATCAGCACGCGCGAGCTGTTGTAGACGCTGGTCGACTCGTCCATGTTCAACTTGGCGCGTTCGTCGCGGCGCTTGACCATCTTGAACAGCACGTCTTCCAGCGCGCGGCTTTCCTTGAGCAGGTCGGCACTTTCCGTGAACACCGTGCTTTCGAACTGCGACGTGTCCAGCGGCTGCTTGCTGACCAGTTCCACGTACTTCGTCATGCGGTCGCGGAACGGGGGCACCAGCGCTTCATACTGCTTGAACAGCGCCTGGCCCTCGGGCTGGCTGAACGAGCTCTTCGCAGTTTTTACCCGCGCCTCCATCGTCGCCAGCGATTTCTGGATCTCTTCCTTCTCGGTCGCGCGTTCGCCCATGGTCGATGCCGACAGCAGCGCGATCTGCGCGCGGCTGGCATAGACCAGGTTGATGTTGCCGTCCTGCACGGCCTTCAGCGCCTGCAGGTCGGTGGTGTAGATCTTGCCGGTCCATTCCGCCATGCGCCCCATGTTGACCACGCCCAGCAGGCCGATGACGGCGCCGATCACCGATACCACCAGGAAGCCTGCTATCAGCCTGGTCGTAACGCGTAGTTGATTGAACCACTGCATAGAACTATCCCCTTCTTCTGTCAGAAATGACCGGGATGGGCAATGCCACCCGGATTGTTGTCGCGGCCGCCTGCGTGGGCGGCTGCTCTACCCCGTTCCTGATGCCGCGTGTTTCGGCGCGGCCCTTTCTGGAATGGCCCCCGCCCTGCCGGGCGCGGACCGGCTCCCCACTTCAGCCCGCCACCTCCGCCATCGTCTCCATCTGGCGCGGGCGCGCAGGCCGGACTTCGGCCTGGGTGCTCACGCGGAATGTGGAGATCGACTCGCGCAGGCGGTCGGCCTGTTCTTCCAGCGCGCCGGCCGCCGCGGCGGCCTGCTCTACCAATGCTGCGTTCTGTTGCGTGCTTTCATCCATTTGCGCCACGGCCTCGTTGACCTGCTCGATGCCTGCGCTCTGCTCGGCCGATGCCGAACTGATGTCGCCCATGATGTCGGTCACGCGCTTCACGGCCTGGACGATCTCGTCCATCGTCGCGCCGGCCTCGCTGACCTGCGCCGCGCCGTTTTCCACGCGCGACACGGTGTTGCCGATCAGGCCCTTGATTTCCTTGGCCGCGTTGGCGCTGCGCTGCGCCAGGCTGCGCACCTCGCCAGCCACCACGGCGAAGCCGCGGCCCTGCTCGCCGGCACGCGCCGCTTCCACGGCGGCGTTCAGCGCCAGGATGTTGGTCTGAAAGGCAATGCCCTCGATCACGCCGATGATGTCGACGATCTTGCGCGATGCCTCGTTGATTTCGTTCATCGTCTGCACCACGCGCCCCACGGCCTCGCCACCGCGTACGGCCGTCTCCGACGCATTGGCGGCCAGCCCGGTGGCCTGGCGTGCGTTGTCGGCGTTCTGGCGGACCGTGCCGGTCAGCTGCTCCATGCTCGAAGCCGTTTCCTCCAGCGAGGCGGCCTGCTGTTCGGTGCGCTGCGACAGGTCGTTGTTGCCGGCGGCCACCTGGTGCGTGGCCGTCGAGATGCTGGTCATGCCTTCCTGGATGTCATGCACCACCGACAGCAGGCTGCGCTGCATCGTGCGCATGGCGCGCGCCAGCGCACCCACTTCGTCGCCGGCCTTGTGCTCGAACGTCGTGGTCAGGTCGCCGGCGCCCATGCGCAGCGCAAAGTCGAGCATCTCGCCGACCGGCTTTTCCACGCGGGAGATCAGCAGGGCGCCCGAAGCCATCGACGAGATCACGGCCAGCGCGAAAGCGCCCCAGAGCCACGGCCACAACTGGGCCGCAGCGTCGGCCGACATCCAGTGCACGCCAGCCAGCGCCACCAGGAACCATGCGAGCCCGGCCACCTGGGCCCAAAGAATGCGGCGGCGCAGGTTCAGGCGGGTCAGGCGGCCGAAGAAGCCGGCCACGCCGGTCCGCACCACGGCCCCGTCGCGGATCGCCAGCCCGGCGGCGCGCTGCTCGCGAAAGCGCTTGTAGGCAGCCTCGGCCGCGTCGATCTGCTCGCGCGACGCCATCGACCGCACCGACGTATAGCCGATGATGCGGCCGGCCACGCGCGTCGGCGTGACGGTTGCCTGCACCCAGTAGTGATCGCCGTCCTTGCGGCGGTTCTTGACGATGCCGACCCACGACTTGCCGGCCTGGATCGACGTCCAGAGATCGGCAAACGCTTCCGGCGGCATGTCCGGATGGCGCACCAGGTTGTGCGGCGCGCCCAGCAGCTCTGCCGACGAGAAGCCGCTGGTCTCCACGAACGCCCGGTTTGCGAACGTGATGCGACCCTTGAGGTCGGTTCGGGAGATCAGGTAATCGTCCGGCGAGAGCGGATGCTCGCGCTGCGTGACAGGCTGGTTGTTGCGCATGGGTGCTCGAACTGCGTTGAAGGCTCCGGCACCGGCGCCCCCGCATTCGCGCGGGCGCTACGGGCCGCTTGTTACGGGGTGGGTCAGGCGGTGCCGGCCGCGGCGTCAAGCGCCGCGAGGTCGTCGACGTCCATCAGCTTCTCGATATCGGTCAGGATCAGCATGCGCCCCTCCAGCGAGCCAAGCCCGCGGATATAGTCGGTGGCCACGCCGCCGGACAGCGTCGGCGCCGGCTTGATCTGCGACGGAGTCAGCGTGAGCACGTCGGATACGCCGTCAACCACGATGCCCGTCGTGCGTTCATGGATATCGACGATGATCACCACCGTGTACTGGTCGTAGCTGATCTCGGCCTGGTTGAACTTGATGCGCAGGTCGATGATCGGGACGATGGTGCCGCGCAGGTTGACCACGCCCTTCAGGTAGTCAGGCGCGTTGGCGATCTGCGTGACCGATTCGTAGCCACGGATTTCCTGGACCTTGAGGATGTCGATGCCGTATTCCTCGCGGCCAAGCCGGAAGGCCAGGAATTCTTCTCCCGCGCCGTCCGCCCGGTTGTTGCTGGTATTCATGTTGCCCCCGCTGGCAAGGTTGGTCGTGGCCGGGGATAGCGTGCCCCTGGCTGCTGGCGACCCGAGGCGGTCTGCCGGCCCGCGGCCCAATGGGCCGAGCCGGACCACCTGCTATGGCCCTCCAGTATTTACGGCACGATGCGGGGTGAATTAAGGACGACTTCGCGCCCGGCTTACCCCTCCGTGGGAGGGTCCAGCAGCGCGTGGACGGAGGCCAGCAGGTCTTCCGGATCGAAGGGCTTGGCCAGGAATCCCGACGCGCCGGCCTCGCGGGCCTGGTCCAGGATGCGGTCGTCGTGCTCGGTCGAGAGCATCAGGATCGGAATCGACGCATAGGCCGATGTGGCGCGCAGCGCGCGGATCAGCGACAGGCCGTCCATGACGGGCATCACCTGGTCGGTGACCAGCATGCCGAACTGCTCTTCCATGGCCACCTCGTGCGCCTCCTTGCCGTCGGCCGCCTCGGTCACCATGAATCCGCCCGCGCGCAGGCAGGCGCCTGTCATGCGGCGCAGGGATGGCGAATCGTCGACGACGAGGATGTGCGGAAGGGACATCGGGGACTCCGTGTGGGTTGGTCCGCCAGTGGCAAGGCAGCGCGGCCGGCGACGGACAGGCCAGCTGGCTCGGGCGAGCGACATCCGGCATGCGCCACTGCCCTGTCACCTTCATAACGACACGCCAGGCACGCGCTTTAGCGTTATCGACAATTTTTCACGTTTCGCCACCCGCGCTCAGGCGCGCAGCGGGTGGGCGCCCTGCAGCTGTTCGGCGAACGCCGGGGCGTCGAGCGGCATGGCCATCAGGTAGCCCTGCACCTCGTCGCAGCCCATGCCGTCCAGGATGTCCAGCTGCGATGCCGACTCCACCCCTTCGGCCACCACCTTCATGCGGAGTTCGTGCGCCAGCGCCACCATCGACCCGACGATTGCCTGGCCCTGCGGGTCGGCGTCCAGCCCGCCGATCAGCGTGCGGTCGATCTTGAGCGTGCCCACGCGCAGCCGCTTCAGGTAGCCCAGGCTGGAGTAGCCGCTGCCGAAGTCGTCCAGCGCCACGTGGATGCCCAGCGACTGCAGCTCGGCCAGCGTCTCCATCGACTTGCCGATGTCCTTCATGGCTGCCGTCTCGGTAATTTCGAGCGTGATGGCCGACGGCGGAATGTCGTGCTGGTGGATCTGTTCGAGCAGGTACTGCGGGAAGTTGCGGCTGGCAAAGCGCAGCCCCGACACGTTGATCGCCACCGGCACCGTCGCCAGCCCCGCGTCCTGCCAGGCGCGTACCTGCGCGCAGACCGTCGAGATGACCCAGTCGTCGAGCTTGTCGATCTGGCCCGACTGCTCGGCCACCATGATGAATTCGGCAGGATTGACCGGACCCAGCGTCGGATGCCGCCAGCGGCACAGCGCCTCGGCCCCCACCACGCCGCGCGACTTCACGTCGTATTTCGGCTGGTACATCAGCGACAGCGCGTCGTCCTGGATGGCCGGCCAGAGATCGCGGCGGATGACGCGCATGCGGCGCGCCCGTTCGCCGGCAGCGGAATTGAACACGCGCATCTGGTTCGACCCGCTTTCGCGCGCCTCCGACAGGCTGACGCGCGCCGCCTGCATCAGCGATTCGGATGTGGCCGCATCGCGCGGATAGATGGCGATGCCGATGTTCACGCCAATCTGCATCTGCAGGCCGCGCGCAGCCACGAACTCGGACAGCGACCCCAGCACGCGCGCGCCCAGTTCGTGCGCCCGGCTGTGCTGCACCAGTTCGGGCACGCCCACCGCGAATTCATCGCGCGCCAGCCGGGCCAGGAAATGATGCGGTTCCAGCGCGGCCTGGGCCAGCGCGCCGGCATCCTGGGCCAGGATGTCGTCGGCGCGGACTTCGAAGACTTCGTCGACTTCCCGGAAGTCGGCAATATGGATCAGCAGCACGGCGCAGGCGGTTTCCGACAGGCGGGCGTGCGCGATGGTCTGGTCGAGCCAGCGCGCGAAGGCGGTGCGGTCGGGCAGGTCTTCGTTGCTGACGCTGTATTCGCCGACGGGCGGCTGGTCGCGGCCCGACGAGCGTACGGTCAGCCCGCCCATGCGACCGTGGCCGCGCCGCACCAGGCGCGGCTCGCCCGCACGCGCGGCAACCGGGAATTCGTCAGGGGCGTCGTCGGCGAGCGCCCCCTCGGCATAGGCTCCCGCCCACCGGCGCGACTGGAGGCGATGCATCGCATAGAGCGCGGAGCACAGCAGCGCCAGGCCGCCGGCCAGCCACGCCGACCCATGCGGGCCGGCCACGTCCAGACAGTCGCGCGGGGACATCGACAGGCCGCCGCAGGCCCGGCCCAGCCGTGCACCGGCCACCGCCACCATGCCGGCACCCGCCAGCATGGCCGTGACGATGGCAACCTGCCAGCCACGGCTGCCCTGGCGCATCCATTGCCAGGCAGGGGCAATCAGGTGCGACGCGGCCATGCTTGCCGCCATGGTCGCGGCGAAGGTTGCCGCCGCGTCGGCGCCGCGATTGGCGGCCGTCAGCGTGCCCGAAGCCACCGCCACCCAGAGCGGCATGCCCGTGGTGGCCTGCGACAGGAGCGCAGCCGACCATGCCAGCGACCGGACAGCCTTGCGCCCCGGCTCGCCTTCCGGCTTGGCAGCGCGCATGCCTCGCGCGGCAACGACGCCGAGCGCGGCTGCAAGCAGCAACAGGAGGGTATTCGTGGCAATCATTGGGGCTGCGCGAAGGGAAACGGCAAGGGCGCGGGGAACACCGGGATGCGGGGCAGACAAAACCCCGCATCATGGCATCTTGCGCGCTCCGTGTGAACCTCGTGGCACTCAGTCCTGTTTATATCGGGCTCGAATTAATCAGAAGGCGGCCCAGTTGTCGTCCGGGTTCGACGCGCCGGCCGGCTGGTTCAGCGCGGGGCGCAACAGCTTGGGCTCGCGGGTCTTGCGCACCACGGGCGGACGCTTGGCGGCGGGACGCACCGGCGCACGTTCCGCAGCGCCGGCGACGGCGGTGGCCGGTGCAGCCGGAGCAGCCAGGGGCTGGGCCGGCGCCAGCGCATGGGCCGGCCGTGACGGCGCTGCCAGCAGGCGCGACGCACCGCCGTCGGACGCCAGCGAGAACACCGACACCACGCTCTTGAGCTTCTGCGCCTGTTCTTCCAGCGCGCCCGCGGCGGCAGCGGCTTCCTCCACGAGTGCCGCGTTCTGCTGCGTGACCTGGTCCATCTGGGCCACGGCCTGGTTCACCTGCTCGATGCCGGTGGTCTGTTCCTGCGACGCGGCGCTGATCTCGTTCATGATGTCCGTGACGCGACGCACGGCCTGCACGATCTCGCCCATGGTGTTGCCGGCTTCGGCCACCAGCTTCGTGCCGCTTTCCACACGCTGGCCAGATTCGCTGATCAGCGATTCGATTTCCTTGGCGGCATTGGCGCTGCGCTGCGCCAGGCTGCGCACCTCGCCGGCTACCACGGCAAAGCCGCGGCCCTGTTCGCCGGCCCGGGCCGCTTCCACGGCGGCATTCAGCGCCAGGATATTGGTCTGGAAGGCGATGCCTTCGATCACGCCGATGATCTCGACCACCTTGCGCGATGCGCCGTTGATCTCGTTCATGGTGTCAACCACGCGGCCCACCACGTCGCCCCCCTTCATGGCGATCTGCGAGGCTTCGCCGGCCAGCACGCCAGCCTGGCGGGCGTTGTCGGCGTTCTGGCGTACCACCGTGGTCAGTTCTTCCATGCTGGCGGCGGTCTGCTCCAGCGAGGCCGCCTGCTCTTCGGTACGTTGCGACAGGTCGGTATTGCCGGCCGAAATCTGCTGGGTGGCCGAGGCGATCGAATCGGTGCCGGTACGCACTTCGGACACGATGCCCGACAGGCTGTCCTGCATCCGGGCCAGCGCCTGCATCATGCGGCCCACCTCGTTCTTCGACATGCTGCTGATGCGCGACGTCAGGTCGCCGGCGGCCATGCGTTCGAACACGGACAGCGCCTCTTCCACCGGGCGCACGATGGCGCGGTGGAGCATCATGGCGGCCACCACGGCAATGACCAGCCCGAAGACGATCAGCAGGATCGACATCGTGCGAATCACTTCAAAGCGCGACTGGGCGGCTTCGAAGTTCGCCTTGCCGGCGTCCATCTGGAATTTCTCGAGCTTTTCGTGCGCGGAGGACATGCTGCGCTGCAGTTCCGGCATGACCTCGCGCGCAATGCGCAGGGCTTCCTCCCGGTTTCCGGAGGTCAGCGCCTGCTGCCACTTCGCGACGCCCGCCTCGAAGAACTCCTGGCGCTTGGCTGCCAGCGCGGTGGCCAGCGCCTTTTCCTCGTCGTTCTGCGGCAGCGCCAAATAGCGTTTCCAGCCCTTGTCAGACGACTCGACAAAGACCTTCGAGCGTTCGACGTGCTTGTTCATGTCCTCGCCCTCGCTGCCGGGCATGACGGTACGGTCCAGCGCCAGGCGCAGGCGCGTGGTGCCGATCATGGCATCGGCCAGCGCCTGGGATGAAGCCAGCTGGTTGGCATAGGTCTCCTTCAGCGCATCATTGGACTGGGAAATGCCATGCAATCCCGCTCCGCCCACAACCAGCAGGATGGCCGCCAGCGCAGCCATGGCGCCCCGCAAGAGGGTCTTGATCTGAATATTCTGATGAAAGGACATGATGTGCTGATCATTAGGAAATCACCCGAAGCCACTTCCTTGCCTCGGTCCGGCAGTCCGACACCCCGTGCGGCCCGCTCAGGACTCGATAACGGCCGGCGTCCAGTCTTCCTTGAGTTGCGCGGCAAATGGTTTTCGGGTATGGCGACTGACGCACTTTCAATCGCCGGCGGTAAATGGCCTGTGCTGCACCGCGAGGAGTGAGTGAGCGCATGCCGGCAAATGAATATTGCCTGCGCGGCCGGAATGGAGCGTTCGCTGAATCCCGCTTGCGCCGGACTGCGACTCCTATTTCCGGCATTAAGTTTTGATTCATGTTTCCGCGGCGATGCGAGATGGCCCACGCACCGCGCTATCTACGGCGCCGGTGCATTCTGGCGCCGTCGCGGCAGCCAACGCTCGACTATCGCCCTTGTCATAAGTTCAGTAATTCTTCTTAATTGAGATTTTTCGTATTTTTTGGCGCGCAGCCGCAAAGCATTTGCAGCGTGGCCGACAGTGGTTATAATGCTTTTCGTCTATTCACGGACCCACCAGTAAATCGAGGGATACAAATGGCGACATATCAGGAAATCGTTCAGAAAATCAGCGAACTGCAGCGGGAGGCCGAAGAGATCAAGGCGCGCGAGCAAGCGACGGTGATCGCCGAGATTCGCGAGAAAATCGAACAATTTGGCCTGACCGCCGAAGATCTCGGATTTGGTGGCAAGGGCGTGGCTGGCAAGAAGGCCACTACCGCACGCAAGGTTCCGGTCCGTTATCGCGATAGCGCGGGCAATACCTGGACCGGCCGCGGCAAGCGTCCGGGTTGGCTGACCCAGGCATTGGCCAATGGCAAGTCGATGGAAGACTTCCTGATTCGCTAAGCCGCAACGCCACGCGCGCGCAAAGACGGCGCAAAGAAAAACCGGGCCATGGCCCGGTTTTTTATTGGCTTGCCCCGCTCACGCCGCAAACCCCTGGGGATTCATCGACTGCCAGCGCCAGGAATCCTCGCACATGCGGTCCAGATCATGGCGGGCCTCCCAGCCCAGCATCTGCTGCGCCAGCGCCGGATCGGCATAGCACGACGCAATGTCGCCCGGACGCCGGTCGACAATCTGGTAGGGCACCGCCCGCCCACTGGCACGTTCGTAGGCCTTCACTACCTCCAGGACGCTGTAACCACGGCCCGTGCCCAGATTGACGGTCATCCCGCGCGGATGCTGGCGAAGGTAGTTCAGCGCCGCCACGTGCCCATCGGCCAGGTCGCAGACGTGGATGTAGTCGCGCACACCCGTGCCGTCGACGGTCGGGTAATCGCCACCATAGACACTGAGCTTTTCGCGTCGTCCGCCAGCCACCTGGGCCACGTAAGGCATCAGGTTGTTCGGAATGCCGCCCGGATCTTCGCCAATGAGGCCGCTTTCATGGGCGCCGACTGGGTTGAAATACCGCAGAAAAGCGATGCGCCATTCCGGATCGGATTTTTCCAGATCGCGCAGGATCTGTTCGCCCATCAATTTGGTCTGCCCGTACGGATTGGTCGCCGATAGCGGGAAATCCTCGAGAATCGGCACCGTATGCGGATTGCCATAGACCGTGGCCGACGAACTGAACACCAGTTGCCGCACGCCAGCCGCCTGCATGGCGCTGCATAGCGTGATCATGCCTTCGAGGTTGTTTCCGTAATATTCGAGCGGCTTGCTGACCGATTCACCCACCGCCTTCAGCGCCGCAAAATGAATCGCCCCCGCAATCTCGTGCTCGGCAAACAGGCGGTCCAGCAACGCGCGGTCACGCACATCGCCTTCGACGAAATGGGGTGTGGTCCCGGTAATGCGGGCCAGCCGGTTGATCACCTCGCGGCTGCTGTTACACAGATTATCGAGTCCGATCACTTGATAGCCCGCCTCATGCAACGACACCCAGGTGTGCGAGGCGATATATCCGGTTGCACCGGTCAGCAGTAACGTTTCAGCCATGGAAATTGTCAGTTCGGTAAGTGTTTCAGGACGCTGGCCGAATCCCGGTCGGGATTCGCGGGTCGAATCGAGATCTTATCCCGCCTATTTTACGGCCGCCTCGTACATTCGAATGATTGTCACGATTCCCGGGCGCGCGCCGCCTGCGGTGTCATCAGCGGCAACCCCGTGCGTGCCTGCCACGCCTCGTAGGCGGCGTGCAGTCGCCAGCCCGATTCGAGATCTCGCATGCCCAGCAGCTGGGCCACGGCAGCGGGGGTGGTCCCGGCGTCGAAATGCATCGCACCACAGGTATTGCGCAGCGTCTGGGGCGACGCCCGCTCGCTGCGGCCAGCCAGCACCCCGGCCTCTTCCAGCAGGATTTCAATACGGCGATAGATCGACGCCGCATGCATCGGCCGTCCATTGGCCATGGCCGGGAATACCAGGTCGCCCAGCGATTCCGCCGCCCGGCGCACCGCCAGCCAGCGGCGCAGCGGCGCATGGGCGAAGCCGAACAGCGGCACCATATAAGTCCGTCCGTTATCGGGGCGCACCATGCGGATGGCCATGGCACCGTCGTCGATGCCGTCGATGGCTTCCAGGCGCAACGCGCGCACCTCGGCCACCTTCAGGCCGCCGCCCAGCAACACGGCAAGCAGCGCCACGTCCCGGGCGCGCTTCCAGGCCGTGGGCGACATCTCGCCCCTGGCTTCCTTGCCGGCCGGCAATTCGGGCTGCGGCGCGAGGATTCGGGCGACGAGCAGGTCGCGCTCACCCGGCAGCAAAAAGGCCGTGGGATCGTTCTCGCCGTCGGCCAGATGCGCCTTGACCGCCTGACTGGCCGGATTGTGCAAATTCTGTTGCAGTGTGGCCAGGTGATGGAAGATTCGCTCTATCAATCTCGCATATCGATAGCGATGGCGCTTGTGAAGATGCTGCGCATCGAGAAAGGCGCCGATCTGGCCGGCCGACCATTTCAGTGGCGGCAGCCCCTGCTCGGCGGACCAGCGCAACAGCTTGCCCCACATCGCGCGGTACACGATGGCCGTACCGGGGCGAAAGCCATGCCGGGCCAGCCAGCCGTCGAACGCACGTTCGGGCTGCCGATACCAGGCGGCAAGGTCGGCATCGAACAGGTCGTCTGACACCGGCTGCGCCCCGCCGGCCGGGCCGGCGTCGATCGCGGGGTGGGTCACCACTTCATCTCCTGCATGGCGCATAAGGCAATGGGGCCATTGTAGACAATGCGCCACTGGCCGCCGCCGCGGTGCCGCAAATAGTCGCTGCAACCCGTTGCATGGAGCCAGGCGGACGTGATACCTTGCGGTTCATCATGCAACTGGTTGCATAGCAAGTCCGATTGCCTGATCGCCTGCCTGCCTCGCCGCGTCGATGGCATGTGCCCCACGATTTGCCGCCCTCCTCCGAAGGAACCGTCATGGCCATTCCCGCCCTGCTGCAAAACCTGTCGCTGCCGGCCGTCTGCTCGCCGCTGTTCATCATTTCCAATCCCGACCTGGTCATCGCGCAATGCAAGGCCGGCGTGGTGGGCTCGTTCCCGGCGCTCAACGCGCGCCCGGCCGAGAAGCTGGAGGAATGGCTGGACCGCATCACGACCGAGCTGGCCGAGCACGACGCCAAGCACCCGGACCGTCCCGCCGCACCGTTCGCGGTCAACCAGATCGTGCACAAGTCCAACGACCGGCTCGAACACGACCTGGAAATGTGCGTGCGCTACAAGGTGCCCATCGTCATTACGTCGCTGGGCGCCCGCGCGGAAGTCAACGAGGCCGTGCATTCGTACGGCGGCATCGTGCTGCATGATGTGATCAACAATACCTTTGCCCGCAAGGCGATCGACAAGGGCGCCGACGGCCTGATCGCCGTGGCGGCCGGCGCGGGCGGCCATGCCGGCACGCTGTCGCCGTTTGCGCTGTTGCACGAGATCCGCGAATGGTTCGATGGCCCGCTGCTGCTGTCCGGCGCCATCGCCAGCGGAGACGCGGTGCTGGCCGCCCAGGCGGCGGGCGCAGACCTGGCCTATATCGGCTCGGCCTTCATTGCCACGCTGGAAGCCAATGCCCAGGACGCTTACAAGCAGATGATCGTCGACAGCAACGCCGACGACATCGTCTATTCGAACCTGTTCACGGGCGTGCACGGGAATTACCTGCGCGAAAGCATCGTGCGCTCGGGCCTGGACCCGGAAGCACTGCCGACGTCGGATGCCACGGCCATGAACTTCGGCTCGACCCGGGTCAAGCCGTGGAAGGACATCTGGGGCGCCGGTCAGGGCGTGGGCGCCATCAAGCGCGTGGTACCGGCAGCCGAACTGGTGCGCCGGTTCGTGGAAGAGTACGCACTGGCACGCCGCCGCCTGGGCCTGGCGCCAGCGGAAGCCGCCGCGCATGCGGCCAGCGTCGCCTGATTTGGCGTTTTTCTGATGTATTCCTGATGTGTCCCTTTCCCGCCCCGGTGCATGACCCGGCGGGAAAGGGCATTGGCAGCCGGCGCTCCGCCGTTAGCCTTCGCCGGGTATTTCCAGCAGCGGCATCAAGTCGCGCCCCCACTTCACCCAGTCCTCCTGGAACCGGATGCCTCGCCGCAGCAGCGCATACTGGATTTGCTGGCGCCGATCGAGCGTGCCGCCGAAATCCTTGCGCTCGATATCGCGGTAGAGCGCCAGGCGATCCTCGTGCAGGGCGATCAGGCGCCGCATTTCCTCGTCCAAGCCGAGCGGCCCGATTGCAGCATCTGCACGTAGCTTAACCAGAATTTCCTCACGCTGGTCCAGCCCCGCACCGGGCGACAGCACCCAACGCACCAGTTCGTCGCGGCCGGACGGCAGCACGTAGTACACCTTCTTGCGATTCTTTTTTTCCGCCGGCGCCCCGTGCGGTGCGCTGGCCGGAGTGGCGGGGGCCGCCTGATCCTTGCCGCCGTCCTCGGCCGCAATCCAGCCCATTTCGGCCATCCGCCCCAGTTCGCGGTAAATCTGCTGGTGCGTGGCGTGCCAGAAATAGCCGATGGACTTGTCGAAACGGCGCGCCAGGTCGTAACCCGACGACGGCTTTTCAATCAGGGAAATCAGGAGCGCGTGCTGGGTGGACATTCGCCGTGCAAGTGGTGGCCCGGGGTTGGCATGAAGGTTGCTGCCTTGAGCCGGGAATGTTCAGGGTGGCGCTATGGTAGCGCGCAAGTCAGGGCGCGTCATGCCGTTAACCCTTGCAACGCCTGTCGGGCGGCGTCGGCGCGGGACCACCATCCTGATATCGACAGCCCAACAGAATCCTAAATATGACAATTTAGGCAATTATCCAGAAACTGATGTAAAAAAATCGAAATGGCTTTTCGCGACCGCCTGCAATACATTCCAGACATTGCCACCCGCATGCGCGCGCCTTTTCCTTGCCGGCCCAACGTTCAGCGCCATGCGTCTCCTGGGAGTCGTCGATGAACGCAAGACCGGAAATCACCGAAGGCACGGCAGCGGGCGAGTCCTCGGTGTCCGTCAGCGCCGCGCGCGCACGTGCCGGAACGGCACCGATCTACTACCGGCTGCCCGATACCCCGGACGGCCACCATATCAAGGAATACGCCAGCGGCCTGCGCCAGCTGGTGCGCTTCGTCGGTGTCGAGGAACAGGTCGTCAAGTACAGCCTGACCTGATTGCCTGCCGGCGGCCAGGGTCCGCCCGGCCGCCCGCCGAAGCCGCAGCTTGTCTCCTCCTGTCCTCACGGACCTGGGATTTGCGCCCGCGCCAACCTCGCGGGCGTTTTCTTTGGCGCACGTCTTTTGGCGCGGGCAATAAAAAACCGGCCGCCGGGCAGGCGCCCGGAGCCGGTTCGAGTACTGCCGTACTGCTTGCCCGCGTGCTACCGACGCAGGCTCGGGCGATCAGTCCACCGTCGCGCCCGAAGCCTTCACCACCTTGGCCCACTTGGCGGTTTCGGACTTCATGAAGGCGGCCAGCTGGGCCGGCTTCTCCGGGTTCGGCTCGGCACCTTGCTCGGCCATCTGCTTCTTCACTTCCGGCATGGCCAGGATCTTGACCACTTCGGCATTCAGGCGATCGACGATCGGCTGCGGCGTGCCTCCGGTGGCGTACAGGGCGAACCACGACGTGGCTTCATAGCCCGGCACACCGGCTTCGGCCACGGTCGGCACGTCCGGCAGTGCCGGCGAACGCTTGCCCGAGGTCACGGCGATGGCGCGCAGCTTGCCGGCCTTCACGTGCGGGTACGACGAGGGCATGTTGTCGAACATCAGGCCGATCTGGTTGCCCAGCAGGTCGTTCACGGCCGGGGCGCTGCCCTTGTACGGAATGTGCTGGATATGCAGGCCGGTCATCGAGTTGAACAGCTCGCCCGACAGGTGCATCGACGAACCGCTACCCGACGAACCATACGACAGCTTGTCCGGGTTGGCCTTCACGTAGGCAATCAGTTCCTTGATGTTGTGGACGGGCACCTTCGGGTTCACTACGACGATGTTCGGCACCATGGCCACGCGCGTGATCGGCGCGAAATCCTTGACCGGGTCGTACGGCAGCTTCGAGTACAGCGACTGGTTGATCGCGTGCGTGCCGATCGTACCCATGAACAGCGTGTAGCCGTCGCCCGGGGCCTTGGCAGCCAGCGATGCGCCGATGTTGCCGCCCGCGCCCGGACGGTTGTCCACCACCACCGGCTGACCCAGCGCCTTGCCCAGTTGCAGGCTGACGATACGGGCCAGGATGTCGGTGGTGCCACCGGCCGAGAACGGCACGATCATCGTGATCGGCTTGGTCGGGTAGTTGCCCTGCGCCTGCGCGCCGGTCATGACGGCAAAGCCGGCGGCCATTGCGACGCCAGCGGCCAGCAGGCGTCTGCGCGCCTTCGAGGTTTGATTGGTGATGCTCATCTTGTGCTCCAGGAATTGATGCACACCGGCGGACGAACCTTGTGAGCGGCCGCAGGCGCAATGCTTGTGTATCGCTATTCCACCCCGTGCCTTGGGGCGGGCAACTTTCTTATACGGGTGCCACCCCCAGCGTGGTTCCGCCGCAGACGTACAGCACTTGTCCCGTCACGAAACCATTCTCGGGGGCGAGGAAGAACAGCGAGGCACGCGCCACGTCTTCCGGCGTTCCCATTCTCTTCACGGCGATGCTTGCCAGGATGCGCCGTGTCTGTTCGCTGCCCTCCGGATTGCTCTTTCGGAACAGCTCGGTGGCGATGGGACCCGGTGCCACGGCGTTGACGGTGATGCCGTCGCCGCCCAGCTCCATCGCCAGCGTTCGGGTCATGCCAACCAGCCCCGCCTTGGCCGCGGAATACACCACGCGCTCGGGCTTGCCCAGCGCCGCGCGCGAGGCCATGTTGACGATACGCCCAAAGCCGGCCGCTCGCATGGCGGGCAGGCAGGCCTGGGTCAGCAGCATCGTGGCCTGCAGCGTCAGGCCCACGACGTAATCGAGATCAGCGGCGGTGGCCGTATCGGCCGTGCCGGGACGCGTGGCGCCGGCGTTGTTGACCAGCCGGGTCACCGCGAACTGCGAGGTCACCGTTTCCGCCACCGCGCGCGTGGCGTCGGCGTTGGTCAGGTCGGCCTGGAAAAAGGTCAGGTTCGGATGCGACCACGTCGGCTCTGCATAGTCGACATTGATCACACGGGTCACGCCATCGGCGAGCAGCATTTCTGCAATCGCACGGCCAATGCCGGAACTGGCGCCGGTGACGAGCGTGGCAACGGGAAGGGACATCTCAGAACTCCGCACCGGCACACATGCGCCGGGTCAGTCAGAAAAAGATGCGGCAAGACCGGCGAGCCCGTCGGTCTGGCCGCAATGCTCTACCTCGTTGGGGAAGAGACACCACTGAAACTTCCCACCTGTATTAACGGCGGGAAAAGAGGGGAATTAAGCGTTCGGTGAATTCATGACGTCGCGGCACCGGGTTGCTCCCCTCTCCCGCACGGCGGGAGAGGGGTTGGGGGAGAGGGCGCGGCAGTTCGAATTACGACAAATCGCAATTCGAGCCCTTTTACCGTCTCCCCCACTCCTCTCCCATTGCATGGGAGAGGGGCGCGCATAACGACGGCACTCAGCCCTGAACCATCAAACCCGCTCGATCACCATGGCGATACCCTGGCCCACGCCGATGCACATCGTGCACAGCGCGAAACGGCCGCCGGTACGCTCCAGCTGGTACAGCGCCGTCGTCACCAGGCGCGCGCCGCTCATGCCCAGCGGGTGGCCCAGGGCGATCGCGCCGCCGTTCGGGTTCACGCGCTTGTCGTCGTCGGCGATGCCCAGCTGACGCAGCACGGCCAGGCCTTGCGCGGCAAACGCTTCGTTCAGTTCGATCACGTCGATCTGGTCCAGCGACATGCCCAGCTGCTTCATCAGCTTCTGGGTGGCCGGTGCCGGGCCAATACCCATCACGCGCGGCGCCACGCCGGCCGTTGCCATGCCGACGATGCGGGCACGCGGCTTCAGGTTGTGCTGCTTCAGGCCCGCTTCGCTGGCCAGCAGGATGGCGCAGGCGCCATCGTTCACGCCCGACGCATTACCGGCGGTCACGGTGCCGTCCGGGCGCACCACGCCGCGCAGCTTGGCCAGGGCTTCCATGCTGGTGGCACGCGGGTGCTCGTCGCGGTCGACCACGATCGGGTCGCCCTTCTTTTGCGGAATCGTGACGGCGGTGATTTCCTGGGCCAGCGTGCCGTCGGCCTGCGCGCGCGACGCCTTTTCCTGGCTGCGCAGCGCCATCAGATCCTGGTCTTCGCGGCTGATCTTGTAGTCCGTGGCCACGTTCTCGGCGGTCTCGGGCATCGAGTCCACGCCGTAGGCGGCACGCATCGCCGGGTTGATGAAGCGCCAGCCGATGGTGGTGTCGAAGATCTCGGCCTGGCGCGAGAATGCCGACGTGGCCTTGCCCATCACGAACGGGGCGCGGCTCATGCTTTCCACGCCGCCCGAGATCATCAGGTTGGTTTCGCCCGACTTGATGGCGCGCGCGGCAGTGCCGGTGGCGTCCATGCCCGAGCCGCACAGGCGGTTGATCGTCGAACCCGGCACGGCCTCCGGCAGACCGGCCAGCAGCGCCGACATGCGCGCCACGTTGCGGTTGTCTTCGCCCGCCTGGTTGGCGTTGCCGTAGATCACGTCGTCGATGGCCGACCAGTCCAGGCCGGCGTTGCGTGCCATCAGTGCCTTCAGGGGCACCGCACCCAGGTCGTCCGCGCGCACGCCGGACAGGCTGCCGCCGTAACGGCCGATGGGGGTACGGATGGCGTCAACGATAAATGCGTCGCTCATGTTCTGTCTCGCTCGGTTTTGGTGGTCTGGGGTGGTGGATCAGGCGGCTTGGGCCTGCTTCAGGGGCACGCCGGTCAGACGTTGCAGTTCGTCAAACGACAGGCCTTCCGCGAGGTCGCGTGCAACCAGGCCGTCCGGCGTCACGTCGAGCGTGGCCAGATCCGTGTAGATGCGCGTCACGCAGCCGATGCCGGTCAGCGGATACGTGCATTCCGGCACGATCTTGCTCTCGCCCTGCTTGGTCAGGTGCTCCATCATCACGAATACCTGCTTGGCGCCGATGGCCAGGTCCATCGCACCGCCCACGGCGGGAATGGCGCCGGGGGCACCGGTATGCCAGTTGGCCAGGTCGCCCTTTTCGGACACCTGGAAGCCGCCCAGCACACAGTAGTCGAGATGGCCGCCGCGCATCATCGCGAACGAATCGGCGTGGTGGAAGTACGAACCACCGGCCTTGATCGTCACCGGCTGCTTGCCGGCGTTGATCAGGTCGCCGTCTTCTTCACCGGCAGCCGGGGCGGGGCCCATGCCCAGCAGGCCGTTTTCGCTGTGCAGCAGGATTTCCTTGTCGGCCGGCAGATGGTTGCCAACCAGGGTGGGCAGGCCGATGCCGAGGTTCACCACGGCACCGTCCGGAATGTCTTTGGCCACGCGGGCGGCCATCTGATCGCGGGTCAGGCGTTGCATGTTCTTTCTCCTTCTACGCTCAGGCGGCCTGGGCAGCCGAGCCGCCCACCTTGACCACACGCTTGACGAACAGGCCCGGCGTGACGATGTGCTCGGGGTTCATGTCGCCCAGTTCGACGACGTGGCTGACCTGCACGATCGCGCACTTGGCAGCCATGGCCATGATCGGGCCGAAGTTGCGTGCGGTCTTGCGGTAGGTCAGGTTGCCCCAGCGGTCTGCCGTGTCGGCCTTGATCAGCGCGAAGTCGGCGTGGATCGGCTTTTCGAACACATAACCCTGGCCGTCGATGATGCGCGTTTCCTTGCCTTCGGCCAGCGGCGTGCCGTAGGCCGTGCGCGTGAAGAAACCGCCGATGCCGGCACCGGCTGCGCGGATGCGCTCGGCCAGATTGCCCTGGGGCACCAGTTCCAGTTCGATCTCGCCCGCATGGAACAGCGAATCGAACACATACGAATCCACCTGCCGCGGGAACGAGCAAATGATCTTGCGCACGCGCTTGGTCTTCAGCAGTGCCGCCAGGCCCGTGTCGCCATTGCCGGCGTTGTTGTTGACGATGGTCAGGTCACGCGCCCCCTGGGCGATTACGGCGTCGATCAGTTCCGCCGGCATGCCAGCCAGGCCAAAGCCGCCGATCAGGATCGTGGCGCCGTCGTGGATGCCGGCCACTGCCGCTTCCACCGAGTCATATAGCTTGTTGATCACTTGCGTTCCAGTACGGAAGGGTCCGGCATCGCGCCGGGACCGGCCGCAAGAGGGGCGGCACGCAAAGATGTCTCCGGCAGACTGCTCGGACGGGCGTCCCATGCGCCGAGGCCGTGCTCGGCACGGCGACGACATCGGGACAGGGTCCACAATCTTGCAGTTGTCTTGATGAGCCGTCTTGCGGCGGCTTCGGTGATGGTCGGCGGATCGGGGGTGCAGCGACGTTCGCTATACGAACCCCAATTCGCAGAATGAACAAAGGTTACACCCGGCGTCAAAACAGGGTCAATAAGGGTCTGCGCGTGGCGGGCGATAATCGGTCACCGCCCGGCGCCCGCAGCGCACGCCGCGTGCACTCACGGCAAGCGCAGCACCGCCTGGCTGCCGTTCGCGCCGGGGCGTACCTCGAGCCGCACATCGATCCGCTCGCGCAACTCTGCCACGTGCGAGATGATGCCGACCAGCCGGCCGGCCTGCTGAAGATCGAGCAGCGTGCGGATGGCGAAGTCCAGGCTTTCCGGATCAAGCGTGCCGAACCCTTCGTCCACGAACAGCGTGTCGAGCTGGATGCCGCCGGCACGCGACTGCACCACGTCGGCCAGCCCCAGCGCCAAGGATAGCGACGCCAGAAAGCCCTCGCCACCCGAAAGCGTGCTGGCCGGCCGGGTGGTGCCGGTATCGTGGTCGAACACTTCCAGGTCCAGCCCGCCGGCCATGCGCTGGTCCCCCTGCTCGCGCACGCGCTGCAGCGCGTAGCGGCCGCGGCTCATGCGCAGCAAGCGCAGCGACGCCGCCTCCAGCACCTCGTCGAGCAGCGTGGCCAGGACAAAGCGTTGGAACGTCATGCGGCGCGGATTGTTGCCATTGGCCACTTCCGACAGGCGGCCCAGCACCGCATAGCGCGTTTCCACCTCGCGCCCTTCGGCGGCCAGCGATTCCACCTGACCCTTGCATTGCAGCAGCGTGTCGCGCGACGCGGCCACTTCGCTGCGCTCGCGGATGGCGGCTTCGAGCCTCACGGCCGCCTGGTCGCGCGTGGCCAGCAGCGCGGGCATGTCGGGGACCTGCAGCGCCTGGGCGATGGCGGCGGTGCGGGCATGCCATTCGGCTGCACGGGCCAGCTCGACATCGAACGCACGGATCGCATCGTCCAGCGCCGACATGTCGTCGGCGGACAGGCACGCGGCAGCGTAAGCGTCTTCATGGTCGAAGGCGGCCGCACGCATGGCGTCGGCCAGTGCCGCCTCGCGCTCGGTGACGCGGGCGTCTGCCTGGGTGACGTTGTCCCGCGCGGACGCCAGCGCCGCCGCCGTGGCGGCCTGCAGCGCGACGGCGTCGCGCTCGGCGCCCTGTGCGGCCTGCAATGCGGCTTCGAGCGCGCCGGCTTCGCGCCGGGCAGCCTCGAGCGCGGCCGTCATCGTATCGGGGTCGCGCGAATCCTCGGGCACCTGTTCGCAGGCGGCCTGCCATTCGCCATCCAGCCGCGCGTGTTCCTGCGCGGCGGTGCGGGCAGCCGTGTCGGCAGCCTGGGCCAACACTTCGGCGGCTTCGACGGCCTTGCGGGCCTGTGCTGCCTGCGCCGCCAGCGCCTCGGCGCGCTTGCCTGCCTGTTCGGCCTGGCGGGCAGCCTCGGCCAGCGCGGCGATCTCGGCATCGAGCGCGCTGGCGCCCGCCGCGGAAACATCGCCAGCGGCCTCGATCAGGTCCGCCAGCCGCGCCTGCCATTGCGCGGCGCTGGCGCCCGCCCGCTGGTGCGCGGTGCTGGCCTCGGCCAGCGCATCCTCGGCCTTCTGCAACACCAGCCGCGCGGCATCGAGATCGTCGTCGGTCACCAGCGCCAGCGTCTGTTGCGCCAGTGCCGGATGATCCTTGCCGCCGCACACCGGGCACGGCTCGCCGCGCCGGACGCTGGCGGCCAGGCGCGCGGCCTGCCCGTGGCGCCAGTCCACCTCGGCCTGGCGCATGGCCACGCGCGCCGCATCGCGGGCTTCGGTGGCTGCGCGCTGCTGCGCCTCGCTGGACGCCAGTGCCGCGCGCAGCGGCCCAAGCTCGGCCTCGATCTGGCGGCATTTCGCAATGCGGGCGGCCCGCTCGCGGGCCTGTTCGAGCCGCAGCTGCAGCGCCTGCTGCCCCGCCGCGCCCGCGCGCGCCTGTTCGGCATCGGCCTCCAGCGCCTTGAGCGCCCTGGCGGCGGCCTGAAAAGCGTCGATCTTCGCCGCGCACGCCGACTGCGCCATGGCCAGCGTGGTGCCGGCCTGTGCCACGGCATTGCGCTGCACCTCCAGCCTGCGAGCGTGCGGCAGCAGGTGTTCGAGCCGGGTCACCGTGCGTTGCGCGGCGGCCCGGGCCTCCTGGCGCGACAGTTCGGCGCGCAGCGCACGGGCGGCAGTTTCCGCCGCCTGCGCGGCCCGCGTGGCCGATGTCTCGGCTTGCGCCTGGGCCGCGCGCACCCTGGCCTGATCCTGCCGGGCTGCCTGCAGTTGCTGCACCGCCGGCGTGACCTGCGCGGCGCGGCGCGCCGCCTGCAGCCGCGCGCGATCGCCGTCCACGGCCGCCACCTTCGCATTCAGCATGGCATGCGCGCCCTCGGCTTCGCGCCAGGCCTTGATCTGGGTATGTTCAAGCTCGCCCTTGCGCAGCGACGCCTGCGCAGCCTCGCTGTCGGCGCGCGCGACGTCCTCGCGGCGCAGCAGTTCGGCCAGCGTGACCTGCAGCGCGTCGATGCGATCGGTCAGGGCGTCGATCGACGCCAGCGCGTGCTGGTCCAGCAACGTCTTGCGGCGCACGGCAATCTGCTCGGCCTCGCGCCGGATGCTGGCGGCCTGCTCCTTGAGCTGTTCTTCCACGCGGCGATACAGCTCGGTATGGAACAGCCGCTCCAGAATGCCCTGGCGCGCTCGCGAATCGGCGGTCAGCAGCTCGCGAAAGCGGCCCTGCGGCAGCACGATGACCTGGCGGAACTGCGCACTGTCGAAGCCCAGCAGATCGCGCACGGCGTCGCTGACGCGGCCCGGCTGGCTGGCGTGGCTCTTCCAGGCGCCGTCGAGCATCACGTCCAGCTGCGCCTTGGCGGCTTCCTTGACGAGACCGCCTGCCGCGCGCTGGCTGGGGCGGTCCTGCGTGGGCGAGCGCGACACGCGGTAGCGCATCGCCCCCAGGCCGAATTCCAGCGTGACTTCGGTGCGCAGCGCGGGGTCGGCATTGGCGCTGCGCATGTCCTGCGCGCTGCGCTCGCCGCCCGACGTATCGCCGTAGAGCGCAAAGCAGATGGCATCGAGCAGCGTGGTCTTGCCCGCGCCCGTGGGTCCGTGGATCAGGAAGAACGCCTGCTCGCCGAGCCGTGTGAAATCGATGGTCTCGGTGGCGGCAAACGGACCGAAAGCCTGCAACCTCAGGTACAGCGGTTTCATGCCGATTCCCTTTCCGAAGCCTCCATACCGGCCAGTAGATGGTCCAGCGCACGGCGTTGCTCGCCGTCCAGGTCCGCGTCGGCCACTTCGCGGAAGAAATTCGCAAACAGACTGCCGGTGTCCAGTTCGCGCATGCGCCGGCCCGCCTCGCCGGCCTGCCCGCTGCGTGCCAGGATGGCCCGCTCGATCGCCAGCGCGTTCGGATACGCCTCGCGCAGGCGCGCCATCGGGTCCAGCAGCGCGCCGGTATCGGTCAGCACCGCATAGACGTAGTCGTCCCGGCGCGCGTCCGCCAGGCCCGCCTCCACCAGCGCGGCCAGTTCGCCGGTCAGGATGCGCAGGTCGCGGCGCGGCTGCAAGGCGATGGGCTCGATGCGCACGGCGCCTTTATCGTCCAGTTCGACCAGCGACACGGTCTTGTGGTGATCGGCTTCCGACAGCGAATACTTGAGCAGCGACCCGGCGTAATGAATCCGCTCGCCGATGGTCTGCGGCCGGTGCAGGTGGCCCAGCGCCACGAAGTCGAAGCCGTGGAACAGGTCCGCCCCCACCGCCCCGCTGCCGCCCACCGACAGCGGCCGTTCCGATTCACTGACCGCACCGCCCACCACGAATGCGTGTCCCACCGCCACGGCGCGCACGCCGGCCGGATGGCTGGCCCGGATCGCGTCGAGTTGCGCCCCCAGCGCCGCCTCGTGCGATGACAGCCCGACACCGAGCGCGTCGCGCACCACCGCAGGCTCCGCATACGGCAGCGCGTAGATCCGCACCTCGCCATGGGCGTCGCGCAGCGACACGCAGGCGGCTTCCGGCCCCGTGCGGCCCGCCACATGCAGGCCGCGCGCGGCCAGCAGACGCGCGCCGAAATCCAGCCGCTGCGCGCTGTCGTGGTTGCCCGCGATCATCACCACCGGCACATCGGCTTCCACCACGATGCGCGCCAGCACGTCGTCCAGCAGCGCCACGGCCTCGGGCGGCGGCACCGCGCGATCGTAGACGTCGCCGGCAATCAGCACGGCATCGGGCCGCACCTCGCGCACCAGCGCCACTAACTGGTCGAGCACGTGCGCCTGGTCTTCCAACAGGCTGCGGGCATGGAAGAGCCGACCGAGATGCCAGTCGGCGGTGTGGAGAAAACGCAATTGGGGTCCTTCGGCGCGGTGGCGCGTAATGCACGGCCTTGCCGTGCGGTCCCGCATCATAACGTCCCGATGCCGGCAGCCGGCCTTCAGACCGGCTCCGCCTCGCTGTCGGCGATCTGGAACTTGCGCATCTTCTCCCACAGCACCTTGCGGCTGATGCCCAGGCAGGCAGCCGTATCCTGTCGCCGCCAGCCGTTGGCGTCGAGCGCGGCGATGATGCGGCGGCGCTCCTCGACATCGGCGCGCGGATCGCCCCGCTCGGAACCATCGAACGCACCCGGACGCAGCCCCCGGAACAGCGGCCGTATGCGGTCCTCGTCCCAGCCGCCATACTGCCGCGCGGTAATGCCCACGCGCTCGGCCAGGTTGCGCAGCTCGCGCACGTTACCGACGAAGAACGCCGTGCCCACGGCCCCCTTGAGCCAGTCGGGCATGGGCGGCAGCGCATCGTAGGCGGCCGCGCCCATCATGTGGCGCAGGAACGATTGCAGCAGGCCCACCTTGTCGCCGGGGCCGCGATCCTCCAGGCTCGGGATACGCAACTCGATTACCGCCAGCCGGAAATACAGGTCGGCGCGGAAGCGGCCCTCGCGCACCGCCTCGCGCAGGTCCTTGTTGGTGGCCGCCACGAGCCGGAAATCGAGCTTCACGGCCATGGTCGATCCCAGCCGCGTCAGCGCGTTTTCCTCCAGCACGCGCAGCAGCTTGACCTGCTGGAACAGGGGGAGGTCGCCGATCTCGTCCAGGAACAGCGTGCCGCCGGTGGCCTGTTCGAAAAACCCCCGGTGCGCGAACATGGCGCCGGTGAAGGCGCCCTTGGCATGGCCGAAGAACTGCGACTCGAACAGCCCGTCCGGAATCGCCCCGCAGTTCACGGCGACGAACGGCCCCTTGCCATACTGGCTGTTGCGCTCGTGGAACAGCCGTGCGATGCGCTCCTTGCCCGCGCCGGTCTCGCCGTACAGCATCACGTTGCTGTCGAAGTTGGCGAACGTCTCCACCTGTTCCAGCAACTCCTGCATGGCCGGCGATCCGGCCACCAGGTCGGCCACGTCGGGACGCGCCTCGCCGGCGGCCAGCAGCTGCGGCATCAGCTTGACGATCTGGTTGCGCAGGTCGCCGCCATTGAAGTCGTGCGGCAGGATGTACGCGTACTCGGGCGGAAAGCGGCCCGGATCGGTCTCGCGGTCCGGCGCGCCCACCCAGATCACCGGCATGCCGTGGGCGGCTTCCCAGTCCAGCGTGAACTTGGCCGAGCCGATCGCCGATGCGCTGATCACGGCAATGCACGGCTTCACGCGCGCCTCGTTCGGCAGCGCGTCCAGCGCCCCGGCACGAATCACCTCGGTCCCCAGCGGCGTCAGGAATCGCGCCACGCGGTCGGCAATGTCGTACTGGCCTTCCCACACATAGACTTCGAGGCTCTCGTAGGCCCAACGCTCTGCTTTCATGATGGCTCAGGATTCAATACACAAGTTCGGCGTTGTTGCAGTCCACGCTGTTCAGCCGGACGTTGGCGTTGGCGATATCGATGCCCAGCGTGGCCAGCAGCCAGCCTGCCACCCCGTCGATCAACGGCCCCAGCGGATCAATCAGCGGCGTGAGCAGATCCCCCGGGGCGATGCTCGGCACCTTGAGGCCCAGCACATCCAGGGAAAGAACAGGATTGAGATTCCGCAGGAGATCGCCGACGGTGCGACTCACCGGCGCGGCCGCCGACGTGGAGGCATTGGCGCCAGGGTGCAGCACCAGATCCGTGCCGGGGGCGGTCGATGCCGTTTGCAGGGTCGGGTGGGCGATCAGGTCTGCCTGGGCCAAGCTGCCCGGAATCAGCGGCAACGGCAGCGTCACGACACTGACGGTGCCCAGCCGCAGTTGGCTGGACGACGTGCATTGCAGCTTGTTTTCGGTCAGGCATGCCACCATCAGGCTTGGGTCTACCCTGATGGTGGCGGTCCGCTGGTCTGGCGTGGCGGCGCACTGCAAGGCGGTCAGGTCCGCCTTGGCCTGCGCAACCTTGAGCAGCAGCGGCAGGTCGACGCTGGCTGATACCAGCGGCGGCAAGCCAATATTGGCATGCACGGCCAGGTTGACGCCCAGCTGCGCGGTGGACGCCGTCGTCTTCCAGCTGCCGTCGGGCAGTTGCTTCGCCGGGCCCACCGCCACCTTGGGCGGATCGATAATGGTCAGCGATGCCGTGGCAGTGGCGCTGCCCACCGGTTGCAACGGCACGTTCAGATTCGGAATGTTGAGCGCCACCGCGCTGCTGCCGCGCGCCACATAGGCGGCGGTGGTCAGCAGCGATGCCACGTTCAGACCCACTTCGGCCGCCGACGACGCGGCGGGCGTGAGCACGCCGAGATCCAGCAACCGCGCCAGCGTCAGATTGGTGCCGAGCCCGTTCAGGCCGAGCTGCGTCTCGGGGCTGCCCAGCGCCGCACCCAGCAGCGCCTGCCGCCCGGCCGCATTGAGTACCAGCGCGTAGAACTCGCGGATCGACAGCGTGGTGTTCAGCAGCGCATCGACCGTTCCCACGCCAAGCTGGAGCCTCAGCTGCTCCAGCGTGACGTTGGCATTGACCAGTCCGTTCCAGTCGGCCACCGAAAGATTCACCGTATTGCCCAGCAGCAGGCCCAGCACGCCGCTTGCCGAGTTCAGGTTCAACAATCCGCTGCCCAGCGAAAACGACGCCACCGGCGGGCTGGCCGCCGCGATCGCCTCGGCATGCAGCTGGCGCGACGTGCCGCCGGGCAGCACGAACAGCAGCGGCACCGTCAGCGTGCCCTGCACCCGCACAGCATTGGGCGATAGCGCCGCCGCATCGTAGGCGGCGTTGAAGTGCCGCACGGTATCTCCGCTCACGGCATCGGCCGGGTCCCACACGCCCAGGCACGTGCGCATGCGGTCGGCAGCGTCGGCCGCCGCGCTGGCACAGTCCGCGCCCACCGCACCGCGATAGCCGTTCTGGCTGGCCGCTGCCGTCACGGACGCCATCACGTTGGCCGTGGTGGTCGGCAGGTCATCGGCACGCTTGAGCTGCTGGGCGCCCGACAGCGCCGCCAGGTCCACCGCCTTCTGCAACTGCCGCTGGCTGTAGAACACGAAGCCGACATCGATCGACACCAGGGCGCCGATGGCCACGGTGGCGATCAGGACGGCGGCCATCAGGCTGATGGCGCCGCGCTGTCGATAAAGACCGGCCCGATGCTGCATGGCGGTGTCGCTATTGCCCGTTCATCGGCTGGCTGCCCGCGCCGCCGCGCAGCGGGCTGCCGGTGGAAATCGTCGAGAAGAACTCGGGCAGCGGATGGGTGAAGCTGCGCATGTAGCGCGCGTACCCCAGCGCGGCCTGGTCGCCGGTCAACGGTTGCTGCGGACCGGCCTGCGATCCGCTGCGCTGGATATCGAGCAGGCTGCGCGTGGTGTCGCCCACCGCCGCGTCGTTGGGACGCAACTCGGCGGCCGCTGTCGGTTGCTGGGCCATGGCCGGCGCGGCGGCCACCAGCGCGGCGAGCGCCGCCATCCGGGCCAGGCGCGGTGCAAACGGGGAAAGGATCACGGTCTGGCTCCTGCGTTGAGCGCCACGGCCTGCGCGGCAGCCGGGTTCGCATTGGGGTCCGGCATGGGGTTCGCGGCGGCATTCGGATGGGCGTTGCCGCGTGGCGCCGCCTTGTCGCGCAACTGCGCGGCGCGGGTCACGCGGTCCGCTTCCTTGCGGATGGCGGCGCGCGTGGGGTCCGGCATCGCGGCACGCTGCATCATCGCGGTGGCCTCGCTGCGCTTGCCGGTGGCCAGCATCCACACCACGGCATTGCTGATGACCCGCGGATTGTTGGCGTCCAGTTCCAGCGCCTGCATCACCGGCACGCGCGCATCCTGCAGCGCGCCAGCACGCATCAGCGCATAGCCCAGGTCGTTGGCCACCTGCGCGTTGACCGGCTCGAGCACCGCCGCCTGGCGCAGTTCCACGGCGGCGCGCATGAAATCGCCCTGCCGGCCCAGCACCAGGCCGATGCCGTGGCGTGCGCGGGCGGCGCGATCGGTGTTCAGCAGGTCGCGATAGGCCTGCAGCGCTGCGTCGTCCTGGCCGGTCTCGCGCAGCGCATCGGCGCGCAGCACCTGCAGCGCGGTGCTGCTGCCGTACTTCTGCTGGTACGCGTCGATATGGGCCAGCGAGGCGTAGTACATGCCTTCCTGCTGCATCTTGCCGATCAGGCCCAGGTAGACGTTCTGGTCGTTGTACTCGGCGCGTGCGGCCTTGTCCTGCAGCCGGGCCAGTTCGATCTGCGCATCGGCCTGCCGTGCCATGGCCTCGGCGCTGTTGGGTGTGCTGGCGCAGCCGCCCAGCAACGCCGTGGCCACCGCTAACGAGCCTGCCAGCAGCGGGCGGGATAGTCTTGTCATCCATGTCCTCCGTTCATGCGGGCCAGCATCCGGATCACGCCCAGGAAGCCGGGGCCCGCCGTCAGGATCAGCAGCACCGGCAGCAGGCTGACCACCATCACGCCGGTCATCTTCACGGTCAGCCGGCCGATCTTGTCCTTCATGCGCGCCTTGCGGGCCACCTGCAGCCGCTCGCCAAACTGGCGCAGCGGCTCCTGCACCGCGCCGCCGTGCTTGTCCACCTGCGTCAACAGCGTGATCAGGCTCTTCAGGTCTTCGTCGTCGAACAGCTTGCCGATGCGCTGTAGCGTCTGATCCCGCGAGCGCCCCGACGCAAACTGCTGATTCGCACGCTGCAGCTCGGGCCCCAGCACGCGCAGCATCGCGCCGAATTCGGTGACGATGACCTGCAGGCTCTGGTCGATCGACAGGCCCACGCCCTGCAGCAGCCGCAGCATGTCGATCAGCACCGGCAGTTCCTCGGCCACTTCGCGCTGGCGGTTGCCCGCCCAGCGGCGCAATGCGAGCTTCGGCAGCAGGTACGCCGTCGCGAATGTGGCGAACGCCCAGGCCAATGCGTGCACCGTCGGCCCGTCGATCCGCCAGAGCAGGACGGCGCCCGCCAGCGCGGCAGGCACCAGCACCCGCAGGCCGCCGAATACGGCGCGCGGCTGCAGGCCATAAAAGCCGCACTGCTCCAGCAGCAACTGTTCCTCGGCGGCGACCACCGCACGGCCCAGGCGCGATTCGAGCCACGACTGGTTGAAACGGTCGCCGAACGCCGCGCCGAGCCTTGCGCCAAGCGTGGCGGGCGCCGGTCTGGCTGCCGCGGCTGGCCGCGCAGACGCTTGCCCCAGCGCGGCGGCGGCCGCTGCCGCGCGCGCCGACATCTGCGGCGCGGCGGAAGCTGCAGCGGCCGATGTGGGGGCCATCGCCTGTGCGGCAGCCCCGGCTGCCTGCGCCTGGCCCGGTGCGGCCTCGCCCTGCGCGGCGGCTACACCGTGCGTGGCCTGCCGCTGCAGCGCGGCGTCGATGGTCCGTGCGGCCTCGCGCCGCTGCCGCCATTGCCGCAGCAGCGGCCAGGCCAGTACCAGGAGCGCCATCGCGGCCGCAGCCAGGCTCGCGGAGATCAGGGTGGTGGTGTCGATCTGCATGGCCAACGGCTCCTAGATCGACTTTGCCAGCCGGTACAGCATCAGGATGCCGGCCACTTCGAGCCCGGCGGCGCCGAGCAGCATGATGCGGCCGGTGGGGTCCTTCCACATCATCATGATGTAGCCGGCGTTCATCATGAACAGCCCGCCCGCCACCACCAGCGGCAACAGGCCCAGCACCCAGGCGGACAGGCGCGTCTCGGCCGACAGCGCCATCAGCTCGCGCTGCGCTTCCTCGCGGTCGCGCATGAAGGTGGCGGTACGCTCCATCACCACGTCGGCACGCCCGCCATATCGCTGCGACAGCCGCAGTACCGACGACACGATGACCAGCTCGTCCAGGTCATAGGCGCGGCCCATCTGCATCACGGCCTGGTCCAGTTCCTTGCCGGCCCGCTGCAGGTGGATGGCCTGCACCAGGCATTGGCGCAGCGGCGGTTCGGTATTGGCCACCGAATTCTGGAACGCGGCCGGCACGCTGCTGCCGATCGTCATCAGGCGCACCACGCCATCGAGGAAGCCCGGCAGCTGGCGCAGCATCTTGCCCTTGAGCCGGCTGATGCGCAGCCACAGCACGAAGGCCGCCGTCGCCACGGCAACCACCAGCATCGCCACCAGGCCGATGGCACCGCCGGCCGACGCGCCCGCCACGACCAGGCTCAGCATGGGCACGCCCCAGCGCAGGTATGTGCCGCGCGTCGGCGCCATGTCGGCGCGGCGCAGCAGGTCGGCCCAGCGCCGGCGCAGGTCGCGCACCGCGCCGTGCGGCTCCGGTTCCGTGGCCGAGGCGTAGCGGGCACGCACCTGTTCGGTCTGCGCGGCCAGGTGGGCGCGAGCGCGCTCGGCGTTGGCCCGGCCCCGGGCCGTTGCCAGCATCAGCAGGCCCAGCCCCAGCAGCACCAGGGCAAACGTGGCGATGAACAGGCTGGCGCTAGAGATCAAAGCGGTCGTCCAGGGCAAAGCTGGCCGGACGCATGCGCGCCAGCTTGGGCGAATGGGGCAGGATGCCAAGCGAATGCCAGCGGTCGGTCTCGGTGCCGTCGGCGTTGATCACGGGCTCGTGGCGGTACAGCTCCTGCGTGGAAATGATGTTGTCGCCCAGCCCGGTGACCTCGGTGACCGACAGGATGCGCCGGCGTCCGCTGGACAGCCGCCCGATCTGCACGATGAAGTCGACGGCATTGGCAATCTGGCGGCGCAGGCTCACCTCGCTGCCCTGGAAGCCGGCAAAGCCGGCCAGCATTTCGAGCCGGTACAGGCATTCGCGCGGGCTGCTGGCGTGGATGGTGCCCATCGACCCGTCATGGCCGGTACTCATGGCCTGCAGCATTTCCAGCACCTCGCCGCCACGCACTTCGCCCACGATGATGCGGTCGGGGCGCATGCGCAGGCTGTTGCGCAGCAGGTCGCGGATGGTGACTGTGCCCGTTCCCTCGAAGCCGCCGGGACGGCTTTCCAGCCGTACCACGTGCGGATGGTTCAGCGCCAGTTCGGCGGTGTCCTCGATCGTGATCACGCGCTCGCCCGCCGGCATGAACGTGGCCAGCGCATTGAGCAGCGACGTCTTGCCCGAACTTGTGCCGCCGCTCACCAGGATGTTGCAGCGCGCCCGCACCGCCGCTTCCAGCAGCTCCGTGATCTCGGGGCTCATGGTGCCCAGCGCCTGCAGGTCAGCCGGCGTCAGCGGGTCCTTGCGGAATTTGCGGATCGATACCACGGGGCCCGCCAGCGCCAGCGGCGGGATGATGACGTTGATGCGGCCCCCGTCCGGCAGGCGGGCGTCGACCATCGGGTTCGATTCGTCCAGGCGCCGGCCGATCGGCGCCAGGATGCGTCGCACGATGCGCAGCAGGTGGCCGTTGTCGGCAAAGCGCACGGGTATCCGCTCCAGGACGCCGTGCCGCGACACGTAGACGTCGAGATGCCCGTTCACGAGGATGTCTTCCACGGCCACGTCGTGCAGCAGGTCCTCGATCGGGCCAAAGCCGGCCAGTTCCTTGGTCAGCGCCTCGGAAATCTGATGCAGCTCGGCCTCGTTGATCGGAATGCGGCGCAGGCGCGTGAAGCTTTCCAGCTCCAGATCGACAAACCGCTGGATGGCGGTGCGCGTCCAGCGGCCAAACTCCGCCCCGAGTTCCTCGATCCGCGTCAGCAGATGCTCGTGCGCGGCTTCCTTGATCTTGTGGAATTCCTGGGAAACAGGAAACGGGGCGGCGGCGTTGTCCGAGAATTCGATGGCTTCGGTCATGTCAGTTCCCCGCCCGTGCGACGCGCGCAACACGCAACGCCTCGGGCAGCTTCTCCTTGATCCGGGCCAGGATGCCGCGCTCGGAAGCCTGTTCCGTGCGGTAGCCCAGCCGTTCCATGAGCGCACCCACGGCGCGCACGTAGGGGTCGGCCGGTGCGGCCTCGGCCAGCACCGCGCCGCGATTGGCGGCCTGCACCAGCGCCGCGCGCCGGTCGGGCAGCGTATCGACCGTTGCCACGCCGATGCGCTCGGCGATCTGCGCCGCATCCACGCCCAGTTCGGGATCGAAGCGCGACACCATCAGATGCAGGTCGGGGCGGTCGATCTCGCGCTTCTTCAGCTCGTGCAGCAGTTCCGCGGCCGAGACGATGGCACCCACGCTCTGCTCGGCCACCATCACCACGGCATCGGCGGCCTTGACGATCTGCGACATGAACTCGGCATTCGAAAATCCGCCCAGATCGATCACCTGGAGGTCGAAAAACGCACGCAGGCGGTCCAGCAGCGCCAGCGCCTCGGAAAACGACACATCGCGCAGTTCGGCCAGCGCGGCCGGCAGCGGCAGCACCGACACCCCGCTGACATGCCGTGCCAGCGCGGTATCGACGAACACCTGGTCAAAGCGGCGCAGGTTGCGCACGGCCTCGACGAAATGGAATTCGGGCGCGATGTTCATGTAGAGCGCGCCGTCGCGCACGGGCAGCCCCAGGTCCAGCAGCAGCACCTCGGCCGGCGGGCCAGCCCCTTCGCGGTGGCGCACGCTCGCGGCCAGGTTCACGGCCAGCGTGCTCACGCCGACACCGGGCCTGGCCCCCAGCAGCGCCACGATCTTGCCGTGCCGGTGCGTGGGCGTCACGGGCCGCACCTGGGCGCGGGGCACCATCAGCCGCCGCACGGCGTCGGTGGCCTGTGCCGGCGCACCGCGCAGGTCGATGAAGTCGCGCACGCCGGCGCGCAGTGCGGCCAGCATCGCTTCCGGTTCGCCGGCATTGCCGATGGCCACCAGCGGCAGTTGCGGAAACAGCCGCGCCACCTGTTCGGCCAGCCGGGCCGAGGCCTCGGCATGCGGCGCGCCGAAGTCAAGGAAGACCAGCCCGGGACGCACGGCGCCGACCTGCTCGATGAAGGCTTCCTGTGCCCCGTCTTCGGCCACCAGCGTGCCGGCGCCGCCCAGCGCCTGGTCCAGCCACTGGCGCAGGGTCTCGCGCCGGGTGTTCAGCAGGAAGGCATCCATCCTCGTCACTCGCTCCATCTGCCGCCGCTACCGCGAAAAACCCGGCAGGGTCGGATCTGCGTACTCGCCCAGCACGAAGCGCCCCCAGACATTGGGGCTGGCGCTCGTGCGGCCGTCATTGGCCACGTTCGCCGCGGCCTGGGAATCCCGCGCTAGCGGTTTCACCAGGCGCGGCGTGACCACGATCATCAGTTCGCGGTCCTCCTGGTGGAAGTTCAGGTTCTTGAAGAAGCTGCCGATGATCGGCAGGTCCCCCAGGAACGGCACCTTGCTCACGTTGCTGACCGTGTTGCGGCTGACCAGCCCGCCAATCACGAAGCTTTCGCCGTCGCCCAGTTCCACCGTGGTATCGGCGCGCCGCGTGACAATGGCCGGCACCGACGCCCCATTGATGCTGATGCCGCGCGACGGATCGAGATCGCTGGCCTCGGGCGCCACCTTCAGCGCGATGCGCGACTTCGACATCACCGTCGGCGACACCGTCAGGCCGATACCGAATGGCTTGAACTGGATCGTCGTGGTGCCCAGCGCCTGCGGCACCGGGATGGGGATCTCGCCGCCCGCCAGGAAGCTCGCGCTCTGGCCCGACAGCGTCACCAGGCTTGGCTCGGCCAGCACCCTGACCAGGCCATTGCTTTCCAGCAGGCTCAGGTTGGCGAAGATGCCCTCCTTGGCCCAGGCCGCCACCAGGTTGAACGCGCTGCTCATCGGCAACGCGCTTTCGAAAGACGGCGACGGGCCGATCGTGGCCTTTGTCAGCGACGTCGGGCTGAACTGCCCGAACGTGAAGCCGCCGCTGCTCTTGACGAAATTGAGCCCGACCTCCTTCAGCACGGTCTTGCTGATCTCCACCACCTTCACATCGACTTGCACCGTGTTCGACACCGGCACCACCGAGCGGTCGATCACCACGCCGCCCTTGCCGTCCGCCCCGCCGACCGCCGCCCGCGCCGCCTGCTGCGTGCGCGCGGCGGTGGCGGCGTCGTGCGATTCGCCCCGGATGGTGGCGCCAGCGGCGGACAGGTCCACCTGAGCGCCGTCGGCATCCGGGGCCACCGCGTCCACCTGCACGCTGTAGGTCACCGGCGCCGCGTTCCGGCTCCAGACCATCATGTCGGTCACGCCCGGCTGTTTCGCCACCACCAGCACGGTGGGCGCGCCATGGCGCTGCTTGAGCAGCAGTGCATCGGCCACGGCGGGGTTGCCCACGGCCACGCGCTCCAGCGCCTGTCCCGGCCTGATCTCCTGCTGGGCGCCGGCCATCAGGCGCAACGTGCGCGCGGCGGGCGGCGGTCCGGCGTCCTGCGCCATGGCCGGATGCATCGCCCCGGCCAGCACGGCCGCCATCGAGACGGCGGCCGTCATCATCGCGGCCCATCCGCGGTGGATACGATCGGCGTCGATCTGGCGCGCGCGCGCCCGTTCACGGTCTGTCGTCAATGTGGGCATGCCGTGTCGTCCGCTATTCGATCGCTCGCTTGCCGGCGCGGATCACTTCCACGCCGTTGTTGTTGTCGGGGGTTTCGCGTCGTGGCGCCGAGGCTGTCAGTGATGCCATCGGCTGCGCGGTTGCGCGCATGGACGGTGCGGGGGCCAGCGTGCGCGGCGCGGTGTTGCCCGCATGCGCCTGGCCGACCAGTCCGGCCAGGCTCATGCCGGCCGCGGCCTTGTCCACGGGCGCGCGTTCGGCTTCCGGCGGCACGCCGGCGCGGGCCTGCAGCACGGTGGGCGGTTCGGCGAACATGCCGTCGCTGGGCATCGATGCATCCGACGGATTGCGCAGCGCCAGCACCAGCCGGCCGGCCTGTTGCGCCATGGCCAGCTTGCCGACCTGATCCACCGGCACGGATAGCACGGCCGTCTTCGCGCCGTCGCGGCGGGCCATCATCTGTTCGCCCTGCACCTGGCGTGAATCGTTGACACTGCCATTGCCGTACGCCAGCACGCGCAGGCGCGACAGCAGCAGGCGCGTCTGGCTTTCGGCAATCTCCTGGTTGTCGCGGCGCAGGATCACGAACACATCGACAAAGTCGCCGGGCTGCACCTGATGGCCCACGCCGACCGCCTCGTCCACCGACACGGCCAGCGCACGGTCGCCCTCCGGAATCTGCCGCGCCAGCCCGGACAGCAGTTGTCCTTCCAGCACCGGCACGTTGCTGCCCAGGTTCACCACCGGCACCTGCCCGACCACGCGGGCCGCGTCCTGGTAGGCGCCGGCCGGCTCGATTGGCAGCTGCATGACCGCGAGCGCGTCGGCGGTCAGGGGCTTGCCGGCTTCCACGGCTCGCGTGGTGACCACCACGGCATGGGTCGGGGCGGTGCGCGCAGCAGGGATCGGCACCGCCTGCTGGCGTGCCACCTGCCACGCCAGCAGCGCGAGCAGTCCGGCCAGTATCAGCAGGACGGTGGCCAGGATTCGAATCTGTTTGCTGCTCATGTGTCCTCAGGTATCGGGAGAGAGCTGGACCACCGCGACGCCGGTCAGCGATGCGGGCACTGGCACGAACGGCACCACCGGGAGGAACGTTTGCGTGGGGAGATCGAGCGTGACCTGCACGCACTGGGTGCCGGGCGGCGCGCTGCAGGCCACGGCCTGGGCCAGGGAGCCTGCCGCGAATCGGTTGGCGATATTGGGGGGCAGCGTGCTGCGCGCGGCCAGGTCGGCGGCGATGACCCGCTGGGCGAGCGTGGTCGCCAGCGTGCCGCCGTTCGCGGTGAGCGGATAACGCAAGGCAGCCCGCGCACCTTCCTCGGCGGCGAGCGTCAGGACTTGCTGCAGGGCCAGCACCATGCCGTAGTAGACGATGCCAAGCACTACCGCAAACAGCAGCGGAAACACTATCGCGAACTCGATTGCGGCCACTCCGCCTGCGCGGCGCCGGTTCGCGTTCCCCCGTAATGCCATGCTTCACCCGGTTTTTTTTCAACTTGCCTGCATTGGCGACACACGACACCGCGCGGCGGGCACCGGCATGGCTGCGCGGTGCCCGCTGCGGCGTGCCCGACCGGGCTGTGCCGTACTACGTTACGCGACTTGGAACCACTCTTACCGTTCTAGCCCGGCCGTCCATATGCCTACCTGCGGCCAGTGCCTACCGCTACCACTTGTGCCACTGCGTTGCCGACGGGCGTGCAGACGCCCGCCGCGGCTGGCATGGCTGCCAGCACGGTGCTCTGGTAAATGGTGTGGAGACGTCAGGTCAGCACGAAAGACGCCATGCGGGATGCACGGACGCCGCTTATGCTTTCCGGATGGTCAGGCGGATGTGTCGGCAGGTCAGGTGCCGTTGTTCTTCGCGAACATGGTGGTGACCCGGGTGGCAAGGCCGCTGAAGCCGTCGCTGATCCCTGTGCCGAGGGCCTGTGCGCCCACGACGATGCCTAAAGCAATCAGGCCCACGATCAGGCCATATTCGATGGCAGTGGCGCCGCGTTGGGTCTTGCGATGACGCGCCAGATTCTTTTGCATGATGTTCACTCCCGAAAGTGCGTAACCCCTGCATGGATCCCCAGCAATACGCTCCTGACCCCGATCCGACTGCCATCTGTATGAACTGCGACTGTGGCTTTATTGTGCTTTTTGCGCTGGTGGATACATTTATAAGACAGGCTTTGTTTCAACCATACCCCCCATTCGGGCTAATGGTTGTCCCAGCTTAAAGTGGGACAGACGTTTGAAACAATGCGGCCGCCTTCCTCCATCGGGAGGAAATCATTCGAATTGTTAAAGAGCGCGCAACAAATGAAGCGTGCCGTGCGGCGCCCTGCACGCAGTCATGCAGGGCGGCCTCACGGCACGAAATAAAAGGATGCGCCGCGCGGGGTAAGGACGACAGCGCACCGTAAATTAGCCGGGGCGGTTGACAGGGAAAATCCCGACGTCTTCCGCGTTGTATTTCAGATCAATGGTGCGTCAGCCCGCCAAGCAGGCCGGTGACGGGTGCCAGCGGACTGCTGCCGCTGGACGAGCCGGCGCCGCTGGCCGCGCTGGTCAGTCCGCCGGTGACCGTGCCCAGCAGTCCGGTGACCGGCGCCAGCGGATTGCTGCCGCCCGAGCCCCCACCTGCCGCGCCACCTGCCGCACCCCCCACCGTGCCGAGCAGGCCGGTCACGGGCGCCAGGGGATTGGTGCCCGATGTGCCGCCGGCAGCCGCGTTCAGGGGCAGGTTGTTCAGCAGGCCACCCAGCGGATTGCCGCCGGCGCTGCCATTGCCGTTGAGCAGCACGCCTGCCACCGCCACGGTCTTGCCCGCTTCGTTGACGACGCCGCCGAGCGGCGACACCACCGGCGTGTTGGTGTTGGCGATCATGCTGCCCGCCGTGGCCACCGTGTTGCCGACCTGGGTCAGCAGGTTATCGACCGGCACACCCAGCCCCGTGGCCGCGCCTACGGTCTGCGTGGCGTTGGTCAACTGCGTGGTCAGCGGCACGATGGCCTTGCTGGTGCTGTCCGTCAGTTGCGCGACCGGCCCGGTTGACAGCGCGTCGCCCAGCTTGCCGCCGAGGCTCATCACCCCTGCCCCCACGGTCTGCACCACGCCGCCGGCGGGATTGGTCACGGGCGCCAGCGGCGACAACTGGTCGCTACCCAGCGCCTTGACGAGGCTGCCCGTGCTGACCACCGTGGCGCCGGCCTGCGTCACGACATTGCCGGTGTTGGCAACGGTCACGCCCACCGGGTTGTCCACCGCGCCAATCTGGCCCAGGCCATCGCGCACCCCCGCGCCGAGCGTGGCAACGGTCTCGCCGGTCTGGATCACCACATCGCCGGTCGCGTTCTTCGCCGTAGCGGGTACCAGCGGCACGCTGGTGTCCTTGATCTGCTGGCCGATCTGGCTCACCGCGTTGCCGGTGGATACCACGGTGTTGCCCGCGCCTTCCACCACCTTGCCCGTGGGCGTGGTTTCGGCGGTGGGCTGCGGATTCGTCGTTCCCGGATTGGTCGGCGGGGACGGCGTGCGCGGATTGGCACCGCCGCTGGAACCGCCCGAGGCGCAGCCGGCCAGCAACGTCACCGCTGCGGCACAGGCAATCGCCATCACGTTGAGAGGGCGCGTCTGCTTGATTGCATGCATGTCCAAATCTCCTGAGTTTGTTCTTTGCGAGTCCGCTGTCTTCATGTCCGCGCTGCGCACGCGCTTCGCCGCGACCCGGTCGGCGATCTGGTTCGTCTGGCGTGGCTGCGGACCGATAGCGCAAACGGTGTGCCAGCCTCAATCGCATGTTCGATACGGGCGCTGGATGCGGGGGACTGCAGGGCTGGAACCCGTTGTGGCGCAAGGCTTTCGGGGATGCGGGCCGGCCACTTCGACCGCCGCCGGATACGTCGTGCCGGACGGCGTGGTGGTGTTACGTGCTACGTAACGTGTTCCCGGCGGGCGTTACGCCGGACGGCCCCGGACGCGGGGCCAGGACAGGCGCTGTGGCACGGCCATGTCACCGCCCATGTCACGCGACGTTACGTAACGCGTAACGCCAAACACGGGCCGCGCCACCACCGCGCGCTTCATGCGCGCGTTTGATCCATTTGCCGCAAAGCCTTGCCACACGGGCGTTTGCGCACCGCACCCCCTGCTTTGGCATGGCGTGGCCGGCCATGGCCGGCGTCACTGGCACACCGCTTGCGCAATACAACGCAGCCACGGCACGTCACGCAAAAGCTCGCAACGAAGCGGCATGCGATACGTGAACCAGGGTCGGGAACATTAAAAAAAAGGAAAAGGTCATGCGCACACGCAAACATTCCGCGAAGCAACTGGTCGTGACGGCATTGCTGGGGTCCATGCTGGTGCTGGCGGGCTGCGCCAGCGGCAGCGGTTCGACGTCGATGGGCACCAGCGGCACCAGCGGCACCGGCAGCTCGGCCGGCAACGCGGCCAATACCAGCGGCACTGGCGGCACTGGCGGCACTGGCGGCACAGGCGGAACCGGTGGCACCGACGCCGCCAACAACGGTGGCACGAACAACAACGGCGGCGGCGGAAACAACAACAACGGTGGCGGTGGTGGCACCGCCGCGCTGACGCCCACCAGCGCCATCGTCAGCAACGCGGGCGGCATCGTCAATGGGGTTGGCAGCACGGTCGGCGGCGTCGGCGATGCGATCAAGGACGCGAACGTGCCCGTGGTGCCGGCGCAGACCAAGGATGGCCTGGCTGGCGTGGTCAGTTCGGTGGGCGACGCGGTCAGCGTGCTCGGCACCGGCGTGCAGTCGGGCCTGGGCAATATGCCCAACGCCAGGAATCCGGTGGGCACCACGGTGGCCAGCACCGGCGGCGTGGTCAGCGACCTGGACAACGCCGTCAGCCATGCCGGCAGCGCGGTCAGCGGCCTGGGCAGCGGCCCGCTGGCACCGCTCGCGGCCGTGACGACGCCGCTGGGCGGCGTGGTCTCGCAAGTGGGCGGTGCAGTCAACAACGTCGGCGGCCAGTTGGGGACCGCGCTGTCGAGCGGCCCCGTGGAACAGCTGACCAGCGGCGTCAGCAAGGCCATCGTGCCGCTGACTTCCACACTGACCAGCGGCACGCAGACACTGGGCGCCGCCACCGGCCTGGGCCAGCCCGTCAACAACCTGCTGGCGACCGTCGGAGGTGCGCTGGCCACGGCGGGCACACAACTGACCCATACGAATACCCCGGTCGTGTCCGGCGTGGGCGGCGTTGTCACGGGCGCCGGCACGACGGTGGCATCGCTTGGCGGCGTGGTGAACAACCCGGCCGGCGGTGCGGCGGGCAGCCCGCTGGCGCCCGTGACCGGGCTGGTCGGCGGCCTGACTGGCGGCCTCACAAGCGCCACCGGCGGCGCGTCCGGCCCGCTGGCGCCGGTTACCGGACTGGTCAGCACTGTCACCAGCGGCCTGGGCAGCGCCACCGGTGGCGGCGGCGCAAGCCCGCTTGCGCCGGTCACTGGCCTGGTCAGCGGCATCACCAACGGCGTGACGGGCGGGGCGGCCAGCACCACGGGCGGCAGCGCCAGCCCGCTGGCACCGGTTACCGGCCTGGTCGCCGGCCTGACCGGCGGCAATGCGCCGGCCAGCGGCACCCCCGCATCGGGCGGCACGGCGGCAGGCACCAAGCCCGCCAACCCGTTGGCGCCAGTCACCGGGCTGGTCGGTGGGCTGGTTGGCGGCCTGACCGGCGCAATCGGCGGCAAGCACTAGTTCCACGGGCGCATACGCGCCCGATCCAAGCAAAGCGTCACGGCCACCCATGGGCGGCGGGGAAGCGGCATCCCCTCCGTCCCGTGGCACGCGACCTCATAGCCGCAATGCAGGTTTACATCGAGGGGTAAGACCATGCGACCACGCAATCGCGTTGCCGCGCTGATGATCAGCGTCGGCGTCATCCATAGCGGCCTGGGCCACGCCGAACGCGGGCCCGTGCAGGGCGATCCCACCCAGACGCTGCCCAGCATCGCGCCAAGCAAGCCGGCGCAATCCAATGTCACCGTGCAGGTGGAACGGCCCGATTCGGCGCTGCAGAACCTGCTGGCCTCGCGGCTTACGCCCCGGCATTTCCAGATCGAGGGCGCGAAGACGCTGCCGTTCGATCAGATCGCGGCCAGGTTCAGCCCGCTGGCCAATCGCGAGATCACCGTCGCGGAACTGCTGCAGGCCGCGGAGTCGGTCACGCAGATGTACAAGGACGCCGGCTATCCGCTGTCGTTTGCCTTCGTGCCGGCGCAATCGTTCGAAAACGGCAACGTCCTGATCACCGTGGTGGAAGGCTACGTGGCCAACGTCACGGTCAAGGGCAAACCCGGTCCGGCGGAGGCGCGGCTGCGCAAGATTGCCGACCAGCTGAAGACAGACCGCCCGCTGCGCCAGGAAAGCTTCGAGCACTATGTCAACGTGCTGGCGCAGCAGCCCGGCATGCAGGTCAACGCCACGGTGCAGCCGCCCACCACCACCGATGGCGCGTGCGACATGGTGCTGGAGGTCAAGCGCAAGCCGTTCACGTTCGGTACGGGTGTCGAATGGATGTCGCCGGGCGTGCGCGCCATCGCCACGGCCACCACCAACAGCCTGACACCGCTGGGCGAGCAGTTGTCGTTCTCCACACTGTTCCCCAAGGGCCGCGACAGCGAGGAGTACTACGCCGCCACCTACGCCCAGCCGCTGGGCACCGAAGGCATGCTGGGCAAGATCACCGCGTCGCACTATCGCGGCGTGCCCGAGAACAGCACGCTGGCCCCGATCGGCTTCAACCCGCGCTACGTGAACGACTCCAAACGGCTGGGCGGCACGCTGAGCTACCCGGTCATCCTGAACAACCGCCACGCGCTGACGCTGACCGGCGGCTTCTATGCCAACAACCAGTTCGAACGCTATACGCAGGCCGTACAGCCCGGCGCAGGCCGCCAGGTGGAACTGTCGACCAGCGTGCGCGTAGCCAGCGCCGAGGCGTCATACCAGCAACGCGGCACAGGCGTGACGCGCAGCGCCACGCTGGGCGTGTACAAGGGCTTCGATGCGCTGGGCGCCGATCGCCAGAACAACTTCAACGACCTGAGCTTCTGGCGCACGCGGCTGCTGGTGTCGCAGGCCAGCGACCTGCCGATGGGCTTCGGCATGGCGCTGTCGGCGGCAGGGCAGTACAGCGGCAACCGCCTGGCGTCGAGCGAGCAGATCAGCTTTGGCGGCCGCTTCTTCGGGCTGGGCTACCCGGCCGGCGAGATCGCGGGCGACAAGGGCTGGGGCGCATCGGCCGAACTGAACCGGCTGTTCGCAGTGGATTTCACGTACCTGAAGACGCTGCAGCCGTTCCTGGCCGCCGACATGGCACGCGTGTACTCGAACAGCGTCTCGCTGTCGCACCGCACGCTGCAGTCGCTGGCCATCGGCCTGCGGTTCTCGGACCGGCGCTACTACACGATGGACGTCTCGCTGGCCCAGCCCGTGGGCGACAAGCCCACCAATGCCAGCCACCGTTCGCCGCGCATCAACCTGCTCTGGTCGTACCAGTTCGATTGAGCGGGGGCCAGCGGGTGGCGCGGCCTGCGCGTCAGGTCACGCGGAAGCCGATCTTCAGCGTGACCTGGAAGTGGCCAACCTTGCCGTCCGTCACATGGCCGCGCGTTTCGACCACTTCGAACCAGTCGATATGCTTGATGGTCTCGCCGGCCTTGGCCAGTGCATTGCGGATAGCCTGGTCGCTGCCATCGGGTGACGATCCGACGATCTCGACGAGCTTGTAGGTGTGGTCGGACATGCGAGGCTCCTTGTATTCGCGATGGATGCGGCGGCACAGCATGCCCCGCCGCGACACGATGCCTTCATCATAGGCACCAGTCGGGTCGAGTCCCAAGGCGCCGCCGCAGTTCCCCAACCCGGCCCGGATGCGTTTCCTGTTGCGAACTGGGCGCATGGCCTGTTACGCTGCCTGCCCTCGATTTCCTGTCACCTTCGCGTAACCCGATGTTTCCTTCCTTGCTCCAATGCAGGCGGCTTGCCACGGCGGGCATGCTCGGCCTGCTGGCCGTCGTGGGCACCGCCCAGGCCCGTACCACCTCGATGTTCGATCGCGCCATCGATACGCTGACCACCCCGCGCGCGCAGACCAGCCAGTTCGCCAGCGGCAGCACGTACACTCTGTGTTTCGTGCCGGACGGCCCGAGCTGCCAGGACATGATCGTCGACGCCATCCACCGCACGCGGCACAAGCTGCTGATCCAGGCTTACTCGTTCACGAGCGCGCCCATCGCCCGCGCCGTGGCCGAGGCGCACCAGCGCGGCGTGGACGTGCGTGTGATCGTCGACAAGAGCCAGGCTTCCGAGCGATATACCAGCGCCACCTTCCTGAAGAACGCGGGGATTCCCGTGGTGGTCGATACCAAACCGGCCATCGCGCACAACAAGGTGATGGTGTTCGACGACCAGGCCGTGTTCACGGGGTCGTTCAACTTCACCAAGTCGGCCCAGGAGCGTAATGCGGAGAACGGCATGCTGATCCGGGGCGACAGCGCGGTGGTCAAGGCATACAGCGACAACTGGCGCACGCGATTCGAGCAGTCGTCGGCCTATTGATCTCCGGCCGGCAAGTTACAGAATTAGAGGGGCGCCATGTGAACGGCGCCTCTCTTTGCGCGCTTCCCGCACGAATAGGGGCAGAACTGCCCGCTGTTCGCGCCACGCCCCAGACTCTTCCCGCAGCAAGATCAGTGAATCGCTGACAGACGCCCCAGGTGCAGTGGTGTGTACTTCAGGTACGTATCCCGAGGATGCGCGACAGGCCATCGTCCGGGCCTGCGTACCTGCCCTGAACCTGCCTCACGGCTGCAATACCTGCATTGGGTACCCGTCGCTCATCCCGTCAACCTGGCAGGAGGAAGCGATGCAAACGCAAAACACGACGATCACTCGACAGGTACGTGTCTGGTGCGCAATCGGCGCCGCTGCGGCGGCGTTGGGCATGGCGGGGTCCGCTCACGCGGACATGAAGACGTCGACGGCCGGCCCGTTCACCTATGTTTGTGGCGGCGTGGCTGCCGACGAACAGGCCGAAATGCGCAGCGAGGCGTCCCAGTACGACATGGGCCTGCTGTTCACGCAGGGCGGCCGCGGAGAATATCTGTCGGACGTCAACGTGAAGCTCATGCGCAATGGCCAGCAGGTGGCCGAGTTCACGGCCACGGGCCCTCGATGCCTGATCAAGGGGCCGCGCGCCGCTTATCAGGTCGTGGCCACTTATGAGGGCACATCCAAGCGCACGACGGTGAGCCCTGGAGAAAAGAATGTGCAGATGCGCTGGTAACCGGCGCGGATGAACAGTCAGTCAAGCAGTCCTGTGCCGCGCCGCTGGCGCGGCCGCCATGCCGGCTACCCCTCCCGCGGGTGCCGGCATATTTTTTTGCCGGTCGGCTACCGGCCAGCCGCGCTGCACGATTGGCGCCGCGGTGGCACACTTGGCAGTCTCTCGCCGATCCCCCGGATCGCGCGGGTCCGGCGCCCGCCCCCCGGCGCCTGCCCTGACAAACCCTGGAGTCTCCCAACATGAGCACCACGCCCAACAGCCGCTGGATCCGTATCGACACCGCCGACGGCAGCTTCGACGCCTATCTGAGCCTGCCGCCCGGCGGCAAGGCCGCCGGCAACCCCGGCATCGTGCTGGTACAGGAGATCTTTGGCGTCAACGAACACATCCGCAGCGTGGCCGACCAGTACGCGGCCGACGGCTACGTGGTGCTGGCCCCGGACGTGTTCTGGCGTTCGGCCCCACGCGTGGAGCTGGGCTACAGCGGCCCGGACCTGGAAAAGGCCATGAAACTGCGCAAGGCCGTGAACCTGGAAGACACGGTGTCGGACGTCGCCGCCACCGTCGAGGCGCTGCGCAAGGAAATTGGCGAAGGCGGCAAGGTGGCCGCGGTAGGCTATTGCTTCGGCGGCCTGGTGTCGTACATGGCCGCGGCGCGCGGACTGGTGGATGCGGCGGTGCCCTACTATGGCGGCGGCATCCAGAACAACCTGCAGGAGGCAGCGGCCCTCAACGTGCCGGTGCAGTTCCACTACGGCGCGCTGGATGCCCATATCAAGCCCGACGATGTGGAGAACGTACGACAGGCCGTGGCCGGCAAGCGAGGCACCGAGGTCTTTGTCTACGACCAGGCGGACCACGGCTTCAACTGCTGGGCGCGCGCGTCGTACCACCAGCGTTCGGCCGCGCTGGCGCATGGCCGCGCGCTGACCTTCCTGGCCAACGCGCTCTCGTAACCGGCCAGACAGTCGAAGACATGCCCGGCCTTGGCGCCGGGCTTTTTTGTTGATGGGTGTGGACGACCGATCCGGTATGTCAGTAGGGCACGGCCGTGCCGTTCTGCACCTTGACACGGTCGCCGATGCGCAGGTTGTAGGGGCTGGCCTGGGTCAGCGTCATATAGGCGTTGTCGTTGGTACGCACGCGCACGCGAAACGCCGGCGGCGTGGTGTGGGTACGCTTTTCCACCTCGTTGCCAGCCAGCGCGCCGGCCACCGCGCCACCGATGGTGGCCACCGTGTTGCCACGCCCGCCGCCGATCTGGTGCCCCAGCAGGCCACCGGCCACCCCGCCCAGTACGGCCCCCACGCCGCTGGCGTTGGCCGGCTGTCCGCCCACCTGCTCGATCGACTCCACCCAGCCGTAACGCACCGCGTAGGGGTCGTTGTAGCCGGCGCTGTTGCCGTAGGTGCCGTCGTAGCTGCCCTGCGCCTGCTGCGGGTAGCCATACTGGTCATAGCCGGGCTGCTGCGGATAGGCGGGCTGCTGGGCCTGCTGCGGGTAGGACGACTGGGGGTAAGCCTGCTGCGGGTACGACTGCTGCGGATAGGCAGGCGCGCCACTGATCTGCGTGCCCGAGGTGCCGTAGGCCGATCCATATCCGGCATTGCCATAGGCACCCTGGTAGCCAGCACCCTGGTAGCCCGTGGTCTGGTAGCCGGTCTGGTAGCCCGTTCCATAGCCATCGCCATAGCCGGCGCCATAAGGTGCGGCGCAACCCGCCAGCGCCAGCGTTCCGGCAGCCACGGCGGCCAGTGCAAGCGTGCGGGCGGCCGGGCGAATCGTGATGGACATGATGGGGACTCCTGCGACGGTGCGCGTGTTGATATTGCGCGGGAGTCTAGTGCCGCGCCATGCCGGCAGGTGTCACCGGAGATTGTGATGGGTAACCGGCTGTAACGCGGCCGGCCCGACGTGGGAGAGGCGGCGCTCAGCCGCGTTCGGACTCGTCGTCGTTGAAGGCCGTGATGCGCGCCACACGAAACGCGCCACGCAGCGATTCCAGCTCCGCCCGGTGCAGCGCGGCCAGCCGGTTCAGGCAACGCTCGCCCTTGGCCAGCAGATGGATCTGCACCACGCGGCGGTCGTGGGGATCGGTCCGGCGCGTGACCAGTCCGGCGGCTTCGCAGCGGTTGACCAGCGCCACCACGCCGTGCTGCTTCGCCTGCAGCCGCTCGGCCAGCTCGCCCACGGACGCCCAGTTCTTGTCGCGGCTGCCCCGGATATGCAACATCAACAGGTATTGCTGCACGGTCACGCCTTCGGCCTGCGCGGCATCCTCGGAAAACCGCAGGAAGCGGCGCAACTGATACCGGAAATCGGACAGCGCCTCGAAGTCATGCTTGCTCAATACGTTGGCATCGTTCGAAGACTTCGCGGGAGCGGTCGGGCGGGGCATGGGCGGGGAGGCGGCTGCGCGTGCGGTATCGGACAAGGCGCCCATTATATGGGGGGCATGGCCGCGCCCGATGCGATGACACGCATGGCACCCCTATTTTCCACGGGGCCAGGGCAGCGGGGTATGGCAGAATCTGTGCGGTCGTCGACACCCTGTCGCCCTCTAACGTATTCAAGGGAAATCCGCCCGATGTTCACGGAAATCATCCTCTTCCTGCTCGATACCGTCTTTACGCTCTTCGGCATGGCACTGCTGCTGCGGCTGTGGATGCAACTGACCCGCCTGCCATCGCGCAATCCGGTCTCGCAGGGGGTGTTCCAGGTCACAGACTGGCTCGTGCGCCCGCTACGCCGCATCATTCCGGGCCTGGGCGGCATCGACTGGGCCACGGTGCTGGCCGCCTACCTGACCGCCGTGGTGTTCCTGGTGTGCCGCGCGCTGGTGCTCGATGCCGATCCGCTGGCGTTCCTGCCCGTGATCCTTGGCCTGGCCGTGCTGAACCTGCTGAAGTGGGGCATCAGCATGGTGATGTGGGTCACGCTGCTCATGGCGGTGCTGTCGTGGGTCAATCCGCAATCGCCGCTGGCCGGCCCGATCTGGCACCTGACGGCGCCGCTGCTGCGGCCGATCCAGCGCGTGATGCCGCGCCTGGGCGGGTTCGACATGTCGCCGCTGGTGCTGTTCGTCATTGCCCAGATCTTGCTAATGCTGATCGCCGGCGTTAGCCGTGGCGTAGTGTAAGCAACCACTAACCTTGCATCGCTGTACGGTGGCGGCGCGCCACCGTACCACAAAATGTATCCCTAGGGTTAACCCCTAATGTCCAGACGGCTGGACAGTCTGTCGAGGATTCGCCCTTTTTCGTGCGCCTGTCGACGCCTACATTACAGCCACCGCGGGCCCACCGCGATCTCTGCCAATAAGTAGGAACAGCACACCATGAAGACCCTCGCCCTCTCCCTGCTCTGCGCCATCGGCCTGTCGGCTGGCGCCACCGCCGCCCAGGCTGCGCAACCCCTGTCGGACCTGGCTCGCCTGGACGGCAGCATCGGCCGCAAGATCGATCCGTACCTGGACGGCGCCCGTAGCGTGACCGAAAAGCGTGACGTGTATTCGGAAGGCGCCCGCTCGGTGACCGAAAAGCGCGATGTGTACTCGGAAGGCGCCCGTGGCGTGACCGAGAAGCGCGACGTGTACAGCGAAGGCGCCTAAGTCCTCACCCGCTGCAGCGGCTTCGCCTTTCCCCCAAAGGCGAAGCAGGCCCGGGGCACGCTCCCCCGCGTTCCGCCGGGCCACCTTCCCTACCCCGCTCTCCCGCGTTCCCCCGTACCGCATCCCTCGCCGGGCCAGTTACTGTCCCAGCGCGTCAAGCTCCGCGCCCATCATCGATTCGATGGCTTCCATGAAGGCCCGCACCTTGCGCGGCTGGAGCCGCCGGTCAGGCAGCAAGGCAAACACCCTCAACGGCGGCAACGGGTAATCGGGCATCACCCGAACCAGCCTGCCCTGGGCGATCTCCGTTTCCGCAGCCGTCATCGGCACCCGCGCGATCCCCAGGCCCGCCAGCGCGGCCTGCATGCGCAGTTCGGCGTTGTACGTCTGCATGCGCGGCCGGATCGGCACCGGAATTCGCCGGCCGTCGCGCGAAAATTCCCATACCGACGCACCGGGCGTGGCCAGCGTCGGCATGTTGGACAAGTCTTCGGGCTGCATCTGCGCCGGCAGGCTGGCTGCCAGGCTGGGGGCCGCCACCAGCCCGCGCTCCACATGCCAGATGCGTCGCGCGATGGTGCCGGAATCGGGTAGATCGGTGTCCACGGTCACGAAGGCGATGTCATAGCCTTCCCGGATCGGATCGACCAGCCCCTGGGCAATTTCCACCGTGATATCCAGCGCGGGATGGGCGGCCAGCGTGCGGCAGATGACGCCGCCCAGCTGCTGCGCGCCGAATTCGTAGGGCGTCGCAATGCGCAGCATGCCCTGCACGCGTTCCTCGCGTGCCAGCGTTTCCTGGCGGATTTCACGCAGCCGGGCGAACAGCGGCGCCACGTCGCGATAGACGGCGCCGCCGGCATCGGTCAGCCGCATGCGACGCGTGGTGCGTTCCAGCAGCTTGGCGCCGATGGCGGTTTCCAGCCGGATCACCGCCGCGGACACGCGCGATTTCGGGCAGTCCAGGGCCGCGGCCGCTGCCGTGAACGTGCCCTGCTCCACCACGCTGCAAAATGCCTCCCAATCATTCCACTGGATTGTCTCGCTCACCGAACCCATTCCCTTGTATGACACTGTTGTCGTGGCCGCCCGTCGTGGCCGCCTTGTCGACGGCATCTGCCGCGCCGGACGGCCGCACATTATGCGGTAGACAGATTCGTCTCGTCAGTGCCACCGATAGTTCCACGCGGCCTGTGGCACTGCGGTAAAGGTTGCTCCGGACTGGCAAAGCAGGCACATTTCCTCTACCCTTTCGGCCTTTCCGAGGCTTTCCGAACTTTCCCAGACCCCATGGCGCATCCTGCCGATTCCGCTACGTCCCGTGCGCCCGCCGCCGGTACGACCGAAAAGCCGAGCGACAGCTATGTGCAGTCATTTGCGCGTGGCCTGTCGGTCATTCGCGCGTTCAACGCCAGCCATCCGGCCCAGACGCTGACCGAAATCGCCCAGGCGAGCGGCCTGACCCGGGCCGGCGCGCGGCGCATCCTGCTGACGCTGGTGGGGCTGGGCTACGTGCAGAACGACGGCCGGTTGTTCCGGCTGACGCCCAAGATCCTGGACCTCGGGTTCGCCTACCTGACCTCGATGCCGTTCTGGAACCTGGCCGAGCCGGTCATGGAGGCGCTCTCGCAATCGGTCCACGAAAGCTGTTCGATCTCCGTGCTCGACGGCACTGAAATCGTTTATGTACTACGCGTGCCGGCCCGCAAGATCATGACGATCAACCTGTCGATCGGCAGCCGGCTGCCGGCCTACTGCTCGTCGATGGGCCGCGTGCTGCTGTCCGGACTCGACGACGCCGAACTCGACCGCGTGCTGCAGGCGTCGGACCTGCAACCGCGTACCCGCCGCACCGTCACCGATATCGCCGCGCTGAAATCGCTGATCGCCGATATCCGCACCCGTGGCTGGGCCCAGAACGACCAGGAGCTTGAGGAAGGCCTGGTGTCGCTGGCCGCCCCGATCCGAAGTCGCACCGGCCAGGTCATCGCCGCGCTGAACATCAGCGGCCAGGCCAATCGGACCAGTGCACAGGAAATGACCGACCAGTTCCTGCCACCGTTGCTGGAAGCCGCCGAGAAGATTTCGGCGATGGTCAGTTTGCGGACCTGACCCGCCGCCCCCTTCGTTCGATCCCCGCCCTTTTTCCAGCGCACCGGGCCCTTCCTGGTGACGCGGGACATTCCTGCGCGTCTCCATGGCATCCGGGCGCTTTTGCATTCGACACATCGGATTTTCCGGTCAGCCATAGCGAAATAACTTGTTTCGCCAATATGGCGCACTACGATTACGCTCAACGGCTCCGACACCGATAAAAAATGCGGCCGATCCCGGCTGCCCGCGAGGAGACAAAATGGCCAGGAAACCCACAAGAGGCGACATCGATCCACGGCGTCGCGGCGTGCTGATGGGCGGCGCTGCCCTGACGCTGCAGGCGTCGCTCGGATTTACCGCCACGCGCGCCTTGGCCGCGGCCAATACCACCGAAATGCCATTCGAAAACGGGCATCGCGAACTGGTGGCATTTCCGCAAAAACGGCCGCTGATCCTGCTGACCAACCGCCCCCCGCAACTCGAAACGCCATTCGAGGTATTTGGCGAGAATGTGATCACACCGAATGACGCGTTTTTCGTTCGTTATCACTGGAGCGGCATTCCCACATCGATCGACGCATCGACGTATCGCCTGAATATTGACGGCCATGTGTCGCGCCCCGTGTCGCTGAGCCTGCAGGACTTGCGAAAGCTGGGCAACCCCGTGGAAATCGTCGCGGTCAACCAGTGTTCGGGCAATGGCCGCGGTTATTTTTCACCGCGCGTCAATGGCGGCCAACTGGGCAATGGCGCGATGGGGAATGCGCGCTGGACGGGTATCCCGCTGCGCACCGTGCTGGAAAAGGCCGGCATCAAGGCCGGCGCCGTGCAGGTCAGTTTCGACGGGCTGGACCGCCCGCCGCTTGAAAACGGCCCGGACTTCGTCAAGGCGCTGTCGATGGACCATGCCATGGACGGCGAGGTCATGCTGGCCTGGGCCATGAACGGCAAGGATCTGCCGATGCTGAACGGCTACCCGCTGCGGTTGGTCGTGCCCGGCCATTACGGCACCTACTGGGTCAAGCACCTGTCGCACATCGCGGTCCTGGACAAGCCCTTCGAGGGCTTCTGGATGAACCCCGCCTATCGTATTCCGGCCAACGACTGCGCCTGCGTGGCACCGGGTACCGCACCGGCCAGCACCGTGCCGATCGGCCGGTTCAACGTCCGCTCCTTTATCACCAGCCATATGCCGGGCAGCTTTATCAGGTCCGGGCAGCCGACCGTGGTCAAGGGCATTGCATTCGACGGTGGCCATGGCATTGCCGAAGTCGCATTTTCCGACGACGGCGGCACCAGCTGGCGCTCCGCCGAACTGGGCAAGTACCTGGGCCGTTATTCGTTCCGCGAGTGGAGTATCGCTTTTCAGCCGACGCGAAAGGGAGAATTCGATTTGCGAGTGCGTGCCAAAACGCGATCGGGAGACATCCAGCCGCTGACGGCAACCTGGAATCCTGCGGGATATATGCGGAACGTCGTGGAATCCACGCGCATTCTGGTTGTTTGAGGGGGCCAATCATGAAACCGCACCACACCTTCATGCTGGCCATCGCCTGCGCAATGGCCGTGGCGTCCGGGTCATCGCATGCCCGCCCACTGGAAATCAAGCTGCCGCAGGAAACGGCCAGCTACAAACCCAGCACACTGCCCGGTTATCACCTGGCGCTGCAGAATTGCATGACCTGCCATTCGGCCCAGTACGTATCCACGCAGCCATCGACATCGACCCGCGCGTACTGGGACGCCACCGTCAAGAAAATGAAAAAACCGTTTGGCGCGCCGCTGAAGGACGAGGATATTCCGGCGATCGTGGATTATCTGACGAAGACTTACGGGGCGGAACAGGTGCAGGGGACATCGAACGCTGCTGTAACCAAATAGCGAATGCGGGGGCGATCTTTCCACCCCCGCATTCCATCTTCCTTCCAGCCGCTTCCGGCCTCGATTACCGCGGCCCCGTCCTGGGTTCCCACGACACCGCCACGTCGCCCTTGATGAACGTCTGGCATGCCATGCGATAGCCGGCGGCCAGGTCGTCGTCGTTCAGGTGCTTGCGCTCCTTGGGCTTGACGGCGTCGGTGTGTTCCAGGCCCTGCTCGATCCGGCACTTGCAGGTGCCGCAGATGCCGCCGCCGCACTTGAATGGAATCCCGCCCTGTTCGCGCAGCGATACACGTAGCAGATTGCTGTTTTCCGGCGCGGTCACGGTCTTGCCGCTGTTGGTCACGAACGTGATTTCGACGGTGCGCGTCTGTGGCGTGGCGGCGCCGTGGGTGTCGGTGTGTTCGGTCACGGTGGCATCGGCTTCGGTGTCGGCCTGCATCATTGTTTCCTTATCGAGAGATCCATGCTGCCGAAGTGCGCGAGCTTCTGCAGCGCATCGTGGGCAGCGTCGAGCGTGTCGAAACGCTCCAGGAATTTGGTCGGCACGTGGTTGATCACGGGGTCGGCGTCGGGCACGGAGGATTCCTCGATCACGCGCACCTTCACCGGCTGTTGCGTTTCCGTCAGTTCGGCAATCACGAAAATCGCCTTGGGTCGCCCGTAGAACAGGTATTCCCAGGTCTCGCGGGGTTCCACGCCGGGCACGGCCTCGGTGCGAAACTGGCCCGGCTTGCTGGTCAGGATCACGAACATGCGGAAACCACCATCTCGGGCTGTTCCAGTTCGATGTCGTGGGTCAGCCAGATCTGGCAGGCCAGCCGGAAGCCCTGGTCCAGCCGCTCGCCAAGCTGCTTCTTCTCTTTCCAGTTGGGCGGCGGCAGGTGTTCGGCGCCGGCCAGCACCTTGCAGGCGCACTTCGAGCATTTGCCCATGCCGCATTCGTAACGCAGGTTCGGATACGGAAACTGCTTGATGCCGGCGCGCACGACGAGATTGGTCTCAGGCTTGACCTCGTCGACGAATACCTGGCCGTTCTTATGGAAGGTGACTTTCGGCATAGCTATTTCTTTAATCTGGAAGGACTCGGCTCAACGCCACAGAAACATGGCGCAGATCGTGGAGACGAACAGGCCGGCCAATACCGGCAACAGCAGCGCCCGCACCGCATCGAGCACCGGCACACGGGCAAAGCCGGCCACGGCGATCAGCGACGACCACGCGATCAGCGTGCCGCCGCCCGTCCAGACCGCGCCCATCTGGCCAACGGCCGCGAGCGTGGCCGAGTCGAAACCGACCACCGGACCCAGCGCACCGGCCAGCGTGCCGGTCAGCGGCAGACCGGCAAAGCCCGATCCGTCGATGCCGGTGATCATCCCCACCAGCAGCACGCCGAACGCCACCAGCACGTGGTTGTCCGGAATCATGTGCTGGTAGGCCTGGATCAGTTCGAACAGCAGGCTCGGTGCGCGGCCCGCGTCCACACCCAGAATCTGGGCGGCGGTTTCGCCGGCACCCACGAAGAAGAAACCGGCGATCGGCAGCACCGATCCCATCGCCTTGAACGCAAACACGAAGCCGTCGGTGATGTGGTCGGGGCACACGTCGAGCATGCGGCGCGGGCCTTCGGCGGCCAGTGTCGCCAGCATCATCAGCAGCGCGGCCACGCCGCCCACCAGTGCCGCGGCGGCGCCGCCCTTCAGGTCGGGCATGCCCGACGATATCTTCGGCAGCACCATCAGCGTCACCACGCAGATGAACGCCAGCGGCGTCAGCACGGCGAAGAACTTGGACCACTTCACACGGCGGCGCGCCACCATCGCCAGGCTCTGCTCGATGTTCGCGTCGGTGGCCAGCGGCTCTTCATGCGATGTGCCGCGTGCGATCTCGGCCTTGTCGAACGTGCCGGTGGCCTCCACGGCGGTGTCCGCACCGGTGGCGCGGGCCTGCCAGCGATCCAGCAGCGCGCCGCTGGCCGGCACGATATGGCGGCGCATCGACAGGTAGGCCAGCGACAGCGCGATGGCGCCGGTGATGATCGACAGGATCAGCGCGCGGTCGGCCACCACGGCAGCACTGACCGCCGCGCCGGCCGCCTTGGCGCTGATGCCCGGCGCCACACCGATCACGTAGTCCGACGACAGCGCCATGCCCTGGCCGGCGATGGCAATGGCCATGGCCCCCGCCAGCGGCGGCAGGCCCGCTGCAATGGCGGCTGGCAGAAGGATGGCGGACACCAGCGGCACGGCCGGCGTGGGCCAGAAGAACAGCGAGATGACATAGGTGATGCCAGCCAGGATGAAGTAGGCGCTGTGTCCGTTCTTCATCACCACCCGGAACGGCTCGACCATGCGGATATCGGACCGCAGCGTCTTCAGCGCATTGAGCAGCGCCGTCATGAACGCAATCACCAGGAAGATATTGAACAGCTCCTTGGCCGCCACCAGGCTGGCTGAGAAGATGCCGCCCAGTGCGCTGATGGGGCTGCCGGTGATGGCCAGGATCACGAGGAAGGTGCCGACGATGGACGGCACCACGACATTGGCCCGCAGGATCATGGTCAACACGATCACGGCCACGCCTAGCAGATACACCCAATGTGCCAGGCCAATCTCAACAGCATGTTGCATGAGGCTCCCCTTTCCTGGAGGCCCTTGTGGGGGCGGTATAAGAATTCTGTCGTGCGACTGTTTTTGTATACTATATCCCGCGCTCACTTCGAAACAAGCGAAAACTGCGCGACCTAGGGAAATCACCCGATCGGTGCGGAGATTGGCCTGAAAGCACGGTTTGCGCGCATTCCGCACCACTCCGGACATGCCGCACGCCCCGGGAAAACCCTGTGGTTTTCTTCGAAACTATGTGTAGACTGTATACCGAAATAGCTTCCGAGACGATTTCACCATGCTCCATGTCACCGACGCGATGATCGACCGCCACGTCACGGCCGCCGATGCCCAGGCCGCGATGCTCGAAGCCTTCCAGAGTTTCGGGCGCGGCGAGGCCGCCATGCAGGAACGCATCCGCACGGAAGCCGGCGGCGTGAAGCTTTCGACACTGGGCGCGGTCATTCCCGCCCAGCAGGTCGCCGGCGCCAAGGTGTATACAACCATCGCCGGTCAGTTCTCGTTTGTCATCCTGCTGTTTTCGACGGTTGACGGGCGTCCGCTGGCCTCGTTCGACGCCGGCGCCATCACGCGTTTGCGCACGGCGGCCTGCACGGTGCTGGCCGCGCGCCGGCTGGCCCGAGCCGATGCCGAAACGCTGGCCCTGTTCGGCGCCGGCACGCAGGGGGTGCAGCATGGGTTGCAGTTGTCCGCTGCGTTGCCGCTCAAACGCATCCTGGTCTGCGATCCCTATGCCGATGCGGCCGCCGCCGAGCGTCTGGCTGCGCAGTGCGGCCTCCCGGTGACCTTCGCACAACCCGAGGAAGCTGCCGCTGCGGCGGACATCATCGTGACCGCCTCGCGCTCCACCACGCCGCTGTTTTCGGGCGCCATCGTCAAGCCCGGCACGTTCGTGGCCGCCATCGGTTCCAGTCTGCCGCACACCCGCGAACTCGACGACACGCTGCTGTCGCGCGCCGCCACCGTGGTTGTGGAATGGCGGCCCCAGTCGCTGCGCGAAGCCGGCGATCTGGTGCTGGCCGACAAGGCCGTGCTGCCCGACGACAAGGTCGTGGAACTGGCCGATGTACTACTGAATGGAACTGATACCGGCGCGGTGCGCCGGCAAGCCGACGACATCGTGATCTACAAGTCGGTCGGTGTCGGCCTGGAAGACGTGGCGCTGGCAGGCGTGGCCTGGCAGCGCATCACTGCGGCGGAGGCTGCCGCCGCCTGATTTCGCACCACCGGAAGTCGCCGCGTGCGCGCGGTTTTTTTATCGCCTGAACGACGTTGTAGAAAGTATACAAATTCATTCCACCCCGAACGCAGACAAACAGGAGTCCCCAAAATGGCTGAACTGATGAACCGTGAAGAATTCCGCGCCGCCCTGGAAAACGCCATCAAAGGCAAGAGCGCCAATCAGGCGCCGTTCAGCAAGGCATGGGCCAGCGGCACGCTGAGCCGCGAGCACCTGGCGCGCTGGGCCGAGAACCACTACCACTACGTGGGCCCGTTCGCCGACTACCTGGGCTATATCTACGCCCGCACGCCCGACCACATGACCGAGGCCAAGGACTTCCTGCTGGCCAACATGTACGAGGAAGAAATCGGCGGCGACCGCCACACCGACCTGCTGATCCGCTTTGCCGAAGCCTGCGGCACCACGCGTGAGCGGGTGGTGAGCCCCGACAACATGTCGCCGACCACGCGCGGCCTGCAGAGCTGGTGCTACGCGGTGGCCATGCGCGAAGACCCGGTGGTGGCCGTGGCCGGCCTGGTGGTCGGCCTGGAATCGCAGGTGCCGTCGATCTATCGCAAGCAAACCCCGACGCTGCGCGAAAAGTACGGCTTCACCGACGAAGAGGTGGAGTTCTTCGACCTGCACATCGTGTCCGACGAAATCCACGGCGAACGCGGCTACCAGATCGTGCTGGAACACGCGAACACGCCCGAGCTGCAGCAGCGTTGCCTGAAGATCTGCGAGATCGGCGCGCAGATGCGCCTGCTGTACACGACCGCGCTGTACTACGACTACGTCGACACCAAGCCGGAAGCCGCTGCCGCCTGAGGCATACCTGTCAGGAAGTCCGGACCCGGCGCCCTGCGCGGCGCTGGTCCGGCGTCTCTCCGAACCCGAACAAGGCCCCGCAAGATGACCGAGACGTACCGCAACTACATCGACGGCGAATGGTGCGATAGCGCCAGCGGCCGCACGCTCGACAACATCAATCCCGCCGACACGCGCGACATCGTCAGCCGCCACGCGGCGTCCGACGCGCGCGATGCCGCCGCCGCCGTGTCCGCCGCAGCCGCCGCCTTCGACAGCTGGAAGAAAACGCCGATCGGCAAGCGCGCGAAGATTCTCAACGACGCCGCCGCTCATCTGGAAGCCAACGCCGACGCCATCGCCGCCGAACTGACGCGCGAGGAAGGCAAGTCCCTGAACCTGGCGCGCGACGAGATCATGCGTTCGGCGCAAACCCTGCGCTTCTACGCGGTGGAAGGCCAGACCTTCAGCGGCGAAAGCTATCCGAACGACGACCCGGACATGCTCGTGTACAGCCTGCGCGAGCCGCTGGGTGTGGTCACCGTGATCTCGCCGTGGAACTTCCCCGTGTCGATTCCGGCGCGCAAGATCGCACCCGCGCTGATCACCGGCAACACCGTGGTGTTCAAGCCGTCGTCCGATGCGCCGCTGTCCGGCTATCGCCTGGCCGAGGCGTTCGTCAAGGCCGGCATCCCGAAGGGCGTGCTCAACTTCCTGACCGGCAGCGCCGGCGAGGTGGGCCCGACCATCGTCGAATCGCGGGCCGTGCGGGCGGTGTCGTTCACCGGATCGACGCAGGCCGGCGAACAGATCCACAAGTCCGTGCCGATGACCACGCGCACGCAGATGGAACTGGGCGGCAAGAATCCGCTGATCGTGATGGAAGACGCCGATCTCGACCGCGCGGTGGACCTTGCCGTCAAGGGTGGGTTGTCGCTGTCGGGCCAGGCGTGCACCGGCACCAGCCGCGTCCTGGTGATGCGCGAGGTCAGGCAGGCCTTCACCGACAAACTCGTGGCCAAGGTCAAGGCGCTGAAGATCGGCAGCGGCATGACCCCGGGCATGGACCTGGGCCCGCTGGCCACGCGCAAGCAGTTGCAGACCGTGCTGGGCTATATCGAGGCTGGCAAGCAGGAAGCCTCGCTGCTGTGCGGCGGCCAGCAGCTGACCGATGGCGATTTCGCCAATGGCTTCTACGTGGCGCCGGCCGTGTTCACCGACGTCACGCAGTCGATGCGCATTGCCCGCGAGGAAATCTTCGGCCCGGTGCTGGCCATCATCGAAGTGGACAGCTACGCCGACGCCATTGCCAAGGCCAACGACACCGAGTACGGGCTTTCCGCCGCCATCGCCACGCGCAATCCGCGCTACATGCACGACTTTGCCCGCGACATCGAATCAGGCACCGTGAAGATCAACCGCACCACCACGGGCAACCTGGTCAACGCGCCGTTTGGCGGGCTGAAGCGGTCCAGCACATCGACGTTCCGCGAATCGGGCCGCGCCGGGCTGGAGTTCTACACGCAGATCAAAACGGTCTACCAGGGCGTCTGAAGCCAGGCAGTCCGACACAAATTAAGGAAACAGCCATGAAGAAAGCCATCAAGCTGGAACTGAGAGAAGCGCGCCACATGGTGGCCGCCGCCGTGCGCAAGGCCGAGGAAATCGGCGTGCTGGAATCGGTCTGCATCGTCGACGAAGGCGGCTACCCGCTGCTGCTCGAACGCATGGACGGCGCGCGTATCACGGGGCCGCAGATTGCGTGGAACAAGGCGTTCACCGCGGCCGGCCACAAGCGGTCCACGCACCTGTTCAACACCGCGCCGAACGGTCCGGCGCTGCCCGGCAACGAGGCATTCGGTATCCAGTGGAGCTTCGACGGCAAGTTCGCCGTGTTCGTGGGCGGCTACCCGATCGTGGTCAATGGCGAAGTGATCGGCGGCGTTGGCCTGTCGGGCGGCAACGGCGAACAGGACACCGCATGTGGCGTCGCCGCGCTGGAAGCCCTGCGCGACCTGCTGGCTGCCGAAGATCTGACCGTGCTGGCGCAGGCCGATATCAAGAAGTAAGCAAGGGGGAATCGTCATGTCCCATCGGGTGGAGATTGCGGAAACGCAACAGGTGTTCATGGTGGCGCCCGGTGAATCGGTGCTCGACGCCGCCCTGCGCTGCGGCGTGGAACTGGCGCACGAATGCACGTTTGGCGGCTGCGGCACGTGCCGCATGCGCGTGGTGCAGGGATCGGTCTCGTACGAGGATTTCCCGATGGGGCTGACCGAGGCAGAGCACGCCGACGGGTTTGCGCTGGCATGCCAGGCGCGGCCCGACGGCGACCTGGTCATCAGCACCGCACGCGCGGCCGGCCCGCAGGTGCCGGCCCGGCGCGCCACGGCCACCGTGCTGTCGGTGGCGCCGCTCGGCCCCGACGTCATGCATCTGCGCCTGGCGCTGCCCGGCGACGAGCCCTTCGTCTACGCGCCCGGCCAATACCTAAAGGTGCTGATGGACGATGGCACGCATCGTAGTTTCTCCATGGCGTCGGCACCGGCGGGCAATACCGTGGACTTCCACGTCCGGCAGATCGCCGGCGGCCGCTTCACGTCCACGCAACTGCCGCAGTTGCGCGCGGGCGACCGGCTCGACGTGGAATTGCCGCATGGCAATTTCAGCTTGCGCAAGGAAGACTACCGGCCGCTGCTGATGGTGGCCACGGGCACCGGTCTGGCGCCCATCAAGAGCATGCTCGAATCGCTGATGGACGATCCCGACTGCCCGCCGGTGTGGCTCTACTGGGGCATGCGCTCGGCGGCGGACCTGTACTTGCACGACGAGATCGCCACCTGGGGCGAACGGCTCTATGACTTCCAGTACGTCCCGGTGCTATCGCGCGCCGACGACAGCTGGCAGGGCCGCCGTGGCTATGTCCACGAGGCCGTGGCCGCAGACCTGGGCGACCTGTCCGAGCACGCCATCTATCTGTGCGGATCGCCGAACATGATCCACGACGCCAAGCAGACGTTCATGGTGCTGGGGGCGCAGGCGCCGTTCATGTATTCGGACGGCTTCACGTTCCAGCACGCGGGAGGGTGAAGCGCCAGGCAGGCGGAAAGGGCTGAAAGGGCCGAGGGAGGCCGGACGCCACACCGGCGGAATGCCGGTAGATGTCTACCCTATGTCTTCAATGAGGAGGTGACGGTATACAATAGCGGCATTCACGCTGCGGCCCTTCGACCGCGGCCCATCACCGATATCCGACGGCCGATCCCGATCATGAACGACGCCACCGCTGCCCTGAAGCCGGGTCCGGACACCCCGGCCGCAAGCCTGGGCGCCCAGCATTCCCCCCTGTTCGCGCTGGTCACGGACACCCTGCGGCAACGCATCCTGGGTGGCCAGTACGAACAGGGCGAACGTCTGGTGGAAAACACGCTGTCCCTGGAACTGGGCGTGTCGCGCATCCCGGTGCGCGAAGCGTTGCGCGCGCTGGCGGCCGAAGGGCTGGTGCGCATCGAGCCGCGGCGCGGTGCATCGGTGGCCCGCCTGTCGCCCAATATCGCGCGCGAAATGGTGGAAGTGCGGGCCACGCTGGAAGGGCTGAACGCCAAGCTGGCGGCCCAGCGTCGCGACCCGGCACTGATCGCGGAACTCGAAAAGGTCCTTGAGGAAGGCAACGATGCCGTCAATAGCGGCCAGACCGAGCGATTTGTCGAACTGAACTCGCGTTTTCACGAGGTACTGGGCAATATCGCCGCCAACAGCGTGCTGCAGGACATGATGCGGTCGCTGCGCGAACGCACCGCGCTGCTGTTCGCCCCGGCGAACCTGAGCCGCGCCCGCCTGAACTGGGACGAGCACGCGCAGATCCTGCAGGCCGTGATTGCCGGCGACGCCGATCTGGCATCGCTGTTGGCCACGCGGCACGTCTACAGCGCGGCCAAGGCCGTGGAATCGATCAACGGCGCCGAAGCGGCGGCCAACGCACACCCGCCCGCCTGATAGCGATAAGCGCCGGCAGCCGTTCCCCGAGCACGCTGCCGGACCCATGTTGCCCGGCTTTCTACGCACCACTTCGAATCAGGCAATCCCATGTTGCGCACCAGGAAATGGCGCAGTGCACCATCAGAGTGTATACTGTAGGCGTTTCTTGACCGCAATAGGGAATGTCCATGAACTACCCGGATGCTTCGTACCTCGACCGTCCGGTGGGCGAGCAGCTTCTGAGCCACTTCGCACGCCGGGACGCCGTCCGCCATGCTTCGCCGCTGCTGCCGTTGCGCCTGGCCGACCTGCTGGCACTGTTTCGCGGCAACGCCTCGCGTCACAAGGCTGTTTGACCCCGGCCCGGGACCAAACAAGAAGCCGCCCAACCGGGCGGCTTTTTTTTTGCCTGGCGGCCAGCGGCTGTCAAAGCGCGGCCGGGGGCATCTCCACGCTGCCAAACTCTGCCGATCGCGAGCCGGTGACCGGGCGGTTGCTCGCGCCGAAATAGGCGAACGCCACTGACAGCTTCACGGCCTCGGAATCGTTGCGGCCTGCCGCATGGAACAGCCGGCTGTCAAACATCAGCACGTCGCCGCGATGCAAGGCCAGCGGCATGGCCCCCTTCAGCAGCATCTGGCTGGCCGGGTGCGCCTCTACCAGAAATTCGGCCGGGTCAAGCTGGGCCGGATCGAGCTTCGCACGATGCGAACCTGGAATCACGCGCAGCACGCCGTTGCGCTCGTCTTCGTCACCGAGCGCCAGCCACACGGTGACCAGATCGGGCTTCATGAACGACCAGTAGCGCGTGTCCCGGTGCCAGCCGGTCTGGCTGCCATAGTGCGGGTGCTTGGTCATCACGCAGTTGTGGTGGGCCAGCGTCAGGCGGGCGGGTTCGCCCAGCAGCGCCTCGACGGTTGCCACCAGTTGCGGATGGCTGGCCCAGCGGCGGAAGACCTCGTCGCGGCCATACGCCTGGCGCAGCCGCCGCACCGTGTTGCCGCCGGCTGCCTGGCGCGTGGCCGGGGCTCCGGGGTAGCCCAGGTCGGCCTCGAACTCCACCGGCGGCACGGCCGCCGCCAGATGCTCGCGGGTCACGGCCTCCAGCGCCGCGCACGTGGCCTCGCTGGCAAAGTTGCGCAGCACGATATAGCCGCCCGCATGGAATTCGCGGGCCAGGCTGGCCAGCGCCGCCTGGTCGGCCAGCGGCGCTGAAGAGTCGAAATCGAGTGAGGCAGGCGCGCCAGACACGCGCGGTGGCGAAGCAGTCATTGCAGCGGCTAGGACGATTCTGAAAAGTGGCAGGGTGCCAACAGTTCGATGATGCCAGAACGCGCGAGATCCGGCGCGGCGGAGGCCCGATTCCGGTGCATTCCCGGACTGTCTGTCGCGTACAACCGTGCGGAAACCCACTGTCCGATGCGACCTCCACGCCGCTACAATGGCCGGACCTTGCCGGACCTTGCGCCCGACCCAGTCATCCGGCGGCATCGCAACGTCATCGCCAACCCGCCATCGAGGCCGCCTAACGTGACAGCCAGACCCAGGATTACCGCCTCACTGGCCGAGGCCCAGAACCAGCTTGGCCGCATCGTGCTGGGCAAGCCGCGCCAGGTGCGGCTGGCGCTGGCATGCATGCTGGCCGGCGGCCACCTGCTGCTCGAAGACGTGCCGGGCGTGGGCAAGACCACGCTCGCGCATGCGCTGGCGCAAACCCTGGGCCTGCAGTACCAGCGCGTGCAGTTCACCAGCGACCTGCTGCCGGCCGATCTGGTGGGCGTCTCCGTCTATATGCGCGACACCGGAAATTTCCGGTTCCATCGTGGCCCCGTGTTTGCGCAGCTGGTGCTGGCCGACGAGATCAACCGCGCCCCGCCGAAGACGCAGAGTGCGTTGCTCGAAGCCATGGCCGAACGCCAGGTGACGCACGACGGCGTCACGCACGCGCTGCCGGCGCCGTTCTTCGTGATCGCCACGCAAAATCCGCTGGAGCAGATCGGCACGCATGCCCTGCCCGAATCGCAGCTGGACCGCTTCACCATGCGCATCTCGCTGGGCTACCCGGACCCCGCCTTCGAGCGCGTGCTCTATCTGGGCGGCACCGCCGCGCAGGAGGCCTCGGCCGTCATGGATGCCGACCAGGTGCTGGCACTGCAGGCCGCGGCCAGCAGCGTGTACGCCAGCCCGGCGCTGGTGGATTACGTGCTGGCGCTGGTGCAGGCCACACGTGCGGAAGCCGGCTTCGTGGCCGGCCTGTCGCCGCGCGCTGGCCTGGCGCTGCTGGCCTGCGCGCGCGCCTGGGCATTGCTCGACCAGCGCGACATGGTGGTACCCGAGGACGTGCAGGCGGTGTTCGCCGCCGTGGCCGCGCATCGGCTGTTGCCGGCCGGGCAGGCGGCCACCGCGCTGGATCGCCTGATGGCTGGCGTGGCGATTCCCTGAAGCGCGACGTTTTCCGCGTCACGCACCCCACCATGCCACGTGCCCCATCGGCGTCCGTGAAGGCGCCCCAGGCATCCGCACCCCACCGCACCGCGCAGGCAGGCGTGGCAACGCCGCGCCCCCGCCGTCCGCGCAAGCCCGTCAATGGCGTGGTCACGCTGGATCGGCGCCATCTCTATATCCTGCCGACCCGCAGCGGGCTCGGCTTTGCCCTGCTGCTGCTGGCCATGCTGGTCACATCGCTGAACTACAACATCAGCCTGGGTTTCGCCCTGACATTCCTGCTGGTTGGCATCGGCATGTCTTGCATGTGGATGGCCTATCGCAACCTGCTCGATCTCGAAATCTCGGCAGGGCCCGTGTCGCCGCCGTTTGCGGGCGATGTGGCGGTGTTCGCGCTCAATGTCGCCAACCACGACAGCGGTGCGCGCATCGGCATCGAAGCCGTTGCGTCGTCCGGTGGTGTGGCCGAGGCCGCGCCGGCACTGACGCTGGATGGGCTGGGCCAGGGCGTGCTGGCCGTCCGCATGGCTGCGCCGCGGCGCGGCCGGCTGGCGTTGCCGCGCGTCACGGTGTCGAGCCGTTTTCCGTTCGGGCTGTTCCGCGTCTGGAGCTACGCCGATTTCCCGGTCACCACGTGCGTCTATCCCGCGCCCGAGCCACACGCGCCGCCGCTGCCGGTGGTGGCCCACCCCGACCAGGACGGCGACGACGGCGACATCGGCGCGGTGTCCGACGACGGCATCGACCAGCTGCGCAGGTATCGTCCGGGCGACCCGCTGCATCGCATCGCCTGGAAGCACAGCGCACGCACCGGCCGCTGGCTGAGCCGCGCGGGCCAGGTGCCGCGCCTGCCGGGATGCTGGATCGACTGGAATGCCTTGCCGACGACGATGGATACCGAGGCCCGGCTGTCGCGGCTGTGTGCATGGCTGCTGACCGCCGGTGATCAGTTCGACATCGGCCTGCGGCTGCCGGGCGTGGAAATTCCGGCGGGTCACGGCGCGACCCATCGCCGCGCCTGCCTGGAGGCGCTGGCCGTCTGGCCGGAGCGGCGTGCGCCATGAAGGCATCGCTTCCACCCCGCGCGCTCGGCCATCAGGAGCATGGCATGCTGATCGGCCAGCTGGCGCTGGTGCTGGCGCCGCAGGCCCGTTCACTGCCCGTGTCCGTCAGCGTGCTGCTGGTATTGCTGCTGGCATGGCGCTGGCTGCTGTGGCGCCAGCGGGCTCCGCTGCCGTCGAAGCTGATCGTCGGCACGACGGCGATGCTGGTGCTGCTGATTGCCGGGGCGCTGGTCTGGCGCGGCGGGGGCGGCCTCGGGCGCGAACTGTGCGTGGCCTTGCTGGCCGCGTTCGTGATCCTCAAGCTGCTGGAAACGCGGGCGCTGGCCGATGCCACGCTGGTCACGCAGCTGTCGTTCTATCTGCTGCTGACGCTGTACCTGGAAGACCAGCCGTTCTGGCTGGCGCTCTACAGCATGGCCATCGGCGCGTGGATCCTGCGCAACTGGCTGCTGTTCCATCATCCTGAAGCGCGTGGGCGCCTGGCCATCTGGCCGCTGCTGGGCCGCATGGCACTGTTCGGCCTGCCCTGGGCGCTGTTCCTGTTCGTGCTGTTTCCGCGGCTCGATCATCCGCTCTGGCGCCTGCCGCAATCCGAGCCAGTCGGGCGCACCGGCATGAGCGACACGATGCGCCCCGGCAGCATCGGCCAACTGATCCGCTCGCCCGAGGTGGCCTTCCGCGCCGATATCGACGGCGATGCGCTGCCCGTCAGCGCCTTGTACTGGCGCGCCCGGGTGCTGTGGAACTACGACGGCGCGGCGTGGCGGCCTGACGATGAACCGCCGACGCGACAGGCTGCGGGCTTGCGCGACGAGGGGGACGGTGGCGACGACGTCGCCGCCGGGCCGGCCGGAGCGGGTCCGCGCGAGTACAACGTGACGCTGGAGGCCACGCAGAAGACCTGGCTCTATCTGCTGGACCGTGGCGTGGCGGTGTCGGACAGCCTGGCCGCCTGGCACTCGGCCGACGGTGAATTCTTTGCCCGCAGCCCGGTGGACCGGCCCCTGCGCTATCGTGCGCGGTCATGGCTGCAAGGGGTGCCGCAGCCGCTGACCCGCCGCGCGCTGCAACTGTCGCTGGCGCTGCCCGAAGGCAACCCGCGCAGCCGCGCGCTGGCCGCCGGCTGGATGGCGCGCTACGCCGACCCATGGCAGCGCGTGCAGGCCGCCATGCGGCTGTTCGCCGAGGCGCCATTCGCGTACACACTGTCGCCGCCGCCGCTGGGCAAGGCGCAGGTCGACAGCTTCGTGTTCGATACACGGCGCGGCTTCTGCGAACACTACGCCAGCAGCTTCGTCTTCCTGATGCGCGCCGCCGGCGTGCCCGCGCGCGTGGTGATCGGCTACCAGGGCGGCGAGTACAACCCGCTGGGCAATCACTATGTCATCCGCCAGTCCGATGCCCATGCCTGGGCCGAGGTCTGGCTGGCCGGACGCGGCTGGGTGCGGGTGGACCCCACCAGCGCCGTGGCACCGAGCCGCGTGGAAAGCGGCGTCGATGCGGCGCTGGCAAGCGAGGACCTGGGGGCGCTGCGCGACCTCCGCGCGCCGGGCTGGCTGCGCGAGCTGCGCTGGGGCTTCGACGGTCTGACCTACAAATGGCAACGCTGGGTGCTCGAATACGATCGCGGCCAGCAATACCGCCTGCTGGAACAGGCCGGTCTGGGCGACCGGCTGCCACAGTTGCTGGCCGTCGGCATCGGCCTATTGAGCCTGGCCGCGCTGGCACCGATGTGGCTGCGCCGCCGTCGTGTGGATCCTGTCCAGGCGCTGTACGACCGGTACTGCGCCGCGCTGGCGCGCCAGGGCATTGCGCGCGGCATGGCGGAAGGGCCCCACGCCTTCGCGACACGGGCCGAAACCGCACTGCCACACGCTGCATCCTCAGTGCGAGCGTTCACTGACATCTATGTGGCCTGGCGCTATGGCGCGCCCGATGCGACGACCCAGGCCAACATCGTCGCCCGACTGCGCAAGGCGTTGCGCGAACTGGGACGAAGCCTGAGACGCGGCTGAGTGGTGCGGATACCGCAGATCCTTTAAACGCCGGATCGTCCGGCTGGCCGTCCACACCGTCCAGCCGGACGCCCTTGCGGGGCCACAGATCCACGAATATAGTTTCATTCGTAACTATTACAGATGAAACTGATATGTCGTTTGAACGCCGCATCGACCGGTTCTGCGCCGAGCACCCCGACGCCCCGCGTGACCTCATCATGGCCTCGCGTCTGCTGCTGCGTTCCGCAAGGTTGCTTCGGCTTCACATCGAGCGCGCCCTGGCGCCGTTCGAACTCGACCTGAGCCAATACCTGGTGATCAGCATGCTGGCGATCGACGCGGGCGAGCCGACCATGCCATCGGAACTCGGCATGTCCATCGACGCCACGCGAACGCAGATGACGCGGTTGATCGATGGCCTGCAGGCGCGCGGCCTGGTGCAACGCAAGACGTCTGAACACGACCGGCGCAGCCTGGAACTGACGCTGACGCCGGCCGCCCACGCGCTGCTGGATCGCGCCGCGCCCGCCGTGCATGCCGCCTATGGCCAGGCGTGGGCGCCACTGGGCCCGGACGGCCTGGCCTCGGCCACGCGCGACCTTGGCACGCTGCACGAGCATCTGGCCGCGCTGGAAGCAGGCAAGCCGTGACGATGCAGGCAAGCCCGTGGCACCGTTTGCGCGCCGGCATGCGCTGGCTGCGGCTGCTCAGTCATCGGCAGCGGCAGACGTTGCTCATGATGCTGCTGGGCCTGACCACGGGTGTCGAGTTCCTCGAAAACATCATGTTCGTGTTTGCGTCGAGCCATATCGTCGGCGGCATCGACGCGGACCCGCGCAGCTTCGCGCTGGTGCAGGCCGCATACGCGGTCGGCAGCATGATGATGATTCTCAAGCAGCAATGGCTGGCGCAGCGTTTCGGGTACCGTTACTACCTGACCGGATCGCTGCTGCTGTTCATGTCCGGCACGGTCGTGGCGGCCACCAGCTCAGGCTTGCCGCAAATGGTCGTTGCCCGCTTCATGCAGGGAGTGGGCGGCGGCGCGCTGTTCACAAGCTGCCGCATCCTGGTGAACCTGATGTTCGCGCCCGCCGACCGGCCACGCGCGTCACGCTTCTTTATGCTCGGGATATTTTGCGCATCGGCCATGGCGCCGGCATTCGCTGCCGAACTGGTGGAGCACGGCGTCTGGCAGGACGTGTTCTACGGCGTGCTGCCGTTCGCGGCGCTGGCCGCCGTGGGCACGTGGCTGCTGCTGCCCGATGCCGAACCCCGCGCCGATCAGGAAGGTCCGGCGCTGGGTCCGCTGCTGCTGTTCGGCGTGGCGGTCGTCGCGTTGCAGGCGTCGATGACCGAAGCGCGCTTCGACATCTTTTCGCATCCGCTGCGCGTGGGCGTGGCCGCGGCGGTTGCGCTGGCCCTGCTCGGTGTGTTCCTCTGGCAGCAGTGGCATCACGACACACCGGTGCTGCATCTGCGCGCGCTGCGGCAGCCCGTGTATATGACGGGGCTGGCCATGTACTTCGTCTATTACATGATCAGCAACCTGAGCAGCTATGTATTTCCGATCTATGCCGAGCAGGCGCTGCGCTTTCCGCTGGCCACCACCGGATGGCTCAACACACTGGCCGCGCTGATCAGCCTGGTGGGCATCTGGGTCTACCTGCGCGTGGCGCGCCGGCTCACGCACAAGAAACCGGTGATGGTGACAGGCCTGTTGCTGATGGCGGCCGCGATGGCGTTCTTCTCGTTCATGCCACCGGACATCGCCCCGGCGGCCCTGGTGCCCGGACTCATCGCCAAGGGGCTGTTCGGCGTGATGGTCATCATCCCGATTGCCGGGCTGACCTTCCGCACGCTGAGCGGCGATGACTTTGCGCACGGGTATCGCAGCAAGAACCTGGTGCGGCAGATTGCCAGTTCGTTTGCGTCATCGCTGGGCGCGGTGCTGCTGCAGAACCGCCAGTTCGCGGTGCATACGAGCCTGGTACATGCCATCGGCCAGCATCCGGCCGAAACCGACGGCTGGATGCACACGGCACAGTCCCTGCTGGCGGCGCGCGGGTTCGATGCCGGGCAGGCGCATGCCGGCGCCCTGGCGCAAATGGCTGCGATCGTCGACCAACAGGCGCGGCTGATTGCCTGCGAGGATCTCTATCGGTTGATTGCCGCGATCGCGCTGGTGGCTGCGGTCTTCATGCTTGTGCAACGCCGGCTGGACTAGCCTGGCAGATGCAATGAGATGCAATGCGGAGGAGGTACTACCGGGACGCTGGCGACAGCGCGGCAATGGCGGCGGGCAGGCCATCGCAGAAAGCATGCATGCCTGCGTCAGGCACGCGGTTCAGTCACGGACTGTCTGGCGGAATCGTTGAAACGCCAGCTTCAGAACAACGACAGCTGGCGCATGCCGAAGCCAACCGTTTCTTCCACACGGGCACGTGCATGCGCGAGCGAGCCCTCGGCGCCGGAATAGTTGCCGGCCGCCCAATGGTAGACCACGGGCAGATCGCCGCGATCGGACAAGCGGACTTCGCCGAGCTTGTCGCCACGTTCGTTACGGTAGTAGTGGGAGCGGTAGCCGCGCTCCCAGTGGGGCGGGACTTCCTTCTTGCGCCGACGTGCCGTCACCTTTCTGGCAACTGGCGCCAGGCGCCTCGCCAGATCGGTGCCCGGCGAGATGGGGGCGCGGTTGAAATCCAACTGCATAGACTTCCTTCTTCTGTCGATTCAGCAAGAACCTGAAGTGGTGACGTGAGTCACCACACGCTTCATGCATCGCAGTCGAGATCATACCCGTTCAAACATCTCTTTGGGGCGTTTTGTCGCCCGGAATTCCGCTTCTGGCAAGGGTTTGCGGGCGTATACGCGTATACGTATACGCCCGCCGGACACCTGTCGTATACCTGCCGTATACGTGTTTTGCGAAGCGTAAACCGCTTGCGCCAGAGGTCAGCCGAGGTCGAGCGGAATGAAGATCCGCGCGTCGTCGCGCTGCACCAGCAGGGCCACCTGCTTGCCCGATTTCGACACCAGCGAACGCAGTTGCTCGGCCGACGAAATCGGCGTGCCGTTGAGCGACAGGATGACATCGCCGGGCTGGATGCCGACACGCGCGGCCGGCCCCGCCACGTCTTCGACCACGAGGCCGCCATCGATACCGCTGTCGCGCCTTTCGGCCGGCGTCAACGGCCGCACGGCCAGGCCCAGACGGCCACCCACTTCACCACCGCCCTTGCCCTGGGCCACGGCGCTGTCCTTCACGGCGCCGATCTTCACGCTCAGCGTCAGCGGCTCGCCCTTGCGAATCACCTTGAGATCGGTCTTGGTGCCGGGCTGCAGGTCTGCCACGTGCTCGGGCAGATCGCCGGAGTGGTCGATCACGTCATTGCCAAGCTGCACGATCACGTCGCCGGGCTTCAGGCCGCCCTGCGCGGCCGGGCTGTCCGGCTCGACCGAGTTCACCAGCGCGCCGGCCGGCTTGGGCAACTTGAACGACTGCGCCAGCGCCTGGTTGACTTCCTGCACCGAGATGCCAAGGCGGCCGCGCGTCACCTTGCCGTGAGCCACCAGCTGCTGCTCGACCTTCCTGGCCACGTCGATCGGAATCGCGAACGACAGGCCCTGATAGCCGCCGGTCTGGCTGTAGATCTGCGAATTGATGCCGATGACCTCGCCACGCTGGTTGAACAGCGGGCCGCCCGAGTTGCCCGGATTCACGGCCACATCGGTCTGGATGAACGGCACGTAGGTGTCATCCGGCAGCGAACGAGACTTGGCGCTGACGATGCCCGCCGTCACCGTGTTCTCGAAGCCATAGGGCGAGCCGATGGCCAGGACGGGTTCGCCGACACGAATCTTCGACGGATCGCCGAGCCGCACCGTCGGCAGGTCCTTGGCATCGATACGGATCACGGCGATATCGGTCTGCGGATCGCTGCCCAGCACCTTGGCCTTGAACTCGCGGCGGTCGGTCAGCTTGACGGTGACCTCCGTGGCGTTGTCGACCACGTGGGCATTGGTCAGGATCAGGCCATCGGGGCTGACGATAAAGCCCGAGCCCAGGCCTTTCACAAGCTGCGGCTGCTGGCTCTGCGGACCCTGGAACTGCGGCCCGAAGCGTTTGAAGAACTGGAACAGCGGATCGTCCGGGTCCATGCCCGACGGCACTTGCGCCGAGGTGCGCTGCGCGCGGGCCGTCACGCTGATATTGACCACAGCGGGACCGTACTGGTCGACGATGCCCGAGAAGTCAGTCGGGGTGGCCACGGCGGCGGCGGTCGCAACGGCCGGGGTCGGCGCTGCATAGCCGGGTGTGATCGCGTCTTTCTGGAGATAGGCGTATCCGCCGGCCAGGGCAGCAAGCGCGGCAACACCGACTGCGGAACGGGCAAGAGTCTGGCGAATCATGGTGCTTTCCTTTCTGGATGAGGGACAGCGCCGGGTGTTGGCGCGACAGGGCCATCCTATGCACCCACACTTAAACCAGACTTAAGGCTTGTCACTGGCCGACTGTACGAGGGTCGTACGGCATCAGCCTTTGATCCGCTTTGATCTGTCACGGCCCGCCCCTATCCTTCATAGGGCCGATAGAAAATTTATCTTGCACACAATTTAATTGTGTATAAGATATAGCCATGACGACGCGAACGACGACCCCTCCCAAGACAGGTGACTGGCTGCAGTTGGATCAGCAGCTCTGTTTTGCCCTGTATTCGACGTCATTGGCCATGACCAAGCTCTACAAGCCGATTCTGGGTGAGCTTGGACTTACTTATCCGCAGTATCTGGTCATGTTGGTGCTGTGGGAGCACGACGAGGTAAGCGTTTCGGAATTGGGCGGTCGGCTGACGCTCGATTCGGGCACGTTGACGCCGCTGCTGAAGCGGCTGGAGTCGGCGGGGCTTGTGCGTCGCGGACGCGACGCCGAAGACGAGCGTCGAGTGCTGGTCAGTTTGACGGATGCCGGGCGTGAACTGCGAAATGTCGCAGCCGACATCCCGGAACGGTTGTTGTGCGCGATGCAGTGTTCCGTGGAAGAGATCCAGGCCCTGACATCGCGACTGCATGGCTTACGGTCGACGTTGGAAGACGCGCGATCGGAAGATTGACAGCCGACTTGGTCGGCATCTTGAAACTGCTGCCCGCCCCCGGGCAAATCTAGGAGAGTGCAAATGAAACTGGAAAAAGTCCTGTACACCGCCCACGCATCCGCAACCGGTGGCCGCGACGGCCGCGCCACGACGTCGGATGGCCAACTGGACGTCAAGCTTGCAGTGCCCAAGGAAATGGGCGGCGCTGGCAACGGCCTGAATCCGGAGCAACTGTTCGCGGCCGGTTATTCGGCCTGTTTCCTCGGTGCGATTCGCTTTGTCGCCGGCCAGCAGAAGATTACGGTGTCGCCTGATGCGAAGATCGAAGGTGCCGTCGGCATCGGCCAGATTCCGCAGGGCTTTGGTATTCAGGTGGAACTGAAGATCTCGCTGCCGGGCATGGAAAAGGAAGCCGCCCAGAAGCTGGTGGAAGCCGCCCATCAGGTGTGCCCGTACTCGAATGCCACGCGCGGCAATATCGACGTGAACCTGATCGTGGTCTGACAAGGTCCGATCCACACAGCCACACGCCGGCCATTGGCCGGCGTTTTTTATGGCGAATCGACGGTAGCGGGGGAATCCGGCTCCGGCTGCGTTACAGCGGCGGCCGTTTGCTGCAGCGTGCCGCACATCGCACGTTTTTGGGCCGGGGTCATCCGCTTGGTGCGGATTTCCGCCTTGAGGGCTTCGGACTTATTCGGAAACGCCATCCAGCCGAGCAGCCGTAGCGGCTTGCGAGCACGTGTGTATTTGGCGCCGATACCGGCTACATGCTGGGCATATCGACGGCTAACGTCAGTCGTCACGCCGGTATAGATCGAATTGCCTTCGCATTCGAGCAGATAGAGAAACCAGACCGTATCAGTGCTGAGTTCGATAGCCGTGCCGGTATCGGCAGCAGCGTCGGTGTCGTCGGAGGAGAATTTTTCGGCGGTCATGTCAGCGCCGATCATACGCGGGCACCGAGGCATTTGCACCGATGCCGAGTGCGCCATGAGATGTGCGTTGTCGAATTCACTCGCACGTTCCGGCCGCGCCAAAGCAAAACCCCCAAGCTTTTGGGGCTTGGGGGTTCTGGGTATAAGAGCCTGGCGATGACCTACTTTCACACGGGTAGTCCGCACTATCATCGGCGCAAAGTCGTTTCACGGTCCTGTTCGGGATGGGAAGGGGTGGTTCCAACTCGCTATGGTCACCAGGCATGAGGGGTTGCCGCGCTGACATGCATCAGCGCAGCGAATCTGGGGTGTAGTAAGGGGGTTGTGTTGTATGCCTGTGGCACACGCGGACTCTGGTCTAACCAGGTCAAACACACTGGTTATAGGATCAAGCCTTACGGGCAATTAGTACTGGTTAGCTTAACGCATTACTGCGCTTCCACACCCAGCCTATCAACGTCCTGGTCTCGAACGACCCTTCAAGGAGGTCAAGCCTCCAGGGAATCCTCATCTTCAGGCGAGTTTCCCGCTTAGATGCTTTCAGCGGTTATCTCTTCCGTACATAGCTACCCTGCGATGCCTCTGGCGAGACAACAGGTACACCAGCGGTACGTCCACTCCGGTCCTCTCGTACTAGGAGCAGCCCC